>DASZFU010000074.1:0-1534 GCA_035939495.1 Candidatus Angelobacter sp. | reverse complement strand
AAACATTCGATAGCGCCTGGATCATGCTTGAAGATGTGATCGGAGTGCCATTCGTTGGCCAACTCGTTGAAGCCATAATTCTCGATATCCCATCGCTGGTGCCCTAAATGGACGATGCGATCGACGGGAAATTGGGCAAGCGATAGCGTGGTCACCCAGATCCAGTCACTTTGTTGAGGGTCGTCCTGCTTGTCGAGTTGCCGACGAACCGTATAAGTCTCCAAGGAACGTACCACGCGCACCGGGGCCCGCACTTGGGGCCAGGTGAGTAAGTTTGGAAAATCCCACCAGTGGCACTGGCGGGAGCGATAGCTACCCGATTGAGGCGCCACATGGTCGAATAATCCCGCCACGTCTTGATACAGATTGCGCCGTTCTTCCTTGAGCACTACCAGAACGTGTTTGCCGCGAGCGAGCAAAAAGTTGAAAAACGATGCCTTGGCGTAAAGCGCGTCAGCAAGCACCAAATCGAAGGCCCGCGGATAGGCGGGGATCACGCGTGTCAATAAACGCAGGGCGGTTTCCACTTCATCTTCGCCGGGCCGCTGCGACTCATGGTCCAGGAGCAAGCGCACGGCCTCCCTCCCGGGCAGCGCACCAGTCAGCAACAGCAACGTAACCTGTCGATGATAAAACTGAATGCGATCCCCTCCCGCGGTGTGGATGGTTCGCTGCAAACAGCCAGAGCAATGACGCAGGTAACTGGCGTGACTTTCGTGACCGTCGAGAACGACTACTCCCAGGCCATAAATATCCGGCAAGGCCTTGTTCCGTTTCAGGCGCTCGTAAACATCATGAATCCCTTGCCGCAACCCGTTGGCATCGAACACCGCATGGACTCGTCCCAGGGTGTCTGCACTGAAGGTCGGCTCTCCGAGCCAACGCTGCCAGAAGCGGGCCCGGCCGACCTGTTCCCAAGCGTTGATGCTGCCCAACCTGGCCCAGAACAGCACCAGTGACGATTTCACCACCGCCGCTGCAGAAATGCGCGGCTTCTCTCTGCGGTCGGAAACCTGAGTGACGATATCTTTGGAAAGCCGAAAGATTTTTTCCGAATAGGCGATCAGGCGGCGAAGAACGATTATCGTTTCTTTTCCTGAAGTCGTTTCCATTCCAGCTCGGAAACTTCTTCAATCAGTTCCTGCATCAGGTGATAGTCGCTAACGGCTTGGCGAACGCGTTGCTGCCAGGCTTTTGGGACACAGATCTGGCGAAGCTTCCCGGCTTGGCTCTGCACCAGGTACAAAGACTTATGCAGTTCCCCTCGGGCGCAACGGCAATTCGGCTTGCCGCAGGTGCCCGCACGTTCTGAGAGAGTGCCACGAAGAAACCATTGACCGGAGGAAAGCTGCGAAATGCGGGAACGGAAATTGCGCTCGACGGCGGAGAGTTTGGAACGGTTGAGATGGTCGCTCATACCTTATACATATTACATATACAAGACACAAAGAAAAGTCAAGAGCAAAAACACAAATGCGAATTTGCTCTCTGAGAGTACCTCGGCTAAAAGATGAATGGAATCAGATGGTTTGGT
>DASZFU010000073.1:0-138512 GCA_035939495.1 Candidatus Angelobacter sp. | reverse complement strand
CTCCGCCTTATGCTGGGCCACCGCATGGTCGAATTCTTCGCGCGTAAATAGCTTCAAGATTTGCGAGAAAATGCTGCATACTTTATTCATGGCGAAAAGCCTCCTAGGGAGATTGATTTTGGAAAACTCAACCTCACCTTAACAGCTTTTCGCCTGCTTGTTTTAAAACCTAATTTGGACAAGTGTGTCTCATAATCTCCTGGCTCTGCTGCCTCGGAGACCGCGACGGTGGGAGTCATCACGACTCTCTTGCGGGCTGCGGCCTTCAACATCGTCTGAATTTCAGGACGGTCCAGATCAAGGGCCATAGTTCCCTTGGCCCACTCGAGATAGTTGGCCTGGGTTACGCCCGAAGGCCGCGTGTCGGGCATGGCGGTCACACCATGAAAGATCTTGGTCGACGCCCATGTCAATTGCCTGCTGGTAGGTCGTGGCGCCCAGGTGGGCCCATACCCGCATGGAACGTTCATGGGCTTCGTCGATCGCCGCCTGCATCAACTCTCCGTGAGCACCGGCATAGAACTTGATGGCGGTTGTGCCCTGGGCCGCCCACATATCCACTCTGAGCCTGGCTTCTTCTGCGGTACTGACCACATTCATCCAGCCAAACATGCGCGGAGCCATTTCGATGTACTCCCCGGCGAGAAACAAGCGTGGTCCGGCAGTCTGGCCCGCATCAATGCGGTTGCGCAACGCGATATCTCCGCCCGCATCCATGGAGCCGGGAGCGCCAACGCTGGTCACGCCATTGGCAAGATAAAAGGAAGGTAGCAACGCATTGGTTGTGGTTACGGATTTGCCTGTCCAGGAGTAAAGATGTCCGTGCGTATCGACCAGACCGGGAATGACATATTTATCTGAAAAATCCATTACCTTGGCATCCGGCGGAATGGAGACCTCGTTCGCCTGCCCTATACTCATGATTTTTCCGCCCGAGGTCTCAATGATCGCGTTGGCGATGGTTGTGCCTGTCGAAGGATTGATGAGCAGCTTGCACTTGAAGAATAGGTGCTCGGCTGTGGGCTTTCTCCGGCTGGTTTGTCCGGAAACCGTTGCCGCCAGGCCCGTGACGGACAGGACCACGCAACATAAGCGTTGATAAGTCTTCATCGACAGGACTCCTGAATGGAGGGGAATGGTGTGTTCCTCAACCATTGTATTCCGGTGGTTTTCTCTAGCCGACGCCACCTTTGACCACGCGATATACCTTGCGAACGTTGCCAGGGGAATTCTCGCTCATTGTAGCCGGGGCCTTTGGGCCATTCCCTATATTCGATAAAACTTCCAGTGCTGTGATACTGGGGCCTGTCAATGGCAACACATTATGGACCAATTTTGGCGGTTCCCGATTGCGCACTAGCCGTTCGAGGAACGGGCACAGGCTGGATAGGTTCCTGCAAGAAATAAGCGCGAAGCCGTTCTTAAATAGGGGCCTTCGATTCGGCATTGTCAACTCCGCGATGGGAGGCTTTTCGAGAGACACTGCGGGGCTCGAAGTAAGAGTCAGAGGACTTCCAATCATTTTATGTGGATGAGCGCGGATACTTCGAGGCGCAAGGACTGGAACCCGACCGTTATCTGGTCGGCATGGGTATGCGGGCTGAACCGGATAGCCCTGAAAGGATTCATGCATTTTGCGCATCGCATCTTTCTTCGACTTACAGTTCTGACGGTTGTTCTTTGTCCGTCAGCAATCCACGCTCGAAGCGCCTTAGAAAGCTGTAGGAACCCTGCAAGCCCTTCCGGCGACTTGTCTCTGCACCTGACTCTGAAGAACGGACAAAAGGTATTTCGCGAAGGGGAGATCATCACTTTGACAGCGGAGTACAGGGCCTGTGGGACGAGGAAGTACTCTCTGAACACCAAAAACTATGATCGCATTGGGCGTTTAGGCGGAATGGAGGTCTTCCATATTGAGCCAAACAGCGGAGTGGACCCCCTTACCGACTACTTCAACAGCAGGACCATGTTCGATGTGGGCGGACTCTATTCCGCTCAGGATCTCAATAAGACGCCCTTTGCCATTGATCTCGAACTGAATGAGTGGCGGGCTCTGCCCCCGGGGAGGTATCAATTGAGCATCACGGGCCATCGGGTCAGTGCAAAGAATGAGAAAAAACCGATTGCTTTGGACGGCAAGTCTTTTCCGCTTCACTCCAACGCGGTGGAGTTTCAGGTGGTGAAGGCAGATGCGGAGTGGCAGGCGGCAGAACTTGCCACCGCTATTACGGCGCTGGACTCGGCGGTTTCAACGGAAGATGAGAAACGACACGCATTGCGGGTGCTCAGATTCCTTGGTTCCGAAGCGTCGACATGGGAGCTTGCGCGTCGTTACGGCTCCGCAGAGAAAGACATCAATGGGGAAAGGATGTTTGGTCTCTTCGGGTCTCCCTTCCGAGCATTGGCCATTGAAGCAATGCAAGCAGAAATTAAGGATCCGCTGCATCCGGTCACACGAGAATTCGTCCACACGCTCGTGTCTCTAGAGATGCAATCTGATTCCAAATATCGTGGAACTCCCGTCAAGGAGTTCGATGATAAAGACCCCTATACTGCGGAGTTCAACCGTCGTACCGCCGCGTATATGGCAGTAGCAGATGCCCTGATACCGCAGAAAAGCAAAGCGGCCCAAGCCTTGAGCGCCAGCGACCACCTGCAGTTCTGGGGAACACTGACACCGGAGGCCAAATCCAACTGGCGTCGCGTGCTGCTTTCGACATGGGACTCGTTGCCTGTCGATATACAGAAGGAACTCATCAAGGATCAATGGAATGAGGTCGGTGGTCCCGAATGGCTGCAGGTATTGAAAGGGATTGTCTCCGGGAAGTCATACGCCAAGCGCTACTCGAACACGCCAGATCGCGCCGAGGCACTGGTGCGCATCCGTGAGCTATCTGCTGCCGAGGCCCGTCCATTGATTCTGGCGGAAGTTGCCGCTGCTAGCGGAGATATTGGCGTCGAAGTATTGGGCTCGCTTCCGGAACGAGAACTTCCGCAATTCGATGAAGCGCTGGTTGCGAAAATCAGCGGCAAGGACGCCACGAATCTTGACTTTGAGATTCTGGATAGATATGCCAGCCCAAGTGTGTTGGCGAAGGTTCAGGCTGTCTACAAGAACGCTGCGCCGGACGGTGGATGGGATGAAGTCCCTCAAGCGGCCATGCTCCGCTACTTTCTCCGCGCCGATCCCGCTTATGGTGTTAACGAGGCCACAAAGGCTTTGCAAGAGCGGAAGATCACAGATGGCGAGTGGTTCAAACTCGATAGCCTGAAGGAATACATCCGTATTCCGCAGCTGGAACAGCTTACCATCGCCCAGCTTGACAATCCCTCTCCGGAAGCGCGCTGGGATGCTACTGAAGCATTGCAGCACTATGGCTCACCTCATGCCGAGGCCGCTCTTTGGGCTCGGCTTGAGAAATATCATAAGCAATGGAAGGGAAAGACCCCACACTCATCCAATAAGGCAATCGACATCGAAGCTGAGAAGAGATTCGAAGGCCAACTCGTGGATGCCATCACCAAAGGGCAGGGTTGGTTTGCAGACGAAGACGCGATTCTTAGCCTCAAGGCGTTATGTAGCCACGAGCCGCAAGCAGAATTGGATCGAATCCTGCAGACTCTACGGAGCCACCAGTATTCCCTGCTCATCTCCTGGCGGCCGGAGGGTCAGCTGAACTTCGCACTTGCTTGGTATAACGGTTTCGGGCTGGACGCGCTCAAGCAAAAGCTCACGGAGCTTCCGGCAGGTTCGCAGCTCAATAATGTTACGAGCGCGGAGGAACAAATTGCTCACCGCGACGAGTTGCTGGAAGCAGCAAAAGTGGCTACGGCGCACGGGCTTTCTTTTCCTATCGCTACGCCAAAGTAGGACTCAGCGACCTTAACGGCGCTCAATAGCCAAAGTTCTAAGATCGTCACCTAGGGCGCACCATATAGAATCTTCCACTCATGAAATCTTCCTAACTCGTTGAAAAAACAACTTTTGGCGATCCCAATGGAGAGCATTATTGGAAGAAGATTGTTTCCGACCCAGGTAACTTCGAAAAACTGCTGCTGAATCATCTGGGTATCGACAAGGCAACGTTGCAGAAAGAAATCGAGGTCATGCGGAAGTACCGAGATACACGCAGTGCGAGGATGAGGCACGGTCAATTTATGAGCGCAATGCTTAAATGGGGTCATCGCAGAATATGTTAGAAATCGTGCGCTAAGACGAGCAGCGATTTGAATCATCTAACAATTTCAGGCTAAGCCACTCGCAGGGAATGGCGATTGACCAGAGCGCAGTGGGGTTCATATCACGGCATCAAGAAACTGCCGAGCGGTCACGATCTGCGTGCTGGCCCATATGGTGGGAAAATCCTTCGCATTTCCGGTCACCAGATAGTGCGCAGCGGCAGCTTGTGCACATTCTAGAAAGACGTCATCATCGGGATCAGAACATGCGCGCACCTTCTCGGTTGGTCTGACCCAGAATCCCTTTTCGCGAATAGCGCGAAGCGCTGCTTCGATTTGGCTGTCACTGCGTTTGAACCGAGGGCGGTGGCTTACTTCTTCATACTCCGCATAGATATCCCCGCTGACGCAAAGCCGCGTATCAGGGTCCGCGAGCGTCATCAGAAATACCTGCGCGGGAGGTCCAACCGGACTCAGCAGGGCTGAAATCAAAATGTTGGTGTCAAGGACAACCCGGATCATTGCTCCGTGAGTTGCCGGCGATTACGCCGGGCCTTCCGTGCCGCATCGATTTCTGCATCGATTTCTGCCGTGGAAAGCCGGTCTAGTCCCAGCCGTTTTGCGCTCTCCCACGATTCCTGTAGCCATTCCGGGGCAGAAAGGGATGCCAGCGCGCGAATACTGATCGCTTCATCTTCGGCAATAGAACGCCCCAGCAGGCTTTCAATAGCCATTTTCTGGTCGGGCGAGAGATCTTTGGCCTTGTGAATCATGTGTTTATCGAAAACCCAGCAATAATATAAAGTTTAGGCTCTCTGCCCGTAATTTGTCACGAAGATTTGCTGCGAGTTGCTAACTCTCGGATTAGTTGCGCCGCCGTAAAAACTGGAAAGCATTGCAACGTTTATATCATTCTGTCTGGCATCACCTATTGCAGCAGCGTCCCGTTCTCCTCTTCCTTGTCCTGAATGACGACTGCGGAGGCCACCCTATCTCCAGCTTCGAGATTCAACAGGCGGACACCTTGAGTGGATCTTCCGGCTTCGCGGATTTGCTTTGTATCGATGCGGATGATCTTGCCAAACTGGCTGATCAGGATGACCTCGGAGGATTCATCCACCAGCATGATGCCGCTGACTTTGCCGTTGCGTTCGGTGGTCTTCACGTTGATTACGCCTTTGCCGCCGCGAGACTGCAAGCGGTATTCCTCCACCGGAGTCCGCTTTCCGTAACCGTTTTCGGTAACTGACAAGATGAGGCTGGGAACCTTCTCTTCGCCGCCTTCCTTGCCGTTCGTCTTTTTCTTTTCTTCTTTAGGAGTTACGGCCACGCCGACAATATAGTCACGCTCTTCCAGGTCCATTCCCCGGACGCCATAGGCCTGCCGTCCCATGGAGCGCACATCCTCTTCGTCAAAACGGATTGCCTGGCCTTCGTGGGAAGCCATGAAAACGATCTGGTTTCCATCCGTGAGCCGGGCCGCCACAAGTTCATCTCCCTTGTCGATTCCGATGGCCAGAATGCCTCGTGACTGGACATTGGAGAAATCTTTCACCGGAGTCTTCTTGACCGTGCCATTGCGCGTAGCGAAGAATACATACCGGTTCTCTTCCTCAAGGTTTCTCACCTCCAGCAGGGTGCGCACAGATTCGCCCGGCTGCAAGGCCACGAGGTTTCCGATGTGCTTACCCTTGCCGGCGGCGCTCACGTCCGGTACTTCGTAGACCTTGAGCCAGTAAACACGCCCGGTGTTGGTAAAGACCAACAGGAAAGAATGGGTCGAGGCAATAAAGAGATACTCGACAAAATCCTCTTCGCGGGTCTTCATGCCAGTGCGCCCCGTCCCGCCGCGCCGCTGCTGGCGATAGGTCGAAACCGGCGTGCGCTTCAGGTAGCCGCTGTGGGAGACGGTGACTGCCACCTGCTCATCGGCAATCAGATCTTCGAGCGTGATCTCCGTAGACTCATCGGTGATCTCGGTCTTCCGCTCGTCCCCGAATTCCTTCTTTACCTCTTCCAGCTCTTTCACAATCAGATTACGCAGCTTCTTGTCAGAGCCCAGAATCGATTCGTATTCGGCGATCTTCTCGCGAATCTCTTCGATTTCTTTCAGGATTTCTTCGGTCGAGAGCCGGGTCAAACGGTAAAGTTGCAATTCCAGAATGGCATCTGCCTGGCGGGGAGAAAGCCTGCCCTCGGCTCCTCCAACCTTTTGTTGAATCAGCTTGTCAACGATTTTGAACTTGGCCGCCAGCAGGTTTTCTTTGGCTTCAGCGCGCGAGTTGGACCCCCGGATGATTTTGATCACCGCATCCAGGTTGTCCAGGGCGATCTTGTAACCTTCCAAAGTGTGCTCCCGTTCGCGGGCTTTTTCCAGCAGGTAGGCGGTGCGCCGGCGAACAACTTCGACACGGTGATCGATGAAATGCTGAATCGCCTGCACCAATCCCATCTCTTTGGGTTGGCCATTCACCACCGCCAGAAAGATCATGCTGAAGCTTTCCTGCATTTGGGTGTGCTTGTAGAGCTGATTCAGCACGATCTGCTCTTCCGCTCCCCGCTTGAGCTCCACCACAACGCGCATTCCATCGCGGCCCGACTCGTCACGAACGTCGGAGATGTCATCCACGATCTTGTCAGTCACTAACTGGGCGATACGCTCCACGAGCTTCGCTTTGTTTACCTGAAAGGGAATCTCAGTAACGATGATGGCTTTACGTCCCTGAGTCAGATCCTCGATCTTGGCCTTGGCGCGCATCATGAAACGGCCACGCCCGTGCGTGTAAGCGTCCTTGATGCCGCTACGACCGTAAATATAGGCGCCGGTAGGAAAATCCGGCCCTTTCACAAACTTGAGCAAATCCTCCAGTTGGGCCATCGGATTATTAATGCGCGTAATCGTGGCATCGATGATTTCGGTCAGGTTGTGCGGTGGAATCTTGGTTGCCATGCCGACAGCGATGCCGTCGGACCCATTGATTAAGAGGTTGGGAATGCGCGTTGGAAGAACACTCGGCTCCGTGGTCTTGCCATCGAAGTTCTCAACAAAATCGACGGTTTCTTCGTCGATGTCGGCCATCATTTGGCCGGCAATCCTGGTTAAGCGGCATTCGGTGTAACGGTAGGCTGCGGCAGAATCGCCATCGACTGATCCGAAGTTACCTTGCCCGTCCACCAGGGGATACCGCATGTTCCACGGTTGCGCCATGCGCACCAGCGCGTCATAAACCGCCGTATCGCCATGGGGATGATATTTCTTCAGGCACTCGCCCACGACGCCGGCGCACTTGGAGTAGCTCTTGTTATATTGCAGGCCTTCAGTCTCCATTGCATAAAGAATCCGCCGATGCACAGGTTTGAGACCGTCACGAACATCCGGCAGGGCGCGGCCGATGATCACCGACATCGAATAGTCCAGATACGATCGCCGCATCTCCTCTTCAATGTTGACCGGTTGCAGGTTGGCCGCTCCGGGAGAACCTGGAGGAAGACCTCCGTCTCCTCCTCCTGGAGGCGTTAAAGGTAATTGCGGATTCTCATCATCAGCCATTCAATTTTCTCCATTTGCAGGCACACTTCCAGCAATCGCAGTAGCCTTGTTTCAGGCTCCGTGATTTTCGCTAAAGCATTGCATTTACAGAAGTTAATCGCCGGGAGTGACTACTGATTATACCACACGCGGGAGCTTGCGGTTGATAAAGTCTGGAACGGGAGTCGGAATATGCGCGCCAACGAGAACTAGATTCACGTCTTAAGCACAACGGTTTAGAAGCCCGCCCGTAGCAAGGCCTTACATTGCCGGATACGATTTAAGGTAGTGTTAGCGAAATCCCAAGATCATTGTTGGCTTTGCGTGTCGCATCGACATCGAGATCTGCGATCTGCAATTTTGTCAATGGGCTGCTGGAAAAATCAAACAAAGTCTGGCCCACGATGGCATAGCTACGAGTCTCGACTTTGTGTCCATCCTTGAAGATGAATACGGTGGCAGGACTGTTATCCCGCTGTTCTTTTGCGGGCTCGTCACTAGTCATGGGAGCCGGCTTCTGCTCAGCTCGTGCTGTCTGCGACGGGCGCTTTTCGCGGGAATCAAGATAGTGGTTGCCGTAGCGTGGATCGTTCCGATGATCCGTCAAGGCATCGCGAACGCCCTGATTATAGGCTTGCTGCAGAGCATCGTCGGACAGGGCAGAGTCGTCTGTGGAGTTCGTTTCCGCTGCTGGCGCCTGGTCCACGGGAGGCGCAGCATTATCAGCCGGATAGTCATAGACCGGATAAAAAACTGGAACAGGCACAAACTTATGCTCGCGCCGCACATGCGGGCCGCCAAAACGCACGCGGGGATGAGGTGTGGCAATAAAGCGAGCCTGATCGTGACGAACGGGAGTCGGCGAAGTCACACTCGAGGGAATACCGTGCAACACCACACCACCATTGCCATCAGAGGTCGGAGAGGTTGCCGATGCTGGCACACCATGAAGTTGCGCCTGAGCCGCTTGCACGGCAAACGCCAGCAGGAGAACAGATAGAGTGAATCGCAGCACTTAACACCTCCTACATTATGATAAACCTGTTGATTCCGCGGTTACAAAAAGTTTTGTCAGCCTTGCCGCCCGAGCAGAATCAGCGTGGAAACCACCCTAAACAACCCACCACACACAAAGAAGAACGCCACACTTCGCCGCGCTTGCGTCTCTAGCAAATCTGCAGCAACCCCACCGATAAACACAAAAACGAAACTCAGCCCAAGGACGGGGTTCCAAAGGCCTGTTGCCGGCGCCAAAGTAAACAGACAAACCGTCAGGAATGAAGTGATTAGAGGCGCAGTGTTGCCGAAATACCGGGCCCGTGGCCAAGTCCAGTAAACTGCCAGGGCAAGGAACAATAACCCTATTACCAGATATCCATCAACCAACGCAAACCACAGATTCTGAACCAGCTCCCAAGTCACTCGTGGCGTTATCTGTGTTGGCGTTGCCAAGCGCGGACTCCCCCAAAACCAGACAAATAGGCCACAAATGCAGAGTCCAATCGCCGAAGCCCCGCCAAGAATCACCGCAACAGCTCCGCGTCGGCCTGGGGTGAGATACAGCATGAAACCAAAGGCCAGCAACACCAATGTAAAACTCCACTCCGCGGCAGAAAGGCATAATCCAATGGAGATGCCCAACAACAGTATCCTCGGCACCCACTTGCGAGGGCTGGCATAGACTGTGTGCGCGACTCCGATTGAGGTATAGATCAACCCAAAGCTGCTCCACGCCAGGATGATCTCCGGTCCGAGGCGGCTGCTGGCCATGATCATCGAGGGAGAAAAACAATACAGGCCCAGGGCGACATATCCGCCTTCGTCTCCAAACAAACGTCGCGCGACCCACCAGAGAGCCGCTCCCAGCCACACACCAAAGATTACAAAAGGAAGCCGGAACAACCAGGGATGGGGGATTGCCAGGGCATTGCTGATCGGCGCGGGGGTTACTCTAAGCGTTAGCGTCGTAACGGCCGTTGTGGCAGGAGAGCTGACACGCCACTCCTTTGGAGAGTTGCCTTGCTGGGCGAAAGGCAAATATTGGAATTCCCGATCAAAGAATCGCCATCTCTGTGCCGCCCAAAGACACTGCGCAAGAAATGCCAGCAGCAGCAGGCCCGCAAATATTTGCGGTTTGCCAACTCTAAACTCTCGCAGAGGCTGGAGCATGAGTTCCCATTTGTATCATCTGGGCGTTCATTTGTACGTTCACTTTTTGGCAGATTATCGCGTCATGGCGCAAGTCACCCATGTCACCCATAACTAAAAACTAAACTTTCCCGCCTTGCTGCCGATTCAAGAGGTCAGGGGGCGCTATGGACAAAACTAGCTCTGCCAGAGAGGCTCTTTCCATTCAAGTGCGGCGTGCGCTTGCAGACATGGCAGAAATCCGCCAGTTTCTCATCGAGATGCCCGAACCAGAGCCAGGCAAACAAGAAAAACGGCAGGATATTCTGGATATTGAACTGGCCGCCGAACTCAAAAGCGCCGTCGACGCGATGCGGCAAATGCTGTGGGCATACATCCAGGCGCTTTCCGTCAAATCGGGGCGGTCTCCACAAGAAGTGATGGAGTGGTACAAGATGGAACTGGCGGTCGAGATGCTACGATCAGTTCGTTCGCGAAACCGGAACCCGATGTTGGCGAATCCTCCTGAGGAACCAACATGGAGTTTCGACAAACTCTGCCATGACGCCATGGAACTCTCGGAGCAACATCGCCCAAAGACCCAATAAACAACATACGATCGAAGAATCAGATATCTAAGTTCTTCACATCCAGAGCGTTTTCCTCGATGAATTTGCGGCGCGCTTCCACATCCTCGCCCATCAAGGTGGTGAAGATCAATTCGCAGGCCTCAATGTCTTCTGCTTTTACGGCCAGCAAGGTCCGTTTTTCCGGATCCATGGTCGTCTGCCATAGCTGCTCAGCAGTCATCTCTCCCAAGCCTTTATAACGCTGCACCGTATATTCCTTGCGCCCTTCATTCAACACATATTCGAACAGCTCGCGCCCTGTTTGCTTCTCCACGACTTCGGCTTCGGTTTTTGCACGCCGGGCCGGCTGCTTCGCTGACTTCTTCGCCGCGCCCTCGCTATCTTCGCCTTCCTCGTTACTTGCACCGGCCGCTTTGTCGCTGCCACGTTTGGCCTGCACTTCGACTATGAAGGGAGGCTGCATGTATTCCTCAATTTGCTTGAACTTGGAAATCATCTGACGGTATTCAGGAGTCGAGACCAAGGCCCAATTGATTTGCCGTTCTGCGCCCTGAGAATCGGTGAAACGCACTCCCCAGAGGTTGTGCTCTTCGTCAAAGTAACTTTCAACCGATTTGAGCTGCTGTTCTTTGGCCTTCTTCTGCAACTCTTTTTCAAGCTGCTGGACTTTTTTGGGGGCACTATTCTTGTCGCCTTCAAAATCCACCCTTTGGGAGAAGCCCACCTTGGGAAGCAGTTGCGTAATTTCTTGGTTGCGGATGCGTTTGTCTGCTTTGTCGAAGAAGCCGAGGTACTCGTTGAGAGTCGTCATGAACTTCGCCAACTGCGCCCCTTCCAGCTTGGCCGCCCCTTCTCCATAGCGGATCACCATACCTTCAGCAGCTCGTTTCACCATCACCCGCACAAACTCCCGGTCGTCTTTAATGTAAAAAAGCGTCTTGCCTTTCTTGACGCCATAAAGAGGCGGTTGCGCAATGAAAACGTGGTTGCGATGGATCAGTTCCTTCATGTGACGGAAGAAGAATGTAAGCAGCAGCGTGCGGATGTGAGAGCCATCCACATCAGCATCGGTCATCAAGATCACTTTGCCGTATCGCAGGTTGGTTGGTTCAAAATCATCTTTACCGATGCCCGTCCCTAAAGCGGTGATCATGGCGCGGATTTCTTCGTGACTCAACATCTTGTCGTATCGAGCCTTCTCCACGTTCAAGATCTTGCCCTTCAACGGCAAAATTGCCTGGAAACGACGGTCGCGGCCCTGCTTGGCCGTTCCGCCGGCGGATTCACCCTCGACCAGGAAAAGCTCGCAACGATTGGGGTCGCGTTCTGAACAATCCGCCAGCTTGCCAGGAAGCCCTCCGCCATCCAAAGCCCCTTTACGGCGAGTGAGGTCACGCGCTTTGCGGGCTGCCTCTCGTGCGCGAGCAGCTTCGATAGCCTTATTGATGATCTTGCGCGCCACAGGAGGGTTTTGTTCGAAAAACGCCCCTAAGCGCTCATTGATAAACGCCTGGACCGTGCCGGCGATATCGGAATTGAGTTTTCCTTTGGTTTGGCCTTCAAACTGGGGCTGCGATAGTTTTACGCTCACGACGGCAACCAGGCCTTCGCGCACATCGTCGCCGGTAAGGTTTTCTTTGACATCTTTGAACAGTCCGAGTTGCTGGCCAGCATAGTTGATCGTACGCGTCAGAGACGTACGAAAGCCCGAAAGATGGCTGCCGCCGTCAACGGTATTGATGTTGTTGGCGAAGCTAAAGACGGTCTCCGAGTACCCGTCGTTATATTGCAGCGCGATCTCCATCTGAACTGCATCCCGCTCGGCTTCCATATAAATCGGCCGATCATGCAATACGCTCTTACCGCGGTTCAGATGCTTGATGAATTCCGCGATGCCACCCGTATATTTGAATTCCAGCCGCTTGGCTTCGCCGGTCTTCGAATCCGTTTGGCGTTCATCGGTCAACGTGATCTGCAAGCCTTTGTTGAGGAACGCAAGCTCGCGCAACCGCTGAGCAAGCGTATCGAGGTTGTACTCAGATACAGTGAAGATCTCCTTGTCGGGAAGAAAGTGGACTTTGGTTCCGCGTTTCTTGGTTGTGCCTGTTTTTTTCAACTTGATTTGCGGCTGGCCTTTTGAATACGACTGCTCCCAGACATGCCCATCACGCCAGATTTCCAGGTCGAGTTGGTGGCTAAGAGCGTTCACGCATGAAACACCGACACCGTGCAAACCGCCCGACACCTTGTAGTTGGAGCTGTCGAATTTTCCGCCGGCGTGCAACTTGGTGAGCACTACCTGCGCCGCAGGAAGTTTCTCGCCATCGACGACCATGTCATCCACAGGAATACCGCGCCCATCGTCAACGACGGTGATGGAATTATCGATGTGGATCGTGACATCGATTTGTGTCGCGTATCCCGCCAAGGCTTCGTCCACGGAATTGTCGACCACTTCATAAACGAGGTGATGCAACCCCATCTCTCCGTTCGAACCGATATACATTGCGGGACGTAAACGGACAGCCTCCATCCCCTCAAGAACCTTTATGTCTTCGGCGGTGTAGTTTCCATTTCCGTTTCCAGAAGTTTTTTTTATCGGTTCAGTTTGTTTCGGAGTTGCTACGGAATCCTTAGCTGCCACTCAAAGCTCCCTTTGCGGTGAAGCGCAACCCGGGCCTGTAGCCAGCCGCAACCCAGATGTTGCGGAGACAGCCCAAGTTACTGAAAATTCAATTATTTAGTGGAATTTCTGCCACTCCCAATTTTAACATATAGCAGCGCGACTTCCTAGACAGAAAAGCACAGAGAATCGATGACCTGAGGACATCTGCTACTCCTCACAAACGCATGCTCATCCTGTCAATCGACGCTTCTAGAGATGAACCCTGGTTATCCACACCTGTGGAAAAAGACCGTTTATAAACGGTTAGTCCACTGTTATACTTCACCGTTCTTTAAAATGAAGACTTAGTACTTTGCTTGAGAAAAAACACCACTGAATGAATTATTGAGGAGATCCCCTAAATGAAAACGCTGCTTCGGTCTGCTATTTTTTCTTTGGCGCTGGTCGGAAGCTTGGCCGCCTTTACATCAACTCCCTCGACTAAACAGATGGGAGTTCCCATTCCCGGACCAAGGCCTAATGCTCCTAATTGTGATTGCCTGCCCCAGCCTCAACCTACCAGCTAAGAAGTTGAATGCCACGGCTAACATGTTCATTATCTGTTGCTTAGCAGGGAATGAACGCTGCATCAGCCATGGTCACAACTGCATAGCGGCACGTTTTCAAGGCGAAGGGCTCTAGGAAGCTTGCAGAGCTGCTGGAGGGAGTGGTATGCTTACGCCCCTCTGGGAGGCAGTCCAATGTCCGTGTCTCTGATTCTCCTTGGCATCTTGACGCTAGTTTTTCAGGTGTTTTTGCTCGTAGTAATGGCAAAACGCAAGCTCCGCAATCAGTTTCCAATCTTTTTTAACTACATCGTCTTACTCTTGATTTTTACAGTTGCTTTCCAGGTTGCGGCTCGTTGGTTTTTCCGGGAGTATTCATTTGTGTACTGGACCTCGACAGGTCTAACGATGCTCCTTGGCTTTGGAGTGCTCTATGAAGTGTTCGTCAACATCCTGAAGCCTTTTTCGGAGTTGATCGACCTGGGCAAAATGATGTTCAGATGGGCTGCTCTTTTTCTCGTAATCACTGCATTTATTACCGCTTTGGCTACTACCGGTTCGAGAACAACAAGACTCTGCACAACCATATTGTTGATGGAACATTGTGTCCAGCTCATGCAGTGCGGGTTCCTGCTCTTACTCCTCGCGTTTGAGACACGGCTTGGCATCTCCTGGCGCAGTCACGGAATGTGCATCGCCCTGGGCTTGGGGGTTTTTGCAAGCACCGACCTGCTTCTGACCTATCTGTACCAGAAGTTCCCAACTTGGCAGACTGGTCTTGACCTAACCAATGGAATCATCGCGGCTGGCCTATTTGCATTTTGGACAGTCGGACTTCTCCTTCCGGAGCCTGCACGCAAGAACGCACAGGATTCGCCTGCACGTATCATTCTTCAGCGTTGGAATGAGGCATTAGCGGCGACACCGATATCAAACAGGTTTTCGGAAGTTGCACTGGCTCCCGCAGACTCGTTTATTCCTGGAGTTGAGAAGGCCGTAGAACGGGTCTTGGCTCGCAAGATGGTGCAATAAAAACCTCTGTCAAAAATCTTAAAGCCGGGCATTTGCAGCCCGGCTTTTTTTATTGCCCAGAAAGAAAACTATGTCAGGGATTCAGATCCGCATCGGCATGATGATGTAACGATACTTGTATTCACTTTCCGGAGGCTCATCAGGACGAAGCTGCCCGGCTGACTGAGAATCTTTGAACTCAAAGCGCACATCACCGGAGTTCACGACTCTGAGAAAATCAAGCAGATATTGAGAATTGAAGCCGATCATCATTGGATCGCCATCGTAGCTGGTTTCCAGGGAGTCTTCTGACTCGCCTGTCTCGGTATTGGATGAGGAAATCTTCAGTTCGTTTTTTTCCAGCCTTAAGCGGATTGCATTGGAGCGTTCATCAGCAAATTGAGCCACGCGTTGAATTGCGCCGGAGAGTTCGTCGCAATGCACGGTCAACGATTTATTGTTGTCGCGAGGCAATACGGCTTCGTAATTCGGGAATTGTCCGGTAAGCTGGCGGGAGGTCAGCAACCGGGCGCCAATACGGAAGAAAAGTGTAGCTTCATCTCTGGCGAATTCCACTTCTTCAGTCTCAGAGTCACTCAGCAAAGAGCCCAACTCGGCCATGGCTTTTTTAGGAACCAAAACTTTCAATTCGCCGCTCACAGTTGGCTTCGAATTGTTATTTTCTATGTGGGCCAGACGGTGGCCGTCCGTCGCTACCATGATAATGCTTTCCGGCTTCAACACCATGAGAGCGCCATTCAAGGTATAGCGCGATTCTTCATTGGAGATAGAAAAGATGGTCTTGGCAATCAAGTTGCGTACAACCTTGGCCGGTAGCGTGATCGCCGACTCAGAGGGAAACAGTGGCAAAGCGGGAAAGTTGGCGCGCGCCATGCCGACCATCTTGGTGTTGGAGCGGCCGCTGCGGACCTGCACCCAATGGTTTTCCAGGAGCTTGATCGTGATTTCTCCATCCCCAAGGAGCTTAACGTAATCATAAAATTTCCGGGCCGGGATGGTACAGGAGCCGTCTTTTTTTACTTTGGCAGGACAAGCTGTCCGCAAACTCAAATCTAAGTCCGTAGCGGTGATCGAGAGTTTGTCCCCCGCGGCCTCAAACAAAAAATTGGCAAGGATGGGTATGGTCGTTTTGCGTTCCACGACGCCTTGCGTAGCCGTAAGTTCCTTTAGGAGATTTGCTTTGCTGACTGTTAATTCCATTGCGGCTCCCGCCTCTATACCCGCGGAAGAAGGCATACGTTGCCCTCCTTGGAGTTCTAAACTCTACCTTATCAAAACAAAATAACTAAAAACAGTAGTAATAGCAGATGCCTGCGGAAAAGTGGGAATCTTGGACAAACCCTTGATGCTGCCTGCTGTTTTCCATGATTGCCTTTAGCAATTCCGGTACTCAGTTCTGTGCATTGGTCTGAATCCCTCGTTTGAGTAACCAATTCTAAACGCCTTATTACACCGTATCCACAACGCTTCCACAGATTTTCATTAGGGAATCTCCGCCCTAAGGTGGAAAAGTGTAACGCAAGAAACTCCCTGGATATTCGCCTGGCCCCAGCCAATGCCCCTATTAAGTATTCAATGTCTCACTCAATTTATTCAAGAGCCTGTTCAGATCTTTATCCCCCTGGCGCTTGTCTTCGATTTTTTCAATGGAGTGCATGACTGTGGTGTGGTGCTTGCCGCCAAACTGGCGTCCTATCTCCGGCAGAGAAGACTCAGTCAACTGCTTGGCAAGGTACATGGCGATTTGCCGTGGAAATACAATTACACGAGAGTTGCTCCGGACTTTGATTTCTGCCGCCCGCAGGCCGAACTCTTCTGCAACAGCCTTTTGAATCGCATCAATCGTGATCTTTCGTGCTTGAGAATCGATGAAGTTTTTAAGTACCTGCTGGGCAGTCGACAGGTTGATCTCGGCTCCAGTCAGGGAGCAATACGCCATTAAGCGAATCAACGCGCCTTCTAATTCGCGCACGTTGGTACGTACATTGGACGCGATGTACAAAGCGAGATCGGTGCTGAGCACCAACCGCTCTGACTCGGCTTTTTTTTGCAGGATGGCCACTTTGGTCTCGAGATCCGGTGGTTGAATGTCAGCAATCAAGCCCCATTCGAAGCGTGAACGCAACCGGTCTTCGATTTCCGCCAGTTCTTTCGGGGGACGATCGCTGGCAATCACAATTTGCTTCATCGACTCGTGCAAGGCATTGAATGTATGAAAAAACTCTTCCTGGGTCCGCTCTTTTTGGGCCAGGAATTGGATATCGTCGATGCACAAGACATCTACGTTGCGAAACCTGTCGCGGAAACTGCTCATACGGTCATAGCGCAACGAATTGATCATCTCGTTGGTGAATTTTTCGCTCGAGATGTAACAAATAGAAGCCTGAGGCTGCCGTCGCTTGACTTCATGACCGATGGCTTGCATCAGGTGGGTCTTCCCCATACCAACGCCGCCGTACAGGAACAACGGGTTATAGGCTTTTGAAGGCCTTTCGGCTACAGCATGAGCCGCGGCATGCGCAAATTGATTTCCGGATCCCGCCACAAAGGCTTCAAAAGTATATTTCGGGTTGAGTTGAGCCGCTGAATCCCAGTCAAAGCGCTGTTGTTTGGCCGATCCGGCTGCGGCGGGTGGCGCAGGTACTGAAGCGGGAGCGAATTTGCTGTCGGGACGAACTGGTGTGCCGGCCGAATCCTCTTCAGCGGTAACAAATTCGACATCCTGAAATTCCGGAGCAATGGTATCGATCGCCTCCTGAATAAGATCGCCGAATTTTTCCCCGATGTGGCGGAACTCAGGCGTGGGAACACGAACGAATAACACGCTGCCCTTGGCATGACTGAACCGCGTGGGTTTTAGCCATGTATCGTAAGAGTGCCGGCTGATTTTCTTTTCGAGAGCTCCCAGGATGCGGAGCCATGGATTCGCAATACCAGTAGCGGTTGACGTCGATGACAAAGACATTGCTTGAGATTCCAATCGAACTGCTTCGGCTCGATTTTGTGTAATTGATTTTATGAAATCACTCTGTGAGGGCTTTCACAGAGCACCTGAACACCGCATGACCTCTGAACACTGCATGGTGCAACAACTTTTTTACTAGGCTGGTCGGCATACTAGCACAACTCGCTGCCGTGTAAATGCGCCCATGAAATATTTTTTTGGTTACAGCCAAATCTGCTGCGAATCAATTGCAAATCTTCAATATGAAGAGAACGAATTGCTGCAAGCATTGTGCAAACAGGTGTTTTTGTTGCGCGCTAAAGCGCATTGCTCCGATGGAAATCGATTTGGATGAGTGCGTTGCTCTATTTGTTCGAAAGATTTTTTGAGGGCGAGCCTCGCAAAGTTCGTCGTTACGCAACAGATGCTTTGGGTTTTTACGGCCCAGATTAGAAGAAACTAAATAGCTGACTCGGTTGCGGCTGAGCGTTTTGAGGAATGTTGTTTTCCAGCTTTCAAATGAGGTGTGTTGGGCAGTGTTGGCCGCGCTATAGCGCAATATGGCAAAATTCCTTTATACTTCTCGTTTGGCCTTAGCATAAATTTTCCAGCAGGAGTTCCAGAGTTCAATGCCGAAGCGCACGTTTCAGCCCAACCGTCGCCGCCGTTCGAAGACGCACGGTTTCCGTACACGAATGAAAACAAAGAGTGGACAAGCCGTGCTGTCACGGCGGCGCGCCAAAGGGCGCAAGCGCGTCTCCGTAAAGCCCGGATTCCGCGAGTAACCGGCCTGCCAGTATTCTCGCCGTTACGTGCCACGCCAAGACGTGAACCAAAACCAGACACAACCTGGACAAAAGTTTCCCAGAAGCTCGCGATTGCTAAAACACGCGGATTTTCAAACTGTGTATCAAAAAGGCAGAAAATACTTTGCGGAAAATATCACGACCTTCTATCGGCGTCGTAGCGATGACCAGGGTCCTCGGGTAGGATTCGCGGTGGGCAAGGTTCTGGGGAGTGCAGTGGTAAGAAATCGAATACGGCGCCGGTTGCGGGCGGCAGTTCAACGCAGACTCGCGACGCTCAACTTGCCATTGGATATCGTGTTGCATCCCAGGAAATCAGTTCAGACACTCGAGTTTGTCCGCCTTGAAGCAGAGCTGGGACGGATTTTTACCACCTTGCAAAGTGGCATACCGCAGAAGGGCAGATCAGTATGAAAGCTCTCGCAGTCCTATGCTTTAAATGCTACAAGGGCTTGATTTCTCCCGCTCTTCCGGCTTCCTGCCGTTATGTTCCTACTTGTTCGGAATACGCGGAGGAGGCGGTTGTCCGGCACGGGGTTCTTTATGGGAGCGTTCTAGCGCTCTGGCGGATCCTGCGCTGTAATCCATTTGCTCACGGGGGATACGATCCCGTGCAGAAAGATTGATTGGTTCTCTTTGGCTGAATACTACAATCCGCAACAAGAACCGGGTGCAGAAAAGCGTCTTATGCTGGTGTTGCTTATTAGCATCATCGGCATCATCATACTGAATTTTTTTATCAAAGCGCCTCAACAACCACCGAAACCAGGACCGGAACAGCAACAGGCACAGCCCTCTCCGTCTCCCTCCAGCACGCCTGTAACGTCACAATCTTCCTTACCGGCGGCTTCGGCTCACTCCAAGCCTTCCAGTGGCAGCCTCCCCGGCAAACGAGCATCAAGCGAAACTGAGACCGTGGTAGAAAACGACCTCTACCGAATCACCTTCAGCAACCAGGGCGGCCTGGTGAAGTCCTGGGTTCTCAAAAAGTACAAAGATGATTCTGGAAAGCCGCTCGACGTGGTAAATCGGGTGACTTCTCCCGTCGCAGGCTATCCACTTTCTTTCTTTACCTACGACCAGGGGCTGCAGAAGAAACTCAATGAGGCTCTGTATGTCCCAAGTGCCACGGGATCGCTGGCGGCTCCAGCTTCCCTGAGTTTCGAATACCGTGACGGAGACATCAGTGCCCGTAAGCTCTTTAAGTTCGACTCAACATCGTATGTCGTCTACGTCGAGACCGAAGCTACGCAGAATGGTCAACGTGTTCCGGCTTATCCGGCTTGGCCCGGAGGGTTTGGCGACCAGACAGCCCTTTCGTCGTATGCCCCCATGAGAATTGATTGGGACCAGAACGGCAATATTACGCGGCAGTCCCCCCAGTCGGGTTGGTTCCTGACCGGGAAGAAGTGGGTAGTTGATGGATTGACCGTTAATGGACCGTTCCAATGGGGGGCTGTTGTGGATTCATATTTCACAGGCGCCTTCATGCCCGAATCACCCAAGGATGCCGTGGCCGTCACACTTCATCGCCAGGTGGGGATTCCAAGGAACCTCGACAAACCCAACGAATCCGAAAAAGATAACGCGTCTGTCTTGGGTTTGGCGATGGGCAGCACCGATGGCCTTACGCGGGAGCGTCTCTTTGTTGGACCTAAAGCTGTCGACATTCTAGAAAAAACGCGAGCGCAGGAATCCGGCCCGGATTTGCGGGGAGTCCTGGACTTTGGTTTCTTTGGGTTTATCTCGCGACCGTTGTTTCTTTGGCTGAAGTGGACCCACCAACACATGATCAACAACTGGGGATGGGCGATTGCATTCCTCACGCTGGTCATAACGATTGTTCTGCTTCCCTTGCGTATCTCCAGCATGAAATCGGGGCTGAAGATGCAAAGGATCCAACCCCAAATCAAAGCCGTCAACGAGAAATATAAACGCTATGGCATTACAGATCCGCGGCGTGCGGGAATGCAGCAAGAGATTTCGGAACTGTACAAAAAAGAAGGCGTGAATCCAATTGGTGGCTGTCTGCCCTTGCTGCTCCAGATGCCTTTTCTGTTTGCCTTCTATTCCATGCTGGGAAATGCCATCGAGTTGCGCCAGGCAAGTTGGCTTTGGATCCATAATCTGGCCGCGCCCGACCCGCTTCATGTTTTGCCCATTGCCATTGCCATCACCATGTTTGTAACTCAGAAAAGCGCTCCGCAGGCAGGCATGGATCCGACCCAGCAAAAAATGTTTGCTTTCATGACGCCGTTGATGATGGGCATGTTCAGTTGGAATCTCGCTGCCGGGTTAGGCATTTACTGGGGCCTCAGTAATATTTTGGGATGGGTTCAGCAGCTCGCGATCAACCGGACCGAATTTGGGAAACAGGTCCGCAAAACTTTGGATAAGCGGGCCAAACGCAAGAAGTAAGCAGATTGTATAATCCGCATTTGGATACTTCTCTATGCTTCAGGATAAAGTCGCTACCGCCAAAAAAATCGACTCCTTTTTAAAGAATCTGATTGCTTCAGGCGGGTTTCGTCTCAAATATCGCATCACTGTGAATCCTCCGAATTCCGCGGAACTCGCGTCACCCGAGATCCTGGTGGAGTTAGCGGGCCCGGATAGCAGCCTGTTGTTGGAGCGAGGCGCGGAGATGCTGCGTTCTGTTGAGACGATCGTCCATGAATCATTACGTCTCCATCCTGAAGACCACGACAAGATCAGCTTTGATTGCCAGGGGTATCGGGCGGCGCGCCAGCAGGAGTTGAAGCTGGCTGCACAGGTTGCTGCAGAGCGTGTCCTCAAAGCGGGTGTTCCTTATTCATTCGCCCCCATGTCGTCACGCGAGCGACGGCTGATTCATCTTGTCTTTCGGGACCACGAATCACTCATTACGCAAAGTGAAGGCGAAGGCATGAGGAGATATGTCGTGCTTTATCCCAAGGACTACAAGCCTGCCAAGCCCGCCCGCAGATAGAACTTGTGGCCGTCGTAACCGCGTGGCTACGCGCCAAATGAAAACGTGAATCTCGACGACACCATTGTCGCCATTTCGACACCGCCGGGACGGGGCGGTGTCGGGATGGTTCGAATTTCCGGTCCTGAGGCCCTGTCGCTGGCTCAATCGATGTTGCGACTCAACCATCCCTTGGAAGCGGGCCGGGCGGCATTTGCAGAGCTGGTCGAACCCCAATCGCAGGAACGGATTGATGAGTCGGTTGTGACCTACTTTGCCAAGCCTCACTCCTACACAACTGATGACGTGGTGGAAATCTCTGCGCATGGCTCCCCGGTCGTCCTCCATCATATTGTCGAACTGTGTTTGGCAGGAGGAGCGCGACTGGCAGAGCCAGGCGAGTTCACCATGCGCGCATTCCTGAACGGACGCCTCGATCTGACTCAGGCGGAAGCAGTGCGGGACCTGATCGAATCGCAGACCCTTTACCAGGCAAAAATAGCGGCTCAGCAACTCCATGGAGCGCTTTCAAACCGGCTCCAACCCATCAAGAAAACACTGGTTGAGCTGATAGCCGTAATGGAGGCCGGCATAGATTTTGCTGAAGATGATGTATCAGTGCTTCCATCAGAGCAAATCCTCACGCGCATCGAAGCGGTGCAACTCCCGCTGGAGGAACTGAAGAATTCCTTTGCTTACGGCAAGGTTGTGCATGAAGGCTTTACGCTGGCGATTGTTGGCCGGCCGAATGTTGGCAAGTCGAGCCTCTTTAATCGCCTGATCGAACGTGAGCGCGCGATTGTAACGGCCTTGCCCGGAACTACCCGCGATCTGGTGACCGAAACTGTGGCTTTGGGAGGTATTCCGGTTAAGCTCATTGACACCGCCGGTCTCCGCTCATCCACCGACGAAGCCGAAAGCATCGGCATCCGCAAATCCTACGAGGCATTGAGCGATGCGGATATGGTGTTGGTCGTTCTGGATAGTTCAAGCCCATTTGCAACCGATGATCACGAACTGGTTGAAGCAACGAAGAACAGAAAAAGGATTGTAGTCGCCAACAAAGCAGATCTTTTGAATGCGGATCTTGGGAATGCGGAGTTGTCACCCTCCGAAGGGTTGAAGATTGTAAAAACCTCGGCCTTGACCGGAGAAGGAATTGATCAACTGAGGGCTGGCATCTTGGCCGAGCTTTCAGGAGATTCCGTCGGCCAACATGAGGCTGGATTCCTGACCAATGTCCGTCATCAACGTTTGGTGGAACAATCACTAGCCAGCTTGGGGGCCGCTCAACAAGCCGTGACCGTCGGCATGCCGCACGAAATGATCATGATCGATCTCTACGGGGCATTACGCCCGCTCGACGCCATCACGGGAGAGACCACTGCAGACGACATTCTGAATCTGATTTTTAGCAGGTTTTGTATTGGAAAGTAAGGAGAGGCAGAACCTGGAGATTAAGTCAGTAGTCCTTCGGGCGGCTCAACCCAAGCGGCAAGATCTTCTTCGTCGATGGACCATTCTCCTGTCCTGCCATCGTAAGTGAACAACCAGCGGGAAAGAATGTCCCTGCCTATTAAGCATTGAAAAAGTTCTCCAGGTAGCTCGCAGCAGAGTACTTGGATGACCTCGATTGTGGCGAGCTTATAACGCGGAAACTGAATCGCCGCCACATGAGCAGCGACGGTATCCGTACCACCTGCACGAGTAAGGGTCGTGTATTCAACTAACGGCAATCCCACCTTCTTGATGGCGTCCGGAGTCAAAACTGTACGCCCGGCCCCTGTGTCGATAAGTGCCGGCATCTTAGAAAACCCGCTTCTAGATGATGATATTAGTACTGACGGGTTGCTTCGATTGCGGGTAATGGGTGGTCCAACCTCGATTTCAAGTCGGGGACCAAATTTCTGGAGATCTTTCGGATTCGGACGGCTAGGCGGGAACCGATGTATAGACACGGTCAGAAAACTACAAATACTGGTTCGTGTGGCACAACGCGTTTAACAAGGAAATCTGTGTTCGCGCCGTATTTTTCTACGCCGGCACCATATGCTTCATGAAACTCGCCAAAAAAACCGAGCAGATCATTACCCTTGATGACAACGAACTCGTCCCGATGTTGCTGAAGCCATGCAGCTTTATTGGTTTCATAAAGCGCTGTCTCGACGCTTAAACGGGTTGAAGGTAATGTGCCCAATTATTTCTCCTGTGGGCAGAGCACCATATTTTGAAGGCGAACACGGCAAGTATATGTTGACCGACAAGATATAGACTAATATATTTTACAGGGTTGTCAAATATATTTTAAGAAGAAACAAATTTATTTGTATGCCTCGTTCACCATCCGATCCTGAATTGAAAGCAGCTTTTTCTGTTCGAATCAAAGAACTATTGGCCGACCATACGGCTCAAGATATTGCCATCACGCTTAGAGTAAAGCGCCAAACAATTTACAATTATCGCGACGGCAAAAACGCACCATCTCCAGAGGTGATCCGGCGCGCAATGGAAGCTTGGCCTGGCTTTGCCCTCAACTATCGAGGGAAGATTTTCTCACTGCAAGATTTTCAGCGAAAACCAGTCTTTGCTGCGAAAAAAGCCGTTCAGTATGACCTTTGGGATGCAATCAACAAGCTTGATTCAGAATCAGTTCAGATTGAAATTCTAAAGAAGGATGCATCTTCCGTTCAGCTCGGAGTTCAAATCTATTTTCGCAGTCGACAGTGAGCAAACAAATCCCGCCATCACATCGAAACAACACTAATGCTCAGTGTGCCAGCAATCTCCGCCGGATCATCGTGCCCTTTCTGAAAAATCGCTGCCGGCAAATTCGGAAAGGTATCGGCCAGACGTAACTCTGTAATCCCAAAAATCCGCACGCCGTTTCGTCCGATGAACTCGTCATAAGTTACACCGGTAAGATAGTAGGCATGGCCACGTAGAAGGAGCAAAGAAAGCTGCGAGTGCTTGATACCGGCTACCACGTCGTCGATATTGGAAGGCGCTCCAGACACGTAGTGGAGTTCAAGCCGAACGTGCCGCCCATCTTCCAAAACGAAAGCACTGTTAACAGCGTGAGCAAGAAGCTCCATTGACGGCAGCTCGTTGACACACAATTCGCCTCCATGGATGCGCGTGACCCAGAAGTTCTGGTCCAGATGGACACCCTGTTTTTTCAGAATGTTCTCCAACCCGGCGGCTACGCCCCAGTTCTCACAATTCTGCTTTGCGGTAACGAATGTTTGGCTCTCGAGGTCTGCGGTCTGCGCCGGTTTGGTGTAGAAGCCTTGTTTTTTCTTATCGTCGGACTGAGCGCAGAGGACCAACAGCAATACCAGGATTCCGGCTTGAGGAATGACCCGTTTCATAAGGCCCAGTGTAGCTTAGTCCGGGAAAAATGGAGAGTTACTTTGCTAATGCGGCCAGTCCCCGTCGAAAGAGGCTATCAAACGATTCTGGTGTGGTTTTTTCCAGCCGCGCCATAGCTTTTTCCACCAGGACGCGCTGATAACCCAGGTTCACGAGGGCAGAAATCACATCTTCTTCAACAGGCAACAGCGGAGCTGCCACTTCGGCTGCTGTTCTAAATGCATCGAGCTTATCTCGCAACTCCAGCACCATGCGTTCTGCGGTTTTTTTACCGATTCCCGGAATGCGGGTCAGGGCTGCCAGGTTGTTGCCTTTGATAGCAGCCACTATGGTATCAGCTGCCATACCGCTGAGAATGGTTATAGCCAGCTTGGGGCCTATGCCGCTTACGCTGATCAATTTTTCAAAAAGCTGTTTCTCTTCCGGGCGCAAAAATCCAAATAGAGCCAATGCATCTTCCCGAACATGAGTATGCACAAACAGGCCAACGTCCGACCCTATATTTGGAAGCCCAGAAAAAGTCGGAATAGTTATGTTGACCTCATAACCCACGCCGCAAGTCTCAACCACGGCCTGGTTAGGATGTTTTGAGATAAGTTTCCCACGCAAATGAGCAATCATGAGGGATTTGCTAAGGTCTTCTGCGATAAAAAATGTTGAATTGGAAACCCGGGCCGGGAGGAAACAACTCAGCAATTTTCTTAAGCCGCTCAGCCAGTGCTGAAGGCGTGAGCAGGGGATACTCGCGCTCACGCAATTCGTAATAATCTACATCCAGGCAAAGGGAAAGCATATAAATAGCGATTGCATCCGAGAAGGTGGCAGCCGAGTATTCCGCTCTGGCCTTTTCATCAATGCGCCCTGCGCCCCCCGCCAATGCCTGTTTGCGGGATTCATGGGCATCCAAGCTGGTTTCGCCTCGTACCCCACTAGAAACCTGGCTCCAAGCCAATTCCGCAAAATCGGCGGACACCCCGGCTTTGGCTACAAAAGCATGCCCTACATTGATAAAGAACTCAAAGGCGATTGAGAACTTATCATCCAGCAACCGGGTGGAGATGAAGACACATTGCGCATCACCGGAATCAATGTTGCGGTGACAGACGGCGCGCTCCGTCAGGCTACTGTCGTAACGCTCGGCAATCAGCGTCTTTTCCCCTTCACTGACTGTCAAAGGAACAAAATAGAATGCTTTGCGGTTCAAGGCTGCAGCGATTGCAGGAGGTACGGCAGCGACCATTCGTTCCAAATCGGCAGTCGCCAGGTTGACCTCGCCACACGTTGTGTAACAAACACCGTTGGCAGCCTGAGTAATACGAGCGTCGCGGACGACTTCTTGTGCACTCCGCATCTCGTCATTGGCAGTCTGAGTCACGGTATTATTCTAACGTAGGCGCTTTGGATCGCCTAAAGCAGGAGTCAATGGGGAAGGTTTTTCTCAGTGCAGGGATCGGGTTGGTGTCCGGGGTCATCTCGTTCTTCCTTTCGGTAGCCTTTTTATGCTTCGTACTGCTGCTGAGTGGAGCTATCAGCCATCTCCGTCCAGATATGACGCTGACTTTCAAAGTGGCAGCCCCAGTCGCCATCCTGGCTGCTCTCTGCGGATTTACGGTGTCATTGGTGAGGAGTGTTCGCAAGCCTTCCCCACGCGGGTGAAATCCTTCAGCAAGTAAGTGGATCCTTCACTGCGTCCTCGCTCCTTCGTCGCTCGACCTCCACTCAGGATTTCGGCAGGAGGCTCCCGCTCCGCTCACGCCTCTTTTACGCCTCAGCTTCACAATTCTTGACAAAGTCGTGGTTTGACCTGCTCTGGTCTGCGCATTAGACTTCTTCTTCTCGATACTCCTTCCAAATCAACAAAAGGAGAGCTCTTTCGTGCTCAAGCGGCTGGCTGCGTGTCTTTCACTTTCTCTCTTCGTTTGTGTTTTCTCTGTTGGTTCCTTCGCACAGGAAAAGGTTGATCTCGACATGGTCAACCGAATCCGTTACGAAGGTTTTCACAATTCAAAAGTTATGGAAATCGCCAGTGGCCTTATGGACGGAATCGGCCCACGATTGACTGGTTCTCCCAATATGAAGCGGGCCAACGAGTGGACGCGCGACAAGCTCACCGAGTTCGGCCTCTCCAATGCTCATCTTGAGCCGTGGGGGCCGTTCGGACGCGGCTGGTCAAATGACTACATCAATGTTCGCATGGTTAGCCCGGATGTCGCGACTCTGATTGGCTATGCCAAGGCTTGGACGCCAGGCACTACTGGCGAAATTCGCGCTCAGGTCGTGCGCGTAAATATCACCGGCCCCCAGGATTTTGCAAACTATAAAGGCAAGCTGGAGGGCAAGATTGCCCTGATCGGCGATGATCCTATCGTCAGGCCTTCCACTGAACCCCTTTCCTCGCGGTACGACGAGAAAGCGCTTGCCGGCATTAATCAATACCAGATTCCCAGCGAGAGAAACGATGCGATCTTTCGCGAATTTGCGAATCGTGCCCGGGCACAGCGGGCGATCGTCAAGTTTTTTGAGGAAGAAAAGGTGGTGGCGTTGGTCGATCACAGCCGGGGCGCGATTAATGGCGGTACTGTTTTTGTGCAGCAAGGGGGATCGCACAAGGTAGGGCAGACAAGCAACGTCACACAGATTACTCTAGCCACCGAACATTGGAGCAGGATCGCGCGGCTCCTCAATCAGAAGAAAAATGTGGAACTGGAACTCAATGTTAAAAACAGTTTCTACGATGATGCCATGACCCAATGGGACACAATCGCAGAGATCCCCGGCGGTGACAAGAAAGACGAAGTCGTAATGCTGGGAGCGCATCTGGACTCATGGCATAGTGGTACGGGCGCGACCGACAATGGCGCCGGGTCAGTCGTAATGATGGAAGCCGTGCGGATTCTGAAAGCCTTGGGAGTCAAGCCGAGACGCACCATCCGCATTGGTTTGTGGAGCGGCGAGGAGCAGGGTTTGTTGGGTTCACAGTGGTATGTGATGCACCATTTTGGCGAGCGTCCTGAATCCAAGGACCCGGAGCGCAAAGGTGATCCTACAGTGCAGCGTCGTGAAAATGGAGAGCTCAAACTAAAACCAGAGCAAGCCAAAGTGTCGGTGTATTTCAACGTGGATAACGGCAGCGGCAAGATTCGTGGCGTTTATCTCCAGGAAAACGCCCGTGCCTGGCCCATCTTCGAAGCATGGATGAAGCCTTTCGAGGATCTGGGGATGAATACGTTGACCATGCGCAATACCGGAGGCACAGATCATCAGTCGTTTGATGCCGTAGGTATTCCGGGTTTTCAGTTTATCCAGGATCCGCTTGAATACGACACGCGCACACATCATTCCAATATGGATGTTTACGACCGCTTGCAGCCGGAAGACCTGAAACAAATAGCCGTAATCGTTGCATCGTTTGTCTACAATGCTGCGATGCGCGACGAGATGTTTCCGCGCAAACCCAGCGAAAAAGATTTGCCGCAGCCGCCGGTCCCGAGCCCATAGGACAGGTTTCACCCGCACTTGGGCCGCCACAAACTACGAGATTGTGGATTCACCCCAGTGCGATCACGTCAATTTCTACGGCAACATCCTTAGGGAGCCGCGCCACTTCAACGGTCGAGCGTGCCGGCGGCGGGCTTGGGAAGAACTTTGCGTAAACCTCATTCATCTGTGCAAATTCTGACATATTCTTCAGGTACACAGTTGTTTTTACTACTTTATCTAATCCGCTTCCAGCCGCTTGCAAAATGGCTGAAAGATTCTTGATGACCTGCTCGGTCTGTTCCTGAATTCCGCCACTGATGAGGTTGCCGGTGGCTGGTTCAAAACAAACCTGGCCGGAAATAAAAACGAACCCATTCGTTTTTATGGCCTGCGAATAGGGCCCTATGGCTTTCGGTGCATTGGGGGTAGAAATCGCTTCTCGGGATTGCCCGCTCATTAGCTATTGCCTCCAAAATTGAATGACAAGAATAGCAGACCAACCCAGAGCCAAGAGGGAACCAAGATTTGCCTATATTTTATTCAGACGCTGCACATCGCGGATGCCGGGGATTTTTCTCAGGCCGGCCATGATTCGTTCGAGATGCTTTACATCCTCGATGTCGATCACCATGTCGATGGTGGCCTGGCTGTCGGCAGTGCGAGCCTCGATATTGCGAATGTTGGCATTGTCGTCGCTGATTACGGCTGTAAGCTGTTTCAACATGCCGGAACGGTCGTCGCAAAAAACAGTCAGCTTCACGGGATACCTGGAGGCGCCTTCGACCTTCTCGGCCTTGACTGGTTTCGACCATTCCACGGCGATCCGCCTATCAACTTCGTACATCAGGTTAGTAACGTTGGGGCAGCTTACTGCATGAACTGCAACACCCTTGCCCCTGGTTACATATCCCACAATCTCTTCTCCGCGAATCGGATTGCAACAGCGCGCGCGATAAACCAAAAGATCGTTATGGCCCTTTACCTTGATCGCAGCGGTCTCGGCGCTCTGGCCAAAGACGCGGCGCATCACCGTACCCAACGCGCTTAAGGGCTTGGTTTGTTCTTCGGCGGGTGCTTCCTCACCCAGACCTGGAGAGAGCTTGCCCAGTATTTGGCGCGCAGAAAACTTGCCATATCCGATGCCCGCCATCAGGTCCTGGCCACTGCCGACACCGTATTCCTGGGCGATCTTGTCGAGCTCCTTCTCGTCGAAATTCTTCAGCGCCAGGCGATATTTGCGTGCCTGCTTGTCGATTAACTTTTTTCCAATCTCAATAGCCCGTTCGCGCTGATGGATATTGAGCCAATGGCGGATCTTGTTTCTCGCGCGAGGCGATTGGGTAAACCCGAGCCAGTCGCGGCTGGGGTTGTGTCCAGGCTGGGTCATGATCTCGACTACATCGCCGTTTCGCAGCTTGGATCGTAACGGAACCATTCTGCCGTTCACCTTGCAACCCACACAGCTGTGCCCAACTTCGGTGTGGATCGCATAGGCGAAGTCTATCGGGGAAGCATCACGAGGCAGGATGACCACTTTGCCTTTGGGAGTAAATGTGTAGACCTCTTCAGGATAGAGATCGACCTTGAGGGAAGAAAGAAACTCGCTGGGGTCTTTGACATCCTGTTGCCACTCGACGACCTGCCGCAACCAAGCCAGCCTCTGCTCGTCTTTAGCGCTTACGGGACTGCCGTCTTTATATTTCCAGTGAGCGGCAATGCCTTCCTCGGCCATCTTGTGCATTTCCTCTGTCCGAATCTGCACTTCGAATTGATGGCCATCTTCTGTCATCACCGTGGTATGCAGCGACTGGTACAGATTAGGACGCGGCATGGCGATGAAATCCTTGATCCGGCCTGGAACCGGACGCCACATTTGATGGATCGTTCCCAAAACGGTATAGCAGTCTTTAATGGATTTGGTGATGATGCGGATGGCGAGCAAGTCATAAACCTGGTCCACCGTAATGCGTTGCCGGAGCAGCTTTTGATGAATGCTGTAGAGGCGCTTGATGCGGGTCTCTACCACTGTTTCAACGCTGTTTTCCTTCAGTTTCTTTTGAATAACATGGACCACGGTATTGAGAAATTTTTCTCCGGCCTGGCGCCTGGATTCGACCGCGGCGCCTACTTGGTCATAGCCAATAGGATCTACATAGCGAAATGCTAAATCCTCCAATTCGCCGCGGACTTTGCCCATACCCAGCCGATGGGCGAGGGGGGCGTAAATCTCAAGCGTCTCGCGGGCCACATGTTGGCGGCGTTCCTCGGGAAGATGCTTAAGGGTGCGCATGTTGTGGAGACGATCTGCGAGCTTGATCAAAACCACGCGAATGTCATCCACCATGGCCAGCACCATCTTGCGAACGTTCTCAGCCTGGCGTTCTTCGCGGCTGGCAAAATCAATTCTGTCGATTTTGGTAACGCCCTCCACGATATGAGCCACCTGGTCGCCGAATTCGCGGCGGACATCTTCATCGGTAACCGGAGTATCTTCGATGGCATCGTGCAGCAGGCCGGCCGCTATGGCCGTGGAATCCAGCTTCATATCGGCCAACACCAGCGAGACTTCGAGAGGATGGATCAGGTAAGGCTCGCCCGAAGCGCGCGACTGTCCCTCGTGGTGTTTCAGCGAAAATTCGTAAGCTTTGCGGATGATGTCGAGATCATCCTGGGGACGATTGGCGGCGACCTTCGCCTGCAACTGCTTGAATTTCGCAGTCAGGGCGGGATTTGGCGTGAACGAAAAGGGGTGAGTCGCCATGTCCGATTATACTTGAACTTAGGCTTAATCCCGAGTTCCAGGCCGGGTACCACCGGTGTGGTGTCCTGTAATCAGATCGACTTCAAAGGGGACCTCCTGGTCCTTTAAAGCATCCCAACCGGCGCCGCGCAGCCTATGTTGGTCGATCTCCGAGACTGTTATGCCTTCCCACGAGAGCCTGCCGGTTGTCCATTGCTGTCCGGATTCGCCTACGGCGCTGATCGTTGTTGCTCCGATGAAAAGCAGCAGTTTGCTTTCGGGAATAGGACGCACATCCATGACTGGACGCTGTTCCAGTTGCATCCACTCCTCAGGATGAAGTGCATTGATCACATAGGCGTATCCACCTACGACAACACAGAGGGAATTGGGATCGGGACAAGAGTAAAGGCCTCGAGCGACATGCTCGGACTCGAATCCCATGGCAAAGAAGCCTATCCATGAAATGCCGTGATGCGCAGTGACTCGAGCATAGATTCCAGACCGGTCGCCTTCCTCGAGCATGGCAGGGAAGTGATGAAGTTTCTCCAGGGGATTCAACAGAGAATAAGACTCAAGAATTTTAGCCTCATAGTTTCTAGGAAAGACAACGTTGAATCGTATGGGATGGGAGTGCATCAACCTTGTTCCAGCACAGAGATGAATTCGGCAATGCGCTCGCGCCCGCTCTTCACATGGACGGGGAGATTGAGCGTGCTGCCTTCCTCCAGCAGAGGAATCAGCTTCTCGAACGCTGGGCCTGAATGAGACCCGATCAGCACCACACGTACAGGATGGAAAAGGTCCTTTCCTTTGGCCCCGGTTTCCGCCTTCACTTCATCCATAATGGACTTGAATTTCTCAGCAGTTAGAGGCGATTCGCTGCGTGCCCGCTTGGCAAAGGCCTGAATCACAGGGCGTGTTTTCTCGCTGGCGAAGACCTCGGCGTTGTCCGGGTTTGAGATTGCAATTGCAGCACTGTAGTTAAAGGCTATGCTGGCGCGATCCGGGAACTGGTCGAGCCGGTCTACGTAGGGAGCCAGCAAGTCCACAACGCTGTTAAACCAGGTCTCACCCCTGGAATCCAAGTTTGCCGGCAACACGCCTTTCGTTTCGAAAAACGGGCGTGCCAGGCTATGGATGCGCTGTGGTTGGCTCTGCTTGATGTAATGCCGGTTCAACCAATAGAGCTTCTCCATGTCAAAGACCGCAGGAGAAGGCGTGACACGCTCCAGTGAAAACTCCTTGATAAGTTCCTGTGGGGTAAAGGTCTCGCGCGTGCCTCCGCTGGGCGCCCAACCCAAAAGCGCCAGGTAATTCATCAAGGCTTCCGGCAACACGCCCATATCGCGGAAGTTAGCAATAGAGGTCGCGCCGTGACGTTTCGAAAGGCGTTCGCGATCCGGTCCAAGAATCGTGGAAAGGTGGGCAAACTCCGGTACGGGCAAGCCCAAAGCCTCATAGAGAGCTACCTGTTTGGGAGTGTTCGAAAGATGGTCGTCGCCGCGGATAACGTGCGTAATCTTCATCGCCGCGTCGTCCACCACTACCACATAGTTGTAGACCGGCACTCCAGACGAACGGACAATGATGAGATCGCTCACCACCTCATTGGCGAATTCTACCGGGCCGTGAACAAGGTCATGAAACTTGATCGGGTGCTCGGGAATCTTCAGGCGGATGGCCGCTGGTTCTCCGGCAGCTACGCGGCGTTTAGCATCGTCCGGGTCCAGCTTTCTGCACTTGCCCGAGTAGATTTGCGGTGTATGCTCCGCAACCGCCCGCTGCCGTTCTCGTTCCAACTCTTCCGCAGCGCAGAAGCAGTAATAGGCTTTTTGTTCCTCAACGAGACGCAGGGCAGTGGTCCGGTAAACATCCATCCGGTCTGTCTGACGATACGGACCAAAAGGGCCGCCAATATCCGGACCTTCGTCCCAATCCAGGCCAAGCCACTTTAAATTGTCCAAGAGTTGGGTTTCGTAGCGGGCTTCGCTGCGCTCCAGATCAGTGTCTTCGATCCGCAGAATAAAAACACCCTTCTGGCGACGTACAAAAAGCCAGTTGAAGAGCGCCGTGCGAGCATTACCTACATGAATTTGTCCGGTGGGAGAGGGAGCAAAACGTGCGCGAATTTTTCCTGCCATCTATTTGATAGTAGCATTTTGAGATGTTCAACTAAAAATTAATAGATTCTAATCATAATTGCCCTCCAAAGGTGAGCAAAGTTGGTTTAATGTTGGATAGAAGTTACAAAAGGGGCCGGGGGGTCGCCAGATAGTATTGAAGTCTTCTAATGCTGCCGGTTGAATATTTTTGAGCGCAGATATACCAACCTAGTGAAAGAAGCCACGACAGTTAAGGTCCTCGCGGATGACCACGAATTTGTTCAAAGTCCTTGGCGACCTATGAGCGAATAGTATACGAAGATTTGTTATTTGTCAATAGAGTAGAGGAAGAGCGAGAAAGTAGTAAAAAATTAGAGTATTCGTAGACGACGGTGGACGATGTCGACCGTTTTCAGTAATCCTAAAAATACATTGGCCAACATTGCAGAACTGGACTTCATCTGAGTTTTGTAGCAGCTTCTCAGGATGTAGTTCATGCCTTCCAGTGCCGTTGGTCCCTTGGTTCTCTTTCTTTCAATCCTTTTGGCTGCCGCCCATCTGCTTGGATATCTCTTTGCCAAATTGCGCCAGCCACGAGTGATTGGCGAGATTCTTGCTGGAATCGTTCTTGGCCCCTTTGTTCTGGGAAGGTGGAGCAGCTATGCGAGTCTGTTGCAATTAAACGTAGCTTCTTCAGAGAAGAAGGCTGCCTTAGATCTGATCTACTGGATGGGTTTGTTGCTGTTGATGTTTCTTTCCGGCGCGGAAACGAAATCTCTATTTCAAAAACACGAACGCAAACAGATTACATGGCTGGCGATAGCGGGTACGTGCCTTCCGTTTTTTGCAATGCTGGCCGTAGGTTCGATACTGCCCTTGGCCTGGTTTATGGGCAGCAAAGGTAGCCGTGGCTCCCTTCTGCTGGTCATGAGCATTGCCGTTGCGGTAACTTCGATTCCTGTAATTTCGAGGATTTTCTTTGATCTGAAGATATTGCACACAAGATTTGCCCGCCTCGTGCTAGGGGTAGCCGTACTCGAAGATATCGGACTGTGGGCGGTGCTGGCGATTGCCACGGCACTGGCGGCTTCCTCCAGTCTGCCGGAGAAGAAAATCGTTGCTCATGTTGCCGTTACTATCCTCTATTTCCTCATAGGACTGGCGCCAGCGCCCCGAATCTTCAAGCGTGTTTCCAAATCAAGATTTAATGTGTTGGCCATCAACTCTCCGGTTACATACACCTTGCTGATCGTGTTTACTTACATTGCGATTGCCGGTCTTATGGATGTGAACCTGGTATTTGCGGCCTTTCTCGCCGGCTTCGCCGTATCCCGGAAGCGATTGGGCGAAGCCTTGGAAGCAATCTCACATTTTTCTTTCGCCTTCTTTATCCCGCTTTATTTTGCGCTGGTGGGTTACAGCCTGGTTTTTGGCAAAGCCTTTTCAGTGCTTATGCTGCTGGTTTTTCTGGCAGGCGCTTGCCTTCTCAAATTGGCTTCGGTAGTGATGGGAGCACGATTGGCAGGATTCCACGGCCTCGACGTGGTTAACTTAGCGATTGCAACCAACGCCCGCGGAGGCCCGGGAATTATATTGGCCAGCGTGGCATTTGAAGCCGGCATCATCAGTCCCGCGTTCTATACCACGCTGGTTTTAGTCGCCGTAATGACTTCCCAGGCGGCCGGAGCATGGCTGGAGTTCGTGATCAGAAAAGGATGGCCATTGCTTTCGGCCGAATCAGGCAACACGACCTATCTTGTTCCCAAAGAAGTGCCAGACACAAGTAGCGGCCTGAAGGCTTGAATCCGGAATTCGCCGCAGACGCACCGGACTAGCGATTTGCTCTCACGTGAGTTTGCGTGATGCGATCGTGCCAGCCCAGCCTGTCCTCGTCGATTAAAGCCCACGCAAACCCCAAGCCAAAGGAACAGCAGGAAAGCAGGCTAGCGAGTGCGCGCCAGCCGCGAAGTGATCGAGAGACAGGCCCTCCGTCAAAAGTACAAAGCTCAAGTTGGGCCATTCTCATGCCAGGTGTGCCCGACGAGTAAACGAGAAATAAATATTGGTAAACCAACCAGAGCAAAGCGCTTACCACCGGCGTGACTACCAGAATCAGACGTGGTTGAGGCAAATCTCGCACTGCCATCAGATAGATCGCGGTGAAAGCGGCGCTCGCAACCAGCACGATCAGCAGGTCTACCAATCCGGCAAACGCTCGCTGCTGGAGCGCGGCGGATTGAGGAGGCATTTCGGCCCAGGGTCCGGTACTTTGGCGCGCCGGTTCCAACTCGATATCGCTAAAAGCCGGAAGCAAGTCCATTTGCTCAACAGGCGGGGCTTCGAGGATGCGCGGGGTTTCAAACACTGGTTCCGCCAGTTCGAATTCTTCCGTTTGATCCCTGCTGGCCGCAGGAATAAAGACTGGCTGGGCGGTGGATGGACGGCGAAACTCTATGATCTTAGGCGTCTCCGGCCTTACACACACTGATGTTGCCGCAGGCTGATCGTCCTCATCCTGATGATGCAAGGTCGCAGGCTCTGAGTCATTGAAATCCAGTTGCAATGTGGCGCCCGGATCAAGCCGCCGGCGCCTCTTGGCCCGGTGCTGCTGGACCCGAGAGATCACTTCCTGTCGCCAGGGCTGTACGGCATCTTCGTTCGAATTCATTTTGCCTTTCTGAAAGCTGGCATGTTACCTTGCCCGTTCAGACACATCAGCATGAAGTCCCAACACAACTTTGTTATCACAGCGATTTTGGTTTGTCACTTGTTTCTCGGTGTTCCACTAGTTATCAGCCAGGCGCAGCCCTCTGCCGACCAGAGTGACGCCAAGAGCCGGCCGGGTCAGAAGCTTCCAATTTCGGCCACGGAAGGCGAACCGGTCACCATCACGGCGCGCGAACAGGAAAAAGCCGGCGATATTTATACCCTGCGTGGCGACGTTGAGATCCAATTCAGAAATAACACGCTGAAGGCTGACACTATTACTTACAACAGCAGCACTGGAGAGATAACCGCTACGGGCAATCTCGTATTTGATGGCGGCCTTCACGATGAGCACATCACGGCCAGCCACGGCAACTACAACGTCCGCAATCAAACCGGAAGTTTTTATGACGTAGCAGGGACCACGGGAGCGCGATTCAAAGGAAGAAATGTGGTGCTCACCTCCTCCAGCCCGATTGCCTTTTCCGGCAAACGAGTGGATAAGACCGGCCCGGAAGAATATGTGATCCACGATGGCACGATTACCTCCTGCGAGCTACCGCATCCTAAATGGATATTCAGCGCTTCTACTATCAAAATCGAAGTTGGCGATTCGGCAAAAATTTACAATACGGTGTTCAAAGTCAAAGGGGTTCCGGTCGTTTACCTGCCATTTGCTTCGCCTCCGGTGGAAAGGCTTGGGCGCCAAAGTGGATTTCTGATTCCAACACTCGGAACGTCATCGCGCAAAGGAACAATCCTGGGTGACTCGTTCTACTGGGCCATCGATCGAAGTATGGACGCAACGTTGGGAGCAGAATACTACTCCCAGCGCGGATGGGCGCTCCGCGACAATTTTCGGGCGCGGCCCAGCGACACAGCCTATCTCAATCTCGATCTCTTCAGCGTGATTGACCGGGGCTTTGGCCGCCTCAAACAGGACCAGGGGGGCGAGGACATCAAGCTGAATGGCGAAGCCATCTTTCCCTACGATGTCCGAGGCGTGGCTTCTCTGAACTATCTCAGTTCATTTGTTTTCCGGTTGGCGTTTACTGAGAACTTCTCTCAAGCGGTGAACTCGGAGGTGAAGTCAATCGCTTTTTTATCGAAAACGCTGGGAGGATTTTCGCTCAATACTTTTGCCTCTCGCTATCAGAATTTTGAGAGCACCAATGCAGGTGATCTGGTTACAATTTTTCATGCCCCCGGCATTCAGATCTCGACTGTGGATCAGCGCCTGGGCCGGTTGCCCTTGTACTGGAGCTTCGATGCAGCAACCGAGGGACTGCGCCGAACTGAACCTGGATTCGATACGCCCAATCTGGTGGGCCGGTTTGATATCAATCCCAGAGTTTCAATGCCGCTGTTCTTCCGCGGATGGACGGTTCGTCCGGAAATCGCGTTGCAGAACACTTTTTATACGGAGGAGAGAATTCCGAGCGGGAGCGTGGGTACGGCTATCCAGGATGCCGTGAATCGCCGCGCGGTCGAAACTGATGTGGAGTTTCGTCTGCCAACATTGGGCAGGATATTTGACCACCCGCTGGCCGGCAGAAGAGTAAAACACACGATTGAGCCGCGGTTGGTTTATCGGAATGTCAGCGGCATCGACAATTTTCCTGCGATCATTCGCTTTGACTTTCGTGACGTCGTCAGCGATACCAACGAGCTCGAATATGCTCTAACGCAGCGGCTCTATCTGAAGCGTATCAGTGAGGATTGCGCCGATGAAACGCTCAAAGCAGCGAACACGGCTCAGGCACAGGAAGCTGCACCAGGGACCTGCACGCCCGCGGGCGCCCATGAGTTCATTAGCTGGGAGGTCAAGCAAAAGTACTTCTTCGATCCCAATTTTGGAGGCGCGCTTGTAAATGGCCGGCGCAATGTGCTGACCACGACTGCGGATTTTGCCGGCATAGCTTTTTTGACCGACCCCAGGAGGTTTTCTCCCGTGGTCTCCAAGCTGCGCATGCGGACAAGCGCCAACACCAGTGTTCAGTGGCAGCTTGATTATGATTCGAAAAAAGGCCAGATCAACGCGAGCACCTTTTACACCACATTCCACATCAGCAATTTTTTTGTGGAAGGAAGCCACGCCTTCTTCCATGTTCCGGGAGAGATCTTCGTTACTAACCCGATCCCAACATGTCCTCTTTCAGGCCCGCGTCCTGCGAATTGCACGCCCACACAATTCAACCAATTTCGAGCGCTCTTTGGTTATGGCAGTCCCACCAAGCGCGGTCTGAGCGCGGCCGTTAATGTGGGCTTCGACTCGACTTTCAGCTTCATCCAGTATGGAGCAGCCCAGGCAGCTTATAACTGGGATTGCTGCGGTCTCAGCTTCGAATACCGCAGATTTGCCCTGGGAGCCGTTCGAAATGAGAACCAATATCGATTTGCCTTCACCTTGGCAAACATTGGATCGTTTGGAAATCTGAAGCGGCAGGAAAGACTCTTCTGAGCATTGGTTAAGTACCTGATCCTGGATGGGGCACTCAGCGGCGCAATCAATTAAAATCATGGTAATGAATCTAGAATCAAATCAGCGACGGCTGGAAGAGATTCTCTCTGGTCTCGGAAGAACGCTGGTAGCTTACTCGGGAGGTGTTGATTCAGCTTACCTGGCTTTTGTTGCCCATCGAGTGCTGGGAGCAGACCTGCTGGCTGTGCTTGCCGATTCACCTAGCCTGGCGCGGACTCAACTTGAAGATGCCCTGGCTTTTGCCGGGGAACAGAGAATCCCTGTCCACGTGATTCAGACCCTAGAGATGGAGCGATCTGATTATGCGCGTAACGACTCCATGCGATGTTTTTACTGCAAGGACGAGTTGTTCAAGACGATGAATCAATTTGCTCAAGAACGCGGGTTCAGGACAATCGCCTATGGCGTGAATGTGGATGATTTAGGCGATTTTCGTCCGGGGCAACAAGCTGCCCTGCAGCATGATATAGCTGCTCCGCTCCTGCAAGCCGGGTTGACCAAGAGGGAAATTCGCGAGTTGGCCCGCCACGAGGGGTTGCGGGTGTGGGAAAAACCGGCCTCCGCTTGTCTTTCCTCGCGCATTGAATACGGTCGGCCGGTTACAAGGGAAGTTTTGCGGGTGGTGGAGCGCGGCGAAGACGCCTTGAGATCTCTCGGCTTCCATCAATTCCGTGTGCGGCACCACGGACAAATCGTCCGCATCGAAATTGCCAAAGAAGAGCTGCAGAGGGCCTTGACTCTGGAGATGTTTGCGGAGCTTACCCGTATCTTCAAAGCTCTTGGGTTTTCCTATGTGACCGTGGATACCGAAGGTTTTCGTTCCGGGGCGATGAATGCTGTGTTGGGCGAACAAGTGCTGATAAAGTTGCGATAGTTGCCAGACCCGTTCGGGGTGGAAAATCAATTTTGTGATTTCTCAGCACTATATTTTTATTATGACTGCCGGGGCATTCCCAATAAGTGGTCCTATACGTTCTTACACGGCGCGAGGAAGGAATCAAAAAATGATAAACCGGGAAAAGCGATTGCGAAACGGAGACATAGAGAACTTACGCGGGGAGCCGCCACAGTCCACTACTTTGATTTCGAAGCAGAGTCTGGTGCGGAGACTTAAGAGGGGGAAGGAGGCGCGGGCAAGGTTTGTTGAGTCGCACCTGGACAAGGGTTTAGCCTTTCAAATTCGCTCCCTAAGAGAGCAGCAGAAATGGACGCAGGGCGACTCGAGCTTGCGATGTTGGCTTGGTGGTTTGGTTTGTCCCTTTTAGTCGATTGATCGATTGGAACACCGATACACTACCTGTAGACGGCGGTTTGTCACCTGCTTTCTACGACATTCCCGGTTTTGACGAAGAACTGAAGGAGGGCAAACTCGATCCTGAGCGCAAGAAGAAACCCGTACGTGCTACACGCTAGTCATCCCCGTAACTTCCTCAAAACTCAAACCTGACCAATTATGGCCTACTCCATGAGATAATTTTCTTGGTATTTCAACCAAAAGGTGGTCTTCCCAGTGGTAAGAATAAACGTCATTTCTGCTCATTGCCTGCTTTTTTTGATGTTCCTGACCGGGGGTTGTAAAGCCCAGAGCGCGGCCAAGCCTGCGTCGCTGACGCCGGAAGTGGCGCAAAAAATCGAGGCGGCCTTGCGGGCACAATATAGTGTGCCGCGAACCATTAATATCTCGCTCTCGGAACTCAAGCCCAGTGAGCAGCCTGGATATGATCAATTCACGGTCACTTTTACGGGCGGGAAAAATACGAGTACTCATGAGTTTCTTATCTCAACGGACCGCAAGACCCTCGCTCACCTGGAAAAAATCGATCTGGCAAAGGTCGATTTACCGGCCGATCTGATGGCGAAAATCGACGTAGCAGGCAGGCCGGTGCGTGGAAACCAGGCGGCCAAGGTCACGATCGTGAACTACGACGATTTTCAGTGTCCTTTCTGCTCCCGGATGCACGCGACGCTTTTCCCGGCGCTACTGAAGCAATATGGCGACAAGGTGAGATTCATCTATAAAGATTACCCGCTAGTCGAAATTCATCCGTGGGCCATGCACGCAGCCATTGATGCAAATTGCCTGGCCGAACAGAACAACGATGCATACTGGGAATTTGCGGATTACATCCACAACAACCAGCGCACCGTGGCCGGCCACGGTCCAGAAGAGGCCTTTACCAATTTGGACAAAGCAGCGCAGGAAGAGGCAGGCAAACACAAATTGGATGAACCCAGGCTCAATGCATGCTTAAAGAAGCAGGATGAAAGCGCTGTCCGCACCTCGATGGCCCAGGGAGATAAAATTGGAGTGGACTCTACTCCGACTCTATTCATCAACGGCGAACGCGTCTCAGGATACGTTCCAGAAGAAGATATGCGCGTGATGATTGACCGGGCGCTCGCCGGTGCTGGAAAAGCCTCTGCTGCACAAAGTGCGCAGAAGTAGCCGCACGGAAATGATAAATTCGCTGTTGTATGACTTCATTTTTCCCAGGAGCCTGCTTCTGAATAAGCGCACAAGGCTATCTTTGAGGGACTTGGCACTATTGCTGGCCTCTGCCGCCGTCGTACTGCTGGCCGGATGCACTGGATGCAAGAGCCCGGAATCCGACAAGGACGTGATGGCCAAGGTAAACGGATATAAGATCCTTCGGTCCGAAGTAGACAAGCTGTACAACAGCCAGATCGGCAGCTCTACGCAAAAACCCACCGCGGAAGAAGAAGAAGCCGCGCGGCTGAATATCCTGCGTTCCCTCATCGATGTTCAGCTTTACCTGCAAAAGGCGGAAAAGCTGGGCATCGTGGCTACTGATGAGGAGGTAGACACCAAACTCAATCAGACCAAAGCTCCTTACAGCAACGTGGAGTTCGAAAAGAAGGTTAAGGACCTGGGATTTACAGAAGAAGAATTCAAGCAGCAACTGCGTCACAACATCACCATCGATAAGCTGCTCAACAAGGAATTTGCCTCAAAAGTGATTATTTCGGAGGCTGACATCCAGAATTACTATAACAACCACAAGGCACTGTTCAACCTGGTTGAGCCGCAGTACTACTTTGCCCATATCGTCGTTGCATTTCCCCCTTCGGGTCCCTCCCAAGCCTCCCGGGCGGAAAGTGATGCTCAAGCACGCAAAAAAATCCAGATGGTTTATAACCGCCTGGAGAGCGGGGAGGATTTTGCCAGCCTGGCCCAGAAGTACTCCGATGATCAAAACACGGCGCAGAGCGGAGGGGAGTTGCAGCCTTTCCCTGAATCCTCCGTAAAAACCGTTGATCCCGTCACACGTGAGGCAATCCAAAAACTGAGAGCCGGACAGTACACTGGTGTCCTCCCCATGTTCAATCAAGTTCACCAGCAAGAAGGCTATCGCGTCGTGAAACTCATCCGGAAGGACCCTCAGGGCCAGAGAGAATTAAGTGATCAGGCCGTGCAACAGGGGATTAGAAATCAATTAACAAGCCAACGGGAACAACTGCTCCGGGCCGCGTATGACGAAGCACTTCACGACAACGCCGAAATCCACAACTTCTACGCCGAGCAGATTGTGAAGAATGTAGGGAAGAAGTAAAGATCACAGCTCTTTTGATGTCATCAGCCTGAATTTCGAAATATGATGGCCCGTTCATTATGAGATCTTTCCCTATTCCGCACGCAACGCTTGCGCTGCGTCCACTCTAGCGGCACGAGCCGCAGGCAGCGCCGATGCAATTGGCGCCGATACCGAGGGCCAAAGTGATGGCCACTGTAATCCATTGACCGGGATCCCCCCATCATTGGTGGGAGAAAACCCAAACTAATTTGAACCCTTCTGCTGTTTCGGACATCACAAGAGTATTCTATCGAAGATGAGCACCTTGCCTGCAATCAGATCCGATACCCAAACCGATCGCTATGAGGCTCTGCTTCGCTTGGCGAAAGCCATGGCTATTTGTTGCGACTGCGATGGGGCTGCCGAGGTTCTGACAAAGCAGTTGAGCGAGGTGGTTGTCTTCGATTACCTGCATCTTGTCGCATTTGATAGCGCCACACATGCCGTCTCTTGGGAGGTTCTGCACTCCAACGGCCAAACTCTGGATGTGTCGGACCGGGAAGGGTTCCTGAGAGATGCGCCCACTAGTTGGGCCTATCAATCACAACAGCCCTTGGTTACGGATGACTGGCGGCGCGAAACAGGCTTCCGCGGTTATGGGGAATTTCTGCAACAACTCGGTGTTGTCTCTACCTGTTCGCTTCCACTGGCTAGAGGAGAGCGCTATCTCGGAGTACTCAGCCTCGGTAGTGCACGTCCGAATGCTTACCCGGAAGAGGAAGTAGCCTTTCTACGGCTCGTGGCTGACCAACTCGCACTGGTTTTGGACGCTGCCGTGAACTTTTATGCGTCTGAACGCTTGCAGGACCGCTTGAAACTGATCCTTGAAATGACCAATCAGGTCGTCTCAAACCTGGAACTGAGTGACCTCCTGCATGCCATTTCCGCCAGCGTGCGCCGCGTAATGGGCTGCGATGCCGCGGCTGTCATGTTGCCCGACGAGGATGGCAAACATCTGCGCGTTCATGCGCTGGATTATCCCGACAGCCGCGGGATCTTTACTGAAGGTGCACTGGTCCCCATCAATGGATCGATGCCTGGTGATTCGTTCAAAACCGGCAAACCTATCGTAATAAATCGTCTGGACCCGGATATCATTCCCCAAGAAATGTATGAAAAAGCCAGGGGCGAAGGACTCAATTCCTTCTGCGATTTGCCTCTGGTCAGCCGGAAACGTCTTCTCGGAATCATGGCAGTTGCGCGCCACGAAGAGAACACCTTTGACCAAGATCAGGTGAACTTCCTCACCCAGGTGGCAAATCAAGTCGCTATCGCCATCGAAAATGCGATTGTGTACGGCGAGGTCACTGAGCTTAGGGACAGGCTTGCCCAAGAGAAGTTGTATCTCGAAGATGAGATTCGCGGCGAGATGGACTTTGAAGGCATCGTAGGCCAGAGTCCGGGCTTGCGGCATGTGTTAAGTCTTGTGGAAACCGTAGCTCCCAGCGATTCGACCGTGCTGCTTTTAGGCGAAACAGGTACGGGAAAGGAATTGATCGCGCGCGCCATTCACGATCGCAGCCGCCGCAAACATCGCACGTTGGTTAAGCTTAATTGTGCTGCGATTCCCACTGGGCTTTTGGAAAGCGAACTATTCGGCCATGAACGGGGCGCATTTACTGGGGCTATTTCGCAGAAAACCGGAAGACTGGAACTTGCAGACCAAGGCACATTGTTTTTAGATGAGGTTGGAGATATCCCCATTGACATCCAACCGAAACTGCTGCGCGCTTTGCAGGAGCGCGAGTTTGAGAGGCTAGGCAGTACCCGCACGCAGAAAGTGGACGTGCGCTTGGTGGCGGCAACCAACCGGAATCTCGAAGGAATGATTGGACGTCGCGAGTTTAGAAGCGATCTTTACTATCGGCTCAACGTCTTCCCCATACGCATTCCTCCTTTGCGAGAACGGCCCGAAGATATTCCCTTGCTGGTGCGTTATTTTACCCAGAAATACGCACGCCGCATGGAGAAGCAGATCGAGTCGATTCCCGCAACCGCTATGAAGAAGTTATCAAGCTGGAGCTGGCCGGGAAACATTCGCGAGTTGGAAAACTTCATCGAGCGTTCCGTCATTCTCAGCCACGGTTCAACCCTCCTGGTACCCGTTGGGGAATTAACCAACAATTCGAACGGTCCCACAACCGTATCCTCTCCGACGAGCGACTCCAGCGAACGGGAAAAGATTTTGCAAATCCTCAAAGAGACGAAGGGGCGCGTAGCCGGAACTGATGGCGCGGCCGCCCGCATGGGAATCAAGCGCACAACGCTGATCTCACGTATGAAGAAGCTCGGCATTCAACCCCGCGCAGTGGGAATATAGCTACCCAAACTTGTTGTGAATTTCAAAACGACCGACTACCATGTTCTTTGTAGAACGTCTTAAGCGGAGGTCACGCGAAATGAACGCTACAAAGATTTTAATCGTGGTTGGAATTCTATTCACAGGAACCATCTTGCAAGCGCAACGTGGAAGTCGCGGAGGTGGCGGGGCGGGAACTTTGAACCAACCAGGCATCGGAGGGGTTGCCCTTGGCTCTACAGATACGCCCGAAACAACCAGGCCCAAAGATATTGAGCTTAAAATCAATGACAAGCTAGCGGCTAAGTTGAAGACTTTGCTGCCAGAAGGATCTGATCCGCATAACCTTTCCAAGGGATTTATTGACGTAAAAGAGTTTGTGGCCACAGTCCGCGCGTCAAATAATCTAAAGATCCCCTTTGGAGAGCTGAAACATACAATGGCTGACGGCTCGTCCAAAGAACTGCAGAAGGCCATCCACACCCTCAAGCCCGATGTTGATCCGAAAGTAGAAGCCAAAAAGGCCACCGAGCAAGCCAAGGAAGACATAAAGGAATCAAAGTAGTCTTGACAATGAAAGATTGGCCTGGGGATTCAGTGCAAGTTCTTGTTTGGGCCGGCGTTCTTTTGAAAGTGGAGGAACGAAGATGAACTTCAATAGACTCTTGGTTGCAATCCTAGCTATATCTCTTGCCGGATCAGCTGTTGGTCAACGGGGTTCGCGGCGGGATACCGTGGTCGGACGTGGTGGCCCGGGGATTGCTGGCGCAGGAAACGGCTCTCCGAATTGGAATGACACGACAAACAAAAATCGGAAAAATCCCAATGCCGAGCTTAGCTTCAATGAGAAGCTGGCGGATAAACTCAAGACGTTGCTCCCTGAGGGCGTGGATCCTCATGCAGCATCCAAGGGATTTGGTGATCTGACGGACTTTGTTTCTGCGGTACGGGCAGCCAATAATTTGAATGTTTCATTCAACGAACTAAAACAAAAAATGTCGGATGGCTCGTCCAAGGAACTACAAAAGGCCATTCACGCACTCAAGCCCGATGTCGATGCGAAAGCAGAACTCAAGAAGGCGGGCGAGCAGGCCAAGCAAGACATCAAAGAGTCGAAGCAATCCTGACAGGTTTTCTTTGAAGACTGTCTAGTTTGGTGTGGGGGGCGTGTCTGAATTTTTGTAGTACTTCTACGCTTGTGCTGTGGCGTTGATGAACATGGCTCCATTACTCATCAAGCCACGTTTTTCCATCCAATCTTCAAGCTCTTCTTTGGCGGCTACGGGTAAAACCTGGAAGCGAATTCCGGCGCGGCCATCAGCGCCTGACCAGGCAATTTCGCCCTTGATTTCGATTGGCTTGCGGGATCCAGGCAGCATGAATTTTAGCCGGGCGGCACCGCCCTCGTCCAAGCGGCGGACACATTCAATCGAGATTCCGCCTTCGCTGATATTCGTAATGTCTACTGGAAGTTCTGCTCCAGCATCTACAACGATCGTCCCTGCTGCTTTGAGCAGATAGCGATGATAGCGGCGGCGCTCGCGTATCATCAGTCCTTGTGCAGCACGGACGCTGCGAGTGGTGCGGTCGATCGCCAGCGGCTTGTCGAGAACGAAATTAGCGCCCATTTCAAATGCCTGCTGGATGGTCGTATTCTGATTGATCAGCGCGAACGCAATACAACTTCTGTTCGATTTGCCTTTGCGCATGTCGCGAAGCACTCCGGGCGCATTGCGGATATCGCAATCCACCAGTACGCTGTCGTACTTGCGCCGCTTGAGAACGTTCCCTGCCTCTTCTGCGCTGTGGCAGACCTGCAGGTCGATGTTGACCGTGTCTAGTACACGACGAATGGTTCTCTGTACTTCAGGATCAGTGCTGAGGAGGAGTGCTTGGAGGGCCATAGGGAGTGTTTAACTTAACCGACGACGGAGATATAGCCAAGTAACCAACGTAATAAAATCTCTCAACATCTTTGGTCATTAACGGAATCTAATTTTGCAAACTCTGCCGGTTACCGCTTATCTGTCCTTGGGGTCGAATCTCGGTGATCGCACCGCCCATATTGAAGCCGCCATCCAGCGTTTGGAAGCCTTTGGAAAAGTCACAGCAAGATCTTCTCTCTATGAAACGGAACCCATGGAAATGACGGACCAGCCTTGGTTCCTGAACTGTGCGATTGCCTTCGAAGCCACGATGAGCCCTCAAGAGCTTCTTGAGACGGTTCTCTCGATCGAGCAGAGCATGGGACGGAGACGGCTCGTGCTTAAGGGGCCGCGCGTTATCGACATTGACATACTTTTCTTCGGAGACCTGATTGAAAACAGCGCTGCTTTGACCCTCCCTCACCCGGCTCTTCATCGACGGCGCTTCGTTCTGGAACCACTCGTCGATATTGCTCCCGACTTCAAACATCCTGTGCTGAGGAGAACGATTCGACAGATGCTTGAGGACTTGCCGCCCGAAGGTGCGGTACATAAATTCCAGGCAACTTGATTTACGATTCAAAGCGTGCGAACTGATGAGCTTGCAGCGCTGCTGCGTCCTTTTGCCGAACTCAGCCAGCAACAACTCGCCGATACCTTGACCTATCTCAACCTCTTGCAAAAATGGAATTCGCGGATCAACTTGACTGCGGTCCGCAGCGCCCAAGAGATCGTGCCCCGCCATTTCGGCGAATCATTTTTTGCTGCCCAAACGTTGTTTACCAAAGATCACTCGGGAACGATCATTGATCTTGGTTCAGGGGCCGGCTTTCCGGGCATCCCAATTGCGATGTTTGCTCCGCACGCCAAGGTCACGCTGATCGAATCAAACGCAAAGAGGATCGCGTTCCTGAACGAAGTTGTTCGTACCTTGGACCTGAAAAATGTAGTCGTGTTCGGCCACCGGGCCGAGGAATACCCATCGCATGCGAGCCTGGTTGTGATGAGAGCTGTCGAGAAATTCGAGGCGTCGCTGGGTATAGCGGCTGAGCTAGTGGAACCTGAAGGAAGCCTCGCAGTCATGATCGGCAAATCCCAGGTAGAACTGGCCAAGTCGCTGCTACCGAAATGGCAATGGCAGGATCCGGTAGCCATTCCACTCAGCCGTGAGCGCCTGCTGCTGGTGGGAACCTCAAAAGTAAACAGTGGGACAAAAGGTGTTGTTTGCGATTAGATTTCTTGTATCGACCCCCTCTGCTATCGGGGGTCCTTGCTGCTTGAATCCAAACAAGCTTGCGTGAACTTCGGTTGCTATTAACCATTCAGGTTATAGGCCGGATCGGTGTTCCACGTAGAACAAAATGTGAAAACTGCCGCTACACGTGTTAACAAGCCAGGCAGCAGCCGAGTTTTCCGATCACATGATCACCCGATTTGAAAGGCTCCGTTCTACGTGGAACACAAAAGCAATTGCATCCTGACCGCGTTTTCCGCTACAGTCAAATCTAGCTTTTCACCTGCCATGGGACGCATTATCGCGGTAGCCAATCAAAAAGGTGGTGTGGGCAAGACCACAACTGCTATCAACCTCGCAGCCTCTTTTGCTGCTGCTGAGATCAGATCATTGCTCGTCGACTGCGATCCTCAATCTAATTCGACCAGCGGATTGGGATTCCCCCGGGATCCCGACAGAATCAGTACCTACCATCTTCTTCTTGAAGACGCGACCGTGGAGCAGGCTGTTCAGTCTACCGAGTTGGAAGGTCTCAGCCTGATTCCGGCTCACAAGAACCTGATTGGCGCAAACATTGAGTTGGTAGCGGCAGAGAATCGGGAATTTCGGTTGCGCCATGCCTTGCAAAGCATTCGGGACAACTTTGACTTCATCGTTCTCGATTGTCCGCCAGCTCTGGATCTGCTCACGCTGAATGCCCTTGTAGCGGCAGATTCGGTGTTAATTCCCATGCAAGCCGAGTACTTCGCCATGGAAGGCATCAGTGAATTATTGGACACCATTGACCGGCTTCGACAGAGCTTCAATCCGGCGCTGGAAATTGAGGGAGTCGTGCTGACCATGTACGATGACCGCACCCATCTCGCCCAGCAGGTCACCAATGAGTTGCGGAGCTTTTTTAAAGACAAACTGCTGGAGACGATTATTCCTCGCAATATCCGTTTGGCGGAGGCTCCGAGTTATGGCAAACCCGCGTTACTCTATGATGTGCGCTCGCGGGGCGCCGAAAGCTACATCCGGTTGGCCAAAGAGTTGATGGGAAGAATTCCATCTTCCGAGCCAGGATCCGCACTTGCGCAGAAAAGGACTTGACTTTAAATGAATGACAAACGCAAAGCACTAGGACGGGGGCTCGATTCCCTGTTGCCCGGCAGATCCAGCGCTCCTCATGCGGCATCTTCGGCTGCGCCCAACGAAATTCCAGTTGACTTGATTCATCCGAATCCCTTTCAAACGCGGAAAAACATCAACCAGGAAACGCTCAAGGAACTGGCCGAGTCCATCCGGATCAGCGGTGTCGTTCAGCCCGTCGTGGTACGACCGATTGCCAGCGGGAGGTACCAGTTGGTGGCTGGCGAGCGTCGCTGGCTGGCATCGAAAAGCGCCGGCAGGACCACGATTCCAGCCATCGTAAGAGAGATTCAAGATGCGCAAGCCATGGAGATCACGATTATCGAGAATCTCCAGCGCGAGGACCTCAACCCATTGGAACAAGCCCGGGCATTCGAGAGATTGAGCCGCGACTTTGGAATGACGCAGGAGCAGATCGCCCAGCGTACCGGAAAGGACCGGGCCTCAATTGCAAACTTCATCCGCCTGCTGAAACTTCCCAATGACGTGCAAGAGCACCTGGAGAAAGGCACCCTTAGTTTCGGGCACGGCAAGGTCCTTTGTGCTTTGACCGGATTCCCCGCCGAACTGGCTCGAGTAACCCAAGATGTAGTTTCCAAGAGTCTTTCGGTTCGGCAAACAGAAGAACTGGTCGCTCAAATCCTCAATCCTGAAAACAACCACGGCCAAAAGAAAAACAAATCCCATCGCCCCCTTGATCCGAATGTAAGGGAGGCCGCGCGCAACCTGGAGCGCAGTCTCGGAGTAAAGGTAGAGATTCGGGACCGCAAAGGCAGAGGAAAGATCATTTTGCGGTATGCGTCGCTAGAAGACTTTGACCGCATCGTGGAATTTCTTACGGTGCGGGGAAAGTAAGTTACAACCTCCAAACATTCTCGTCTACTTCCAAGCACTTCCATTATATGATTGCGATGCGATATATTTATATAAAGCGTTTGTTTTCAATATTATAAAATCATTGTGGTAATATCCAATGCAGGAGTAGCAAGTGCATTAAGTATCAAATATCTTTTAAATGTATTTGTTTCAATAATATAGGGGATATCACTTGTTATCTACGTTTTTTGGTACTGTATTCATTCTAAACGGTTTATAAATTGTTGTTGACAATCAGCTGATATGCAAGCTACTGTTTTTTGTCGGTTTGCTCATTGAAGTTCAATGGAGTAGACCGTGAACGATTCCTCTCTCGCTGCTCAAACAATAGACATATCAAGGAGCGGATCAAGACGATCCCGGAAGGGATACATCTTCCTTTCGTGCCGATTTGCTGATTCCGAGTTTGTGGGTAGCTTGATTCGCTTACTCAAGCACGAAAAATTCGAAGTTATGACCGGCGGATCGGCAAGCACCTTCATAAGCCAAGCCATATTGGATCGCATTAAAGCGTGCGATATGTTCCTTTGTCTGATGACCCGTGATGAGCTAAAGGTGGACAGTACCTATACGACGAGCCCCTGGCTCTTGCAAGAAACTGGGGCAGCAGTTGCCCTTGGTAAACCTCTCGTATTAATGGTTCAGGACGGTGTGAGTGGGATCGGTGGTCTTCAAGCAGATTGGCAAAGAATTCATTTCACGGACAAAACCTTTTTGCGTGCTGCCCTAGATGCTCTCCAACAACTTGAATTCCAATCGAAGCGAAGACGAAGCCATTTTGCTGAATTAGCTACCGGCTCATCGAAGCATGGAAAGGCGCGGTGAGTATAAGCTGACCCAAGCATCAAGGCTTCATCCCTCTGAATGGGCGAGTCGGATAAATGACCATAGGGCCAAGTTCTACAAGCTGACTGCTTCAGGCCGGAAACTGCAAACTGAAACCGACAAGTGGAATCGCATGGCCAGCGTGATTAACAGCATTATGAGTCAGAAGCCGGAGGAAGCATGAGAAGGTTCAAGAAGCTTGCTTCATTGGGTTCAGTGGCGAATGCCGGTCCAGGTTTCCGCAACCACGATGGAATTGCCGGGATTTGTAGGATCATATTTGATTGACGCCGGCAAGCCGATACGGCAGGAGTGCAGGTCCACCATATGCCGGAGTTGAGTGATGTCTTGTGATGCCTCGTAGCTGACCCCTGCCACGTCATATTGATAAATCAACAACTGCATTTCACCAGAACCGTTGAGGTTCAGGTGGCTCACATCGATGACCGTTCCATCGGTAATGCGACCGGTCTCGCTGATTCGAAACCGGCGTTCGCGCTCACGCTGCTCTGGAGTCTTGCGGCGGCGACGCGTCCACACACCGGCGGCAATCGTAAGTGCCGCGGCTGCGATGGCAATGTAAGGATAAAGACGAAGTACTGCATTCATAGTTACGCCTCACCATCGAGACGCTCGCCCAAAGCGGTGGATTCAGAATAGAACAATTTCAGCTTTTTCGGAAATCCAGAGGACACCTTACGTCGGTAATCGGTTTCAATCACCGTCGCTAACAGGATTCTTCAATGTGCCAATCCCTTGAACGGACACGGTAACAGAATCGCCCGCCACCAGCGGACCCACACCTGCAGGCGTACCGGTACAGATAAGGTCGCCGGGCAAAAGGGTCATGATGCGGGAGACATAGCGGATCACAACATCGAGGGTAAAGATAAAATCACGAGTGTTGCCGGCCTGCTTTACAGTTCCGTTGACGCGGGTCTCCAGGCTAACGCCCTGCCACGGATCAATCTCGTCCGTAACCAGCGGACCCACCGGACAAAACGTATCGAATCCTTTGGCCCGGGTCCACTGCCCGTCTGTTTTCTGCAGATCACGCGCGGTCACATCGTTGGCACAGGTATAGCCGAGAATATACGGACGTACATCCTGATCGGCAGCTACATTTCTGCAGCTCTTCTTGATGACAACTGCTAGTTCGCCCTCAAAATCAATCCGTTCAGAAACGCGAGGCCGAACGATTTTTTCATCTGTCGCAATGACCGACGATGGAGGCTTGAAGAATATCAACGGCTCCTTGGGCGCATCATTGCCTAGCTCTTTGGCATGATCGAGATAATTCCGCCCGACACAGATGATTTTTGATGGACGAACAGGCGCGAGCAATTGAACCGAAGCTAAAGGTTGGGCTGCGATTCTCTTCGGATGATGCAGGTCCGGAAGTCCATCTTCAGTTTCAGGCAGAAGGTTGGTAATTTGTGGTGTTCCGTCCAAATGTTCGACCAGTCCGAACTTCACGCCTTCAGGCGAAGAGTAACGACAATATCTCATTTGCACCAACTCTCCGTTCTTGCAAGCCTTGTATCAGGGCACGACTCTTAGTCGCGCCGACCCCGAGTTTACGCGGGACCAAAAAGTGCGAAAACAACTACCTCCGCTCTAACGAAGCGTGCGCGCAGCTCCTGATTTTGGAACGGAGCGCATGGAAGCAAACGGGCTACCCTCAGCTTTATTGTTGCGGAACACTCTCCGAAGTTTCCTGAGAGCGAGCGCTTTCATTTCCACGCAAGTCTAAAGCTGACACTGAATAGAAATACTTCGTTCCAGGCTGCACCTTAGTATCGCGGTGAGCAGGAGTCTTCACCGGGTCGGAATTGATTTTTACCACCTGCTGACCCTCGGTCCGTCGATAGATGTTGTAGCCTGCCAAATCCGGTTCGGTGTTAGGCGTCCAAGTCAAATCGATAAATGGTTGCTGTGCAACTCCGGAGTAGACGGCTTGCAGGCCAGAGGGCACTGCCGGAGGAAAGATATCTTTCGTGAACACCGGTATTACGGGCGAATCCTCTCCTTCTACCACGCCTTTGTGATTGTCATCCTGCTGCCAATAAGTAACAGGAGTGACCCAGTATTCGTATTTCTTTTCCCACTCGATGCCCTTGTCGATTACAGCCATAGCTTCATTGCCAATGTTTGGTTCCGCGACCACCACTGGCTGCTTGGAGCCTTCCAGCCGGCGCATGATCCGGGAGGCATATCGAGCCGTCAGCCCCGAATCTCTTTGAACTGGTGAAACAGGATCGAAACTGATTTTTACTCCGTCAGGAATCACCTCCGCGCGGACATTTTTGGGCGCAGGCGGCGTGGGAACCAATGGGACAAATACCTGATTGGAATTTCCCGAGGTCCTGCCGGAACTGTTGGCGGGTTGAACGGTATATGCAGCGAAATTCGCAGAGGGCGGCGTCTGAATGTTGGCTAAAGAATCGCGGAATGCTGCCGTTCCTGATTGCCCATCTTTCAATGCAGGAGGCAGCGGAACCTCTCCCAGAGCGGATGCTGGTACAGGAGAAGAACCTTCGGAAGCCGTGAACCCTCGACGCACGAAAACCTTGCCTGTCTTTTTGACCAAGGCCCCATCGGTGGTCTCAGTCGGATTCGTCCAGGTGAGCGCGATGGAATCGCCTTTTCGAGTCGCCTGAAGATCACGAATCGGTTTTGGAATGTTCAACGATGGCGGCTGCGGGGCGCCTGGTGTGCCGCAACCGGCAAGACACAACATACCTATGCATGAAATCAGGGCAAGAATTCGCATGAAAGCAAAGGTTAGCACACACGAGATTGGCGACCCTTTGTTGTAAGTCGCGTCTATAAAGGCATTGCTTTGGAGGTTACTGTTAAGTCCCCCCGTACCAGAAGCCCTGCCTACAGAATGTACCTCGACAAATCCTGATCCTTCACAATGTCATTCAGCATTTTGTTGACATAGGCGGCATCGATCACGACCGTTTTCTCAGTAATTTCCGGAGCATCGAAGCTGATCTCATCGAGCACTCTTTCCATGATGGTATGCAGCCGTCGTGCGCCGATGTTTTCGGTTGCTTCGTTGACGCGGAAGGCAAAGTTGGCAATCTCGTCGAGCGCGTCCCGGGTAAATTCCAGCCTGAGACCTTCGGTCTCGAGCAGCGCCGTATATTGCTTTACCAGGGAAGACTTCGGCTCTGTCAGGATGGCAATGAAATCTTCCATGGTGAGCGATTTCAACTCGACCCGGATCGGGAAGCGGCCTTGAAGCTCGGGAATCAAGTCGCTCGGTTTCGATACGTGAAACGCTCCGGCGGCGATGAAAAGAATGTGGTCTGTCCTGACCATGCCATATCGGCTGTTGACTGTGGTGCCTTCCACAATCGGCAGAATGTCGCGCTGGACGCCCTCACGAGAGACGTCAGGTCCGTGGCCGCTCTCGCGTCCGGCAATCTTGTCGATCTCGTCGAGGAAGATGATGCCCGATTGCTCCACCCGGTCAACCGCCATGCGCGTGACTTGGTCCATATCGATCAGGCGTGATTCCTCCTCTTGAATGAGATATTCGAAAGCCTCGCTGACCTTCATCTTGCGCCGCTTAGTACGCTGGCCAAAGATGTTGGGCAACATTTCCTTGATGTTGATGTCCATCTCCTCCACGCCCTGGTTGGAGATGATCTCGAATGCAGGCATGGAGCGCTCGCGGACATCCAATTCGACCATGCGTTCATCCAGCTTGCCTTCCCTGAGTTGCTGGCGCAGCTTCTCACGGGTACGGGAGGTCGAATCGCTATCCTCGGCTGGGAGCGCAAACCCCGTTTGTGGCTGATGTTGCGGAGGAACAGGAGGCAGAAGCAGGTCGAGCATTCGTTCTTCTGCATTGAGTTCGGCTTTTTCCGCTACCTCCTCTAATTTTTCTTCGCGAACCATATCGATAGCGATCTCTACCAGGTCGCGCACCATGGACTCGACATCCCGGCCTACATATCCGACTTCGGTAAATTTCGAAGCCTCCACCTTTAGAAATGGAGAATTAGCGAGTTTCGCCAATCGGCGGGCAATCTCAGTTTTCCCTACGCCAGTGGGCCCAATCATGATGATGTTCTTGGGCATGATCTCTTCCGCCAGCTCCGGCGGAAGCTTTTGGCGGCGCATACGATTGCGGAGGGCAATCGACACGGCCCGCTTGGCTGCATGTTGTCCCACTACGTATTTGTCTAACTCGGCGACAATTTCGCGCGGAGTAAGTTCGTCCAGGATTACCTCAGCTTCTTCTGCTGTTCCGGGTAAATAGATGGCCATCTTAGCTACTGCTCCTCACTGCCTTTCATTTTGCAGGGCTGGATGCGCTCTGCTGCTTTTCGGGGTCCGATAGCTCCTCCAATGTAAACGTATCGTTGGTATAAATGCAGATCGTGCCGGCAATCTTCATGGCTTCTTCCGCGATCTTGCGAGCGGGAAGCGAGGTATTTTCCACCAGCGCCTTGGCCGCTGCCAGGGCATACGGACCACCGCTGCCGATCGCTGCCACGCCCCCATCCGGTTCGATCACGTCGCCAGCACCGCTGATCAGAAAGGTCTGCTTGACGTCGCTCACCAACAGGAGAGCTTCCAGATGACGGAGGATTTTATCCGTCCGCCAATCTTTCCCCAACTCCACTGCGGCCCTGCCTAGATTGCCATGATACTGCTCCAGCTTGGCTTCAAAGCGGGCGAAAAGTGAAAACGCATCCGCGGTGGAACCTGCAAAGCCGGCGAGAATCCTATCGTTGTAGAGTCGCCGGATCTTCTTGGCTGTGTGCTTGATGATGCCTTCTCCGAGCGTAACCTGCCCGTCGGAAGCCATGACTACTTGGCCATCGCGACGTACAGAAACTACGGTAGTGGATCGGATTCTGTTGTGATTTTGCGAGGGTTTCAATGCTATTTTTGCGACCATGGGAACAATCTCTTATTATACAGCCCAAAATAGGCGCAATTTACCCCAGCCGTCTGCCTTTGTTACAGTCTCTCCATGTCGAAACCAGTACCTCTTGGCGTCCGGGGCGAATCTGAACAGACTGTTGAGTTTCAACATACTCTCACCGCCCACAACAAGGACCTCCCGCCGGTTTATTCCACCCCCAACATGATTGGCCTGATGGAATTTGCCGCATTTGAAGCACTCAAACCATACTGCGAACCCGGAGAGGTGAGCGTTGGCACAGCCATCAACATCGAGCATCGCGCACCTACGGCGATTGGAGCCAAAGTCAAAGCTAAAGCTGTGCTGGAATCGGTGAATGGTCGCTTTTATACCTTTCGGGTCAAAGCGCACAACGGCGTGGAAGAAATTGGCCGAGGCACTGTAAGCCGGGCCTTCATTCATCCGGCCAGGATTGCCGAGCGCCATGCGAAGGTCAGCAAGTCGTAATCTCTGGAAACTGTTTCCCTGGAAGAAATGATAGCGAGACAAGCAGGGGGATAATTGTTCGTCGGACACTATAGCGCCAGCTTCCTGGCAAAATCTCTACAGAAGACGATTCCTCTGTGGCTGCTGTTTATTGCCGTGCAACTGGTGGACATTTTGTGGGCAATCTTTGTCCTGCTGGGAATCGAAAAAATCCGGATCGTTCCTGGAATCACGGCCTCCAATGCGCTCGACCTTTACTACATGCCGTTTACCCACAGCCTGGTCGGAGCCTTTTTCTGGTCGGCACTGGCTTTTCGGTTTTGCCAATTCTTCCCGAGTTTGAAAAGCTGGCGCACCGGCCTGCTCGTGGCCGCAGCTGTTTTTTCGCACTGGGTATTGGACTTGATCGTCCATCGTCCAGACTTGGCTCTTTATGACAACACGTTAAAGATGGGGTTCGGTCTCTGGAACTATCGCGAGCCAGCCTTCATTCTTGAGATTGGGATACTGATCGCTGGCACAATACTGTATTTGCGTACGGCGCCCCAAAGAGGGTCGAATTATTGTCTATGTGTGTCTGCTGATTTTGGCCCAAGTGGTCGGAACATTCCTTTTTCCGATGCCTTCATCCAACCGCGCTGCTGCTCTTACCGCCCTCTTCTTTTACACCATTTTCGCCGTGATTGCGTTTTGGGCTGAAGGGAAACAGGCTAGAGGCCATTTGGCGGAAGCGGCAGAGTGATTCGCGGCATGTTTGATTTTGTTCCCTCCCCTACTGATCCCAAACATCTCTTTATTCTGCTGAAAGACGTGCGGCGAATTATTTCGAAGGGTTGATAAAGTACCATACTGCTGTGTCTCTTCCCTTCACCATCGACGCTCAAGCTGGCAGCGCCCGGCTCGGGCAGATGCTGACTGCTCATGGTCCAGTGGAGACGCCGGTTTTTATGCCTGTTGGTACAGCGGCTTCGGTGAAAGGGGTCCCGCAAGAAACGCTGGAAGAGTTGGGTGCACAGATCATCCTGGGCAATACCTACCATCTTTATCTGCGCCCCGGACACGAGTTGATCCGCAGCCTGGGAGGGTTGCATCGTTTCATGAGTTGGGATCGCGCCCTGCTCACCGATTCGGGAGGATTTCAGGTCTTCAGCCTCACGAGCCTACGAAAAATCAATGAAGATGGCGTGACGTTTCGTTCTCACCTCGACGGCTCATCGCATCTCTTTACCCCGGAGCGCTCCATGGAGATTCAAATCGCTTTAGGTGCAGACATCATCATGGCCTTCGATGAATGCACCGAGCATCCAGCAGAAGAAGGCCGCGCGCGCGACTCCATGGAACTGACTCTGCGATGGGCCCAGCGATGCAAGAGCTACTTCGGAGCACATCAATTCGAGACCCTAGGAACGTTGGGGGGAACCCCACAGCAAGCTTTATTTGGAATCGTCCAGGGAGGCATGTATGCCAAGCTGCGGCGGGAGTCTGCCGAGCGCACGGTCGAATTGGATTTTCCGGGCTATGCGATTGGCGGCCTGAGCGTAGGCGAATCGCGGGAAAAGACTCAAGAGATGATTGCTGTCGCTCTGGAAGTGTTACCGAAGGACAGACCCCGGTACGTAATGGGGGTGGGGTATCCCGAAGAGATCGTCCAATACGCCTGTATGGGAGTGGACATGATGGATTGCGTTTTACCTACTCGCGCAGCCCGGCATGGGCTGCTGTTCACCTCAGAGGGCAGGCTTAACATCAAGAACTCTCGTTTTGCCCAGGATCAAGAACCCCTCGACCCCAAGTGCCGCTGCAAAGTCTGCTCTCGGTATTCCCGCGCCTATTTGCGCCATCTGTATGTGACCGGCGAGCCGCTGGCCAATGTGCTGAACACCATTCACAATTTGGCCTACTACCTTGACACTATTCGGGCTGTACGTCATGCTATACGTCTTGGGAACCTCTCAGGAATCTTTCAGGTAGCGTGTCCTTAGCATGAGCACCCCTGATTAGGCGCCTAAAGACCTCCGAATTGCTCCAGCATTTAGGATGTCGCGTGCTGGAGGCCTGGACGGTATAACCAGCGGTGACAATCAAAGTAAGAAATCTCCCTTGTGGAGATGCGTGCGCACTCGGCTGTAATAAGCAACCCAGATGATTCAGAGCATGTTCAACCTTTATTTGTTCCAAGCAGCCAGCAGTCCTGGCGGCGCGCCGTTCCTCATCGTCATGGTCTTCATGTTTGCGGTGATGTATTTTGTCCTGATACGCCCGCAACAGACGCGCCAAAAGCGCTGGCAGGCCATGGTCAATGAACTGAAGACCGGCGACAAGATCACCACCAGCGGCGGCATACGAGGCACCATTATCGCTGTCAAAGACGATTCCTTCCATCTGCGGGTCCCGCCCGACAACCTGCGATTGGAAATCGCAAAATCAGCCGTGCTCTCGGTAGCACGCGAAGACGAACCTAAGAAAGAGAAGTAGGCGAAGTAAATTTAAATGCAAAAGAATCTTGCTCTAAAAACCGCAGGCATCATCGCCATTCTGATCGTCTTTCTTTATGGAATCTTTGGGATTCCTAAGAAGTTGAACGGGGAAGGCTTGAAAGCGGCACTTCTCAATAATATTCATCTTGGCCTCGATCTAAAGGGTGGCACCTATCTGATTCTCGAGGTAGTCGTCAACGAAGCGGTGAGCACAGAGACCAATCACACGATTGAATTGCTTGAGGATCGGCTGAAAAAGGCCAAGGCTCCTTACACGCAAATCGCCAAACCTGACGACAAGGCACGGCCCGATTGGATCACAATTAAAGGTATTCCTCCGGACCAGGGCAACAAGTTGCGCCAGATCGTTACCGATAATTTGCGCGATTACGATCTAACCGGCGGATCTGAGGGATCTTACAGTTTGACCCTCAAACTCGGCGCTGCCAATGCTTTAAAGCAACGTGCCGTTGAGCAGTCCATTGAGGCCATCCGCCGGCGCGTCGATGCGTTGGGTGTAGCGGAACCGACGATTCAGCAGCATGGCCTTGGAGATTATCAAATTCTCGTCCAGTTGCCGGGCGTAGACGATCCAGATCGCGTCAGAGATATCATCCAGAAAACCGCCAGGCTTGAGTTCCGCCACGGACTGAAAAATGGAGCGGCCTATGCAACCGAGGAAGAGGCCCGAGCTGCCAATGGCGGATTCATCCCGCCGGATCAAGAAATCGTTCCTGGAAAAAGTATTGGATCAAGGGAAGGAAGTGGAGACAAGTACTATATCCTTGAGAAGATTCCTGTGGTGAGCGGTACCGATGTCAAAAACGCCGAGGTCGGTACCAGTAGCAAGAACGGCGAACCCATTGTCAACTTTTATCTCACCAACTCGGCGGGAGACAAATTTGGAGAGTTTACGAAGGCTCATAACCAGGAAACTCATCCTGAAGATCCCAGCCCATATTTAGCCATTGTTCTCGACAATCGGGTGATCGAATATGCGGTAATCAGATCCGAAATTCATGATCATGGTGATATTGAGGGTGGGTTCACCTCGGACACAGCTAAGGAGCTGGTTCTGGAAGTGAATTCCGGCGCGCTGCCCGCCAGTCTCAGACAGCTGCACCAGGAAACTGTCGGTCCGTCGCTGGGAGCGGATTCCATCAGGGCAGGAGTGAAAGCTGCAATCTATGGCATGGTAGCGGTCATGATCTTTATGCTCTTCTATTACCGGGGCGCAGGGATCAATGCTGATCTGGCTCTCGTCCTGAATCTGGTGATCCTGCTCGGTTTTTTGGGATTCAGTGGAGCTACCTTGACTCTGCCCGGCATCGCCGGCGTAATCCTTACGGTCGGTATGGGCGTGGACTCCAATGTTCTTATCTTCGAGCGCATCCGGGAAGAGCTGCGCAACGGTAAAGCTCCAGCATCGGCCGTAGACCAGGGCTTTGGCCGGGCATGGATCACGATCATCGACACACACGTCACCACCATCGTTTCCGCGTTTATCCTGTTTCTCTTTGGTTCTGGTCCGGTCAAAGGCTTTGCTGTAACGCTCACGTTCGGCCTTTTAGCCAACCTGTTTACCGCAGTCTTCGTTTCACGCGTAATTTTTGACACCATTCTCACGCGCAAACAGCGCGGAGAGGCCCTGAGTATCTGACGTTCTTAAGGAATCGAGCAAAGTGGAATTATTTCGCAATACAAACATCAATTTTTTGGGCTGGAAATGGTACTTCCTGGCCTTCTCGCTGATCTTCAGCGTGGCCGGAATCATTTCCATGTTTTTCTGGCACGGCCTTCCTTTGGGGGTCGACTTCAAAGGTGGAACTCTGGTGCGGGTGAAATTCGCCCAGCCCCCTGACGAGAATCAAATTCGCGCCGCCATGGACCGGGCTGGACTGCACAATGCCCGTATTCAGCGGTTTGGCGCCGCTGCCAACAACGAAGAAATGATCGCCCTGGAGCAAAAGGAAACCAGTGAAGCGAATCTTGATCAGGGCAGAGAGCTGATCATCAAAGCGCTGAATCCGAATCCGTCGCAGGGAAAACAAGATATCAATAACGTTGGCAAGACAACGGTGCGTGAAAAGCTCGCCACTCGCGATCCGCTGCACCTTGCACCCTCGGAGTACGATGCCATTGTCAGCAGCATCCTTGACTTTCGAGATAAAACGAAAGGCGGCGTTCTAGTAGGCCTCGACGATCTGCAGGGCGTAGTTCAGCCTCCAGTGATTGAAGCGCTCAAACAGGACTTTTTCGTCAGCAACTTTGGTGTCCGTGAAACGACTGTTGTCGGCCCGCAGGTTGGCCAACAGCTCAGAAGGCAGGCGTTGCTGGCCACTCTGTATTCGCTGGCTGGGATGTTGGTTTACTTGTGGTTCCGGTTCGAAATGATCTATGGAGTCGCCGCGGTAGTCGCATGTTTTCACGATACGCTGATTACGGTCGGAGCTTTCTCCTTGACGAATAAAGATATAACGCTTACTGTTATCGCCGCGATTCTAACGCTGGTCGGCTACTCCATGAACGATACGATTGTGGTTTTCGACCGCATTCGTGAAAACGTCAAAATGATGCGGCGGGAGAGCTTATCAGAGATCGTGAATCGCAGCATCAATCAGACACTTAGCCGGACTATACTGACCTCCGGGCTTACGTTTGTGACGGTGGTCTCGTTGTATCTTTTTGGCGGCGAAGTACTTAACGGGTTTTCCTTTGCTCTCGTAATAGGCATCTTAATAGGTACGTACTCTTCGATCGCAGTGGCAGCTCCCATGCTAGTGGCGTATCAAGATTGGCGAAGCGGCCGGTCCGGACGCGGTACCATTGGCCCAGCAGCAACCCCCGTCGGAAGGGGTAAAGTAGGGGTGAAAGTTTAGTTGAATTAGGGCCCCCTTTTCTGGGAGCAAAATAAGCAGTCCCGGTGTCCAATGTAATTTGAAGAGTCCCCCATGATTGGAGAACAGGGATGTTTGAAGACAGTTTAATGGAATCTGGCGGTAAACTCCACACGAATACAGGGTGGACCGCTTCGGCATCATTTCTGATACAGTGCGGGATCATCGGTGTCCTGGTTTTGCTTCCACTGATTTTTACGGAAGCTTTGCCGAAAGCGCAGCTCAGCTCCTTTCTTATGCTTGCGCCCCCACCACCGCCTCCCCCACCACCGCCCCCGGCGCCCACCCATGTTGTCAAGCGGGTCAGCGAGATTGTGGAGAACACTCTCCGCACTCCCAGCAAAATTCCCAAGAAGATTGAGCACATCGTCGAGGATGAGGCCCCGCCTCCAGCCAATTCGGGTGTTATCGGTGGAGTTGTCGGTGGAGTGGCGGGCGGTACCGTTGGCGGTGTGATCGGTAGCATTGGTTCTGCGCCGCCTCCGCCCCCTCCGCCCCCGCCAAAGCCGGTCGGGATAACTAAGGTCTCATCGGGCGTAATGCAGGGCAATCTGATAAGGAAAGTTGATCCCCCTTATCCCAACATGGCTAGAATTGCCCATATTCAGGGAGATGTGGTCCTGCAAGCTACGATCAGTAAACAAGGAACCATCGAAAACCTCCGGGGAGTCAGCGGGCATCCAATTCTCATTCAGGCTGCCATGGAGGCCGTGAGGCAATGGAAATATAGGCCGTATGAGCTGAACGGCGAGCCAGTAGAAGTTGAGACCACAGTTACGGTCAAATTCCATATGTAACCTGAACCGTTCCCGGACGAAGGGATGGCTAGGTAGCCGCCATCCCTAAATCCCAAGAATATTAAGAGCGATTTGCCAGCGCTGTTCGACGGCGCACGTTGTTTTTGTGCGGCAATTTGAGAGTTCCCGTTCCAAGTGTGGCCCTCTCAACAATCGAAAAGTTTCAAAGTCTCTGAGGAGGAAAACTTAAAACTCATGCTTTTATCAAATGTTGCAACTCTTATCCTGGCCAAAGCCCATATGTTCGCGTTCCTGTTCTTTCAGGGCGACGCCAGCGACAGCAATGTAGGTTGGGACCCGGTCTCACTGATCAAGCAGATGGGCTGGATGGCGCTCGTGATCGTAGGCATTCTCTTCATCATGTCCGCATGGTCGATCGGCGTGATGATTGATCGCTGGATCGCTTTTAACGCAGCTCGCAAACAGTCCCGCCAATTCGCGCCTGCAGTAGCTGGTGCTTTGCGCGAAGGAAAGCTCGATGAAGCCATCCGTGTCGCCGAGCGAAACAAGAAAAGCCATTTGGCCAAGGTTGTCACCGCCGGGCTACAGGAATTCAAGGCGCACGATGCGTCCAGTGATATCCCTGGCGAGCAGATCGAGGCCAGCAAGCGCGCCCTGGAAAGGGCGGAAGCTATTGTTCATGCCGAACTGAAACGTGGTTTGGGTGGCTTGGCAACCATTGGTTCTACCGCGCCATTCGTCGGACTCCTGGGCACCGTCATCGGCATTCTGAACGCCTTCCAGAAGATCTCCAAGCAAAAAGCCACAGGCTTGGGCGCTGTAGCTGGCGGTATTTCAGAGGCTTTGGTCACGACTGCGCTCGGCCTGTTCGTAGCGATCCCGGCCGTCATGATGTTCAACTACTTCACCGGCAAGGTCGAGGCCTTCGATGTTGAGATGGATAATTCTTCCAGTGAACTGGTGGATTATTTCCTGAAGAAGACCGGCCGTCGCTAAACGGAGCAGGACAAACGGAGCATAACCCTATGGCAATTGTAGTTCGAAACGAAGGCGCCAAAGTCAACTCTAATATCAACGTTACGCCGATGGTCGATGTAATGCTGGTGTTGCTGATCATCTTCATGGTGATCACGCCTATGCTGCAAAAGGGCGTGACTGTCGACTTGGCCAAAGCCAACAATCCTAAACCCATGCCGGATGCCGAAAAAGAAGATGCTCTGATCGTCGCGGTCATGAAAGACGGCAGCATCTTCTTCGATACTCAGAGGGTCGCTCCGGAAGAGCTCACGCAAAAGGTCAAAGATCGACTGGATCGCATGAGCAACAAGAACGACAAAGAAGTCTATGTGAAGGCTGATGCGCGGGCTCGGTATAAGTCGGTGGTCGACGTGGTCGATAACGTCCGCTCTGCTGGTGTCGACACCCTAGGGCTGCTCACGGAACAAAAGAAAGCCCCTGGTCCGGAAAAGCCGCCGCAAAGCTGATTTGAGCTTTCCAAAAGAAGAGGGACATATTTTATGGCAATGACAACTGGAGGCGGCGGCAGCCAGACGGCTGATATCAACGTAACCCCGTTGATTGATGTTCTCCTGGTTTTGTTGATCATTTTCATGGTCATCAATCCGCCTACGCACAAAGGGCTTGAAGCTCTTGTTCCACAACCACCACCGCCCAACAGCAATCCTCCTCCCAATCCTGATACCATCGTCGTTTCGGTGTTGGACAACAAGGGCGGCCAGCCAATGCTCAAGATCAACCAAACCGATGTTACGTGGGACGATCTGGGCAACCAGCTCACGGGCATCTTTAAGACTCGGGCGGAACGAGTCATGTTTGTCAAAGGCGACGATGGCATAGAGTTCCAATATGTCGCCCAGGTCATCGATATTGCCCGCGGCACCCAATGGGTTGATAGGGTTGGGTTGCTCACGGCCAAGATTGAAGGCCAGTAAGAAAGTTTGACCTCCTCAGTGCGGGGTAGGCGACATCGAGTCACGCCGCCCCGCAGCAAGCTCGTCCGCTCATTAAGTAAGTTTCCGAAAGAAAATCTTAACTCCTGCAAGGAGCACAAAAATCATGAAGACCAGCGCGCGAATCATGGCGCTATTGGCAATTGCAGCCGCTCTGTTGAGCACCACTGGATGCAACAAGCTCAAGGCCCGCAGCGAGCTCAACCAGGGCGTACGGCAATATCGGGATGGGCATTATGAACAGGCCATTGAGCACTTCAAACAAGCAGTCTTTCTGGATGAAAATCTTAAATATGCCAAGCTGTATTTGGCCACAGCCTATGCTCAGCAATATGTCCCGGGCGTAGACTCTCCCGAGATGACCCGCATCGCCCAGCAGGCCATTGATGAATATAAATCTGTCTTGCAAAACGATCCTAAAGACGTCAACAGCTTGAAGGGAATCGCCTACCTCTATTTGCAGATGAAAAAACTGGACGATGCCCAGGAATATTACAAGAAGGCGATTACAGCCGATCCCAACGATCCGGAAGCCTATTATTCCGTTGGTGTCATTGATTGGGTAGCAGCCTACAACGACACTCGTGATCGCAAGGCCAAGCTCAACCCTCCCTTGAAGCCGGATGACGATCCAAAGAGCGAAAGGATTTGTGAGGAAATTCGGGCGGCCAATCAGGCTCGCGTGGAAGATGGCCTCAAGATGCTGCAGATAGCAATGGATAAGCGCCAGGATTATGACGATGCTATGGCATACGTGAACCTGCTTTATCTGCGCAAAGCTGATATGGCCTGCAACGATCCTGAAGCCCGGGCTCAAGCCAAGAAGCTGAGCGACGAATACAGCAACAAAGCCATGGAAGCCCGCAAAAAGAAAGCGGAAGCGGCCGCTAAGAAGGCCACCGGCAGTGGCGGAATTGTTTTGGATCAAAAGAAGTAGCGATGGTTGCGAATCACCAGAGGCTGCCCAAAACAATTCGTCATCCCGAAGGCCGTCAACGGCGCACGCGTTCTCTTCAGCGCGCGGAGTAGGCCTGAGGGGATCTTGCGTTATTGCTTGGGTTGTCCAACTCACGCAGAACCTAATGTGACGAGGGAGTTTCAGAATCTGCGCCTGATGCCGTAAATGAGATTCATCTTTCTCCGTGGTCAGGTAACTAGTTCAATCAGCCTCTCCCGCCGGGAGAGGCTTTGTTCTATCAATTACAATCGTCTCGCGCCCATGTTCAAGAAGATCCTGATAGCAAATCGTGGTGAAATCGCTGTGCGCGTGATCCGCGCATGCAGAGAGATGGGCATCGCTTCAGTAGCCGTCTTCTCTGATGTCGATCGTGCTGCCCTCCACGTCAGCAAAGCAGATGAGGCTTATCCTATCGGCCCTGCACCGGCTCGTGAGTCTTACCTCAACATTGAAAAGATTATCCAGGTTGCCAAACAGAGTGGGGCTGAAGCGATCCACCCCGGGTATGGCTTTCTTTCTGAAAATCCTCAATTTGCGCGCTCCTGTTCGCAGGCTGGATTGAAGTTTATCGGCCCACCGCCCTCTGCCATGGAAACGATGGGTTCCAAGACCCGTGCACGCCAGGCGGTCCAGGCTGCAGGTGTGCCCTGTGTCCCTGGCTCATCCAAAAGCCTGACCTTTGTCGAAGCCGCGAAGTTGGCCGCCCAGATCGGATTTCCAATCATGATCAAGGCTGCCGCTGGTGGAGGGGGCAAGGGCATGCGCCGGGTGCATGGTAGCGCCGATCTGCAATCTGCCTTTGAAACGGCCCAGAGCGAAGCCCAGCGGGCATTCAACGATAGCGAAGTCTATCTGGAGAAATTCATTGAGAATCCCAGGCACATCGAAATTCAGGTGTTGGGCGACGAGCACGGCAACCTCATCTACCTGGGAGAACGCGAATGCTCCGTGCAACGCCGGCATCAAAAGGTAATCGAAGAAGCGCCCTCGGCTATCGTTGATGATGACCTGAGGAGCCGTATGGGTAAAGTCGCCGTTCAGGCGGCTGCATCAGCCGGATATACCAATGCCGGGACCGTCGAATTTCTTGTCGATGCCAACCGCAACTTTTATTTTCTTGAAATGAACACACGGCTGCAGGTGGAGCATCCGGTAACCGAGCTCGTCACGGGACTGGACCTTGTTCATTTGCAGTTGCGCATCGCCGCCGGAGAAAAACTGCCCCTGCGCCAGGAAGAAGTCTCCATTCGTGGACACGCTCTAGAGTGCCGGATTTATGCTGAGGATCCTGCCAATAACTTCTTTCCCTCTCCGGGAAAGATCGCTGCTCTGCGTCAGCCTTCCGGCCCGGGCATTCGCGAAGATTCCGGAGTCTATCAGGGCTGGACTGTGCCTCTCGACTATGATCCCATGTTGTCGAAATTGATCGCCTATGCGCCCGACCGTCGCACTGCCATCGAGCGAATGCGTCGCGCCCTGGACGAATATTTCATCGGCGGCATCAAGACCAATCTTGCTCTGTTCCGCACTATCCTTCGTGATCCTGATTTCATCGCTGCCCGAATTGACACCGGATATTTGGATCGCTTGTTGTCCTCAGGACCTGCGAGTATCCCTACGGAGAATGGGCTTGCTGATGTCGCTGCCGTCTCCGCCGCCCTATTTGCAGCTACTTCGCAGACGCTTAATGGACAATCCAGAAACGGCAGTTCACAAACCCAGGCCAATGCGAAGCTGAACGGAAACGCCAACTGGAAAAAATCAGCCCGCGCCGAGGCCCTCCGCACCCCATGATCTACGAGGTCACTGTCGAAGGCAGCACGCAGCGTGTCGAGCTGATCCGTGGAACATCAGGCTGGCGCTGCAAGCTCAATGGCCGTGAGTTCCCGGTGGATGTAGTCGCGACAGGCGAAGGCGTCCTTTCTATTCTGATCAACGGAAAGTCCTACGAGATCAAGCAGGAGACCACCGCTACAGAAACCAACATCGTGGTGGGCAATCAGCGCTTCAATGCAGTGGTCCGCGATCCTCGTTCGCTGCGCTCCCGCCGCCGCTCCGATAGCAGCGGCGAAGGAGTCAAAAAGATAACTGCTCCCATGCCCGGCAAAGTTGTGCGCATTCTAGCTTCTACCGGAACTCAAGTCGAAGCGGGCCAGGGTATCCTGGTAATTGAGGCCATGAAGATGCAAAACGAGCTCAAGTCTCCCAAAAAGGGAATAATCAAAAAATTGACTGTCGCGCCCGGAGCCGCGGTCGATGCTGGCCAAGTACTCGCTGAAGTGGAATAGCTTGATCCGTTGTCGTGTCCGTGCCTGGACACGTTTTCCGGTTCTGGACAGCCGTTATCGCTACCGCACCAGTCCACTCTGATGCCGCCAAGCTCTTTAGCCGCCAAAGCGCAAAGCTTTCTAATCCAATTCAGAAATTGAAGACGAAATCTGATCCTGCAACCGCAAAATAAACCTCCGCTTATTAGAAATCTCAGAATATTCAATGCTGATGAAAAATCTAGCGCACTTGGCAATAAGGATGCTCCTCAGTATGGCAGGTAAAGCATGAACGAAAAACAACACAAGATTCAACAACAACACATGAAAAGGAGCAATATGCTAAAGAAAACCACATTAGGAGCTGTTCTTGCGGTTGCTGGCTTGTTCGCAGTGACTGCCCAAGTTGTCTCACCCCAGCGCGCAAATGCGTCCGACCAGGTAGCGGTTACTACCTATTCGGCAGGTACTTTAAATGGGCCAATCTGCAGTTGTCCAGTTGATGAAGGCAATTGCATCTGCGCATGGACCCAGTAGTCAGCAAATCTCATGTGGCGCATGAGGCCATTCGTCACATGCGCCACTCCTTTCATCTATAGACAAATCGCAAAGGAGCTCTTATGAAAAAGATGCTGTGTTTCTTCTTATTGGCCATCGCTTGCCTTTCTGCAATGATGCTTGCACAAAGTAAGTCTGGGCTATCTTTTCACTTGAAATTACTTCGTACTATCAATCTGGCCAAGCCGTCTGGCAATGTTGACCAACTAATACCGTTACCCGACCAAGGGTTCCTAATAAGGGATTCTACATATAATCCATTGCAGTCCCAAGCTGTCGAGATTTATGAACCATCAGGGAATTTGGTCAGGAAAATAGGATCATATGGACAAGAACCTGGACATTATGCCGCGCTGAAAGAAATTGCCTACTCGACGCGGCAAAACGCGATTTGGGTGGTAGACATGCTTGGACGCGTTTCCCGGTTTGATCTTTCCGGGAAATTTCTGGACTCCATGCTTGTTCAAAAGCCGGGATTTCATCCTTATGGGATTGCGTTAAACGAAGAACAGGGCCGATATTATTTGACCGGCTGCGTGGCCCTGCAATTTTACCTAAACCACGGTTGCAAAATGGTCCATGAATATGAATTTTCAACCAACAAATATCTCCGCTCAGTTGCAGAAAACGATCCCGATGCAGTAAAGAACCGATATTTCAGCATAGAAGATTACCAACTCGCAGTTGCCTCCTCAGGTCTCTATGCTGTTGATGCTCCCATGCGTAAGTTCTGGCGGATCGTCCCCGGCCAAAAGACCGAGGCTTTTCTGGTATCGGGCAAGGCACTCAAGGGAGATATTCCTCAGTTGGATCCAAAACTGCCTGCAGCCGAGATTGCTCGTGGCCAATATTTATTCGAAAACATTTTCGCCGACGATAACACAGTTGTGATTTCTGCCAGCCTAAAGGGAAGTAACAAATACCTGCTTGAAGTTCTTTCAGCCACGGGCAAGCCGATAGCCCTTGACGTGAACTCCCCTGGCCGATTAATTGGCAAATCTTCGCACAGAACATTATGGTTCGGTGAACGCCGAGGAGATAAATTTCAGCTCGCCGAATATTCTTACTAATTCACTTGGCATAGGCGCAATCTTTCATCTGATCGATTCGAACTCGAACTGGGATCGCGGAACTTTACTTGAAAAAACGGAGGTGGAAAAAACTATGTTGTCATCTAAGCATGTTTATGCAGCGTGTGCTCTAGCTTTGATCGGTATGAATGTATGGAGCCTTTCTGTGGTCAAGCGGCTTTATCACCAAGAGTCTCTGCAGCCGCCGGGAATCAAAACTCAATCCCTGCAAGTGCTTCGAGAGTTTCAGCTTCGGGACGGAAGCTATCCCTTGGCCGATTTAGGCAGCACTGGACATTCTGTTGTGCTCTATGTATTTAGTCCTTTCGATTGTCCGACCGCGATCGAAGAGCTGGCGCAACTGGAAACGCTGTACCAGGAACAGCCGAACATCGAGGTGCGCGCGATAGCCCTTTATGCAAGCGCGGAAGAGGCGCGCCAAACAGAACGGAGTTTTCATCTGAGCTTCAAAGTCATTGCGGATACGGAGGGCCGCATCAAGAAGTTGATGAAGCCGCCCCAGACGCCGTGGAAAGTCTTCTTTGACCCCAAAACCCAGCACATCATAATGGAAGATGGTCCCAGCATTGCTGAAGAGGAAAAGAAGGCTTTTCACAACCGCATTGTCTATTTGCTGCGGGCTGCACGGCAGGAAGCGGAGCCACACCGGTGAAGCACCTGAATCGGTTCTATCGGGCCTTCCGGCCATCCAGCTTTTGGGTTGTTCTTGCTCTTCTATGTCTTGCCTTGGCATCGCTGCTGCTCACACTCATTGCTGGGGTGGCCAGAAATCTGTTATCGGCCGACAATCGGCTGGGCGATCCTGCATCTCTTGTCTTGATTGCAGTTTCTCCGAAGTCGCATCCAGCTGCCCTTCCCGTAAGGCCCGATACTTATGAGCTTTGGGCAAACAATGCCAGCAGCTTTGAATCGATGGCGGCAGAAGTTAGCCAGACGTTTGTCCTTTCGGCAAAGCTAACTTCCAAAGCCCTCGAACAACCTGTCACTGTTGCGTTGGTTACACCGAATTATTTTTCTACCCTTGGAATACGGCCCATTTGGGGTAGAACGTTTCTCTCATCCACGCACGCCAATGGAGGAGTCGAGGCGGTCATAAGCCAGTCTCTATGGCAGGGTGCATTTGCTGCAGACAAAGGAGTGTTGGGAAAATCCATCACAATTAACCAAAGGATGTACAGCATCGCGGGTGTGGCCCCCGATAGCTATCCGGCAGGAGCTCAGGTGTGGCTCGACTGCCCCTTGGAACTCAGCCGGGTTCTTGACTCGAAGCTATTGATCACGAATTACTATACGGTTTGGGGGCGGCTCAGGAATGGAGTCCGCCGATTCCAGGCAGAAGCAGAATTGGATAGCTTGCCCCACGAGACTACAGGAATTCAGGAGCCGTGGAAGCCGGCGATCAACAGTCCTGCCGAAGCACTGATAAGCCGAAATGTTGTTACCGTGCGCATGATATTGCTCGCGGGAATTTCGGTATTCCTCATCAGTTGTGGAAACGCTGGAGTCATCTTGCTGTTGCGAGCACTCTCGCGCCAACGGGATAACGCCTTGCGTTACATGCTGGGCTCTACGCGCAGACGCATGATCGCAATGGCTTTGTCCGAAAGCCTGGGATTGGCATCAGTTGTTGCCTTACTGGTAATAGGGCTCATACCGGTGACGCGGCAAGTATTCCTGAAATTGCTGCCCCAGGAACTGGCCGTGCAGGGGCTTGCTATTAACTCTTCCATGGTCGCAATTACCCTGTTGATAAGTACAATTTGTGTCGTCTGTCCAACACTACTCACGCTGCGTGTTGTTCTGCGTCAAAGCCATGCGAATCTGCTCCATGATGATCCGAATTTTGTAACCGCAGGTGCCCGGGCGATTCATAGCCGGGGTCTGATGTTAGCATGCCAGGTTTCAATTGCGGCCGCCCTTACCGTAGTCGCCCTTCTCTTATTCAAGAGTGCCCAATCAATCACAACCAAAGTCCTTGCGTTGGACCCACATCAATGTGTAGTTATTCGTGAAAATCTGATGGGTGATCGCCTGGGCGATAGTGATGGGCAGGTTCGATATTTGCAAACTGTGTTTGAACAGTTGCACAAGACAACCGGGGTGCGAAGCGTTGGCGCAAGCACATTTTTGCCCTTAAATGATGGGCACTATGTGGTTTCTCTCCATGTCTCTCCAGCTCCAGATACTTCCAGTTCAGGAACGATTGCCGCCGAGCAGATGTCTATTGCTGGCGATTATTTTGCTGCTGCAGGTACAGTTCTGTTGCGAGGGCGGCCATTTGACTCCATTGATAACTCCAACTCTGAGCCGGTGATCATCGTCGATGAAGCATTAGCGCGTCAGATTGATAAAGAAGCAAATGCCCTCGGTCGCATGATTGAAGTGGAAGGGGTCAAGCGGAAGATCGTAGGCATTTGTGGAAGCGCGCAATTCAGGGGCTTTAAGAATGGGAGCGCCCCACTGGTCTACATACCTTTAACTCAATCCCGTCTTGCCTTGCCCTTTGTCATCATCGTAGCCAGGCTTGATTATGTGGTCCCCGAAATTCTGCATCAAATGCAGCGCGATGTAGAAGCTTTGGATAAGTCCGCGGTTATCAAGTCGGTGGAACTGGTGGAAAGCGTAGTCGCGAACGCGCTCCATCTCCAGACAGTTACATTTTATGCTGCCAGCGTCCTCGCTAGTATCGGATTTGTTCTTTCACTGGTTGGGATTTCCGCCGTAGCGGCCTATTCCATCAAGTCGCGGCGTCACGAAATAGGAATCCGGCTCGCTCTAGGGGCAACTCCGGGATGGATCATTCATACCGTCTTGCGTACCTCATTACTTTACGTTGCTTTTGGTATCATCGCAGGTCTGGCTCTTGCGAATTGGATATCACACCAGCTCTCCGTCCTGATCTACGGTGTAAGGCCGTTTGATGGTGTTATCTATTTGGGTGTGAGCGGTCTGCTGGTTATCTCGATTGCTTCAGTGATTTTTATTGAAGGCCGAACACTTGTAACAAATCGCATTCTCTCCCTCTTGCATAGTGAATAAGATTCTCATTACTGGTTTGTAATATCGGCCCTACGTTTTTCAGTTGCAGCCATGTCCAACTCCAGAGTACGATGCGCTAAGAATCTTCACGAGGTTCGTTTTATGTGGACATGCAAGTGCGGTGAAAAAATCGAGGACCAGTTTGACGCCTGTTGGAAATGTGCAGGAACAGCTGCTGATGCCGCCCCTGCACCGGATATCCCAGATGCAAAAGAGCTTCCTCCAATGGAGTGTCAACGCTGCAAAACTACCCTTGAATATCTCGGCAGCAAACGTTTTTTACGAAGGTGGCCGTTGGACACCTGCGTTGTTCGGTGATTGGGCCGTCAATCGTGAAAACTTTGATCTCTTTGTATGTTCACGATGTGGACACGTAGAGTTCTTTCTTGAGGGCGTGGCAGAAGAACTCCGGCGCACGAATGCCCCAGAAAGCACTGATGTCCTGGAAAGCAACAGCACAAGCGATCGATAAGAATTCGTCCTACTGATGTACCGGCACCGCTAAGACTCAAGCTTGAACCCCTTTCGATTCGTGTTCATTCGTATGTATTCGTGGCTAAATGGGTAACCATGCCCACGATGCTGCTTCCCTTCAGCCCAAGAAGCCGAGCGGGCTGAATGCTAATTGCTGACTGCTTCTCTACGCCACCTTATCAGCACACACAAGGCTTAGTGAATCATGAAGGGAAAGGAACGCATTTGTCGTTTTGATATCGAGGAGATAAATATGGGTTCGCCGGTTAATCCAACTTCCCCTGCTGATTATCTGAACTTTGTGAACTACGCCTACGAAATGTATGACAATGATCCCAACAGTCTCACGCCGCCTACGCCCGATGATTTTCCATCCAACTATTCCATCAATCTCTATTTGACCGCGGTTGATCCCTGGGCTGAGCAGCGCGTTTTTTATGGTTTTCTTGCGAAATCAACAGACCCCAAAGCACCGCAGATTCTGGCTGTTCGCGGCACGGACGGTCTCCCCGAGTGGCTCAACAATTTCAACATTGTCCCAGCGAGTTTTCCGGTACCGAATACTTACGTCTCTGGCGGCTTTTCCAACGTCTTTACAACTCTGCAATGGGAATTCCCGGGCAAGACGCTGATGGATACGAAATCAGCGCTGGCGACCACAGCGAATTCTGGCGTCGTCATGGCTGGGCATAGTCTGGGAGGCGCCATCGTAACCATGATCGCCCTGTATTTCTGGTACACCTCTCCACCTACTACTCCATTTTGGATTTATACCGCGGCCTCACCGGCAGTAGGCTGCAGCGAGTTTGCCGATGAGTTCAATACGCTAGTGCCCAATAGTAGCCGTTTCATTAACCAGTGGGATATTGTCGCAGGAGCCCTGGATCTTATCTACACCCAGGTGAATGGTGACGGTGTGCCTCTGGAGAGCGACGACGTCTGGCCGACCCCGGGCTGTGAACACTCGCTCTACACGTATCTGTGGTTGATTGAGCCGTCAGCATACCCGCTGCATTCAGATTGCTCTTGGGGCGACTTGGCCAAGCGCGAAGTTTTTGCCAAAATCGCGGTGAGACGTCGCACCGCACGCCTCACGCTGAAACCTGCCTAGAGCAGGGGTGAGCTGTCTGTAGCTGATGGCCTGTGAACAGGATGGGATTCGTCCCGGTCGTTGAACATTTATCCAGGACTCTCACTCTTGCCACCCTCCGCCCAGTGCCTGATAAAGCTGGACCAAAGCAGTAAGCTCGTTCCCCTGTGCTTGTGCCAGTGTCAATTCCGCCGAGAAATAGTTAGTGTTGTTGGTTAGTACTTCGAGATAGTTTGTGGTTCCGGCTTTGAAGCGCACTTCGGAGAGCCGGGCCGCATCCTGGGCAGCTTCTACCAGATGCTGTTGCTCGATTCGGAACTCACGGTTTTTGTGGTAGGCAACCAGCGCGTTGGAGACATCGCGCAATGCGCCTTGAATCGTCTGCTGATAGGTCAGCAGCAGCTCCTCATGGCGGGCTTCTGCCAGGCGGACGCCGGATTTGATTCTTCCTCCCTGAAATATTGGTTGAGCCACCGAACCAGCGAGGTTCCAGATCGGCGGGCCACTCACGAGGTTGGCTAGCGTGGAACTGGCATAGCCGGCGCTTCCCGTTAAGGCGATCTGGGGAAAGTACGCTGATCTGGCTACGCCGATCTGTGCGTTGGCAGCTACGAGATTTTGCTCGGCCTGAAGAATGTCGGGCCGGCGTTCCAGAAGCGTCGAGGGCAGGCCCACCGGCACTTCCGGGGCATGAGGCTGTTCCGTAAGCCTCAATCCTCTTGGAATATCGCCAGGATTACTTCCCAACAGGATGCTAAGCGTGTTTTCTTCCTGGGTGATCTGGCGTTGCAAATCGGGAACTTCAGCGGCTGCTGTATAGACGAGTTGCTCGGACTGGCGTACGTCGAGCAATGAATTGACGCCATGCTGCTCCAGCGTCTTTGTCAACTCCAGTGACTCCCTGCGGGGAGGTCAGGGTGCCCTTGGAAATCTCTAGTTGAAGATCCAGTTGCCGCAGGACAAAGTAGTCCGCCGCAACATTCGCTACCAGGGTGGACATGACCGCCTTCTGTGCCCACTCGCTGGCCAGCAGGTTGGCCCGGGCGGCCTCAGTAGCGCGACGATACCTTCCCCAGAAATCAAGGTTCCAAGCTGCAGAGAGATTCAACTGCCCGAGAGTGGTTTGGAAGGATGGAATCGGTCCGTTCCTCGCGCTGCGCTGGCTGGAGATGTCGCCTCCGGCATTGACGGTCGGAAGCTGATCGGCGTGTGTGATTCCAAGTTGGGCCTGTGCCTCCAGCACCCGGGTAGCGGCAATACGCACGTCGTAGTTATTCTTGAGGGCCGTGAGGATTAGGACTTGTAGTTCTGTATCCTGGAAGACCTCCCACCATTTCTCATCACCCAAAGAGGTGGCCGAGGCTTGAGATGACTGGGTCGATGTATCTTCTGCAGGCTGGCGGAAGGCAGCCGGGACGTTCGTTGCCGGCCTCTTGTAGTTTGGTCCGACAGCGCATCCTGTCAGTATGACGGACAAGAACAGAATGGCAATGCGACGATGACGAATGTGTTGAAGCATAACGTTAATCTCCAAAAGCCGGCTGCGTCTCGGGTCTCGGGACACGGCCAGAGCGGAAGAAGGAGAAGCGATTGAGCACCTTCTCCTGAAATTCTTCGAGATAGAGGTAGATGGCCGGCGTGACAAACAGCGTTACAAACTGCGAGACGATCAAGCCTCCAATCACTACCAATCCCAGCGGTCGGCGCGAAGCGCCATCGGCGCCATAGCCAAGCGCAATGGGAAGCGCGCCCAACAAGGCCGCCATGGTGGTCATCATGATCGGACGAAAACGCTTCATGCTGGCGTCGTGGATGGCCTCGTCGTCGGGGACACCCTGCCGCACTCTCTGCTCGGCAAAATCGACGATCATGATTCCGTTCTTCTTCACGATGCCCATCAGCATGAACATTCCGATGTAGGCGTAAAGCGAAGCTTCAGCGCCGAAGAGCCAAAGCGTCAGCAGTCCGCCGAGCAGGGCCACCGGCAGTGACGACAGCACCGTAATTGGGTGCAGATAGCTTTCATACAGGATTGCAAGAATCACATACATCACAAACACCGCCACCAGCATCAGGACGGCAAGATCGGAAACCGTATCGCGAAATGTTAATGCCTGGCCTTGAAGTCCTCCGTGGACCTCCGGTGGAAGGGTCTCTTTAGCGGCGTTTTCCACGAATTGAGTCGCCGGGCCAATCGCATAGCCAGGCTTCAAGTTGAAGAATAGCGTCACGCTGGCGAATTGATTGATGTGGTTCACGGCCTGCGGTCCAATTACGCTGTGCCAGCTTGTCAGGGCGCTAAGCGGTATCATGCGCTGGCCATCATCGCTCTTGATGTAGAGCTTGCTCAGGTCCTGCGGGTCGGATCGTTGTTTGTCTGCGACCTCCAGGATGACTTGGTATTGGTCCGTGGGCTGCTTGATCAAGTAGCTGTAATTCTCGGAGTGCGCATTGTGCAGCAAGTTGAGGATGCGACTTTCCGAGACGCCATACAGCTTGGCTTGTTCGCGCAAAATGTCAATTTGCAGGTTGGGCGTGTGATTGAACAGATCGGAATTCACAAACATGAATCCGGGATACTCGTACATCTTCGCCGTCAGCTTGGCCGCCGTCGCGTAAACTTCATTGGCATCGATGCCGGAAAGAGCGTAGGCAAACTGTCCCTGAACGTTTGCGGTTGCGCCGGTGCTGATCTCCAGCGCCGGGTTCGGCTGCATGAAGGCCATCGCTCCCGGAATTCCTCCGGCGATGCCGCCCATCAATTGCCCGGCTACAGCTTCGATCGGCGCGCGCTCTGAAGGGTCTTTCAGAAACGAAATCAGGAATGCCTGGTTCGGAGGCAGGAAGGTGCTGTTGCCGCTCATGGTAAAAGTGCTGCGAATCGCCGGGTTGGCGCGCATGATCTTTTCCGCCTGGGTCTGCAACTTATGCATCTGTTCCGGGGAGGTTCCTTCCTGCGCCACCAGCACGCCCCGGATAAAGGAGCTATCGCCAACCGGCAGAAATGATTTGGGAACCTTATAGAAGAGGTATCCGGTTCCCGCCAGGCAGATCACCCATGCCGCCGCCGAGATCCAGCGACGGCGAAGGAAGAACCACAAGGTCCGCCCGTAAAGATCGAGCACCCGGCGTTCGACGGCCCCAAACGCGCGCTCCATCCAGGTCTTTTTGTTGCCTTCGCCACGGTCGCGCAAAAGCCTGGAAGTCATCAGCGGCGTGAGCGTAAGCGAGACCAACCCGCTGGCGATGATCGAGATCACAATGGTGATCGAAAACTCACGGAAGATGCGTCCCATCAGCCCGCTCATGAAGACCAGTGGAATGAATACCGCCGCGAGCGAAAGCGTCATGGCCAGGATGGTGAAGCTGATTTCTTTAGCAGAATTCAGAGACGCTTCGAGGGCGCTCTGGCCTTGCTCCATCAGGCGAACGGTGTTTTCGAGAAACACAATGGCATCGTCTACCAGGAAGCCGATGGCCAGCGTGAGGGCCATCAAAGAAAGATTGTCGAGGCTGTAGCCCAGCACGCTCATGGCGATGAAGGTCAGCAGCAGCGAAAGAGGCAATGCCACCGCCGGAATCAGCGTATCCGTCGCCCTGCCCAGGAAAACGAAGATCACCATCACCACCAGCACGAAGGCGATGTAGAGCGTCGACGTCACATCCTTAATGCTGGTCACGATGGTCTGGGAACGGTCATAGGCCGGTACCAGGAGAACCGAACTGGGAAGCTGCGACTGAATGCTGGGAAGCAGGTTGCGAATCGACTGTGAAACCTCAACCGCATTGGCTCCTGCCCGGCGAAAGACTGCCACCACGACCGTGGCATGGGGTTCCGGATGTCCGCGAACCCAGAAGCGCATGTCGATGCGCTCATCCTGTACGCCTTGCATCGCTGTTGCAACATCTTTGAGATAAACCGGAGCACCGTTGCTTTGCCCCACAATCAGGTTGTTGTATTCATCTGGGGTATTCAGTTGGCCCTGGGGCTGGAGCAGGAAGGTGCGGTGAGGACCATCGATTTGTCCTGCGCCGGTGTAGTTCGTGCCATTCTTGATCGCCGCTGTCAGGTCATCCAGGGTGGTGTTGCGCACCGCCATCGCCGATGGATCAGCCTTGATGCGGACTGCCGACCGCGCCCCGAACACCGCTACCTGGCTGACGCCCGGCAGGATACTAAGCCGCTCTCCAATTTGAGTATTGGCATAGTCGTACAATTGGCCCTCAGTAGCGGTGTCGCTTACCAAAGGCAGGTACATGATCGGCTGATCGTTAGGATTGGTTTTCGTAAACGTTGGCGGACTGGGCAGATCCACTGGAAGCTGCCCTTGCGCCCGCGTGATGGCTGCCTGGACATCGGTGGCCGCGCCATCCAGACTCTTCGAAAGATCGAACTGCAACACAAAGCCGGTGTGTCCCTGCACGTTGTTCGAAGTCACCAGTTCCAGGCCGGGAATCTGCATGAACTGGCGCTCCAGCGGCGTGGCAACGTTGTTCGCCATGGTTTCCGGCGTCGCGCCCGGATAGTTCACCTGCACCTGGATCACCGGATAATCGATGGCTGGCAGGTCACTCACCGGCAAACGCAAGTAAGCCAGTACTCCAAACAGGATGACCGACACTGTCAAGGCGACGGTCATTACAGGACGGCGAATGAATGGCTCAGAGAAGTTCATGACTGCCCCCGGTCTTGCTTGTTTGCCTTGTTTTCCGCGTTGGTGGGCACAGGAGCGTCTGCGATCCGCACTTTGCTGCCCGGACGAACCAACAACTGGCCGGCCAGCACCACCCGCTCATTGGCCGTGAGTCCTTCGGTCACAACCACGTCTTCGCCCTGACGCTGCCCTAACTTGATCGGGCGAAGCTCGGCCGTATTGTCCGGTTTCACGACGTAAACAAACGTTCCCTGTTGGCTGATCTGTGTCGCCTGGCTGGGAATGAGCACTGCTTTTTTCTCCGTAGCCAGCACCAGCTTCACGTTCACGAACTGTCCGGGCCAGAAATGGCGGTCCGGGTTGCTCACAGTGGCGCGCAGATTGACTGTGCCGGTACCGTTTTGGACGGCGTTGTCGAGGAATTCAATTCGTCCGATTCTGGCATCTCTCTCTGCATCGGAGGGTAGCCGCACCATGGCCTTCAAGCCATGGGCAATTTCCTTCTGGACCGCCGGCAGGTCGCGCTCCGTAATGGTGAAGTTGGCATAGATGGGATCAAGCCTCTGAATGGAGAGCAAGGAACCACCGTTTGCCTGCACCACATTTCCCACGTCCACCAGGCGCGCCCCGGCGCGGCCGTCGATGGGAGAGTGAATGTAGCAATACTCGAGATTCAACTTGGCGGTTTCGAGCGCTGCCTGAGCCGCCTCCACCTGAGCTTGGCCGACATCAACAGCGTTCTTCTTGGTGTCGTAGTCCTGCTTCGAGATTGCCCTGGTGTTAATAATTTCTTCATCGCGCGAGAATTGAATCCTGGCCAGGTCGAGCGCTGCTTTCGTCTGAGCGAGAGTGGCCTGGGCGGAATCTAGTTGCGCTTTGTAAGGACGCGGATCAATCACGAAGAGAAGCTGTCCCTTCCTGAGGTTCTCGCCGTCTTGAAAGTGCCGCTCGACGATGCGTCCACTGGCTTGCGGAGTGACGTTCACGGATTCATAGGCTGCGTTTTTGCCTATCTCGTCCAGGTATCTGGGAACATCCTGCGCGCTGGCTTGTCCAACTGATACCAGCGGCGCCGGCGGCCCTGCCGGTCCCGCTGCCTGGACGTTACTTCTGCCGCAAGCAGTCAGGGTGAGCGCCATGAGCAACAAGATTGAAAGGCCGAGAGATTGATTCGAATAAGTGCGTTTGGGTCGATTCATGGGTTACCTCATTGCAAGTACTTAGTAGTTAGGAATTAGCAGTTAGCGAACAAAAGTTGCTGGCGCGTATTTTCAAAAACTAAGGTTTGTGTCAGGGCTAGCCTGTCCTGAGGTTTGGCCGAAGGAACTTTATTCGTGCCGGTATCATCCAAAAATAAATCGTTGGCTTTAGCCATCCTTATGCAGGAGTCGCCAGGCGAACAGGACTCTGCAACTCGAAACTGGTGCTACGCTGCTCCGGTTTCAACTCAATAACAGCCTGCTCATCGCCATCAGCAATCTTCCGCAATGCTTCGCTTCGGGCGCTCATCAAATCTGCCCGCGTACAGCCCAGGAGCAGAGTGCACTCACGTTCGGAATAACCTTCAAGAACCGACATCACGAAGGCAAAACGCTCGAAAGACGGAAGACCAAGAAGCAAAGAGAACTGGGCTTGTAGTTCCATCCCCAACTGGTTGGTGAAATCCTTCGGAACTGAATTCACGCCCGCTGGTTGCGGCGCGATCAGCCGGATCGCATTCTTAATGATGGCTCGCCGCGCCCAGGACCGCGCCCACTCCTCAAAGACCTGATTGTGCGCGACACAATCATCCAGACCAGCGACGAAGCACTGCTCTGCCTTCTCCGGATCTGCCGTAAGCAAAAGCGAGAGCAGGTATAGGTTCTTCATGTCTTCTTTGAAAATCCGGCAGAAGTCCAAGCCGGTCGCATACACCTTGTCGTGGGTAGTCGAACTGGGTTTGTTCTCCGTCAAACGCGTCTCCATGGTCATTGCTCCTCCCTCTCCAGTAGGGGGTCAGTTTGAAAAACTGAACCCCTACCAGCATCAGCGTCTAGTGATTCGCTCGCGATTCGCGGGTCTTTAGGCAGACGTTCATCGCGCAGTGATGAATTTCGCCCCCTGCCATCGGTGCGGGACTGATTCAATACGTTGCGCAATCGTGTGTTGCATCGGTGGGCAAGCTGCTTCAGAACATGCTTGGTAAGCACTCCGCTGCAACAGAACTTCGCGCCCTCTTTCATCAGATCCGAGATGACTTTCTCGCCTTCAGCATCAATCGTTGTCGCATTGCTCAAGTCGATGACCATCTGGCGGCCATCGAGTGAGGCCCCGGCATCACTCCAGGTTCTGCGCAGCTCAGCCACCCAGGGTTGTACCAATGTTCCCTCTACGACCAATCGTCGTTCGCGCTGCGTGTCGATGGTGGAAATCCTGAACATATCGCTTCCGCCCATGACATGTGCACGGCCAATGCCAAATCGGAAAGAGCCGTAAAGGATTGAAATCTCAGCAAAAAGCAAATGGAACACCAGACGCAAATGTCGAAAATGTCGAAACTGGGTTCGACAATGTCGAGAATGACGAGAATGAACGACTGGCACGCGCTCTCCTTTGTGCTTCATTGGTAAGACGTGTGAGGAGCGGTCAAATCGACATGATTTGTGTTGAGCGTAGAAACTGTTTGGGGAGCAACGAGCCCCTCAACCACGAAGGAAATCAGGAGAACCGCAGAGAATACGACGTAGCAGACCGCAAGGGACGAGGCATTGTTGAGCAACTTGGCCAATTAGCGTCGAGAAACGTCGAGGGCGCAGTGAGGAAATCAGTCTCGAAGAGCAGCCTGCCTCTGAGGCAGCGAGGAGCCGAAGGGAGACGGCCGGAAAGTAGACCCGAATACCGTTCACTTAATGCAGGCCCGCCGTGAAGAACTCTCAGCCGGGCAGCTTCTTCACCGCAACCCCGCCGAGAGAATTGTCGATAAAAACAACCACCTGCGTGATTGTCTGAAATATCTTTGTCTGTCAGTGCCTGAACCGGCTGAGCAAGCAGAATCAATGCGCGCTCGCGAAGCCATGAAAACCATGGATGCCACCAGCGTGATGATTCACTTCGGCAACCTGGCACAACCACCAAAACCTGCGTGTATTCCGTTCGGACCGCGGGGTCGGTTCAAACTGATGACCGGCGAGGTTCCTGGAGTGTCCCGGCCAAGACGTTCACTGTTTTGCCAACACCGACACACTGTCTTTCACCCTTCTGTCGCTGACCAATCCTGCGGTAACCAATGATTGCAGTTCTTCAGGAAGCCTTGGATTCTTTGATGTCCTGCTTTGCCTGTTCATTGGCTTTTTTCACCGCTGCTTTGGCGTCGACATCCGGTTTAAGCTGATGGATTGCTTTCCGCAGTTCATCGGAAGAACCGTCAGCCATTTTGTGCTTGAGTTCGACAAACGGGATTCCCAGATTGCTGGCCGCCCTTACGGTTGCCACAAACTCCTTCAGTTCACCGAATCCCTTCGAAGCTGCGCCGGGAGTTGTGTCTTGAGGCAGGAGCGGCTTCAATTTGTTGGCCAGTTTTTCGTTGATGTTTAACTCGGCGTTGGGATTTACAGGTTTCTTGCCGGTATCCCAGTTCGGTGTCCCTACTTGCGCCGTCCCCATGGGACTCAAGGTCCCCATGGAACCACCACTACTAGGATTTCCTCTCGCCTGCGCTGGAGAGGATACAGCGAATCCAATGAGCATTGTCACAGTCAGAACCAAGACCTTTGAAGTTTTCATGTCTTAAAGCTCCATAAATAAGATTTGGGCAGATCAAATGAAACAAGATTCGTCGCTCCCGGCACAGACAATTCATCGCGAATCTTTTGTTCAGTGTACTCCTTCAGGTCTGGGACAATAGAAAGAAAACATCTTTGCCGTTTTATCGCCCTCCAGTCACGGCGCTCTCATGCCAAAGCGCTTCTTCTAAATCTCGCGGGGCCGGGCTTACAATGCAAAAGCCATGAAAAGCGCAATTCTTAAGCTCAGTTTGGTAATGGTTGGTCTGACTGCGTTCGCTCCCGCGCGCCTGCCTTCCGCGGGGGACGAAACCATCACGATTCAAGCGGCAACGGTACTGGATGGCAAAGGCCAGGCTTTGCAGGATGTTCAGATCGTGGTCCAGAACGGCAAGATCGTGAGCCTGGAGCACGGCCAAAATGCCAGAGGCACAACTTATGATTTGCGACGCTTGACCGTGATACCCGGCTGGATCGACGTGCACGACCACATCACCTGGCACTTTGGGCCGAACGGACGCGCCGAAGACAAGGACGAGACTCCACAACAGGCCGCACTGGCTGCGGCCGGAAATGCCTGGGCGACGTTAATGGCCGGCTTCACCACCATTCAGAGTCTTGGCTCGCCCGAGGATAAAGAGTTGCGTGGCGTCATTGCCCAGGGCATGATTCCAGGTCCACGAATTCTTACGGCGCTTCGCCCAATTGAAGACCCAAAGCTTACGGTCGACCAGATTCGTGACCACATCCGGCGGCTCAAAGCTGACGGCGCAGACGTGGTCAAGATTTTTGCCTCGCGCAGTATTCGTCAGGGAGGCGGACAGACGCTGACGGACGAGCAGCTCAAAGCCGCTTGTGACGAAGCAAAAGCTCAGGGATTGCGAAGCGTTGTTCATGCGTATCGGACCGCTATCCGCGCCGCGAGTGTGGCTGGATGCAGCCAGGTCGAACATGGCACATATGCCACGGATGATGATCTACGCACGATGGCTGAACACCATACGTTTTTCGACCCCCAGGTGGGCCTGGTGATTCACAACTATCTCGACAACAAGGCGAAGTTCCTGGGCATTGGCAGCTATACAGAGGAAGGATTTGCGAAGATGCAAGAGGTGTTGCCGCTGAACCAGGAAATGTTCAAGCACGCCTTGGCCACCAAGGGCTTGAAGATCGTATTTGGCACCGACGCCGTTGCGGGAGCACATGGACGGAATGTCGAAGAATTCATCTACCGGGTTCAGGCGGGACAGGATCCGATGGATGCCATGGTAGCGGCAAATTCGCGGGCGGCTGAGTCGCTCAACCTTCAAAACGAAATTGGTTCCATTGCGCCCGGCATGAACGCCGATATGATTGCGCTCGATGGCGATCCCCGCAAGGACATCACCGCAGTCCGCCGCGTCGTGTTTGTAATGAAGGATGGCAAAGTCTATAAGAACGCAGCACCCGGCCGCTAAGCGAGCTGAAAAAGACGGCAGTTGGCCATTCGATTTTCTAAGAGCTCACGGCTAAGAGCTTCTTCGCGGGTGCTTTCTGCTATGATTTTTACCTTAGGACAAGATTAATTGCCCAGCCAACAGCAACTTAGATGGTCTGAACTCAGGGTCGGCATAACCGTAACCGTCGCTGCGGTGACCTTAGGTGTTTTGGTCTTTTTGTTAAGCGGCACTTCCGGGCTTTTTATCTCCAAAATTACAATTTACGCCTATTTTGACAACGCAGAAGGGTTGAAAAAGGGCGGGCCCGTCGATCTGCAAGGCGTGACCATTGGAAATGTCACTGATGTTCTTGTGGTTCCCAATCATTCCGACCTGCCGGTACAAGTCGTGATGAGAGTAAATACAAAATACCAATTCCTGCTGCACAAAGATTCAGTTGCAAGAATTACGACGGCCGGCGTGCTGGGAGAGTCGTTTATCGACGTGGACAGCAGGACGGCGAAGCTGGGAACTATTCAGGACGGGGATACTTTGCAATCAGCAAACGCTCCCGGCTTCCAGGAGGTCGTGCGCGCCAGCCAATCGACGCTCGAAAACATGAATATCCTGGTAAAGCGGCTGGATGGCATTATTGCCAGCATTGAAAGTGGCGAAGGCACGATCGGCGGCTTGATCAAAGATCCTGCGCTGCTCAACAAAGCGAACGCACTTTTGGGACAGATGCAGAAGATCGTGACGGACGTAGGCAACGGTAAGGGCAGCATCGGCAAGCTTCTGGTGGATGAAGGGCTGTATCATCGCGTCGATTCGACCCTGGAAAAGCTCGACAAGATGGTGACTGAAATCCAGAACGGGCAAGGGAACCTGGGCAAGCTTTTGAAGGATGAAAGCATTTTCAAGAACCTGCAACAAACTTCAGCCAAAGCCAACGAGCTAATGGAGAACATCAACGCCGGTCACGGCACGCTTGGCAAACTGGCCCGCGATGAAGAGCTTGCCAAGAAGCTCGATACGATCATCACCAACCTGGCAGAGTTGTCCAAAAAAATCAACGCATCCGACGGCACAATCGGCAAGCTGCTGAACAATCCATCGGTTTACAACAATACTGACCAGATGCTGGTTGAAACCCGAAACCTGGTCAAAGCCATTCGCGAGAATCCAAAGAAGTACCTGACCATCCACTTCAGGGTTTTTTAGACTGCGTTTCAGGGTTGTGTAGGGCACGAAACGCGCTCTAGGCGATTGCGACCAGTCCGGTGCTTTCTGCTTGTTCATGGGCATGATATGAAGAGCGGACCAGCGGACCGGATTCAACGTGGCGAAAACCCATCTTGAGTGCTTCCTGCTTCATGAATGCAAATTCCTCGGGAGTGTAATAGCGGGTCATGGGCAAGTGGTCCTTTGAAGGACGCAGGTATTGACCGACAGTCAAAATATCTACATTGCATTCTGCCAGATCACGGAATACTTCCAGCAACTCGTCCATGGTCTCTCCGATTCCTACCATGACTCCGGTTTTTGAAACCATTCCAGGAGCAAATCGTTTGACGTTGTCTAGTAGCCTCAGTGTCCGTTCATAGCGGGCCCCGGAACGGACAGCGCGATAGAGCCGGGGTACCGTCTCGGTATTGTGGTTGAGAACCTCAGGTTTGGCTTCCAGCACAATCTTCAGACAGTCGTCCCTGCCCTGAAAGTCGGGAATCAGCACTTCGACCTGGCATTGGGGTGCTTGGAGCCGTATCTGGCCGATGGTTTCGGCAAAAATTTTGGCTCCTCCCACATTATCGTCGTCGCGGTTCACGCTGGTGACAACGGCATGTTTCAAACCCAAGGTAGCCACGGCCTGGGCTACGCGGCGGGGCTCATCCCAATCCAGAGGTTCGGGTTTGCCCTTGGGAACAGCACAGAAACCGCAACGGCGCGTGCATAAATTGCCCAACAACATAAAGGTTGCAGTGCCATGGTTCCAGCATTCGCCGATATTCGGGCACTGGGCCGATTCGCAAACCGTATGCAAATCCAGGGTTCGCGCCAGGTGTTTGAGCTGATGGTAGTTCTCCCCCATGGGAGCGCGTGCTTTGAGCCATGCAGGTTTAGGCTGCGGACGCCGGGGCGTCAAGTCGATCTGGACAAGTTCCACTGCGGTAGCCATGAGGATTACTCTTTTATTGTACGACGAATCGCGTGGACAGTGGACGGAGTGACTACGCCGGAGACTGACTGAACGAACAAAGCGAAATCGACTTACAGCGTATGCAGATAAGCAATCACGTCATCTATCTGCTGCTGGGAGAGGCTGTTGCCCATGGGGGGCATCATGTTGCGTCCGCGCAGGATCGTCTGTTCTACGAAGCGATCGTTGGCTACGAGTCCGCTCGGCAGATATTGTTTTTGCAACACGCCTTTCATGCTGGGTCCCTTGAGCGGCTTGGAGGTATAGGCGGTATGACACACCCCGCAATAGAGCTGAAACACACGCCTGCCTTGCGCCTGTTGAGGATTGAGTCCCAACTCGGCATCGGTTTTCAGGGCTGGATCTTTTCCGCAACCGTTAAAAATCAGCACAGCTATCAGCCCCAACGCAATGGACGCTATCCGCCTCAAATGTCTATTATGTTCTGTAGTGCAGCTTTCTGAAAAGTTTCACATGCAAGTTGCCATCAAACGCGCCTACGAACGTCCCTCCCTCTCCGATGGCCAGCGAGTACTGGTCGACCGCTTGTGGCCACGCGGGATTACAAAACGACAAGCCCGAATCGATCACTGGCTGAAAGAACTTGCGCCTTCCGACAGCCTGCGGAAGTGGTTTCATGTAAGCGCGAATTGGGCTGTATTCAAGAAACGCTATTTTAAAGAACTTTCGTCCCCTGCGGCCTCCAGCGAATTGGAGAAACTTTATGCGCTCATCAACGAGCACCCCAAAGTGACGCTTGTCTACGCTGCCAAAGATACGGAACATAACAACGCAGTTGTATTGAAAGAGCTGTTGGAAGGCATGAGGAAGCCACCCTCAAGCAGCGGGCCAGCCAAGGCGATCGCCGCTTCTGGACGCGTTGCCAAGCGCCGGCCAAGTTGAGCCGCAATGCAGGCGTGACCCTGAGTCATCGAAGGGGTGGAGCCTGCAGGCGAAATCCTGAGCGTGGTATGCGAAGGATCACAGGTTGGCTGGTGCCGAGAGGGGGACTCAGTCGTGGGTGCGAAGGGTGACCCACTGAGGCGAAATTTTTCGACGGATCGGTTTCTAGCTACCTTCCGTCAGCATACATGCTCCAATTAGAACCGCCGCTGAAGCCAAGAGCCAGCCCAGTCCGTTACCAGCCGATGCCTGAACTGCGGGGGCAGGCGTCGCTTGCAAGATTGCTTGCACTTGGTTAAATATTTGTCTTGCAGCTGGCCGGTTATTCACATTTAAGTCCGTCATTGATGCAATGAGCGACTTAAATTCTGGAGGGCCAGGAATCCTTATCCAGAAAAGCTTGCTGCCGGTCAAGAGTTCCCTCATCGTTACGCCAAGAGAATAGATGTCAGACGCAGCGCTGAATCGTTGGCTAATTTGTGCGACTGGGTCAATATAACCTTTGGTTCCGAATACCGAGGTTGTCATGAGTCCGCAAGGACTATCCGGTCTCTGGCCAACCCCGAAATCTGCGATTTTGATAAGCTCAGAACCGTCCGCACGATTAAACCTCAGCAAATTGGACGGCTTGACATCGCGGACCAGATCGCCGCGTTCATGAATCAGTGTTAGTCCATATGAGATGTCAAGAAGCCATCCAGCAATTCGTCGCCAGCTGCGGCGATTGGCTACATAATCTTGCAGTGAGCCAAGGCTGGAATATTCAAGCACGAGATATGGGTTTGGCTCATTAAGGCACGAATCTAATATATTGACAACATGCGGGTTGTCCAGATGGATGGTGAGCATGTCCCTCTCCCGCTCGAACCGGTGAAGTGAATCGGGTGTAGGCTTGCTCAGCCGTTTGATCGCTACGGTCTGTTGTGTCCAGTTGTCAATCGCGCTGTATACGGTTGCGAAGCCGCCCTGTGCAACAAACTGCAGCTCGGTGTACCTATAATTATTCATACCATTTTTCCTGCAATACTTTAACACGAAGGAACTAGAGGAGGTCTCTTCAGTTTGAATGCCATAGTTATACATCTAAACACCCTTTTAAGGGGTGTTTTGTCGTATATTACAGTTGACAGCCCTTTTGAGAGATCGCTATTATTTTCATCAAAACCCCCTTTTTTTTAGGGTTTCAGTACGGACATAAACTGGACAATAAACTATGGAGCGCCCTGCAATCCGATCTTTGTCGCCTCAAGAGAGCCGGGTTGTGCTGGCGCTCACCGAGCAGAAACGGCGGGAAACAACGCGGACGGAGATTGTCGAACTGCTTGGCAGTAGTACCAAGGCCGCCGATCATGTGATCGAGTCGCTACGTCGCAAAGGCTGGCTGGAGCGTGCCACCTGGGGTGAGTATCTCCTCATCCCTCCAGAACAAGGGCCGGACGCTCTAGGTACCAGTAATCTTCTTGCTCTTGCGAGCCGCATCGCTAATCCCTATTACATCGGCTTCAGCACTGCTGCTGCTCATTACGGGCTAACGACCCAGCATCGCAATGTGATCTTCCTTGTGACACCGGTGCGGTTGCGGGACCGCGAAGTCGGAGGATCGCAGGTTCGGATCATCAATCAAGCAGCCAGCAAGTTTTTCGGCTTCGAGCCGGTCGATGTGCTCGGATACAAGGTCATGATCTCGGACCGCGAGAAGACTGCCATTGATTGCATCGACCGTCCGACGCTGGCTGGCGGGCCGGGCGAAGTTGCTACCATACTAGCGACTGCTAGCCGCCGGTTTGACTGGACCAAAGCGACGGAATATCTCGAACGAATCGGTTCAGTCGCCCTCATGCAGCGATTTGGCTGGCTGGTCGATCACGTCAAGGCCGATGTCCCGTACGAGGTGCGCGAACGGCTGCTCCGGCTAGCGGCAAGAAACCGCAAAACATATTTTAGAACAGCGGCCACGGGCGGGGGCGCGCCCGGCGCCATCGGCTATGACAAGACTTGGCGTCTGTTCGTCAACGTGACACAAGAAGAGTTGCACGGCAGCGCCGGGCTTGGCCGGCGCAAGACTGCCAAGAAGGACAGTTGAGAATGCTGACACAGCCCCAGGTGCAGCGTTACTCCAATGAGTCCGGCCTTCGCGATATCATGATCGCGGAGAAAGAAGTAATGCTAACTTTCCTGCTTCAACTTCTATCCGAGCGCGGCATTCTGAACCGGCTGGCCTTCAAAGGCGGCACTTGCCTGCGGAAAATGTTTATCGGTAGCCAAGGACGATTTTCGACTGACCTGGACTTCACAGGAATCGATAAACATGATCACGAAGAAATCGTACTCGAAATGATGGGAGCGTTCGAGCAGCCTTTTCACGGAATCCAGTTCATCATTCCAGACGATAGTTATTACGAAACACAGGACGGCCTCTCCTGGGGCGTCAATCCGACCTACTCTCACGACTGGAACACGAGTAGCGCTAGCGAAGTGAGGCTCCAGATCAGCCGGCGCGAAACACCAACGCTGCCCACAGAGTCGCGTCCGCAGATCGAGCAGAGTTATTTCAAACTATTGCCTTTCGCACCCACAGATATCATCTGCCTCGCGCTGCCCGAAATCATTGCCGAGAAAATTCGCGCCTGTTACCAGCGAAACAAGGCACGCGATATCTGTGATCTCGGCATGTTCGCCCTACGTCCGCTGGATCGGGCGCTCATTCGTCGCCTAGTCGTGCTGAAGCTCTGGCAGGCGCGGGATACATTCGACCCGGCACGCCTGATGCAGAAGTTCCAGGATGGCAAGGACTTCGATTGGGATGACCTCCGTGATCTTCTCAATCGTGCGGTTGTCATTGACCGCGACAGAATTACCGGCGATTGTGTTCGAGGGTTCGGATTTCTCGCCGAGTTGACACCTGATGAGCAGGTGTTGGCCAACGATCAGTATCAGCGCGAGAAGGTTCTTTGGGAGAGACTTAGCGAAGACAGCAGGCTAACTAAGTTCTGAAGGAACACACTAATTAGCTACATCGGATTAATAATCACAACGACCTTCAGTTCTGCGGTGGATTGTTTCTGGAGATCATTGATCAAGCCGCGTGGATTCCCTATCAATCCTTCAGGATCGTAGACAAAACAAATGAGCACCTTGCAGTCGGGATGTGTTCGATAGCGTTGAACGTCAACCAGAAGTTGGCTCCCGATGTCCTTTTCCTTCAGTGTTGCTCTAGTCTTCTTCACTTCCACCACTGTCTGTTCTTCTTTGAGCAAAAAATCCATTCGGGATGCCGCTCCCGCATAACTGGGAGTCCACTCCTCAGTTCTTATGTCATCAAAATCTGTTTTCAGTAGTGCATGCAGCAAATCCTGAACGTCGTATTCATCCTGTACTTCAAGAGTCGAACGCCGCTCATATCTAGATCTCATTTGCCTCGCCACGACGTGAAATCTCGATAGTAGCCGTTCAATCCGTGCCATCCAATTTCTCGGCTGCACTTCCTGTTTCTCACTTTTTCGTTTCATAATGAAGCTCGGGTTTCTTTCGAGCTCGTGCTGCAATGTTTCCATGTGGGCATCATACAGATTCGCTTCTCGCATGTAGTTCCCGCTGGGATCGCGGAGAGAAAAGGAAGTCATTCGCTTCTGTGCTAGCCGCGCTGCTTCCTCCTCAGAAATCAATATTTGTAATTGTTCAACCGCGCGTTCTTTCCATCTGCGCAGCCTCTCAAAAGCAACAGATGAGTCCCGCGATTCTTCATGAATTGTGCCCAATTCCTGCCGTAGCTGTTTTATCGTGGCTATTATGTCTTTTTCATCTCCCATTTGCGTTGGCTGCATTTCGTTTCTTTATACGGCTCCTTCCATTTAGGTATTTCGTCGAAAAAGACCTAAGGAGTGCCTTGCGACGAGATTACATCATAGGTGGTGCCGAGAGGGGGACTCGAACCCCCACGCCCTTTTCAAGGCTGCGGATTTTAAGTCCGCTGCGTCTGCCGATTCCGCCATCCCGGCCTTGGTGTGAGAACCATTGGGTCAATGATAGTTTACCGGAATCATTGCACCGCAAAGGACGCTAAGGACGCCAAAGAAAAGCAATTCAGAATCGACCCATCGATCTTCCGCTGCACCCTCTGTCTCTGCACACCTCTGCGGTTGATTTCTTCACGTCTCTTGTGGTGGCTTTTCGTTTGGTTGCGCTTCAGCTACGCTGCGGCTTCTGTGGCGAAACTTTGAATCCCTTTGCGACCTTCGCGTCCTCTGCGGTGATACCAGCTTCTCTCATCTGTGAGAGAACTGTAGCAATGTATGGTGCGAGCACGGAAGCAATATTAAAAAATCCTCATCAAAATATGGGCACACTTCCCATTCGTTCGATCATGCGTCTAATCATAAAGACAAGTCCATGTTGCGGCAGGAATTGTGAGGTGAGCTAGAGCTAATTTCCGCGAATCCTTTAATGTAAAAATATTCGCTGGAAGTAGGTTGAAAAAGGCAGAAAACCCCTTATAATACCTGATCTTTCAAACGAAGATTGACCCCAGGGTTTTCAGTCCGATTGGTGAATCCTAGAACGACCGGGCGGAATCAAAAGTACTAAATACCAATATTTTTGCACTCTTCCATCAAAAAAAGGCAGGACAAATCTTACTATGGCTAAAAGACGCGGAAATCCAAACTGGGGCAAGCCGGAGCCTATCGGCCCGGTGATTCCCATCGTTACGTCGTTCGAGCAGGCAGTGAAGGAATTCAAGCTTACGCCCGATCAGTACATTCGTTCGACCCGTTTGCGCGAATGGGCGCGGCGCAACAAGAATTCCAAGTACATTCCTGAACCCCTCCTGGAAGCCTGGGGTTTCGAGATCGAATCAACGCTGTAATCCGCAAGAAAGATCGGAAAAGGCCGCAGTTTCTAGCGGCCTTTTTCTTTGGGCTGAGATCCTTCGCTACGCTCACGCCAGCAAAACGGCTCAAAATTGACCTCAGTCCAGTGCACATGACATATTGGCTTACCTGAATAATTCTGCTGGGGGGAGCAAAATCTAACTACACATGGTTCGCCTCATTCCGACCGACACCCGGTTTTTTGACATGTTCGCCGAGATGGTCAGCAATCTCGCGGAGGGCGCGCATCTACTCAAACAGATTCTCGACGACTTTCAAGACGTCGACCGCCGCGTTCAAAAACTCAAGGACTTCGAGCATCGTGGCGATGAGATGACCCACAACGTGCTCACCAAACTCAACCAGACATTCATCACTCCGCTGGACCGCGAGGACATCTACCGGCTGGCGTCTTCACTCGATGACGTGCTTGATTTCATCTATGCCGCCGGTGTCCGCTTGGTGATGTACAAAATCACCTCGGCTCCGCCGGCCGCCTCCCAGCTCGCGGAGATCATCATCAAGCAGTCAGACCAACTCATGCAGGCCGTAAAGGGACTGGAAAAAAAACATGGCCACGTGCTGGAGCGCTGCGTGGAGATCAATCGCCTGGAGAACGAAGCCGACCAGGTCGCGCGTACCGCCATTGCTGTCCTTTTTGAAAAAGAAAAAGATCCAATCGCATTGATCAAATTGAAAGAGCTATACGAGGTCCTGGAAACCGCAACGGACAAGGCAGAAGACGCCGCGAACGTACTGGAAGGAGTGGTGCTGAAAAGCGCCTGATCCCGTCCGGCATGACGAAACAAACTCCTTCCCTTGAGGGTTGCTAGGGTGCATACAAACGGAATACTGGTGGTTGTCACCGTCCTGGTTGCGCTTTCATTCGATTTCATCAATGGCTTCCACGACGCGGCCAACAGCATTGCTACGGTGGTATCGACGCGCGTCCTTTCGCCCCGGTGGGCAGTCGTGTGGGCCGCCGTGTTCAATTTCGTCGCCGCGTTTGTGTTTGGCACGGCGGTAGCAAAAACTATCAGTAGCGGCCTGGTTGATCCCCTCCAGGTAACCCAGTACGTGATTCTGGCCGCGCTCACAGGCGCTATCTTGTGGGACCTGTTGACCTGGTGGTGGGGCCTGCCAACATCGTCTTCCCATGCTTTGATCGGCGGCCTGGCAGGTGCGGCGATCGCCCGGGCAGGATGGCAGGTCCTGGTGCGCGAACCGAAACTGCATTGGCCCATCATCGGAACTGTCCCCGGCTTGGGGGAGAAGTGGATGTCCACGCTTTTCTATATCGTGCTTGCGCCGCTGATTGGCCTGGTCCTGGGATTGACGTTGATGGTTGCTGTGTCCTGGATCTTCCAGAAAAGCAGGCCGCAGTCTGTGGACAGATTGTTCCGCAAACTGCAGTTGCTCTCCGCGGCCGCTTACAGCCTGGGCCATGGCGGCAACGATGCCCAGAAGACAATGGGCATCATTGCCGGAGCGCTGCTGGCCGGCGGCTATTTGACTCCCGCACAATTCGCCAAAGGATGGGGACCGTACAAATGGTGGATCATCCTGGGCGCCAATGCAGCTATTGCTTTGGGCACTTACTTTGGCGGCTGGCGCATCGTTCGCACCATGGGATCGAAGATTACCAAGCTCAAACCGGTTGGAGGTTTTTGTGCTGAAGGCGCCGGAGCGATCACCCTGTTCTTTCTCGCCTCGCGGGGCATTCCAGTAAGCACTACCCACACCATTACTGGAGCGATTGTGGGCGTGGGAGCCACCACGCGGCTTTCGGCTGTTCGTTGGGGTGTCGCGCAACGGATCGTCTGGGCATGGGGTGTAACCATTCCCGCCTCAGCCGTGGTTGCAGCCCTGACTTTCTGGTTGATCCGTCTCTTGATACCTGGCGCCTAAAGAAAGATTACCTGGTGGTCGGGACAATCTGGCTTGAGCCTCTCCCGAAGCTTTTCGAGAGATCCGGTCCCATGCTTCACCAGAAAATACAGGCCCACGATTTCCCTTTCCTGCAGGTTCTTGTTGGGATAGAGCAAGGTGGAAAGCTCGTCGGCGTGGTGCTGGGTCTCGGTGTTTTTTCTGGATTCGGAGCGCGCAGCCTTGTCGCGCAGATTTTGCAACTGATAGCGCATCTTGGAACCGGCATTTTCAGCAGCATCGGCAAGCGTGGCATCCAGCTTCTTCAAAGGGCCGGCAATGGCCTCGAGCGCCTGATCCAGATGATATGCGGCCGCGTCAAAGCTCTGCATGATGCCTTCCGGCAGGGCTTTGCTTGCAAGCAGCTCGCGCAGCTTCTCCGGGCCGCGAAAAACATCGGGTAGCGTAAGCTGGTAGCGCTCCAGCAGTTTGGCCTGCCGGCTCTCGACCAGGGTTGCAAAAGTCCGGGGAACGACCGGGGTGACCCTTCCCAACAGCTTGCGGTAAACGGCTGCCACTTGGGCGAAATAAGCGATCTCCGCCGGGCCTCCTGCATAACATAGCGTCGGAAGCAGATAATCCTGGACAATGGGCCGAAGCAGCACGTTGGGATTGAACCGCTCCGGGTGGTTCTCAGCTTCGGCAATTAATTGCTCGTGGCTGAACTTGAGCTCCCCGGCCACGAAATCATGGCCATCGTAGCGAATGGGAGTGCGTGCCCCCTTGTGCAGGTAGAAGCAAAGAGTGTGCGAGGGTGTAACCTTGACCTGGGCGTGATAGCCTGCGGCTTCCAACTCCTGGTCACGCTGGAGCAGAGCCTCGTTGATCTCCTTCCAGTGAACGAATGCTTCCCGGTAAACGGAGCGCGTGATGCGGTGCAGTTCGGCATCCGACGGGTCGATCAGGACCAACCCGAACTCGGCAAACAACCTGGAGAACAGTTTTCCAAAAGCCTCGCCAAACCTGGCGCCCGCACGATAGCTGTCCCGCACCAAGTCGAGAACCTCCGAGCTTCCAAAATGCTTTTCAATCTCATCCAGCAGGCCGCTGATTTCTTCGGGAAAGGCGATGGTCCCCACCGGAGCATCTTCAGTGTGCGGGGGTTCGATGCGAAGAGTCTGGAGGGCGTCACCCACGGGAAATTGCGCAAAGTTCACTTCCTGCAAATCGTGATCTTCGGTTGCCAGCCAGAAGACCGGCACGGCGTTGGTCCGCTCAGCCAGCATGGCTACGCTCAGTACTTTGAGCATTGAAAACAGTGGCCCGCCAAAGAGACCAACTTGCTGTCCTGTCACAACGACGGGCGAACCTTCCCGAAGCCGCCGGATGTTTTCGAAGGTCCGCGGACCAGAGCCTAACCCCCGATTGATGCGTTCCAAGACATCGGCAACCGCATTCCTGCGCTCGGGTGGAATGTTGATGCGCTTTTGTTCGTCGCTGAACCAATCGAGAATCTGTGGAGGACGGGCGTAAAAGGCTTGAACACGGTCAAAATGGTGGAGAAAATCGGTAAACAGCCCGGTATGGTGGGGGATGCTCGAAAATGGGATACAGTCAGGGTGCACTAGTTCGCTCTCACTCCGGTTGCAAAGCCAATTGGACTTAAAGCAAATACCGATGGATTCAAAAATTCCGGGATCTCCGCGTACTGACGGAACCTGCATTGTACTGGAACTCAATGAACGCAGTGTTAAACGGCGGCTCGTGTGAATCCCAGGCCTTCCACAGGCCATCTAATGCAATTGACTCCCAGGAGGTTTCTGTCTAAGGTAGAAGTAGCTCGGCCAAGAGTTCTTCCGAATTGGGGGCGTCACGGCTTCGACGGAAATGCTTGCGGCCAGGAGGCATACCGGGGCGCATTCCCCCGTAAAGTGGTGCAAACACAATAATTGCCAACTCTAACCAGTTTGCATACGCTGCTTAATTAATTAAGTAGCCGCCCTCCGAAGCTTTGCCTGCGGGCTGCGGAAAGGGCGTCGCACAGTAGGCTGGTCCTCAACGCTAAGCCAGGGCGCGAGGGCGAGATCAACGGGCTAGCTGTTTGCGTTTCTTGTCGGTTCTGAGCGCAGGCCAGCGAATGTGGCGGGGTAACTCCCGTCGCGCGAACGCGACTAAGTATGTAGGCTCTTGACCAGTAACATTTTCGGACGCGGGTTCAACTCCCGCCGCCTCCACCATTCTTTTACGATGTAAAATAAAAAGTTGTCTTTATAACTTCCCTCCTTCAAGGACCCAACATTATGGCAACGGTTGAAACTACGACGACTCCAATTCGTATCCCTTGCGGCCCCTTCCGCAACGAACCTTTCATTGATTTCAAAAACCCGGAAAACGCGCGGCGGATGCGCGACGCCCTGGCGAAAGTGCGGGCGGAGTTGGGCCGCGAATATGACATCGTGATCGGCAACCGGCTCATCAAGACCACTAAAAAGATAAAGTCCGTCAACCCGGCCCATCCTTCGGAAGTGGTGGGCAGCTTTTCCGAAGCCGGAAGCGAACACGTCGACGACGCCGTACAGGCTGCGGCCGGGGCCTTCGAGAGCTGGAAGCGTACTTCAGTGCGGGAACGCTCCGATCTTCTGCTGAATGTCGCCGCTGTTTTGCGCGAGCGGCGCTTTGAATTCAGCGCCTGGATGGTCTATGAAGTCGGAAAGAACTGGACGGAGGCTGATGCCGATATCGCCGAAACGATTGATTTTGCCGAATACTATGCGCGTGAAGCACTGCGCCTGGCGCAAGTAAAGCCCGACGTGCAAATGCCGGGCGAACAGGATTCCTTCATGTATATTCCGCTGGGCGTGGGCGCTGTGATTGCTCCCTGGAACTTCCCCTGTGCCCTGCTGGGTGGAATGACCTTTGCCTCGATTGTTTGCGGCAATTCGGTGGTAATGAAACCCTCCCATGATTCGCCAACCGTGGCCGCCAAGTTGTTTGAGGCCTTGCAGGAAGCCGGTCTGCCGGATGGCGTGGCTAACTTCTGTCCTGGAACAGGACGTGGCTTTGGTACGGGCTTGATTGAACATCCGCTAACCAGGTTCATCGCCTTCACCGGCTCCAAGGAAGTAGGGCTGGATGTGAACCAGCGTGCGGCAGCTCCTCGGCCGGGCCAGAAGTGGATCAGGCGAGCCATCCTGGAAATGGGAGGAAAAGACAGCATTGTCGTAGCCGATGATGCCGATCTCGATGCCGCTGTCGAAGGCGTTGCTCAATCGGCTTTTGGCTTTTCCGGCCAGAAGTGCTCTGCCTGCTCTCGCGCTATCGTAGATGAAAGAGTCTACGATGTTTTTCTCGAACACCTCAAAGACCGCACTGCCCAAATCAACCTAAGCGATCCGGTTGCGAACCCGGCGATGGGCCCCGTAGTCAGCGAGAAACAATATAAGAAAGTCCTGGAATACATAGAGATCGGGAAAAAAGAAGGTCGATTGATTCTCGGAGGCGGCCCAGCCAAGGAAGCGGGCGACGGGTATTACATCCAGCCCACAATTTTCGCCGATGTTGATCCGATGGCGCGCATTGCCCAGGAGGAGATTTTTGGGCCGGTCCTGGCCGTTATCAAAGCCCGTAATTATGACGAAGCCCTGGAAATCGGCAACAACACCGAATTCGGCCTTACTGGGTCTGTCTATTCAAGTTCCAGGGCGAAGCTGGAGCGCGCCCGGCATGAATTTCACGTCGGCAATCTCTATCTCAATCGCAAGTCTACCGGGGCCATGGTGGGAGCACATCCTTTTGGCGGCTTTAACATGTCAGGTACCGACTCTAAAGCCGGCGGACCAGACTACTTGCTGCTGTTCAGCCAGGGCAAATCAGTGGGAGAAAAACTGGGGTTGGCTCCACTGGATTAAGGCCAGATTTTGTCGGGAGCCCGCCCGCGCCCCATTTTTTAGGTTAAAGAAACACAAGAATTAAGAGTCAATCGCAACCATGTCCACCATGCTGCTGCCCTCTCGCCCTAAAGCGTGAGCGGGCTGAATGCCGAGTACTGACTGCTGAATGCTCAAGGATCATCAATTCTCGTTGACTTAGGGCTAAATCGTGCATCAAAATAACAGCAGCCTGGGTGGGCTGCCCTTCTTTGCAGCCAAATCTTTCCCATAACACACTCCAGTAGTGGGGTGTGCAAGGATGCCTCTCATGGCAAAAATCCTGTGCGTGGATGATGAACCTCATGTCGTTACCTTGAAGTGCGCCATTTTGGAAGCTGCGGGACACAAGGTGACCGCCTCCACATCGGCGCGCGATGCCATGGAGAAGATTCAAAACAATACTTACGATGCGGTGGTAACTGACTGGCGGCTGGGCGACGCCAATGGCCGGGCTGTGGTGCAGGCGGCTAAGAGCCACAGTTCCATGCCTGTCGTTGTGGTTTCAGGCTACGTAGCAGAAGCCTTCCAGGCGGCCGAGCCTTTGGCGGACCTCTACCTCGAGAAGCCCGTCAACCCTGAGGAACTCGTAACCATTGTGAACGAACTGCTGAAGAGCAGTGAAAAGCCTGCAACCCGGTAACCTCAACGAAAACTAACGCGGATTGACCGTCGCTACCGATGTTGCTGCTGCTTCCGCAAGAATGCGGTGGTGTATGGTGAAGAGCGCCAATTCCAGCCGGTCCGACACTCCAATCTTATCGTATACATTGCGAAGGTAGTTCTTGATGACCTGTTCAGTCGTCCCAAGCTGCGAGGCAATTTCCTTGTTTTTATAACCCTGTACGATCAAAGCCACGATCTTCAACTCTTTAGCGGTGAGGCGGTCGCGGACACGAGCGCCTACCAGATCGTTTTCTGCTGTCTCCTTGCTCTCGACCGTGTCCTGTACCCACGTTTCGCCCTTGTTGACCTTGCGGACGCACTGCACCAGCGACTCTCCGCTCACATTGCGATAGATCACGCCGTGTACGCCATTGGTCAGATAGTGGCGGGAGTCCTGGCCGGAGTCGGCGATGATCACCAGTTTGGTCTTGAACTTCCGGGCCGATTCCACAACGGCCTGCAGATTGGGATGCATGTCGGAGCTCAAGATCAAAACCGACGCATGGAATTTTTCCAGCGCCATCATCATTTTCTCGGAGTTTTCGGCTTGGGCCACAATACGCAGATCGTCTTCCACGGCCAGAACTTTGGCTGCGCCCGTTCGGAAGATGGCTTGATTGTCAGCCAGGATGATCTTCAGCATTATTTGCTTCCTTTGCTCTTGCGAATGAACTTGTATTCGTCAATCACGCATGCCACGCCATTTCTCTTTTTTCCCCGGGCGGTTTTTGAACCGCCCTCCCGCCGCACGACACGGCCGGAGCAATGCACCTCAACGTCGCTGGGGGTTCCAAGAACTTTGGCGGGAAGAGTAATGTCAAATTCAATCGGAGAGCCTACTGCCAAATCGGTGTTGGCCTGGATGTAAACACCCGCGGCACTTACGTCAGCCGTGGTTCCACTATCGACTGCGTCACCTTTTTGCCGTATGCGAATAGGCAATTCGAGTGGAAATCGTTTTCCCGTTCTTGACTCTGACATTTGCCTCCTCATGATGATGCGCAACCCACCTGGGACAGGCAGGCCATTGTAATACCTGGGGGGATAGTTACAGTTTTTATATCATGAAATGACAGGGTAGCACACGAGATTTCAGTACTGTTCCGGCGAGTACTTATGTCGGTATAAAGATAAGCAACCCCGAGGAATCGGGGGTGATCGGAGGAGCGCCGTTAGCCGCTTGTTTCGAGTTGCTAAGCCGGAAATAAGCCGGACGAAAAACAAAAAAAGTGCTGTTTGAACTTAACGATTCTTAGAATGACCGTTTTGGTGGTCATCCGATCGCCCAGTGGCCCGATCCCCCGATTCCTTTCAGTCTTTCGTGAAAATGCCGCTAATTGAATAACCAAGCACCAGAGCCACCAGGGCTACAGTGCCTGCGACCGGCCACAAGTGATCGCGTAAGGTCCTCTTGATGTCGAGCTTCTCTTTTACCGATTGCCGCAATTCAACTACCGAGTTGTGAAGCTGACGGCGCTGATCGGCGGCGCGTTTTTCCAGGATATCGACCGGTATGCCTGAAGTCATGCTGTCCTCGCTTCATTCTGGATCCAAGCCTGGTCCTGTTTTAGAACTTCCAAAGTTCGCTTGGGGGTCACGCCCACGCTTCGAATCTCGCTGTAACCATACCAGCCGAATGCTATGCCGCCTACGCCATAGAGGACTGCGATGATCAATGCGGCCCACATCCACGCATAAGGGCTGGGCTGGAGCCATGCTTGGATCAAGGCCACTAGCGCAAACGTAAGGGCAAGCCATCCTGCGAGCAGCAAGGCCCCTGCAACGATCATCAACGGCACAGACTGCTTGAAGGAGCTAACCTTGTCTTTGAGTTCAGCTCGCAGAATCTGCAGCCGGGTGTCAAAAAAATCTCTGAGTTCCGCTTTTGTTTCCGCGAGCACGGCGCCAATCGATTTCTCATTATGCACGGTTTGCCCTCCACACTCGTATTCCGATTCCCAACACCAGTCCCATGGCTCCGGCAATCGCAATCGTATGTACCGGATAGTCCCGGGTGAGTTGGTTCGCGCGCAGCCGAGCTTGGGAATAACCCTCTTTGGTCTTCTCGGTCAACCGCTGGCTTTTTTGGATCATAGCATCGCTCAACTCCGCAGCGCGGGTGCTTACTTCCTGGCTAACCTCTTGGCTTTTTGCCTTTAGAGTTCTCACCAGATCATTCGTGCGCGCAACGAACGACTCGGCGGTTTGATTGCTAATCTCCCTGAGCCGGGCTTGCGCCTCGCGCACGTTCCTCACACTCCTGCCCAGTGCCGCGCCAATCTGTTGGGCACGCTGCACGAGCACTGGGCCGGCAACGCGGGGCTGATTGGAAGGATCGCTGTCAAAACAGGGAACATCGGAGCTTTTGTGCAAAGTCTCAGTCATCGAATGATTCCAATTCTCCAGGGGAAAACGCTTTAGCTAGTAGGATGTTCAATTCGAGTTGCGAGTTTGAATCGTTCCTGAGGGGAATTGTGCAGCCCTCCTTTTGCTGAAAAGCTGCGGGTTGCTTTACTGGAATGGCAAAACTTCCAAACAGAACTCCCCCCAATGATTACTATTGGCCAATGACTGTTTGGTCACCTGTTGAGAAATATCGGCAAACGATATGTCCAGCGACATACAGGAATCCATAGACATGGGCGGCCTCTAATATGGGAATTGAAATGTAGGACTTCTGCTTAGCGAACAAACGGCTAATAAATCATTCCCCTGCATATACTTACAAAATAAATCCTATGGCATCTCTCCTGCATTACTTCATTATTTGCATTGTTTGCATTCACTTGGTTTCAGAGGGTTGTATTCACTTGATTTCAGAGGATGAACCCGCAATTCCAGATTGAAAGAGGGAGAGAGACAAATGAAGCGTGAGATCGTTACAAGACGTAGGGCAGCATTTTGGTCCTGCATAGCTGTTCTGGCATTCCTCATAGCCATACCAATGTGGTCTCAATCAACGATAGCGACTGGAAGTATCCAGGGAACGGTCACCGATCAAAACGATGCCGTTGTTCCCAAGGCCACGATTACGATCACCAATGTGGCAACAGGAGAAGTGAAAAAGGTAACGAGCACCTCCACCGGCACGTTCGCTTCGGGCGCGTTGATACCTGGCGAGTATGAGCTGCGGATCGAAGCGTCAGGATTTCAAACAGTTCTGACCAAGATTCCGGTGCAGGTTGGAGTGACGGCTTCGGGGAATACCAAGCTTGCGGTAGGCAAGACTTCGGAAATCGTGGAAGTAGCGGGGTCTGCTGTCCAGGTGAATACCGACCAGGCGACGGTGCAGGGAGTTCTGACGGCGCAGCAAATCGACAATCTGCCGATCAACGGCCGTAACTTTCTCGATCTGGCGCAACTAGAACCCGGAGTTCAGATTCAGGACGGCGGAAATTTTGACCCCACCAAGAACGGATACTCATCCATTTCCTTTGGCGGACGTTTCGGCCGCACTGCCCGTATTGAAGTTGATGGTGTCGATATCAGCGATGAGACGGTAGGAACGACCACGCAAAACATTCCTGCAGGCGCCATCGAGCAGTTTCAAATCAGCCAGTCTTCCCTCGATCTTTCCACCGAACTGACTTCTTCGGGTGCAGTCAATGTCGTGACGAGGTCTGGAACGAACAAATGGCATGGCGATGCGTTCTACCTGTTCCGCGACCATAGCATAGCCGCTACTCTCGCCGACCACGATGTTCCTTTCCAGCGCAATCAGTTTGGCGGCAGGTTCGGTGGCCCGATCATCAAGAACAGGCTGTTCTTCTTTGTGGATGCAGAGCGCATCAAGCAGGACTTGTTCAATCAGGTGCAGACCGGCGCGCCGTTTAACAGTCTCGCGGGCGGGTTTAATTCTCCATTTCGTGACACCGATGGAATCGCCAAGCTCGATTGGCAGATCAATAACAACTATCACGCCTTCTATCGCTTCTCCTACGAACAAAACCGGGCAGTCAAGGCTTTCGTGCCCAATGCGTTCCAGCCCTTCGCCAACGTTGACAACACTCCTGCTCACGTCGCCGGCCTGGATTTCACAACCGGGTCATTCACGCATCAGATCAGGTTTGGCTACACCAAGTTCCGCAACGGGATCACCGATGCGGTAACCGGCAGCAATATCTTCAATCCAGTTCCGGGAATCGAGCTGGCCATTGGGGGCGACCCCAATTGCCTCGGCAACGCTTTCGATCCCTTCTGCTCTGGTCCCAATCTCCTGGCGCCTCAGAAAACTTATCAGGCCAACCACCAAATTAAGTACGACGGCAGCAAGACAATTGGCGCTCATATCCTGCGTTACGGATTCGGCTACAACCACATTCAGGGTGGCGGCTTCGCAGAATTTCTCGGACTTGCTCCAGCCGTTTCATCGCAGGCATCGGGAGTTACGATCTCGAACGCGTTCCCAGGGGGGGGCAGTAATCCTTTAAATTATCCGGCAAACACCGTGACCCTGGGGAATGGCATCGGATTCTCGTCAGAAAAGGCGGCTTTCGGATTGCCTGCCGGCGGTCTTGGCCCTGACGACCGCGTCACCTGGTATGTCGGCGATTCCTGGAAATTCAAGCCTAATCTGACTTTGACCTACGGCGTGCGGTATGTGCGTGATACCGGACGCACCGACAGTGATCTTGGCCCCATTCCGTGCTCGGCCCTGTTTGCCGGTGGAACGCCGCCTAGCCTTTCTCCGGCTGATATAGCAGCACTGCAAGCTCAATGTGCTTCGGCCGGAAGCGTGCTTGATATGCTTGGCTCCGGGTTGGGCAAAGGCGTCAACCAGCCAAATACAAATTTCGCTCCGCAGTTCGGGTTTGCTTGGGATCCTCTCAGCCACGGTAAGACGGTAATTCGCGGCGGAATAGGTCTCTATTATGAGAACTCCATCTTTAACAACAACCTGTTTGACCGGCCGGGAAGGTTGCAAAAGGGCCTCTTCCTCAATTTTGTATCGGCTTGTTCTGGTGGCGCGCCACCCGTAGGGGGAATATCGCTACCCGGTGGTGGAAGCGTTAATCCGACATTCTGCGGTCAGCCTATTGGAACGGCGGCTCCCGCAATCATAGCCTTGCAGAAGCAGCTTCAGGCGGCTACGATTTCCGCCGGGCCTGCAACCAACGGCTCATTCGTCGGCAATTCGCTGCAGGCCTTCGGAGGTGTGATCTTATTTGCTCCCAATTACCAGACGCCCCGTTCGGTGCAGATGAACATCGGCGTGGAGCACCAGTTGTGGAAAGGCGTGGTGGTTTCAGCCGACTACGTGAGGAACGTACAAACCCACAGTTTGCTGGCCATCGATCAGAATCATGTGGGTGATGCGCGATTCTTCAATAAAGCTGCCGCCCAGAACGCTATAGCGGCAACGAATGCGTCTTTTGGCTGTGCTACCGTGGACTGCGCCATAGCGGCTGGAGCAACCATGTCGAACTACATCGCTAATGGCCTCGGCTCGGGCGCTGAAACCTGCGGTGGCGCGCCTTGCCCAACAGCGGCTTTTGGTGGCAAGAATTCCCGTCTGGGAGTGATTCAGATGTTACAGCCCATTGGACGTTCGGTTTATAACGGTCTGCAAACCTCCATCAAAGCCAACGTGAACAGCCCAGTTAGAGGAATAAAGAACTTTAGCTGGCAGGTCTCGTATTCGCTCTCAAGCTACATTGGGGCCGCCAAAGACGGCGATTTCATTAATACCGCAACCGACAACAACGATCCTGTGCATTTCATCGGTCCTAACTCGCTCGACCGCAAGCAACAGCTTTCCTTCGGCGGGTATGTTGATTTGCCCGGTTCATTCCGTTTTGGGGCCGTCTCTCACTTCTATAGCCCACTGCCAGTTAACCTGTTACTTCCCACATCCGGCGCAGGAATCTTCGCCACCGATGTGACCGGCGACGGTTCTGGTGACGGTAGCGGCGTATATCCGACGGGCGATCTCCTTCCTGGCACGAACATCGGCGCCTTTGGACGCAGCATTCCCGCTAGCCAACTCAATCAGGTGATCAGTAACTACAACAACACCCAGGCCAACACGGCAACCCCAGCAGGGCAAGTCCTGGTTCAGAACGGAATCATGACCCTGGCCCAACTTCAGGCTCTGGGTGGCGTTCAACAGCCCATAGCACTGGCTCCGAATGGGCAGGTCGGTCTCGATTGGCTCAAGGCCCTTGACCTAAAACTCAGCTGGCCAAAGAAAGTTACAGAAAGATTCACCATCGAACCCAGCGTTGCGGTTTTCAACGCGCTGAACTTTGCCAACTTTGATGCGCCCGGCAACACTCTGAGCGGCATCCTCAGTGGTGGGGTCGGCTCCGTCAACGGCACTACGGCGGTTCCGGGATCTGCAACGGACCGCAATACCGCAGGCACACGTATTGGCGTTGGCTCCGGCGTCTTCTCGTTGGGTTCACCACGTGTGATTGAGTTTGGCTTGAGATTGTCGTTTTAAGTTTCGTTCACCAATCGCTCTTTCACTCAACAGGGCTGCTATTTCCAAAAGAAGTAGCGGTCCTGTTGCCTTTAACTCTTCCGAATTTGCCACGCTGGTTTATTCGCATCCTGCTAGTCCAACAACACAGAAAAGCCGCCGTTATTGAGCCCCCGGATGCTTCAACTTACGAGGATCCTGTGGCTCCGATTGAGGTGGACCGTTGGGGACGTTTTTATTCCGATAGTAATAATGGGAATTGGGTTGGTGTGTATAAGCCAGGTACGCTTGGTGCTCGAATGGTCATTCTGCTTCATGAACTTGCCTACAAAGTCATGCCACCAGGATTCACTCATGATGGTCGTCTTACCGATCCGCCAAGCGCATCAGAGGGGAACACCGTTAGAGTAGTGGATCATTGTGCAAAGGCAATCGAACACACGCAGTGGTGAGGAAGAAGATTATGAATAATCTGAGTGTCAAGTATTTCGGCGTTCTCGCGCTCCTGCTTGCATTTTTGGCGAAGGGAGGGCCTGCCGATCCATATAGTCCAGAGGAAAAAGATGGAACGCTTGTTGTGGTGGTGACTTGGGGAGACGCTTATAATACGCCAGCCACGAATGTATATGTTGAAGCGCGCGGTTTCGTGCGAAAGTACAATTCGCAGAGATCTTTTGTTCTGAACAGCTCACTTGCCGGAAGATATGAAACTTCACTCCCGCCAGGGGTCTATGACGTGTTTGTGAGCGACAGCATTTCGGTACCCGCATGTAAGCGTGTATTGATCAAAGCAGGTTCCACCACATCATGGACTCTGCAGCCTGAACTGGACCACGTATATTCAGAGAAGTGAACCCCCGCCATTATTTCGGGAAAGCATCTTGTAATTGGCCGCGGTTTTGGCGTTAGTTCGGCAAATCGCCTAAAATTGAGCCTAGAGTCAAATAAAACTTATGAGCAGTCGCATTCTCTCGGTTCCTGTTTTTTTTGCACTTGTTTTTCTATGCACGCAATTCTTCTTGGCCCAGCAAATCCCTGGCGCCAAGGCCCAGGACCCGCGAGGTACCACAGAGGCGGTGGTTCCGCACGACCGCCCTCTTTCGGCAGAAGCCCGCGAAGCCCTGGCCAAGGCCCAGGAGTTGATGTTCAAGCAGCACGACGCCAAGGCAAGCATCGAGTATTTCAAAAAGGTCGTTGAACTTGATCCTGCATTTTTGCAAGGGCATATTCTTCTCGGCAACGCCTACATGCAGATGGGGCAATGGACGGAGGCCCAATCGTCGTTTGAGAAAGCAGCCAAGCTGGAACCGCTGAGTTCAGTGGCTCTTCTGGGAATCGGGGCGGCATTGAACCAGCAACTTGATTACAACGGCGCTCAAGAGCCGCTGCGCCAAAGCCTGGAACTGAACCGCGATTCAGCCGAAGCCCATTACGAACTGGCCCGTACTTTATGGGGATTGAACAAGTGGGAAGAAGCTGAACCACACGTTCGCAAAGCCATTGAGTTGAACAAGGACTATGCTGGTCCGCATGTCCTGATGGGAAACATCTATCTTCAGGAAGAGAATCCAAACTTTGCATTGGCGGAATTCAAGGAGTATCTGCGGCTCGAACCACAAGGCCCGGATGCTCCGGCAGTAAAAGAGATCGTTGCAAAAATTCAGAAGGCACTGGGGATCCCTGAAAGCAAAAAGCACACAAAGACTCCAGCCAAAAACCACTTCTTGCCACTGATGAATGCCGAACGCTGATTGGCGTCGCTGGGCTATAAATTACCCAATTACCAATTTACCCACTTACCCAATTTTTTCAGTAGTCCGTGATCCAATGAAATCTGCTGCTGACAAGCGTTAGCTTGCTGCGATCAAAGAGTTTGAGCTGCATGTGGATTTTGTGACCGTCCATTGTGCCATCAAGCGTGAGTTGGTCGTTCGCGGGCCGGTCGAAGATTGAAGTTTCCCCCTTTTAAACGGCATAACGCGTACAAGCTTTCCATTTTTCAAATACTGAAATGCTGAATTGCATCGGGTTTTTTTACTGAACTTTATGTACCTCATGATATTCTTGGTACTAAGTATTTTCTTTGGAAGTAAACCTGTGCATACAGGCGAAGTGTAGTTCCGCGTTGGACGGCAACCCACCAGGAAAAACTAGGGCAACCATACAAGTCCATCAATTAAGAGAAAGGGCCGAGGTGCGGATCCCTCCGGGGGTATCTCTGCGCCCGGCAGAGTCATCACTTCATTGGAACGCTTGGAATATTCAATCATAACGAAGGCAGATCGATGCTTAGCATGGAAGGTTTTTTCAGACTGGCGGAAGTGGCATAAATTTTCCGACATTTACAAAGATATCCGTTGGATCAAAGGGCAACCTTGGCAGGCCGGCAGCCGGATGAAAATCGAAATACAGCGGCCTCTCCACACAACCGTAGACCACGTAATCATCTCATGTTCACCACCAAAACATGTTGCATGGATCGATCACACCATGGGTAACACCATGGAACAATGGGTCCTCTTTGAGCCGCATTCCGAAGGCGGCACGCGCGTATTCACCTGGGCTGAATTTACAGGCATGACAGACATGCTCGATGGACGCCCGATGAAAGGCCTGATTGGGGAGTTTATCCGAAACTGGTATGGGAAGTTCGGGGAAACCTGCGATGTGCTTTCAGAACAGGGTACAGATGCAATGAGTTGCCATGTCGAAATGGCGCTCGAATAAAACAGTGGCAACCGTCGCCTCCATTCCGCCGTCCTAACCAACGGAACCCTTTACCAAGGAGCAACGCATGGCGCGTGAAGATTTTTGGGCAGGTTTTGTTGGCGGAGTAACCATCGGAGCATTGGCCGGTATAGGTGGAGTGCTGGCGTACAAGAGGCTGTCCGCAGGAACGGACAGCCATATTCTTCGTCTGGATAAAAGCATCAATGTGGGGCGTCCAGTCGAAACGGTGTTTGCAGCATGGGCTACCATCGAGCGCCTGCCCCAAACCATCAGTTTCATTAAGCGGATTGAACCTCATGGCTCCCGCGCACGCTGGTGGATCAATATCGATGGGAAAGAGTTCGTCTGGGACTCACAGATCACCCAACTGATGCCACAGCAATCGATTGGATGGAAATCGCTCAGCGGTCCCCGGCACACGGGACGCATCAGTTTTGCTCCGCTGGGGAACCAGACAGTCGTCCATGTTGTCATGAATTATGCGCCGCCCCTGGGAAGCCTCGGCTCCTTGCTGCCGATCGATCAGCACCTGGAACATTGGATCGAACAGGGACTGCGGGAGTTTAAATCGGCGCTGGAAGGATCAGAGAAACAGAAAGAGATCAGCTAGAGAAATGCCATAAATGCAGCTACTAGCTCCTAGCGCTAGCTACTAGCCAAAAGCAAGTGCGTTCGGCCAGTAGATCACGTGAGAAACCGTACAGATCTCAAAATTATGGCAATTTTGGCATTTGTGGCAATCTTGGCAATCTATTCATCCGGTTGACCGAGTGACTTGAACTCAACTTGGCGGCTGCGTGAGGCTGTGTTTTTGTCTGTTCCGGTGGTGAATTCTTTCAATGTGCCTCGCATTACGTAATAGCCATCTTCTTTCCTGGTTTTGGCTGGGCCTCGATCAAAACGACCTTTGAATTCGAACCACACGCCATGAATCTGTTTGGTGGTGAATGTAACATCGTGGCCATGGACAGAGGCCTGGTTGAAAAACTGGTCCAGAAACGCCCCCCGGTCGCTATCAAGATCGCCTTGGCGGGAGATGTATCCGGAAACACCATTCTGATCAAGGGTGATCTGCACAAACTCCCCTTCTTTGAGGAAGCTATACATGCCGGAGATATCTTCGGCTGGCGCCGGGCCGCTTCCCGCGCTGGCTGGTGGAGCAGCCGGGCGGTTCTTTTGTGGCGAAGCCCATGAGACAATCGACAATGCAAGAAGAAAACATACGATTTGTTTGTGGGCAATCATCTTTTGAATTACTGGCTATGTCCGTTTGGCCGTGGACAATATTCTCCCGCCTCAACAGCCCATTCCAAGGGTTAACTGAGATATAATCCTTCTACTCGCACGGAAGCGCAAGCACAAATGGTGTCAGTACCTAACGCCACTCCGAGTAAGCCGAGTCCGGCCCCAGAGCGTGAGCTTACGTTCCTGATTGAACCTGAGCCGTGGCTACGGATTTTCCTACGCAATCTGGGCGACCTGTTTCGTCCGACACCTCCAAAACCATGGCTTACCTCCCAGCCGGGCGAATACTGGCCCGATGCTTTGGTGAATCGGCCTGTGCCCTGGACGGCGATGAGAAAATCATCGCTACTCCACTTGTTGGCTGCAGTCTCAATCTATGGCCTGACCATCGTTTGGTTTCACCGACTGCAGTTTGTGCCGCAGGGTGTTCCAAGGAACACGATTGAGTACTATGAGATAAGCCAATATCTTCCGCCGGTTAAATCGTCTCATCCGAAATCGGAAGCAGTCCGTCGCCGTCCGCAAAAAGCTGATCCGGAATTTGCGCCTCAGGAGATCGTCTCCATTGATCCCGGCCACAAGAGCGTAATGCAAACGGTCGTCAATCCGGTAACCCCAGAACTCCTGAAACAAGATACGCCACTGCCGAATATGGTCGTATGGACCACGACGCCCAGCCCGGCGCCTGTGGCCCGCAGCCATCCGTTGGTCTTTCCCTTTGCAGCGCCGCAGGTGGTGCCTCCTGCCCAGGAAACGGCCAAACGAAATCTAAACAGCCTTCTGGTTCCTGATGCTCAGCCTGATGCTGTGGCTCCAGCTTCACAACCGGTGAATCGGAGTTTGACAGCACTCAATATACCTGTACAGCCACAGGCAGCCGTACCCCCTGCACCCAGCAGCGTTCAGCGGAATCTTGGCGACATAAACCTGGCCTTCAATACTCCGGCAGTGGAAGCGCCTAAACTGCCGTTGCCGGAGCAACAGGCATCCAATGCTCAGCAGACAGGTCAGCAAGGCCAACCGGCAGCCAGCGTTCCTCCTTCCCAACCGATTACTGCTGGTACCGGCAAAACTCAAGGCCAAGAGGTAGGCCAACTGCTTGCGCTCAATGCTCAACCAATCGCTCCCAATGGAAGCATTACGGTTCCTGAAGGCAATCGGCCCGGAGAGTTTGCGGCAGGGCCAACCGGTCACGCCGGAGCCACCGCCCGCCCGGAAATCAAGTCGGGCGAGAACTCAGTTCCAGGCGGCGAGACTGGGGCAAACGGAACTCCGGCAGGTGTTTTCGTAGGCGATCCTCCTAAGAAAGTGACTGGCAGCGCTGTAGTTGCATCAGCACCTCCACCGGTCGCAGCTCCTCCCAAACCGGCGCCGCGCGCAGATGTTCCATTTCGAAACTCCGGCGATGTGCCAGCCTCAGCCAGGATCGAGAATCAAGTATTCGGCGCCAAGCGCTATTACTCCATGTCGCTGAACATGCCCAACCTGACCTCTTCTGCGGGAAGCTGGATCATTCGTTTCGCTGAGATGCACCCGCAGCCGGGTGCCGCCGGCGAAAATCTGAGCGCTCCTGTAGCTCTCTACAAAGTGGACCCGGCGTATCCGGCGGACTTGATGCGGGACAAAGTTGAGGGCGTGGTGGTGCTCTATGCTGTTATCCACAGCGATGGCAGCGTCGGCGAGGTGCGGATACTGGAGGGCATTCAGGACGACCTGGACCACAATGCCAGCACCGCTCTGCTGAAATGGCATTTCCGTCCGGCGACGAAGAATGGCCTTCCAGTGGACCTGGAAGCCGTGATTCGGGTTCCCTTCAAAGCGCCCAGAGCGGTTTTTTGAGAGATTGACAATGACCTGGGTTGATTCATTTCACACAGGTTTCACAAGCCGCCATCGAGTGGCGCCTCCAAAGAATCTTAACATTCCCTTTATGGAACCCACGATATAGTAGTCAACGAAAAAGTGGAAAGGGGGCCATCCGCCAACTTCCCGCGCAAGCCCCGCGAATCAAAAAATAGGAGGACTTTATCAAAATGCTAAGCCTCAGTAAGCTATTCATCGTCAGAACCCTACTGTGCGCCACGATCGTTGCGTCGAGTGCTCAGGGGCAACACGCCACGAGTTCGCGTATTTCATCCGCTCCTTCGGCCGGCAACTTCGTGATCACCTGCCAGCCCGGATTTGTTTTTAGGTGTAACAGCCACGGATGTTTCTGTGTGAGACCCTGACCTTAAGAACGCGAAACCCAATAAAAATAGCAAATGTGGGGTGTACTCCATTGAGATATGCCACTACGCAAAAAAACTCCAGGAACCACAAAGCACAGCCCCGCTCCGCGGGGCTGGATTATTGAGTCCGCCCCGGTCAGCGTCAGCGTGGGGAGCGGAACCATAATGGGCAGGGCTGCCCCTTACGTTATTGCCCGCGTCGACTCCCGCAAGACTAATTCCGATGGCAGCTTTCGTTGGACCGCACCAAACTCCCGGTTCTCGGCCCTGGCGCTGATGCCATCCATGGCTATATTGACGGCGGTCGCTCCCATGGCTTCCATAGGCTGGCGCACTGTAGAAAGCGATGGCACGAACAGAGCCGATGGCATCACATCATCAAAGCCGATTACCGAGCACTGTTCAGGAACCTTCACGCCCGCCTTGGTCAACGCCCGGATTGCTCCCAGCGCGGTCATATCGTCAAAAGCCATCAAGGCCGTGAAGCCCTTCTTTCTTTTCAGCAGTTCCTCGGTCATCCTATAACCATCTTCTACGCCTACATTAGGATTGAGCTGGTCGGGAAGGTCTACGATAAGTTTCTGATCGAGATCGAGTCCCGCATCCTGGGCGAACTTTTGGATTCCCTTCCAGCGCTTCTTAGCAGACATCAGCGCTTTAGGACCGCGCACAAAGGCTATCTTGCGGTGCCCGAGGGCATGCAGGTGAGCCAGGGCGGCGCCGGCCCCGCCTTCTTCATCGACCGTGACTGAGCTGATGGATTTCGATTCCAGTTCACGCCCGATGATCACGGTAGGAATTTCCGATTTCTCCAGGTCGGCCAGCAGATTGATGTCGATGAACAACCAGTTGGCCAGCACAATCAGCGCTTCGACGCGGCGTTCCAGCAGCATTTCCAGGTAGCGCTCGAACCGGCCACGGTCATTATGGGCATCAGTCATCATCGGCAGGTACGAGGCCTGGTAGAGAGAATTCTCGATGCCGCGAATGATCAGCGTGCAATAGGGATCGGTCACGTCGAAGACCATCACGCCCACGGTATGGTTGCGCTTGCTCCGCAACGACTTGGCGAAGATATTCGGATGATACCCGAGTTTCTTGGCGGCCTTCTGAATGCGGGTCTTGGTATGAGGCGGAATGTAGCGCGCCAAAGGCGCGTTGTTCAGAACAATGGAGACAGTGGTTGCGGAGAATCCACTATCTTCCGCCACGTCGCGGATGGTGATGGTGTTCTTGGCTTTTCGGGATTTTGCACTGGCCACTGGGAATCCGTCCTCAGGGCCGATTATAACCATTTCCTGGTTTTTCACTAGCTGCTTCTTCGGAACGGCCATCGCAACTCGAAAGCGGCCGCAACCAAAGAAGCCTCCTTTCCTGATGCGTTTATTGAAACGATTTTATATAATATCGGGGCGGCAAAGCAAAGGGAACTTTCAAGCGGTGGTGGTCGAAAGTTACTCACCTCCGAACCCGAAGCTGGGAGTAGAAATGCGATCCTTCGCAATCGGCGTAGATTTGGGCGGCACCAACATGCGGGTGGCCGCCGTCGAGGACAGCGGCAGGCAGTTGCAGGCCGTCTGTGCCAACACCGACCTCCATCGCGGACGCGATGCTGTGATCGCCGAGATGTGCCACATCATCCAGGAGCTGAGCGATAAGTATTCAGGCACTCATGCTTTTTGGGGTACAGGGGTTGGCGTTCCCGGAATTATCGACATCGAGAGCGGCACAGTCCACGCGGCCTCCAATTTGCCGGGATGGAACGACTATCCAGTCAAGGCCGAGATCCAGAGCAAGCTGGGAACGCCGGTCATTCTGGAAAACGACGCCAATTGTGCTGCCTTGGGCGAAAAATGGATTGGCGCCGGACGCGACGCCGACAGCATCTGCATGGTCACGCTAGGGACGGGCGTAGGCGGCGGCTTCATCTTTCATAACAAGTTGTGGCACGGCATGATCGGGATGGCCGGCGAGATCGGCCACATGACGGTTGCGCCCGATGGGCCTCCATGCGCCTGCGGCAATCGAGGCTGCCTGGAACAATATGCATCGGCAACGGCCGTACGACGCATGATTATCGAGGCTGTCTCCAGCGGCCAGGCCCCGGAAATGGCGCGCGCCATCAACGATCCCGACTTTAGCGCCAAGCTTGTTTTCCAACATGCTTTGCAAGGCGACCCTGTTGCCCAAAAAATATTCCAAACAGTCGGCTGGGCGCTCGGCGTTGTCCTTTCCAGCCTCATCGATGCGTTGAATCTTCCTATGTACATCATCGCCGGCGGTGTCTCCAGTGCCTGGGACGCTTTCTCCCCCGCACTCTTCGCCGAACTCAGAAAGCGATCCATCGTCTTCCGCGCCAGCGATCCAATCGAAGCCCACAACAGCCAGAAGAAAACCATCGTCACCCGCGCCCTCCTGGGAAGCGAAGCCGGCCTTGTAGGGGCAGCACGCTTACCCATGCTCGCAGGCAACCTGGTAGGCGACGAGCGGCTACCTCTTTGTCGATAAAGAATCTCTGCCAAAAAATTTGGCATACATTTCTCATCCATCGTTTTCTGGTTTTGGTTGAGCCTCCATTTTTGTTATCGTTTCGACCATGAGCAAAAAGTTGTTCCTGTTCGTCGTACTGTTGTCGCTTTGCGGGCGGGGTTTACCGGAGGATTTCCAGCATCCGGGGCCGGTAAAGCTCGACCGTGAAGGTGAACGCTGGGCGCAACGGGCACTCAAGAAGCTTTCCCTGGAAGAAAAAATCGGGCAGCTTTTTATGGTCCGGGTGCAAGCGCAGTTTCTCGATCTTCGCAGTGCTGATTACCTGCGTTTGCAGGAGCAACTCGCCAAATATCATCTGGGCTCGGTACTGATTACTGTGCCCGCCGAAGGCGCTTTTCTCTACAAAACAGAACCGTATGAAGTGGCCATGTTGGTGAACCAGCTTCAGCGGCAATCCAAGCTGCCTTTGATCGTCGCAGCCGATTTCGAGCGGGGCCTCTCGATGCGGCTCAATGGCGCAACCATATTCCCGCATGCCATGGCTTTTGGCGCTGCGGGTAAAACTGAACTGGCTGAGCAGTTCGGCAAGATTGTAGCTCGTGAGGCGCGAGCGGTCGGTGTCGAGTGGAACTTCTTCCCGGTGGCCGACGTGAATTCCAACCCTGCCAATCCCATCATTAACACCCGCGCTTTTAGCGAAGACCCGGAGCAGGTTTCAGCTTTAGAAGTGGCTTACATTCAAGGAGCGCGTCAGGAGGGCATGATCACCACCGCCAAGCACTTCCCCGGACACGGTGATACCGGCACCGACTCTCACCTCGCACTGGCAGCAGTGAACCGGACACGTGACCAGATCGAGCAGATCGATCTGCAGCCGTTCCGTTCGGCCATTGCAGCGGGCGTTGACTCGATCATGATCGCGCATGTTACCGCGCCGGCCCTCGAACCTGATACTGATAAAGTAGCTACAACTTCTGAAGCCATCGTCAATGGACTCCTGAAACAGGAACTCGGATTCAAGGGTTTGGTCGTAACGGACGCCCTTGAGATGGGAGCCCTCACTCGTCTGTATCCGCAAGCTGGATCGGTAGCGTCGGCGCAGGCGGCCATCGATGCATTTAAGGCTGGTAACGACATGTTGCTGCTTCCATCTGACCTGAAAGGCGCATATGACGGCTTGTTGAATGCTGTCCGCGCGGGCGCGATCCCGGAATCGCGGATCAATGAGTCAGTATTGAAAATATTGTGCGCAAAAGCCAGTGTTGGACTACACAAAGCACGGTTGGTGGATATAAACAGGATTGCCGAGCGTGTAGCGCAGCCTGAGAGCTTATTGGTTGCGCAACAGGCTGCCGCCTCGTCCCTGACGCTGGTACGGGAAAATGGCAAGCTGCTGCCCTTTCAGTCGGCGATTGTTCGTACCAACGGCCACGGCGAGGCGGCCTTAATGAAGGATGGAACTTCTACCTCCTCCCATGCGTATGAAAAAATAGGGGAGCAAGGGACTCCGTTGCTGTGCGTGATCCTGACCGATGACGTGCGAACTGAAAACGGTCGACAGTTGGAGCGCGAACTGCGCCGCCGCGAGCCGGGTGTGAAGACTCTTTATGTAGATCTGCGATTTGCATCGGCCATGGCTGGGGAAGTGCAGGATGCGGCAAGATCGGCCGGAAAAATTCTGGTGGCAGTGTATATCGTGCCTACAGCCGGAAGAGCCATGCAGACACCGGCCACGATCTTGCGCTCCATTCTGGATATCGCCAGGCAGAAGACGGTGGTTGTAGCATTTGGGTCGCCCTACATTGCTGCAGATTTTCCTGAGATCGAGAACTATCTTTGTGCCTATTCCAATGTTCCGACCTCGGAAAGCGCTGTGGTGCAGGCATTGTATGGACAGATGGCAATCCAAGGCCATCTGCCCGTCACGATTCCGGGCTTTGCGCCAAGGGGAACGGGAATTCAGAAATCGCCAAAATTGCCATGATTGCGAAAATGGCCATAATTTGAAAAGAGATTTGGAGCCATACCATGACTTCTCGAAAAAAGTGCTTAATCAGCTTAGCGGGTTTGTTGGTTCTGACCGGTTGCTCGGTCCACACCAGCGAACGGCGGGATGCAAATGGAAAATCCGAAGATGTAGACATTCACACGCCCTTCGGTTCCATCAGTGTCAAAGAAAACAGCACCGATGCCAAAGATACGGGCCTGCAGCTTTATCCGGGAGCACATCCTAAGAGTGAGGAGGGAAACAACAAACACAGCGCCGACGTCGATGTGTCTATGTCAATGGTGGGCGTAAAAGTCGTGGCGCGCGAATATCGTAGCGATGATTCGCCCGACAAAATACTAGCCTACTATCGCAAACAGATGGACAAGTACGGCAACGTGATCCAGTGCAGCGGCCACTTCAATGACCGTGGGTTTGAATACCACAAACGAAACCAGGACGCCCCGGTCTCCTGTCACGGTAGCGAGAGCGGCAACAGTTCCGAGCAGACACTGAAAGTGGGCACGGAAAACAACCAGCACGTGGTGGCGGTAAAACCCTGGGGAAAAGGTTCAGAATTTGCGCTGGTCTATGTGCGTACTTGGACCGACAAACAATCAATGTAGGATTGCCATAATTGCCACAAATGCCAAAATTGCCATAATTTAATTTAAGAATCGAATCGCGGTCAATTTTGGCAATTTTGGCAATCTTGGCAGTTATGGCAATAACTCGGTTCACTGCTTTGTGGTCTCTTTTGTAGCAGCCGCCGCTTGGGACTTGGAGTTTTGATCTGAAGCTGTGCCCTTCTTGGTCAGCTTGGTTTTTTTAGCGGCTTCTTTCGCCCAATATTTCTCTAGTTCCCGTTTGTTCCTGTTTTTCATAAAAGATAGCATGACATATTCAAGTACAATATGTCGCCGTGTCTCACAAAATTCTGTGTATCTCTGCAACCGACGCCCATTTTGCAGACTCGGAAATTACTGCACGTCGCCCGCCGGCGTTGATGCGGTTGTGCCCGAACGAGACACAGCGGCGCTGCTGGCAACACTGAAGCGGCTGCTCTGGTCTTCGTCCCCCGGTCGTACCTTGTCCCCGGTTGCAACTCCAATCCCTCTGCTGTAACGTGAGGATTAACGTGAGGATTATGGAACGCTCGTGCCACCGTTGCGGAGCATCGTTTGAGGAACACACGCCAATTTGTCCTTCGTGTGGGGCCGCCCAAGTTAGAGTCACGGTAGAACCACCTTCTTCTGCGCCGGTTCAGCGGAAAAGTTTGCTGCCTGCTGTTTTGCCTCTGGCATTTCCAGTTGGTCTGGTCTGTGTTGCTGGCCCTCCTCTTGGTTGGCTGGCGCTGGTCGGTGTGGTGATCTGGGCAGTCTTTCGTCATCAACGCTTGTTGGGTGAGGTCTCAGCGGGAATAGGAGCACGACTGGGCGCGCTCATGGGCTTTCTCTCGTTTGCAGTTTATCTTCTGGTGCGTGGATTAGCCTCTGCTCTCTCGTTGCTTCCGTTTCTTGGCAATGGCGGCCGCGAAGCGCTGCTCAAGCAGATTCAAGAGATGATAGCCAGAGCACCTGATCCAAAGACCCAAGACTTGCTCCGCTGGTTCGCTTCAAGCCAAGGTATGACGTTTTTGCTCAGTGCCGGCATGTTTTTCTTGTTCATCATTTTCCTGGTATCCGCAACTGTTACGGGTGCTGTGACCGGAGCGATGGCCGACAAGAAGCCTCAACAATAAGTCGGGAAGCAAGAATTTTCGACAGAGTAAGCCCTATCAGCTATCATGCGATGAGCTATGAATTCAACCACTGCACATCGTCTGCCGAACCTTCAGGAGAAAGGACGCATCATGTCCGCCTCCGAGATCGAGCGCACCCTGGTTCGCCTCGCCCATGAGATCGTAGAAAAGAATAATGGAAGTGAAGACCTGGTGCTGATTGGAATCAAGCGACGGGGTGTGCCCCTCGCCAACCGGCTCTCTAGCCTGATCCAAAACATCGAGAAAAAGCCCATCGCGATCGGCACCTTGGACATCACGCTCTATCGCGACGACCTCTCCACCGTGGGAGTCAGCCCCGTCATCCAAAAGAGCAGCCCCTTGGGCGTGGAGATTAACAACAAGAACGTCATCCTGGTGGATGACGTGTTGTACACCGGCAGGACTACGCGGGCCGCCATGGATGCCGTCTTCGATCATGGCCGGCCTCGGCGCGTGCAGCTTTGCGTGCTGATCGACCGCGGCCACCGTGAACTCCCCATCGAAGCCGTATTTATCGGACGCACTGTCCAAACCACCGACCGGGAAATTGTGGAAGTCAGACTCAACGAAATCGATCAGCAGGAACAAGTCGTGCTGGTGGAGCGTGTATCGTAGCCAATATGGCCCGCCCACGTTCTCTGCTTGATCTGGAGAGCCTCAGTCCCGGCGAGATTACTTCCATTCTCAAGCTCGCGCGGAAGATGCATGGTACTCGTCCTCGGCCCCTGCTGCACGGGAAGCGTATTGCCCTGCTGTTCTATGAGCCTTCCACGCGCACGCGTGTGTCGTTCGAGTTTGCCGCCAAACTCCTGGGCACTCACACGTCCGTAATCAATGCCACGGCATCCAGTATTGAAAAGGGAGAAACGCTGGTCGATACCGGCAAGACCTTGCAGGCGATGGGGCCGGACTGCATCGTGCTGCGGCATCCGTGTTCGGGAGCGCCCAATGTCCTGGCCCGAAATCTGCGCGTCCCGATCATCAACGCGGGCGACGGCATGCACGAGCACCCATCCCAGGCGCTGCTGGACGCCTACACCATGCTGCGTCACAAGAAGACGCTCAAAGGCTTGAAAGTGGTGCTCGTAGGCGATATCCAGCATAGCCGCGTGGCCCGATCCAATGTTCATTTGCTCTCGAAATTTGGCGCGGAGATTGCCTTGTGCGGACCGCTGGAGTTTCTTCCCGAAGTCGCTGCCACCCTGGCTCCCGGCATCACCATCAGCCGCCGCCTCGAAGACGCAGTGCGAAAAGCCGATGTAGTCATGATGCTGCGCGTGCAAAAAGAACGATTGGCAGGTCTCGACATCGATATTAGAAAATACATTCTGCATTACCAACTGACGAGCGAACGGCTAAAACTCGCCAAGAGCGACGCCATTGTAATGCATCCAGGCCCCATGATTCGAGGAATGGAAATCCAGGACGAAGTAGCAGACTCGCCACAAGCAGTCATAGAAGAACAAGTAGCTAATGGCGTCTATGTAAGAATGGCACTCCTATGTATTTGCACCGGTGTGATAGGAAAGTTGTAATTTGAACAATTCGTGTTAATTCGCGTGCATTCGCGGCTAAAAAGGTTTTGAATGAAATCCATGCTGATCAAAAACGGCCGCCTCCTTGATCCCTCCCAGAACCTCGATGACCATTACGATCTTCTGGTCAAAGATGGTTTGGTAGCTGAAATCGCTCCTCGGGGCAGGCTTAAAGCATCCGCTGATCAGGCCATCGATGCCGCCGGCTTGATCGTCTCTCCCGGATTCGTCGACGTTCACGTCCACTTGCGCGAGCCGGGGCAATCCCACAAAGAAACGATTGCCACGGGAACCATGGCCGCAGCCGCAGGCGGTTTTACCTCGGTCTGCCCGATGCCCAACACCGATCCCATCAACGACGCTCCGGCAATCACTCGCTGGATGCAGGACCCTGAACGCCAGGCGAAGGTCAATGTTTTCCCCATCGCCGCAGCTACGGTCGGTAGCTTGGGAGAAAAGCTTACGGACTATGTGGCGCTCCAAAGAGCGGGAGCAGTCGCCGTGAGCGATGACGGCAAACCGATCCTGCCCGATAAGATCATGCGCCAGGCCTTGCTGACTGCCGCGAGGCTAAATCTGACCGTCGTGCAACATGCGGAAGATACGCGTATGACAGCCGGCGCTACCATGAATGCCGGAGCCGCTGCCTTTCGTCGCGGCTTGCGTGGCTGGCCGTCGGAAGCGGAAAGCTCCATCGTCAAAAGGGATATCGAGTTAGCTGCGGAAACCAAGGGTCACCTGCATGTCGCCCATCTTTCAACCACAGCTGCGCTTGAAGCTGTGCGCGAAGCCAAACGCGAGCGGCTGAACGTAACCTGCGAAGTCACACCTCATCATTTCGCGCTGGTCGATGAAGATGTGCATGATTACGACACTAACTTTAAGATGAATCCGCCGCTGCGTTCACTTGCCGATAGAGAAGCCCTGCTCGCCGGCCTCGCCGACGGAACAGTGGACTGCATTGCTACCGATCATGCGCCTCATGCCCACAACGAAAAGAACGCCGAATTTGATTTGGCCCCATTCGGCATCACCGGGCTGGAAACTGCCTTAGGATTGTGTATCTCCATCCTGCACGGGCAGCGAAAGATTCCGCTGAAACGAATTATCGAATTGCTTACAGTGAATCCGGCCCGTGTTCTCGGGCTCGAAGGACGGGGATCCCTCGCTCCTCAGTCTCCTGCCGACATCACCATATTTGATCCCGAAAAGAAGTGGACCTATCGAGCTGCAAACTCGCTCTCGAAATCCAAAAACTCACCTTTTGACGGATGGAAGCTTCAGGGACAAGTGATCACAACCATTGTTGGTGGTGAAATCGTTTTCAGGGGTTCGGAAAAGCCTGGGAAAAGGTAGTCGGAGGCACTGGCTTGTCTATATTGGCGAAATCCCTCCACACGTGTTCGGCGAAGAGCCAGGCAAAACGGGGGTAGGCCACGTAGCACCTGATCGAGACGATCAGGGCAGCTATCGCCAGGCCGAGCATGAGGAACGGCCCGCTCGCCGGATGAATGTCCTTAGTTCCCAGGCCAAGCAGTAGACCGGCCAGGAATGCAACGAACAGAAGCAACAGGCGTAGCGTGATAATGCTGTTTTTCTCTTCCTCTTTTTGCGCGCTCTCTGGATGCGTGTCCGCCTCTCCGTTCTTGCGCGCTTGCGGTAAAGAAAACTGAACGAGCTTGATTGCAAAAAACAAAAGCAGCACCGCACCCCACTTGGTCCAACTATCCGCCTGCGAAAAACCAGAGAGAGCGTTGCCCTCTTTGCGGGAAAAGGCCAATCCCCAACCCAGGAAATACGCTACCGCAACCGCGCTGGCTGCCGAGATGCCGCGCATCAGGGCGTAAAGCCCTTCGAACTGCTCCCAATACGATGTTGCCTTGTCTCTCAGCAATGCGCTTCTGGCTTGAAAGAACGCGTCGTTGCGGCGTCGCGAAATTGCTTCGTGGTTTTCTGACTGTTTAGATGGATTCTCTTGAGGCTCCAATGCTATGTTGAAATACTTTTGGCTTAGCTCATCGAGCTTCTTTTTCGTCTCCATCGTGAAAGGGGTATTCTCATCCAGTATCCGGTCGGAAGGATAACGCTCCAGCCCAAACTTGTCTTTGATGCTGGAAGGCAACACTTTGCCGGAAAAGCTCTGAACGATATGGCCGATAAGATAAGACAGCACTACAACAATGAGGGCGGCGGAAAGGTCGCTGGGCCATTTGTGCAAAAATAATCCAAATGGAAGCCAGAACACCGTGGCCAGCACGATTCCGGGGAGGAGATAGCCGTAGATGTCGTAAAAATTAAATTTTTCAACCAAGGTGCGCTTTCACATCAACTGCTTCTGAGATGTCATTTCTTTCAATAGCTGGGCCACAATTTGTGGAGCCTTATCTTCTTCGCCTTCCGGCAGGACTACCGACCCCACGCGTTGATGTCCGCCACCCCCGAATTGTCGCATAAATCGTCCCAACTCGATGCTTTCAAAATCGAGCCACGGATTTCTCATTGCCGTAATCTTCGTCCCATGCGTTGATCGGGACGTCATGATCGAATACCGGGCCTGGGGATAGAAATAGTAAGGCGAATAACGGCTGATCATCACTCCATCGTTTTCTACTTCCAGAACAGCCACGTCACCGATGAGCCGCGTTTCCTGCCGAGCACGTTCCAGGCCAGCCGCGCTGCGCTCCTGGGCGCACACAAATCTCGTCTGCACCTCGGGCAGCCGGATAGCCTCTTCGAGCGACGCCGCGCGAAGAGTGGTAATGAGAAACCGGCAATATTCAGCATCAGACTTCACGGCCAGGCTCTTGCTCAACACCAGAGCGGGATGCGCTGTCGAAAACGCCTCTTCCACCGATGTGTAGGCTGCAGAATCGATCTTCTCGGCCCAATGAACCATCTCCTCCAGCCGCTGATCTCCGTGGAGAGAGTGGGCCACAGTTCGCCACAGCAGAGAGGCGCACGAACCGCTGCTCCTGTCATAGATCCAGTTTGCATCCTTGCGTTGCTCGAAGCGTGTTTGCAATTCGGGTGTAAGGAATGAAGTTGGATGATGGTCGACCCAAAACTCCGCCTGAGGATGAAACAGGAAATCTACGACCGCAGTGTGCCTGGGAAGACTGGCGCTGAGCCAATCCCTCTGCAAGTCATAATTCACAGGGAGAATGGTCTTGAATTTCCATCGGCGGGATCTTTCGAGCGCCAGAGTTGCCACAACCCCCGAAATCACCCCATCGAAGCAGGGAAAATGGACGTACAACGTCGCTCGTTTACGCCATGGGAAGATTGACCAGAACAAATAAACCTCTTCCAACAAAGCATAACAAACAGGGCGCTCAATACAACTTCATTGTCATCGGCTTAGTTCAGATCGCCCGATCACCCGATCACTCGATTGGCGTAGCTGCACTATCTACGAGAGAATTCCCATCCGTTTCCCAACCCTCTTCAATATCCCCAAGGCTCGATCCAGTTGGTCTCGCGTGTGGGTTGCCGTCATGATCGTCCGTAGGCGGGACTTGCCTTCAGGCACGACCGGATATGCTATGCCCGGCGTAAACACTCCCTCTTTAAACAACTCGCTGCTGAACTCCATGGCCAGACGTCCTTCTCCGACGATGATGGGAGTAATCGGAGTCTCGCTTGCTGGAGTATTCACGCCACCAATGTTGAACCCCAGCGTGCCCAGCTCTTTTTTGAAATAGCGAGTGTTGTCCCAAAGCCTGTCAATCAATTCAGGCTCCTGCTCCAGCACATCAAATGCCGCGATGCAGGCGGCCGTGACGGAAGGAGGATGCGAAGTCGAGAATAGGAACGGACGCCCGCGGTTATACAGAAACTCAATCAGATCGCGTGATCCGCAGACATATCCGCCCATCACGCCAACCGCTTTCGACAAGGTTCCCACCTGGACATCCACGCGGCCATGAACATTGAAATGATCGATCGTTCCGCGGCCGTTGCGGCCCAATATTCCAGAAGAGTGAGCATCGTCCACCATCATGATGGCCCCGTATTTTTCCGCAAGATCGCACAAGGCAGGAAGAGGCCCGATATCGCCATCCATCGAGAAGACGCCATCGCTGATGATCAGCTTTCGACCCGGTTCGCCTGCGACTTCTTTCAGCAACTCTTCAGCACGCTCCACATTCTTATGCGGGAAGACTTTGATCGTGGCCTTCGAGAGACGCGCGCCGTCAATAATGCTCGCATGGTTCAGCTCATCGGAGATGATGAAATCCCCTTTCCCCAGGATGGCTGAGACCGTGCCGGCATTAGCGGTGAACCCCGATTGGAAAACCACGCACGCTTCGACATTTTTAAAACGCGCGATCTTCTCTTCCAACTCCATGTGAATGCTCATGGTGCCGGAAACCGTGCGTACCGCCCCCGAACCCACGCCGAATCTGCGGGTCGCTTCCAGTGCCGCTTCGCGCAGCTTGGGATGGGTGGTCAGGCCAAGATAATTGTTGGACGCCAGATTGATGACGCGCTTGCCATCAAAGGTGCACTCCGGCGTCTGCGCCTCTTGAAGCACGCGCAGCGTAAAGTTTGTCCCCTTCTTGCGCAGTTCATTGAGCTGATCGCCAAGATAAGAAAGTTGCGGACGAGAAACAGTGGTGGCCATAATTAAATCCTCTTCGCACAAACAGTTTGCAACGTGGTTGGATTTCTTGCGGTCCGTGCAATTTATAATTTCTAATATTTCTAATTTATAATTTCCAATTTGGAACCATCTGCGATTCTGCGTTCTCTGCGGTAAGCTTGGCTCTTCAACTTGCAATCTCTCTTTGGCTAGTAGCTAAAGGCCAGAAGCTAGCAGCTAAATTAAAAACTCTTCTCCCCGTTCGGATAAAGCAATATCTTGCTCGCTGCCCCGGTCCTGAGCCGCTCCATGCCTTTGCCAAAGTCAGCCATCGACATGCGATCGGTAATGGCTGGCCCGAGATCGAGCTTGCCGGCTTTGAGCAGAGCGTCCATCTGGTACCAGGTTTTGTACATCAATCGTCCATTGATGCCTTGCACTACAGCGCCCTTGAAGATGAAATCGTCTGCCAGATTAAACTCAACGAGTTTCGAGGGAATCCCGAGCAGAGAAACTCTGCCGCCCAGGCGCAGGATCTTGAACCCCAGGCGAATGGCATCGGACTTGCCCGACATCTCGAGCATGACATCCACGCCGATTCCATCTGTAGCTGCCATCACCTTTTCGTAGACGTTCTCAGTCGATGGATCAAGAACGAAATCAGCTTTCATCTGCCTGGCCAGCCGGCGCCGATGTTCATTGATCTCCAGCGCGAACACCTGGGTCGCGCCGCAGGCCCGCGCCACAGCGATGGAGAAAAGCCCGATCGGTCCGCAGCCCACCACCGCCACTGTCTTCGCAGCGATCTCCCCTGCAAGCACAGCGTGAACTGCGTTGCCCAAAGGATCGAGAATGCTGGCGTAATCGGCAGGAACGCTGGGATCGATCTTCCAGATGTTCGATTCAGGAATTTTTACGTACTCGGCAAAAGCCCCATGGGCATCAACGCCGATGATCTTCACGTGCTGGCAGATGTGGGATTCGCCCGTGCGGCATTGGTAACACTTCCCGCAAGCGACATGCATCTCGGCGGAGACGAAATCGCCTTCTTTGACTGTGGTTACATTCTTGCCTACCGCGGCCACGTGTCCGCAGAATTCATGTCCAGGAATGAGTGGAGGCTTGATGCGATTTTGTGCCCAATTGTCCCAGTTGTAAATATGCAGGTCAGTCCCGCAAACCGACGCGACTTTCACTTTGACCAAAACATCATTGGGACCAATCTCCGGACGAGGCATTTGCCGGATATCCGCACCCGGCGCGGCCTCCGGTTTAACAACAGCCAGCATGGTTTCAGGCATTAAGGCTTCCCACTTGTGGCGCAAATCATAGAGGGCAAACTTTATATTCTAACAAATAGAGGGGCTTCCTATTGCTGAGGTTTGCTGGTACTGTCCCCAAGATTTTAGGCATGACCAGCCTGCGTTAAAGTACCGGTCTGCTTAAAGGTTTGCTACACCTTATCCCCCCATTCTCCGCGCTGTGACCCCACTCCCCCTTGTCATCCCGAATGCAGCGCGGCTATGAATTTCACAATTGCGAATATGATTGGCGCGGAGTGAGGGACCCCGATCATATGTCAGTCTCAATCGCTGATCCAGGGTATTCGACCGATGTCGGTGAAGTATATGGATTTTAAATCTTGCGCAGATAATAGGGCGGCCTGTCAGAACCCGTTCGGTAAAAACCCAGGTAGAGCACCTCGTATCTGCAAATCAGACTGAAGCGCTCTCGGGGTCCTTCACTCCGCGCCAATCATCTTCATGGTTTGGTTATCACGCCGCGCTCTGTTCAGGATGACATGGGGAAGTGGATCACAGAGTGGAAACATCTTTTCGCCTTGGCAATCCCTCCCACTTTATCCGATAATCTAACTAACTGGTTAATTAAATGACTCCCACACTCTCCAAAGGCGGACGCGCCGGCTCTCGCGGCGAGCCGGAAAAGACTCGGGCCGCTATCCTCAACGCGGCTTTGGAAGAATTTGCACGCGAAGGGGTAGCCGGAGCGCGGACCGATGAGATTGCCCGCTCCGCCCGCGTGAACAAGGCGCTCCTTTATTACTATTTCAAGGACAAAGAAGGCCTGTACAGCGCCGTGCTGGAGCAGGTCTTTTCGGGTCTCTACTCGCAGGTCAATGCTGTGCTCGACCGCGATGATCTGGGGTACAGGGAAAAAATACTCGCCTATATCGAGACCCATTTTGACTACATCGCAAGCTCGCCGCTCTATCCCCGTCTGGTGCAGCGCGAATTGATGCGGACTGGCAAAAACGCACTCTCGCTGGTGAGCCGCATCATGGAGCGGCATGGGCGTCCGGTTTATGACAAGCTGCTGAAATTGATCGAGGCGGGCAGCGGGAGCGGTGATTTCCGGCAGGTTGATCCGCCGCAGGCGCTAACCTCGATCCTGGGCGTCATCGTTTTCTATTTCATAAGCCTGCCCGCTCAGCAGTTGATGAGTTCCGGAGATCCATTTTCTCCGGAGAGGATTGCCGTCCGGCGCGCAGCCGTCTTGGATTTTATCTCCGCAGCGCTGTTTTGCCCCCCCAAGCTCTGCGCCCCGAAGTTCATCCCCCCGAAGTTCATCCCGAAGACCCTGCCTAGGGGGAAACACAAATGAACGCCAGAAACAGGTTCTTCATCCTGCTGGGAGTGCTGCTGATCATTGCTGCGGCCTACTACTTTCTTTCCACCGATCAATCTTCCGACCTGGTGTTGGTTGGCACCGTGGATGCCAACCAGATTGTAGTGAGTCCAAAAATCTCCGGACGAGTGGAGCGCCTCGCTGTGAATGAAGGCGACCAGGTAAAAGCCGGCGACACCATCGCAGTGCTCGATTCCCAGGAGCTTACGGCCGAGCGTCAGGCAGCCAAGGCGATGGTGGCCAGCCTGCGTTCGCAAATTGCGCAAACCCGCGCCACCGAAGAACAGACCATCGGAGAAACGTCCAGCGGCGTGGCCAACGCGCGAGCACGATTGCGCGCGGCGCAGGCGACTCTCGCACAAACTCAGGCCGATCTCCAGCGCATACAAGATGACGCCCGGCGCAACATCGAACTAGCCCGGCAAGGCGTGGCCTCGCAACAAGTCGCCGATCAATCGGCCGCGCAGCTCAAGGCCCAGCAAGCCGCGGTGCGCGCTGCGGAAGATCAGGCCCACGCTGCCCAAGCCGATCTCAACACTGCGGAGGCCCATACAAATCTTGCTCATGCAGCCCAGAGCACAGTGGCTTCCACGCGGGCCCAGGCGCTCAACGCCCAGGCACAACTCGAAGCGGCGGAAGCGCGGCTCGGGTATACGAAGGTCACGGCGTCCGTGGGTGGCATCGTGACGGTCCGTGCCGCCCGCGAAGGCGAGGTTGTGAACCTGGGCCAGCCGATTGTGGTGATCACCGACTTGAGCGATACCTGGATACGCGCCGCCATCCCCGAAACCCAGGCATCGAATCTCGCGCTGGGCGATCAGCTCAAGGTGCGCCTGCCCTCCGGCGATCTGATTTCCGGCAAGGTCATCTACAAGGCGCCGGAGGCGGATTTCGCTACGCAGCGCGATGTGAACCGCCGCAAACGCGACATCAAGGCCATCGTGATCAAAGTGGCGGTGGATAACAGTAAGAAGACGCTGGTTCCCGGCATGACTGCGGAAGTTCTGGTCCCCAACTCCAAGATCAAAGGCAGTTGATGGTCGATAAGGCGATTCAGGTACGCAACATCGTCAAGCGCTATGGACAGTTCACAGCGGTCGATGGAGTCTCGTTCGATGTGGGCGAGAGAGAAATATTTGGATTGCTCGGACCAAACGGCGCGGGCAAGTCCACGCTGATCCGCATGATGACGACTCTCCTGGAAATCACCGAAGGCACCGCCCTCATTGATGGGTTCGACGTGCGCAAGGAACCTGATAAAGCCCGGCGCCGGATCGGCGTCATTCCCCAGGCGATGACCAGTGACGGCGATCTGACGGTTTGGGAAAACCTGAGCATCTATTCCAAGCTCTACAACATCGAGGCGGCAGAACGCGAGCGCTCCATTCAAGAATTGCTGGAACTCGTCGACCTGGTCCAATGGCGTGACGCGCCGGCGAAGAATCTTTCCGGCGGCATGAGGAGGCGGCTCGAAATCGCGCGCGGCCTGGTGCACCGGCCCAACATCTTCTTTCTCGACGAACCTACCACCGGCCTCGATCCGGTTTCCCGTGTCGCTGTGTGGGAAATGATCACCAACATCAAAGAGAGCCGCCATCTCACAGTCCTGATTACCACCCACTACATGGACGAAGCCGACCGGCTCTGCGACCGCATTGCCATCGTCGATCATGGCAAGCTTGTGGCGCTCGACACTCCTATGGCGCTCAAAAACAGCGTTCCCGGCTCCAGCGTGATCGAGGCCCAGTTCCTCAATGCGCCCAGCGATTGGGAGCAGAGGTTGCGAAGTCTCAACGGAGTGACTTCCGTACAGCCGGAAGCCGCGAACATGTACCGCATTCTCACCCAGGAAGGCTCGCGCACTACTACCGACCTGGTCGAGACAGCGGTCCGTGCCGGTGTCGAGTTGAAGTCTCTCACTGTACAAAGCACCACGTTAGACGATGTTTTCGTTCACTACACCGGACGCCAGTTGCGCGACCAGATTGTGGATGCGCCTATGTACAAGTCTCCAGTGAACTGGGAGTGATCCATGCCTGCATTCTTTCAAACCGCGCGCATGATGGCCATTGTGGAACGCGACCTGCGCAAATTCTTCCGCTCCCCGGCCCTGATGCTGGCCGCCATGGTCTTTCCGCTGGTGCAGTTGATTGTGTTGGGCAATGCCTTTGGCGGCAAGATCCGCGATGCTCAGCTGGGCGTAGTCGATAACGACAATGGTCCGCAGGCAGTGCGGATCCTCGAAGCCTTGCGGTCGGTACAAAGCAATGCCCGCACCTTCCATCCCATTGTCTACGCCGATGAACAGCAGATGCTGCGTGACGTCCGCACCGGACTTCTGAACGCCGGGCTGGTAATTCCGCCGGAGTTTTCGCGCAATGTTTATGAACACACGCGGCCCAAGATCGGATTGGTGCTCGACAACACCGACAACTTCATGACAGCCACCTTCGAAGACAACATGACGCAACTGGTGCAGGCCCTGAACCAGCCCGAGATTCAGCCCCGCGTTGTCCAGCAGATCGAGTTGCAGGTGGTGGAGCTTTACCCCTACATCGAATATATGAAATACCTGTTGCCCGGCACGATTACGCTCGCCATGTTTGTCAGCGTCATGATTGGCGGCGGCATCGTCTACATTGATGACAAGGCCCGTGGCGTCCACGAGGGATACTTGGTAACCCCTATTACCAAACTGGAGTTGGTTGCCGGTCTCAACGTGGCTGGTGCTTTCAAAGCCATGGGAGCCGGGCTTGTGCTCACCGTAATAGGTTCGCTGATTGCAGGTGAAGGAAATGCTTTTCACGCGGCCAATCTGATCTGGCTCTTGCTGTTGATCGCGTTTACCTCGTTTGCCTTCGTCTCCATGATGTTCCTCATCATGGTGCGTATCAACGATCCCCTGGTGCCGCGCGCCATCTTCGGCATCCTCAACACCTTGCTGTATTTCCCCAGCGGCGCCATCTACCCGATAAACGCCTTTCCAAAGTGGCTGCAATGGATCGCCAAGGTCGATCCCTTCAGCTACTCGGTCCACGGCTTCAAGGCCGTACTGCTCAAAGGTGTCGGGCTGGCCGCGATCTGGCAGGACCTGCTCTATCTGGGAGTGTTCGCAATAACAACGTTCCTCCTGTCATCAATGCTGTTCAAACGCACGCTGTGAAGAGTGCTCCGGCAAAACCAAAACCCACGGCGGAGGCACCAGAGATACGGAAAAACCAAATCAAAGATCAACCGCAGAGATCGCAGAGAAGCGCAGGGGTGCGGGGAGAGTCGATTCGGTAAAATCCAGGTAGAACCTTGATTCCTCTGCATCTTGTCGCTGTGCTCAAATCCTTGTTGGGCAAATCCTTCTCCTTTTCATTTTGCGCAAATTTTTTGATCTTTTTATTCTTTTTGACGGTTTTTGATTCGCGTTTATTAGCGTGTATTCGTGGCTAACAGGTTTTGGTTTCCTTTGCGTCCTCTACGCCCTTTGCGGTTAATTGCTTTTGCTCTGTGACTTTTTTCACCCAGCCGGTGTCTCTAGTAGCAATGCTGCAATCGCGGCGGACTTGCTGTATCTTTGGATCGAAGGCTTTGCAACCTAACTCTTAGAGGAAAAATAACCCCATGGGATTAATGGACGCCAAGGAATATGATCCCAGGCCGGCACAGCGGCGCATGAAGATCATTGCCAGCCTGGCCTTGATTGCGGTGATCGTAGGAATAGTCTGGTTCTTGTTCCGCTACTGGCCGGAAGAACGGGTGATCAATAGATTCTTTGACGCAATCGAACGGAGCGATATGCAATCTGCCTACGGTCTCTACTTTAACGATCCGACCTGGCAGCAACATCCCGAAAAACACGATCGATATTCTTTTGGGCAGTTCCAACTGGACTGGGGACCGAGCGGCGAATACGGCAAGGTCACCAGCCATCATGTGGAGTGCTCGACGGAGCCTCCCAAGAAAGGCGATGTTTCACCCAGCGGAGTGATCGTAGTGGTCAGGATCAACAATCGTGCAGAAACCAAATCCATGTGGGTCGAAAAGAAATCAAAGACGATCACCGAGTCGCCTCAGACCGTGCTGTGCCACGGAGACCACTGATCGGATTGGGTAATTTCGTAATTGGGTAAATGGGTAATTTTCTGGACCGATCACCCGATTTCCCTACTAGACACAACCCCCCCACCTGCGGTATGAATGTTCCCTTCAATCCACATTGAGAGAGGGAACTCATGAGGCTTTTTCTACTCTTACTGGCCGCTGCCAGCCTGAGCGCTTTCGCCGCTGACACGACCGTGAAAGGATACCTGGTCGACATCGCCTGCAGCTCTGATCTCGGTGACAGACCGGGCTTTGGCGCAAGACACAGCAAGAAATGCCTGCAAATGCTGCCCTGCGCCCAGAGCGGCTATGGCGTGCTGACCGAAGATAAACACGTAATCAAATTTGACGACAAAGGCAACGAGCAAGCCAAAAAATTCATTGAGAGCATTACCAAGACCAACGACATCCGGGTCAACGTCACAGGAAGCGTCGATGGCGACCACATCACGGTAAACAAGATCGAACTGCAATAATCAACATGGCTCGGCGCTGTTCTTTAGCGCCGAACCATGTCTGTCACTTCACCGTAACCGGCGCCGAAAGCTCGGTCGTCTCCCACTTCAAAACCAGGTCGGCGGTGCTGTCGTTTTTCTTGTTGAAGGAAATCGTGAACTGCTCGACAGGCTGATTGAGTGGTGATTTTTTCAAATCAATGCGCGCCAGGTCTTGCGATTCGTCGTACTGCGTGCCCCATTGGCCGGTTTGCTTGTTGATGATCAGCTTCCATGTTCCTTCAGAAGGAAGCGTGTACAGGGTGTATTTGCCGGCCGGAACGTTGGTTCCTCCTATGTTCAAATCGGCCTCGGTGGTTAGAGTTGTCGCTTCATTCGCTCCGGTTCGCCAGACTTGTCCATAAGGCACCACGCCGCCCATGATTTTTCGGCCGCGCATGGAAGGCCGGCTGTAATCGACGGTGATCTTGTTGCCCTTCAAAGTAACTTCCGCAGTTCCCGGGGGACTGGGACGCGCGCTCTTATCCTGTTGGGCGTCCATCAAGGCTGTGATAGCGAGCACCGCCGTAAGAATTCCAATCGCAAAAAACTTAGGTCGCATAGCTTTCCTTTCTTTGTTCAGGTACTTTGGTAACATAGATTAACCATAAGATTCTAAAAGGTTTAACTTCCTTCTGCAAAGTTGGCCTAAAAGCGGGCATGTACTTTCGTTTTTTTTGGGCTAAACTTCATCTAATAATTGCCCACCGATAGATAAGCAGGTCCCTGAAAATGGCAAGATCCAGAGAAGCAGGCTTAAGCGTTATTGAGTTGTTGATTGTGGTGGCAGTGATCCTGGTGATTGTAGCCATCGCAATTCCACGCTTACTCCACGCCCGCATGAGCGCCAATGCTGCTGCCGCCGCGGCTTCGATGAGGGTCATTCATGACGCCGAGGCAACCTATTCGTTGAACTATCCGAATGTAGGATACTCTTCCAGCCTCCTTAATCTTGGAAGAAACGGCAGCACCTGTGAATCGGTCACCAGCACCAACGCTTGTTTGATCGACGACATGCTGGCCACCGGAATCAAGAGCGGGTACCTTTTCGATTTGACCGGCGATGGCGCCACTCCTGACGCAGAGTACAGTCTCACGGCCGCGCCGGTTTCCAATGGATATACCGGACAGTGCTCGTTTTCTTCCGACCAATCCGGCGCCGTCCACGCACAGCCCGTGAACGCAAGCCACACTTCGATACTAACGATGGGCGGCGGTTCCAGCGGTTGCAGTCTTGGCGCCACAATGTAGTCAGAAGTCAGAAGTCAGAAGTCGCAGCGTCCTTCGATAACGAGAACAAAACTCACGTTTCAGCAGGAACAACGGTCTAAATTTCTGTCATCTGGCTCCTGACTTCTTGGGACCTTGCTAGTATTTCCATGAGGTAGTCAGGAGTCAGAAGTCGCAGCATCCTTCGATAACGAGAACAAAACTCACGTTTCAGCAGGAACAACGGTCTTAACTTCTGTCTTCTGACTTCTCTCTTCTGACTCCTGACTTCTTGGGACCTTGCTAGTATTTCCATGAGCTATCCCGACCGGCCGGAACATTCTTCGTTATATGTTCTGCCAGGGCGCGGAGCATCTCGGCAGGCTGCATGGGGTTCCAACCGTGTCCTTTCAAGGGACGTCCATATTCAAACGAGCCTCCATAGGGCGGGTTGCTGGTCTTTTTGAGAAAGTCTTCGAGTTTGTAGACGGCCAGGTTCAGGTAGTAGTTATCCATGTCTCCACAGAAGACATGAATCTTCCCTGCAAGCTGCGGACCAATCTTCACCCAATTCTGTTCCAGGTAATAACGCAAGTCATAGCCGTGATCGCGCATGTAGGTGGCTACCTCGGGATCGATTCTGCCTGTCAGCTTGTCCCATAGAGGTCTCGGATACCCGTCGCGGCCAACCGGGCCATAGACTGCCTCCCAGGCTTCATACTGCTGGCCTGAACGTCCGTGGCTTCCCAGCACTTCTTCGAGCAGGCTCATCTGCCGCACTGTGACATCGACCTGGCCTTCGTTGGTGCGCTCCATCGGACGCTCGGGGACCGGTGGATCATAGCCGGGAGCGAGAAAGGCATTGTTGTCCTGGTAGATGTCAATCAACTGATAGCGAGTGAAATCCACAGGATCGGGAAAAAACGTCCATGTCCCGCCAAAGAATTCCGGATGAAAAACCTGCAAAGCCAGCGACTCCCAGCCGCCCGTGGAGCCTCCTGAGAGGAGGCGCGCATAGGGCTGCCGGATCATTCGAAAATGCTCCTCCAGGTAGGGGATTAATTCGGTCACCAGTGCATCGCCATACGGTCCATTGTTGGCCGAATTCACCGCGTAGGAGTCGTCGAAATAAACCGTGGGATGTTGAAAGGTCACGATGATCAGGCGTGGAAATCCCGGAGACGTCCACTGCTTATACAGCTCATATCCTGATGCCCGGCCGGTTGCATTGGCGGCCGCAGGAGGCTCGGTGCTGAAACCCAGCGGTGGCCGCAAATTGAAATGGCCCTGTTCGTAGAGCACCGGGTAGTGCGCGCCGGGATGCTCCTCATAGCCTTCGGGCAGCAACACGGTCGCGCCCAGGTGGATGGGTTGTCCCCAAAATTTAGTGAGCCGGTCGCTCTGAATCTTGATGTGCTTCACATATTTCGTATCGGCAGGGACCTGCACAGGAGGGATGGTCTCCGTAAGGTTCAACCGCACCTGGTATCCGCCGAGCGGATCGAGATGGACGCGCTGCACCGTGCTGTAGAGATTGCCGGGGGAGCGGTTGAACTGCTGTCCTTCCCATTGATCCATGTGCGCCCAGATGATGTGTCCATCGGCGCGCTCGAATTTCGTATAGACGCTAAGAATCGCCTGCACGTAATAATCGCCCGCAGGCAATTCTCGTACATTCTTCAATGGATACCCGAGAGTCATCGAGGTCAACGAGACGCTCTGCCCCGGCTGAAGCTGATGTACATCCAAACCCATAAACTCTGTGCGTCCCCGCCATGAGCCGGCCTGGAGCCGGGGTTCGGGATTATCGCTCTTGGCAACGATCACGAAGACGCGTCCGGTAACCGGCTGCTTGTAGGTGGCGGGCAAGATCACCTCGAAGCGCGGCGCAGAAGTTTGCTGCGCGAGCGCAGCCGTGGAAACCAGGATCACGCTCAACACAAGGGTGGTAGCGAAGTAGCGAGCTGATCGAATTGAAAAGTGTCGTATGCAATTCATAAGTATATTTTGGTTGTAGGTCTTTTAATTGGCGTTTCTTCGCGTGCATTCGTGGCTCATGGTTTTGGTTTTTGGCCTAAAGCCTCTTACCCATTCCAGCAAACAATATTAAGTGACTTGCCTGGTTACTTTGGTACGGTTGACCGCTTTCGCGTTTCATCCCATGATTGTTTCATATTAGTTTTCTTTAATGGACATAGGGGAGAGGTACCAAGCCCAGAATCAAGTGAACCCAGGCTTTTCCCGATAAATTCCCCAACGAGGAAATGCTCAAAGTGAGAGAAGGCACTTCAGTGACGATGTCGAAATTGCTTCGCCGTATTTCTTTCGGCTTCCTATTGTTCTTCCTATGTGGGCTGCCGGTAGTGACTGCCATCCAAAGCCAGGCCCCACCGGACCCCGAGGCCAAGCAGTCGCGGAAACTCAAATCCGGGCAGCCTCCCGAATGGCCTGAGCTAGCCCGCCAGATGAACATTCGCGGCATGGCTCGCGTGATGGTGACCATAACGCCCGAAGGAGTCGTGAAAGAGGTCAGGGAAGTTGGCGGACATCCTCTGCTGATCGATGCGCTGATCCGGGCAGTCAAGAAATGGAAATACGAACCGGCTCCCAAGGAAAGCATCATCGTAGTAAAAGCCGAGTTCGGACAAACCTCGTAAACCCGCGGAAAGCGAAAACCCAAATCGTCCTCCGGCTCGATGCGCGCGCCAGCGTGGATGGAGCGGAGGGACGTTACGTTTTTTTCATTCAGCGCTTGCCGCCAACTCCTGCCGCAATCATGAAAGTACGTTTGTTTCATTTCTTCATTTCCTTGAAAAGTTGCTTTGAAAAAACGCAAGTGTTGAAGACATTGAAGTTGTTGGTTTCAGGAGGCTAAATTGCGCCAACCTGAGCCCCCTTTTCGCCAACCTCAGGCCCGATTTCGCCAACCTGAGGGCCTGCCGCGCCAACCTGACCCGCGAGTGCGCCAACCTGATCTGGCGCTGATGGCGGCCGAGGGGAACGCTTGGAGGAGAGATGAGGAAGATAGGATTCCCAGCTCGCAACGAAGTGCTGGAAGGTGAACCCTTTGAGCTTGTGGCCTCCGATAAGCTGGGTGCCGCTACGGGAGATCGGGAAATCCTGGAGGATGATGCGTAAGCCATTGGATGTGAGTTTTTTCCAGGGACGATCTGCGAGAGAATTCAGGTACTCAAGGAGAGGAGCAGAGTGGATTCCCGGCGGATCGTTGTTGAGCGTGAAGAAGTCGCGAATGTCGGTGAGCAATTGAAGGCCGACCGATGGAGGCTGGGTCAAAGATGCGGCAGCTATTCTTAGAAGGGCAACCCGGAGTTTTCTATCCCACTTGTCGCCAGCCATTGCGGCAACGACGGCCAGCGGAATGATTGATTCGCGCTGGAGGAGATTCGCGCCCGGCACAGGAGAGCCGAGTACGTCGGAAGCAGCTTCACGAAGCAACCTATCATTTGCCTCCGCCCAAGTGCGGAGCGCCTTGGTGATGCTGAGAGCTTCGTCAAAAGCTCCATCTCTCCAAAATGGCAGGACCTGTTCTTTGACCTTCAAACGCCGGAGCAGGATGGGGAGGCAGCGGTCCGCGAGCGGGGCGGGGAGACGCTGATGGCCAGCAAAGGCCTTGGGACAAAAGATAGGGTAATCGGAGTGGTCATTATCGGGGTTGAAAGAGTAGTAACTGCCTTCGGTGGCGCCGGCATCGAGAAAGCCGACGATGGATTGATTGCCGGAGGCGCGAAAGAGTGTATGCCAGTTATCGAGGAGCAGGGTGGGTTGAGAACTGGCGATGCGGGTGACCAAGCGGCTGGCGTTGGCGCCGACAGGCGACCAAGTTTTGTTGCAGAGCAGTCCCAGCAATCGCAGGCAGAGCGTCTTGCCCGACCGCTTCTCAGGAGAATATATCTCGAGATAGGGGGTAACCGGGAAGAGGCCGTAACAGTAGGTGTGGGCGATCCACAAGGCCAGGATGGTACGTTGCTGGGTGGAGCAGACGAGGTACTGGCGGAGGAAGGCGTCGATCTGGTCCAGCATCGGGCCGATTGATTCGGGAGGATGCTTTCGGGCTTCGGCAGAAATGTTCATACAGCGCATGATCTTACTGGAAAAGGCTTCTGTCAACAGGAATATCAGCTTTGTTTTCAATGGTTTATGGTTTAGTTAGCAGTATTATTGTGGCATTGATAATTAGTAGTATTACTATGGTTCTAAGACGAGCCATAGTAATAGTTTTGACTGTTGAGCGTGTGCCTCGTATTTGGTGCTACCGGCATCAAAAACCATTTTTTAATGCGCTCCGCTGCGCTGCGCGCAAGCCTGCGGCGCAAGGAAAGGGCTTTTCCTTCTTTACCCAGCATTTACGAGCTAGCGTGTGCGCAAACCGCGCCCACGCTGGCTCGACATGCTGGGCTACTTTCGTGCGCCCCTCCGGGGCTGGTTTCTCGTAGCCTGACGATTGACTCCCATTTTTAATTGCACCCCCCAAGGGTAAGTTGTTGAAAATACGGAGTAGGATTGATTTTCATGGTTGACTTGGGAAAGCTGTTGCTGGTGGTGGGCGGAATCATTGTCGCAGCAGGAGTGGTTTTTCTTCTGGCGGGCAAGCTTCATCTGCCTTTAGGACGACTGCCGGGCGATATCGTTTATCGCGGCAAGAACACGACGTTCTATTTTCCCCTGGTTACGTGTTTGTTGTTGAGCGTGATCCTTTCTTTGATTTTGTGGCTGTTTGGACGAGGGCACCGGTAAGGGTGGGACGAAGGCTATAGGCGAGTCAGGGCAAGCTCTTCGGGACTGATTGTTCGTAGCTTGGACGATTGACTCGCACTTTTGATCACAACCAGGTGTTTTTCTCGAATCGTGAGGGATTCCTTGAGCAGGGTTGTGGTTCCAATATGGGCATGGAAGTATGACCAACCCACCGCTCCCGTGTGGACCTGTGGCTCGCATAATTTTTTGCAGGTAAAAGCCCGATTAGGATTGTGGATTTCATAACATACAATACGAATACTCCAGCTAAGTACAAGATTCAAAACCCAACCGCCACGGAAACCCAGTCACTTCCTTCCGCCGCATGATCTGCCCTGAACCAAGGGAATGGGCCTGCGCGCAGCTCCCGGTTTGGAGAGGAGCGCGATAATTCCCCAATCTAACCATTTCACTACAACGTTCGAGCCTCTGATAGTAAACTACCCAAACTTCACCATGGCCAAACAACGCGCGACCCCATCCAAATCTTCAAACGGCGCCAACCTGGGCTTTGAGCAGAAACTTTGGCAGGCTGCCGACAAGCTCCGCGGCCACATGGACGCAGCCGAGTACAAGCACGTTGTCCTCGGGCTGATCTTCCTCAAATACATTTCCGACGCCTTCGAGGAAAAACACTCTGCCTTACTCAAAGAAAAAGGCGCTGACCCGGAAGACCGCGACGAATATCTAGCCGAAAACATCTTCTGGGTGCCTAAGCAGGCCCGGTGGTCGTTCATTCAAGGCAAAGCCAAGCAGACGGACATTGGCAAAATCATTGATGACGCTATGACCGAAATTGAGAAGCAGAACCCGCAACTCAAGGGTGTGCTCTCCAAAGACTATGCTCGCCCCGCACTCGATAAGCAGCGCCTGGGCGAGTTGATCGATCTAGTTGGGACCATCGGGCTTGGCGACAAAGAAAATCGCTCAAAAGACATCCTGGGCCGCGTCTACGAATATTTTCTCGGCCAGTTCGCCAGCGCTGAAGGCAAAAAAGGTGGAGAGTTCTACACCCCACGCTGCATCGTCCGGCTACTGGTCGAGATGATCGAGCCATATAAAGGACGCATCTATGATCCCTGCTGTGGCTCTTCCGGCATGTTCGTCCAGAGCGAAGAGTTCATCGAGCGCCACGGCGGGCCGGGTCGGCGATCTCTCCATTTACGGTCAGGAATCAAACCCAACCACGTGGAAGCTGGCCAAGATGAATCTGGCTTTGCGCGGCATCGAAGCCAATCTCGGCCCGCACCATGCCGATACCTTCCGCAACGACTTGCACAAAGACCTTCGCGCTGACTTCATCCTCGCCAATCCGCCATTCAATATGAGCGACTGGGGTGGCGAAAATCTGAAAGATGATGTCCGCTGGAAATATGGCATTCCACCTTCTGGAAACGCCAATTTTGCCTGGGTGCAGCACATTGTGCATCACCTTGCACCTAATGGTGTCGCTGGATTCGTTCTTGCTAATGGATCGATGACCTCTTCCCAGTCAGGCGAAGATGAGATCCGCAAGAATCTCGTTGAGTCTGATCTCATAGATTGCATGATCGCCCTGCCCGGTCAACTCTTTTACGGAACCCAAATTCCTGCTTGCCTCTGGTTTCTCACCAAGAACAAGAAGAACGGCAAATTCTCAGACCGTCGTGGGAAAACATTATTTGTAGATGCACGCAAGATGGGTATCCTAGTTGACCGTATCCACCGCGATTTAACTGACGACATTGCTCGCATGGCTGGGACATACCATGCTTGGCGTGGCGAAAAAAATATCGGGGATTACAAAGATGTTCCGGGTTTCTGCAAGTCTGCTGCGATTAATGAAATCAGGCAGCACGCCTACGTACTCACGCCTGGTCGCTATGTTGGAGCTGAGCAAGTCGAATGCGACAACGAACCATTCGAAAGCAAATTGCTCCGCCTCCGAACGCAGTTGCAGCATCAATTTCGACAATCGGCAGAACTAGAAAAGCGGATTATAACAGCCCTGGAGAATCTTGTATGAAACGGCTCCTGGACCTCCTAGGAGCATTTGGGCTTAATGCGTTGCCACCGCTTTGGACGACAGTTACCATTGGCGATTTACTTGCGGATGATCGTGGCATATCAGTTGGGGTTATGTATCCGGGGGTTCACGATCCAGGCGGCATTCCGCTCGTACGGGCTGGCGATCTCGCTAACAACAGGATTAATCAGAGACCGAGCTTTCAGATATCCCACAAGAAACACGTTGAATATCGAAGAACAGTCCTTGAAGGCGGCGAGCTACTTTTGAGCCTTGTCGGTGAAATTGGTCAATGCGCCGTTGTACGAAAAGGAATGGCGGGATGGAACGTCGCTCGTGCGATTGCCGTGCTCCGCTTCAAAGACCCGTCAGTCGCCCGTTATATTCGAATCGCACTACTCTCCAGGCCTTTGCAGAGTATTATTCGCGCCTGGGCAACGACGACAGTGCAAGCCACCTTAAACCTTAAAGAGATTAAGCAATTACCACTCCCATGGCCACCAGTTAACGAGCGTGAGCTAATGGTAGAAGTCATCGATGCGATCGAGAGTAAAATCGAACTCCACCAGTTCATGAATGATACTCTGGAAGCGATCGCCCGAACAATTTTCGACTCATGGTTTAGAGATGGACTAGCCGACTTGGAAATGGGGTTCGTCTCGACTGAGTGGAAAATTGCTACCCTCGGCGACCTGTGTCATCGCATCTCCATGGGACCATTCGGATCAGACATCAAGACGGACAACTTCGTCGATTCGGGAGTCCCAGTAATTCGTGGAGTAAATCTAAAGGCAGGTTTCATTGATGACGGTTTTGTCTACATCACGGAAGGTAAAGCCGATGCGCTTCGCGCAGCGAATGCATTCGCAGACGATATCGTCGTTACGTGATCGGCGCGGAGTGAAGGACCCCGAGAATGTTTAGGGCTTAATTACAGATCCGAGGTGTTCTACCCGCGTTTATACCAAGAGGGTTCCGATGGGCTACCACACTATCTACGCAAGACTTTAAAATTCACATACTTCAAC
>DASZFU010000072.1:0-61464 GCA_035939495.1 Candidatus Angelobacter sp. | reverse complement strand
ATGGCAAACGCAAGCATGGTGCCAATATTCACCATCTCGCCCAGTTGGTCTATGGGTAGAGACGCTGCCAATACCGCCACGACAAGACCGACCGTGAGAGTGGAAATCCAGGGCGTGCGGAAGCGTGGATGGATGGCTTTGAACATAGAAGGCAGCAACCCATCACGCGACATTGAGAAAAAGACCCGCGACTGACCCAGTAACATGACCACAATGGTGCTGCTCAGGCCCAGCAGGGCACCGAGCTTTACCAGCAGGCTGCCCCAACGGTTTCCCGTGGCGTCAATGCCGATGGCCAGCGGATCGGGAACGGCCAACAACTTATAGTTAACGAGACCCGTAAGAACAACCGCCACCACGATATACAGGATTGTACAGATGACCAGAGACCCGAGAATGCCGATAGGCATGTCCCGTGCAGGGTTGTTCGCCTCCTGCGCCGCAGTGGATACAGCATCAAATCCGATATAGGCAAAGAAAATAATCGAAGCCCCATGGCTGATTCCCGCCCATCCAAACTCGCCTCCGGTGCTGGGCGGGATAAAAGGGTGCCAATTGGCAGCAGTCAGTTCCGGATGCTGGAGCAAGTAGCGCACGCCGATCCCGATGAATACCAGCAACACAGCAACCTTGACCAGGACGATGGCGCTATTAAAATTGGCGGATTCCTTGATGCCAATTACCAGCACCAGAGTGCAACACACAATCGCGATAAAACCCAGCAGATTGAAGACGCCGTGCGCGTGTTGCAGCGTGGCTGGATTGATGCCGAGAACCTTCAGCTTGGGCCCGATTGTCGTCAGGAGCTCCCAGTGGTCCTTATAATAAACAAATTCATCCCAGTGAGTGCCCGCGATGGAGGCGGGCAACTTGATGCCAAAGTCTCCGAGCAGGCTGATGAGATAGCCGCTCCATCCCGAAGCCACGGTGGCCGCGCCGAAAGCATATTCAAGCACCAGGTCCCATCCGATGATCCAGGCAAAAATCTCGCCCAGGGTGGCATAGCCATACGTATAGGCCGAGCCGGCAACGGGAATCATCGACGCGAACTCGGCATAGCACAATCCGGCAAAGACACAAGTCAGGCCAACCAGAGCAAAGGAAAATACGATCGCGGGGCCAGCGTGTAAGGCAGCGGCATTGCCCGTCAGCACGAAAATGCCGGTGCCGATGATTGCGCCAATGCCCAGCGTGGTCAGATTGGTAGGCCCCAAGGCCCGCTTGAGACTGTGCTCTCCGGTTTCTTGGGCTTCAGCTAGAATGATCTTGAGCGGCTTAGTCGCCAGTAAATTAGCCATGCGATCGTCCTCTTTTCATCGGAGGCCTATTTAGTCTAAAAACCGTCCTTGCTAAAACAAGAACCCCTCCCCTGTAAGCGAAAGGTTTTTATACGGTAATTGCAGCGCCGGTTTCCTACACAACCCCTGGTCTCCCACTTAGGAGTGCAAGTGATGGGAGGTCACAGGATGTGCGTCAAGGATTGACCCCTCCGTGTGGAACATTAAAGAGAAGAGAAAAAGCAGATAACGACGCATAAAGGTCGGGTTGCAATCGATTCAACTGATGGACGCGCTGGCCGTTGGAGTGGACCACCGGGTTCCAAATTGGTTGCGATAATGTTGATTGTCGTCAGAGGTCGCGATCTCTCCAGTCGACCGACCCTCAGCGAAGCAGTCCAATGTCGCACAAGGACCTGAAATCTTGCAGAGAGCCAAGGTGATAAGATCCCATAATTGGGCTCCAGCGCTTCCCGAGGTTTACGGTGAACAAATTGGGTGCTGTCTTATACGGTGTTGCTGGCATCTACAGGGGTCTGCCCTAAGGCTTAGCTAGCCACGATGGGAGCACTACGAAGAGCAATTCACCCGCGACAAAGATCGTGACCAAAAACTCCATCGCCATCGACCAATGTTCTTTTCGCTTAGCTCTGTCAGATTGCTCAGTCAGCCAGTCGAACATCTCCTGCTTGTACGGCTGCACTAGGCAGATTCTCTTTTCGTGTTGAAACAAAGCCGTATTAGTTCCCAGCAGCACTTGCAAGCCGAATGTGCCGTACTGCTCGAAGGTGTGCCGAAGCTCTTCATTAATCTCCGCTGGTGGGACGTAAATCCATCCCCACAGCCAGTTGGGAGACTTCCGGATACTCTTCAGAATGCGCCTCCCGACGCTCTCTTTTTCACTTAGTTTTATCTGATCGTGAATATTCACTAGGTGCCTCCTGCGAGACTCTGAACTGTCCTCGCAACCCAAATGTACCGCACGTCGGCCAATTTCCATACAGCTTAGCTTAGCTAATCATTCTGTTTTGCATTGGGCCGTGTCCAGGGCCCGCAATTAGAAGCTTTTCCACAACCCAGAGAATATCCTGTATTCCCTATAGGGGAGGAAATCCATGACTTTTCAGGTGGTACTTATCGGCGGAGATGGATACGTGTTGGGCAGTGACACAAAGATGGTCCAAATTGACGGTGCAGATGATCACAATTCCGTTTCAGCAGCACAACCAACTAAACGCCTGGGCTGCCGATATTCGCCGCAAGCGTCACGTGGGCGACTTGAACCGCTGGCAGGACCACAATTCTTACCAGAAGGCTTTCAGCGGTTGCTTCGCGATCTGCAGGGAAGGAAAACGAAAAGAAGGAACGACACCAGGATAGATGGCCACGGGTGAACGCATGGAGATGCTCCAGTTGGACCGCCGCAAACTCTGGATACTGCGAACTGAACTAAACCCGACGGGCCTTCGGTATTGAAGGAGGTTGGGCTCACGAATCGATTGCGAATGCTTGGTGATAAGTCCCTTATCATTCACTATCCCACTATCCCCGTTTAAATCGCTGGAAGGGCAGCAGTGTTCATCATCGCAACCCATTCGCGGCAGGCTGGCTTCAGGATTTGCCGAATGCTCGGGAACATTGATCACCACAAGGGCGTTTGAACTAAGCCGCTGGCGCGGCGGACGCTACCGCGTGGTCGGCCCCAGCATTGTTGCCCGTGTAAGGTTTGGGTCACAAGGAGGTCACTGTGACCCATCTCAGAAAGCTGATGCTGGATGAACTCCAGCGTCGCAACTACTCTCAGAACACGGTTCGTTCCTACATCCATGCGGTGGAGGATTTTGCGAAGTACTTCCGCCGTTCGCCGGACCGCCTCGGTCCAAACCACATCCGCGAATACCAGGTTCACCTGTTTCGTGATTGCAAACTGTCCGCGGGCACCATCGAAGGTCGCACTGCCGCTCTGCGTTTTCTCTTCGTCAAGACACTCCGGCGACCGTATCTTCCCGATCACATTCCGTTCCCGAAGCGTCAGAGGCGGATGCCCACGGTACTGAGTCAGGAAGAGGTGGAGCGACTCATTGATTCTGCTCAAAACCTAATGCACCGCACCATGCTGATGATGCTGTACGCAACCGGTCTGCGCCGCGCCGAACTGTGTCACCTCAAGGTCTGCGATATCGACAGCCAACGCATGGTCATTCATGTTCGTCAGGGCAAGGGCGGCCGTGATCGCGATGTCCTATTATCCCCGAAGCTGCTGGAGGCCCTGCGCGAGTACTGGCGCTGGATGAAACCAAAAACATATCTATTCCCCGGCACGGTCAACAACTGGCGGGCCGATGTACCCATCACGGAGAAGATTGTCTGGACTGCCGTGGCCAAGGCCGCGAAGCATGCAGGCATCGCGAAGCACGTCGCTCCCCATACGCTCAGGCACAGCTTCGCCACCCACATGCTCGAAGCCGGCGCCGACCTGCGTACGATCCAGGTCCTACTCGGACATGCCAAGCTGGCTGACACAACCGTCTATCTGCACTTGTCCCGACGCCATTTGCAGGCAGTTCCCAGTCCGCTGGAAACCATCGAGGTCTCCGGACCCAACGGCGTGAAGCGTTCCAGGCTGAAGAAGAAGCCATGAGCCGGCCCACCCTTGAGGTGGCCGACATCGTTCATGCAGCAGGAAACAGATTCTGGGAGCACCACGGATCACATCTTGCATGGCAGCATCGCAAGGTGCTCGATGCCATCGTTCGCTGTCGCACTGCGGCCTTGGGTGGTCATCGCGATCAGTGTGTGCGCTGCGGCCATCAGGCTATCTCGTACAACTCATGCCGGAACAGGCATTGTCCCCGATGCCAGGGAAACGCACGCTCCCGGTGGCTAGCCGAGCGCCGGGCGGAGCTGTTGCCCGTCTCTTACTTTCACATCGTCTTCACCCTGCCGCACGAGCTTTCTGCTCTCACCTTGCAGAACAAGCGACTGCTTTATGATCTGCTTTTCCGAGCTAGTGCAGCGACGCTCCTCGAACTTGCTCGAGACCCGAAGCACTTGGGAGCAGATATCGGGTTTCTTGGCGTGCTTCATACCTGGGGTCAGAACCTTCAGCATCATCCCCACCTACATTACATCGTTCCCGCTGGCGGCCTTACTCCCGATGGCTCCCGATGGATCGCTTCTTCCAACCGATTCTTCCTGCCCGTCGGTGCACTCAGCCGCGTCTTCCGCGGCAAGTTCACAGCCGGACTTCAACAACTCTTCCAGCAGCACAAGCTCCAGTTCCACGGCTCACTCCAGAGCCTTGCTGAGCCCCGCCGATTCCACGCGTTCCTGCGACTCCTCTTCCGCGAAAACTGGGTGGTCCACGCCAAACCACCCTTCGGAGGTCCTGAACATGTTCTGAACTATCTGGCGCGATATACACATCGCGTCGCCATCTCCAACCACCGGCTCGTTGCTTTCCAGAATGATCGAGTCTCGTTTCGCTGGAAAGACTACGCACGGGGCGGTAAGCAGAAGATCATGACGGTTTCCGCAGATGAGTTTCTGCGACGATTCTTGCTGCACGTTCTCCCGAAAGGGTTGGTCCGCATCCGCCACTTCGGACTTTTCGCTAATCGCAGACGTGGCGATATGCTGTCACGCTGCCGCGATCTGCTCAGCGCGCACTGCGTCAACGAGCCTGACGCACCAACTCATTGGCGATGTCCGGTTTGCGCCGGTCCGATGCTCATGGTTGAACGGCTGACCAGCAGCCAGCTTTGTTTTCAATCGGCCCTGACCATGCCTGATCCCAAGAGGTGCAGCCTTGACTCCTCCTGAGATACCGATGGCGCAACTTGTTTCGACCAACGTCTGTTGTAGGTGTGTTCCAGCACGCCCTGCCCTCGTATGCTCACGCGGCGACGGAGTCCTGCAAACACCACCCGTTCTGTCACAGGTCAAGACTCCAATGCGATGTTCAAAAACAACGCCGTCTCTCTTCATCTCGGTTGGTTGCTTTAGAGACGCCCTGCAACCAGCACCGACGGATTGAAATCCCATAGCCCACCGCGTCCGCCGCGCCAGCGGCTCAGTTCAAACGACCCTATCGAAACTGCCCCGACCACACGACCTGTGCACCCCGCACTTCTTCTTTCGGGGCAGTCCCGATAGGGCCCTAACGTTTGCACTTCTTCTTTCGGGGCAGTCCCGATAGGGCCCTAACGTTTCTCGGTACTGATCTGGCTGGCAGCGAATAATTCCGGATGGGCGATCATTCGAGCGGCGCGAAACAGATGTATTGCGACGAATCTCCAGCCTATCTGAGATCGACTTTGAATGCTCCTCGTTGCTGCTGATAAAATCAATGTCGCACAGGATGAAGGATCATATCCGGGTGAGCGGTAACATGCAGAACAAATGCATTGATTCAGAGAGACGCCTAAAAGAGTCATATTCGATATCCACTGCGAAGATGTTTTTGATCTCGTGCCTGGCTTCTTTTTTGGTATTGACAGCGTCTCTTCTCATTCAGTGGATTGTCTATGATGACTGGCTGCACCGGACAGGGCCGCTACGAATCGTAGGAACCTCCATTGCTGCCGCTGTAACGTTTGGTTTCGTGCTCCGCTGGCAATTCGCTCTCAGGAAAAAGCAGCGGGAGATGATTCGCCGATTCGAGCTGATTGCACATATGAATGATCGAATTCGTAATGCCTTGCAAGCGATCCAATGTGTGACTTATCTGTCTCAACCAGAAGAAACTGATTCTGTTCAACAAGCGGTTGAGGTAATCGACGGCGTACTTCGCGAGGTCATTGCTGACGCTCAGCAGTTCTCCCGTTCATTCCGGCCAAACAAAGGCGCTTCTCCAGAAAAGAAAAAAATGCAAAAATCAGCCTGATTGATTCAGCGATACATCGACAAGTCCGGCGAGGACTCTGCCGGAATCTGACATTGGAAGTGGGAGCGACCAAAACAGGCAAATCGGCCGCAACCCAGCGGGCGCGAACGCTGACCGCTGCAAGTAGATGTGGCCACCCACCTACCTATATCGCATGTGCAATCAGATGTTCGGTAGCTCATCGAAGTACTCGTCGTCTTCGTTGGTCCCGCCCTCGCCTCGGCCAACCTGTTTCTCGGATTCAATGAACTCTATTCGTTCAATCCACTTGACCATCTTGTATCCCAGTTGGTTCTCAACGCGCAGCCGAAGCGGAGCGCCATACTCTTCTGTTAGAGGTGCGCCGTTCATTTCAGAAGCAAGCAAGCATTCCGGCTTCAGGACGTTCTCCAGGCTTTGCGTGTCGTAATACACGCCCCCGTACAGACCTTCACCAAAGGAGAAGAACGCGACCGTCTTGGCTGCCGGTTTCGGTTTGACCAATTCGATAAGCGTCTTCATCGGCACGCCTCCCCACTGCGCAATGCCTGACCAACCTTGAATACAGTGATGCATGGTAATGTGCTCATCCTTACCCAGCGCCTGGATCTCCAGCAACGAGAGCTCCACCGGTTTCTCCACGAGCCCTCCGACCTTGAGCTTAAAGTTACGGAACTTGTCCGCAGACAGTCGTTTCCAATCCTCGCGTTCGGGCATCTTGCCGTTGGGCCAAAAGCGCGGAGAGATGTCCGCCTCGGTGTAATGTTCAGTGGGCGAGAGTCGATTGAGCGTCGCCAGCATCAATGGGTAAGTGATGAATTTCTGCACATGCTGCAGGACGCGGGGGTAGATCCAGGAGATGTAATGCGCCGTCATCCACGAGAGCACGACCGCGCCAATGCCGACAAAGCCGAGAATCATTCCTAGAGGATTCTGATCGTCGGTGCCCACTACGATATGGTTCATGTTGCGAACGAAGCCCGTCATCACTATCAAGGTCACATGCACGACAATGAAGGCAAAGAAACTGAGCATGGTAAGAAAGTGAATGGAACGCGCAGATTGCCTGCCGCCGAAGAGCTTTGCGTACCAGTGGAAGCGATTGACGGCGGCGGGCGACATAGCGATACCGGTGAGGATTGCCAACGGGCCGAAGACAAAGACGGCGGAGAAATAGGCGATCTGCTGGAGCGCGTTGTAGCCATAGTATCCATTGAACTCAGCCGGCAGGTGGAAGGTCGCATAGTGGACCCACGTATTCCAGGCTTGCAGCAGCACCAGAGTCGATTGGGGAACGAGCCGCCGCCACTGCTCCGTACCGAAGAGCATGATGACGAAGAAGATGCCGGTAATAATGAAGCCGTAGACGTTGAGAAAATGCCAACAGCGGGCGACACCGATGGTATGCCGGTAGCCCGGCGTGGCAACCATAGGAGAAACGTAGCGAGCATCATCCTTTGCAGTCCACAGCCGGTCCGTAGGGACTTGAATCGGCGTCAGCCGAATCCACTCACTGCCGGGCGTGCAGTGGTTGTTGAAGTAGAGGCGTGGGTGATCGGCCAGGATCGACAGCCCGCTTCGGATCAGCATCGTTACAAAAAAGAAGTTGAAAAAGTGGCAATAACGCACCCACAGGGGAAAGCCATGAGGACCGGCGAAATTGTTGGGAGATATCTGCGGCACCGGCGGAACAGATGGGAGTCCCACAAGAAGAACTTCAATCACGCGGTAAGCACAGGCAGCGCCACCAGCATAGCGGCACCGATGAGAATCGAGGGCCGTATCCAGAGACGAAAGCGGCGATCCTGGGGATAATGAACGGCGGCGTGCGCCGCATCAAACGAGATCATTGCATGTCTCCTGAAACGCTCTCACGTATCTGCGCGATCGGTCATGGTGGCTCTTTTGTTCGTCCTTTTGTGTAAAGAGGTTAGGAGCCGTACCCTCGGTGAGGCATGGACTGCAGCTTTTCTTTGCTGGGCCATGAAATCGTCAGCAGGAATGCAGACTCTTCGCGAGCTTCAACCTCATGTTTGATTCCGGGTGCGAGGGTGAGTATTTGCCCTGCATGTAGATCGTGCGCCTGTGTCTGCACGTGGATGCACACCGTACCTTCCAGGGCATGGATGGAGACGGTCCCATCGACATGGTGTTCCTTGAGCTTTGCCCCTGTTTCCATTGCGATGAGAACCAGCCGCAGGTCATCGGCCTTGAGAAGAAGCTTGGAGTACAAGCCTGACTGCCAAGGCTTATGCTCCCTGGAACCGGCGAGTTCGCTGGCTAAGTCAAGAGATGAGACTCCGGAACAAGTGTTGATGCTGGAATAACTAGATGTCATGTGTATCACTCCTCGATTGAAGGGTAGGGGTGTAGTGGCTGACCTCGTCCGCCGTTGGGTACACGACGGATACGCGGCTTATACAATGGCTTCACACACATTTGATGTCGACTGGTGAAGTAGTCGTTGCCGATGCGGCGGCAGGGATGATCCTCTTAATCCATTCAATATAAGGATGTGCGCGGGTCGTGTCTGTCCAGAATTGCACACAAGGCCATGGTTCGGTGAAAGTTAAGAAAACTGTTAATCTCGACAGCCTTGTTACTGCATGAATAATACTTCGAAACACTACTCGGTTCGGCAGACTGATGTGGAACAAGCACTCAGGCTCCCTGTCCGAATTGAAGATCATCATCGAAGCCTACGTCGATTTAGAACCCGTTGATGATCGAAGGCCTTCTAGCACAGCCTTCGCTCAGTAAATCCCTTGAATTGAGACACGCCCAAGAAGTCCTGTTCTGAGACATCATGCGCCATGTTGGATAGGGAGCGATAATGTTGATTGTCTCCAGAAGTCATAGGTTTGGATTGCTTCAGAAAAGGGGCTGAGAATTTCGTCCCCCTTTACCCCCTGGTATTGCGCGCCGCTCGTCGCCAGTACCCAAATTATTGGAGGCGGTTGAAGAAGCCGCCTCCTATGTCCAAGAAACGTCAAGCAGCTTGGCCGAAGGATTGGCAATTGGCTGACTTGCGATCAGGCGCAAAAGCTACTGACATGCCGTTTACCGACAGGAAAAACTCTCCCAGATCTGCCTCATTCCTGCCGTGAGCCACCATTTTCTTCAGAGGACCTATTCGGCTTTGCGACCGCCAAAAGGTCGTAGAGCGTTTGTCACATCGTACACAAGCTCGCTCTTGCCAGTGCCGGGAAATCCGCTCACCCAGGCTCGAGTTGAAGACCGCAATCGGTAGTTTTTCGTAAACAGTATCGTGGGCATAGGGATTCTTCGGGCCAAAAAACGGCCCTCAGAATGACATTACCGAAATTTGACGCGCACCACCTCAACTGGGATACTTTCCTTCCATTGAATTCGACATAAGACTCCAAACATGGCCCATATTCCGGCAGTTCGTGGTTCTATTGATTGTGCTCAGTTGGGCACTACGCTCATGCACGAGCATGTGTTTGTGCTCGATACCGAGATTCTCCAGAACTATCCCGAAGAGTGGGGAGCCGAAGATAAGCGCATCGCTGACGCCGTTACACGCTTGAACGAGCTGAAGTCCCGAGGCGTGGACACCATCGTTGACCTGACCGTAATCGGCCTGGGACGCTACATCCCTCGAATCAAGCAGATCGCCCAGCAGACAGAGATCAATATCATCGTCGCCACCGGCATCTACACCTACAACGACGCTCCGCTTTATTTTCATTTTCGCGGACCAGGTACTGTGTTGGGCGGACCGGAATTGATCGTCGACATGTTCGTCCACGACATCAACGAAGGCATCGCCGATACCGGAGTGAAAGCTGGAATCCTGAAGTGCGCGACCGATGAGCCCGGGGTTACCAAGGATGTCGAACGTATCTTGCGCGCCACCGCCCAAGCGCATCGCAAGACCGGCGTGCCAATCTCCACGCACACCCATGCGCGGCGCCGAGTGGGACTGGATCAGCAGCGCATCTTTCGCGAAGAAGGGGTCGATCTCACGCGCGTGGTCATCGGACATTCCGGTGACACCAACGATCTCAGCTATCTCGAAGAACTCCTCGGCAACGGCTCATATATCGGCATGGATCGCTTCGGCCTTGATACCATTCTTTCTTTCGAGGATCGCGTTAAGACTGTGGCAGCGCTATGCCAGCGCGGACACGCCAACAAGATGGTGCTCTCGCACGATGCCGCCTGCTACAACCACTGGTTGCCGGAGCGGCCGCTGCCCGTCATGCTTCCACGCTGGCATTATCTTCATATCCACAATGACGTGATCCCTGCGCTGAAACAGCAAGGCGTGACCGACGAGCAGTTGAAGACTATGCTGGTCACCAATCCAAGAAAAATCTTTGAACGACAGGGGGCCTATTGAGCAGCGTAATTCATCCTTTTGACGAATCTGGAATTGTGCGCGGGGCTGATGGTATCGCCCGTTACCAAAACCGTCCACGAAATCTCCTGGAGATGCTGCGGGCTACAGTCGACAAATGGCCCACCCATGAAGCCGTGGTCGAGGTAGGCGGCGAGCGCTTCGACTATCGCACCCTTTGGGACCGCGCGGCGAAAACTGCGGGCGGCCTGCGGGATTGGGGCATCCAGCCTGGTGATCGCGTCGCCATTCGCCTGGGGAACGGAGCGGATTGGTGCATCGCATTTTTTGCGATCCAGATGGCTGGCGCGGTGGCGGTGCCCGTGAATACCCGCTTTACCGAATCTGAGATCGAATACGTCGTCAAAGACTCGGGCAGTAAATTTGTCTTCCTACCCGGCCAGCCCTTGCTCCACGGTAGCAGCCTGGTCATCGAGAACCAGGAACACCGCGATGTTGCGGCCATTTTTTATACCAGCGGTACGACGGGATTTCCTAAAGGAGCGATGACCACCCACGAGGGATTCCTTTCAAACATCGAGAACGCCCGGCGCGTGAGCGTCTTGCCCTTCGATGGCAGCACCCGTACTTTGGTTTCGGTTCCGCTCTTTCATGTGACCGGGTGCAACAGTCAATTCCTGGTGTCCTGTGAGGGCGCAGGGACTACGGTCATCATGCCGTCGTTCAACGTGCAGAGTTTCCTGAAGCTGATCGAAGCCGAACGCATCAACGCCCTGACCTCCGTTCCTGCCATCTATTGGCTGGCTATGAACCAGCCGAATTTCCGTGAGGTCAACACCTCGGCGATCATCCGCGTAAGTTATGGCGGCGCGCCCATTGCGCCCGACCTGGTCGGACGCATCATTGAAGCCTTTCCTAATGCGCGCGTCGGCAACGGCTTCGGATTGACCGAGTCTTCCTCTGTCGCCACATTTTTGCCGCATGAGTATGCGCGCCTGCGGCCAGAGACCGTGGGCTTCGCCGTCCCGGTGGTTGACCTCAAGCTCGACGGCGTGATGCCCGGCAGCGACGTAGGTGAACTGCTCATGCGCGGGCCGAATATCGTCAAGGGATATTGGAACAAGCCGGAAGCAACCGCGGAAACTTTTGCCGGAGGCTGGCTGCGCTCCGGTGATATGGCGCGCCTCGATGAACAAGGCTTCGTCCAGATCGTCGATCGCAAAAAAGACATGGTCAATCGCGGCGGCGAAAACGTCTATTGCGTCGAGGTGGAAAATGCACTGGCAGCGCATCCGGCGGTCTTCGAGGTGGCAGTGGTCGGTGTCCCTGACAAAATGATGGGCGAGAAAGTGGGCGCCGCCGTAGTCCTGAAACCAACCGCCAACGCCGAGGCCGGCGACATCCTGCAACACGCAAGAAAACACCTCGCCGACTTCAAGGTCCCTCAATATTTGGTTCTACGTACAGAGGTCCTGCCGAGAAACCCCGGCGGCAAAATCCTGAAAAAGCAGCTACGCGAAACGCTGGAGTGGGGCAAGCAGTTGTGGTGAAGTCAAAGCAAAAGCCATAACGCGGATCCTTCGGCGGGCACCTCAGGGCAGGTTCCTCGCGGATGTACTTGGATCAAATTTAGCCGCGGAATACACGCAAATAAACGCGAATTGAAAAGCAGGCGCAAAGAAAGTTACTCGTACCGCAGGGCATCGACCGGGTCGAGGCGGGCGGCCTTCATGGCTGGATAAATGCCAAAGAACAAACCGACGCTGCTGGCAACACCTACTCCCAGGATGATCACGCTGATGGGTATGGAGGAAGGAAAGTGGGCGAGGCGCAGCAGGGAACTGATGCCCAGCGACAATGCTACGCCAATCACTCCGCCGGTACCGGTCAAGGTCATGGCTTCGGTGAGGAACTGGAAGCTGATGTCGCGCTTACGGGCGCCAATGGCTTTTCTCACGCCGATCTCGCGAGTGCGCTCGGTCACACCCATCAGCATGATATTCATGACGCCTACGCCGCCCACCAGCAGTCCGATGGAAACGATGGCAACCACCAGGAGCAGAACGCCCGAGAGGATTTGCCGCACCTGATTGCCAGCTTGCTCCGCGCTGGAGATGCCAAAATTATCGGGTTTGTCATAAGGAACGTGGCGGCGTATTCGCAAAAGCCCGCGTACTTCGTCTTCGGCAACCGATTTCAATCCCGGCGAAACCATGGCAGTAATAAAGTGCTCATCATCTTGAGGATGGTGTTTGCGATAGGTCCGATAAGGAACCAAAACCTCATTGTCACCGCTCCCGATGTTCGTGTTCTTCTTTTTTTCAAGGATGCCGATCACCCGATAGGTGGTGCCACTCACTTCCAGAGATTTGTCCACGGGACTCTCGCCAGGAAAGAGTTTTTGGGCGACGTCGTAGCCAATCACCACTACGTCTTCGCGATGGAGATCTTCCAGGTCGGTAAAGAACCGGCCATCTTGCATCTTGGCGCCCTGCACTTCCACATAGCTGGTGGTGATGCCGACGTAATTAATGCTGCTAAGCTCATGTCCTTTGTAGCGCGCAGTGTAGATGACTCTAGGAGCATCCTGGGCGACCCGGGGGAAAACCTCGATGCTGACATTCTTGACTGCCGGAACCTGTTCCTTGATGGCCATTCCATCCTCGAAGGTCAGAGACTTGCGGGTGCGTTCTTCAGGAGTCAAGCGTCCATGAAAGCCCGGCTCGAATTTGAAGATGAACAGGTTGTTGACGCCAAATTCATTGAGTCTTTGCTGCACGTCACTTTGGAAGCCAAGAACGAACGAAGACGCGGTGATCGCTACGGTCACGCCGATCATCACTCCAAAGATGGTAAGAAACGACCGTACTTTGTGGACACGGATGTTGTCCAAGGCCATCTTCATATCTTCAGCCAGCAGTTTGGAATGAATCATAGTTTACGTCTCTGCCCGCAGCGCCTCGATAGGATCGAGCCGGGCCGCTTTGTATGCGGGGTATATCCCGAAAAACAATCCAACCAGGGTCGATATCGTAATGGAAGCTACGACCCAGCCAATCGGCACGGCCATGGGGACCGGAGTTGCGCGATCTACGATTTCGGCGATGGTGAAGGCGAAGATGATCCCCAGAGCTCCGCCAACGGCTGAAATCACCGAAGCTTCCATCATGAATTGGAGCAAGATATCGCGCCGGGTGGCTCCCAGAGATTTGCGGACCCCGATTTCACGCGTTCGTTCGGTCACGCTGGCCAGCATGATATTCATAATCACGATGCCCCCGATGACAAGAAAAAGTAAAACGATGCCTATGGAGACCGTGGCCAGCGTACCGGTTACACTCTTCCACAGCTCCATAAGCGCCTCGGGTTCGAGGATGCCGAAATTATCTTCGTCACCGGAATTCAAAAGGTGACGGCGTGCGCGCAGCAAAGCTCGTGATTCGTCTTCGGCTCCTTGCATCAAATGTGGCCCGAGAGCCTGGATGTGGATGTTACCGCTGTCTTGCGTGCCGTAGACCTTTCGATAGCTTTGGATGGGGATATATACAAACGAGTCCTGCGACTGGCCGAAGGTAGAGCCGATTTCTTTTGCGGTTCCGATCACCTCATAGGGCTTGCCGTCAATCATGATGTTTTTGCCCAAGGGATCGACTCCGGTAAAAAAACGCTTCACGACATCGTGGCCGATCATGGCCACGTCGGCCCGGTGTTCATTGTCGCCGTCGCTGATATAGCGGCCAAGCTCGGTTTCCGCGGTATCCATTTCGCTGATGTTGGCGGTCACTCCTCGCACATCGACGTCGTCAAGACTCTCGTTGCCATACTTCAGTTTGGCCTGACGCCCGATCTCGAAGCCGACATTTTTGGCCAGCGACATGCTGTCGCGCACGTACTCGAATTCTTCAAAGGTGATTTTTTTGTTCCGCTTGCGCAGCTTGACGAATTCCTCGAAGCTGGTAATCAGCGGAAACTGCCTCACCAGGTAGACGTTGGCGCCAAAGTTGGCGATCCGCGAGGAGAAGTAACGATTCGTCCCCTCGATCAGGGAAACCACAATCAGCAAGGTGGAAACCGCCAGGATCACGCCCAACAGGGTAAGAAAAGAGCGCAATTTGTGGGTCCGAAGGGTCTCCAGGGCAATGCTGGTTGGTTCACGCCATGAGAAACCTTTTCGGGAAGTACTGTTTACGGCCATCGGTTATCAACAGAATAGGTCAAAGTCAAGAATTCTGCCATCTTCCATAAGCTTATAGACGGATCGCTATGGCATTTGGTTCAATCTTTCGTAACCCCGGCTTACAGGTCTGATCAGAGCTTTTTCCCCATGAGCAAGGCATCGACGGAGTTCAGATAATAACGCGGCAATATTTTCAGCCCTGTGTATCCATGTTTTTTGTAGAAATGTAATGCAGCAAGGTTATCGACGGCTGTTTCCAGTGAGACATGTTCGCAGCCGAGTTTTTTCAGCTCTCCTTCTGCAGTATCGAGCAGCCGGCCGCCCAGGCCGCTTCGTCGGGCTTCCGGTAAAACATCGATGGTGATGATGCGCCCCATCGGTTGCTGCGAACGGCGAATGCGAAAATGGTCAGCGATGATGAATCCCTGGATATCCTTTCCTTCCTCGCCGATCAGCTTGATGCTGGTAGGCTGGCGCAGAAAGTAGCGCATCTCCTCCGCGGAATAGGCAATACCTTCGACAAAACAGGCTGTATCGATTTCCAGCAGCCGTTCGAAATCCTTGGGTTGGTAGTTGCGCAATCGCATTCAGCACTCAGCATTCAGCATTCAGCCCGCACGGCATTTTGGATTCGGTACACATTGCCGTGGGCATGGATGGATTATCGCAAACCTGCTGGTATTCGTGGCTGATGGATTTCAACTCTAACCACGCCCACGATGCTGTTTCTCTTCAGCCTAAAATGCCGAGCGGGCTGAAGGCTGAGTGCTAACTGCTGAGTGCTTCAAACATGCAAACTTTGGCTGGCTGTGAGGAGTGCTAGAGTCTCAGGGTTGGTGCTGTGGTGGATTCTTTCAGGCACAGTTTGTTCTATGATTCTTCCCTGGTCCATGACCACGATCCGCTGGGCGAACTGCGACACAAATGTGAGATCATGCGATATATAAAGGTAGGCAAGAAGGTGTTTTTGTTGAAGGTCGAGCAGCAGAGATATCATGCTGGCCTGCAACGGAATTTCGAGGCCAGACAAAGCCTCGTCCAGGATCAGTAATTTGGGCTGGACTACCAAGGCGCGCGCAAGCGCCAGGCGTTGTCTTTGGCCGCCGCTGAATTCCGCAGCCGGACGGCCCCTTGCTTCCGCATCCAGTCCTACCTCGTGCATTCGTTGAATGACTTTCTCCCGGCGCTCTTCCTTGCTGCTGGATTCCAGGAGATCGAGAGGTTCAGAGATGATCTGCTCCGCAGTGAAACGCGGATTAAACGATGTTGCAGCGTCTTGAAACAGCAACTGAATCTGCTGCGGGCGTTGCTTTTTCAGGCCTTGGACGCAAACACCTTCCAGCATGATTTGTCCGGAGTCCGGTTTTTCGAATCCGGCAATGCACTTGGCCAGGGTTGTTTTTCCCGAACCAGACCTGCCTACAAGGGCGACGGTAGCCCCGGCGAATAGCGTGAGGTCGATACCCTGCAATGCGTGAACGGTGAATTTCTTTCGCGAAAACATTTTTTTCTGTTCAAAGTGCTTGCTCAAGCTCCGAACCTGCAACAACGGCTTCTTGTCATTCACTGAATGGATATCTGCCGATGATAAGACTTGGGCTGGCGAGACGAGCGCCTGCACGTATGCATCAGGCGTCTGGGCCAACTCGGTTCGCGTTCCAATGGCCACGATGACACCGCTGCGAAGCACCGCAATTTTGCCGGCAAGCGAACCCAAAATTCCTGCATCATGGGTGATCAACAGCATGGCCAAATCCAACTCTTTCTTGAGTCGCGCCAGAAGCTCCAGCATCTCCGTCTGAGTCACGGTATCGAGCGAGCTTAATGGCTCGTCAGCAATGAGAAGCCTGGGCCGGCAAATCAATGCTTGGGCAATCGCCACCCTCTGTTGCTGGCCTCCACTAAGCTGATGGGGACATGCTCGCGCGATCCGTTCCGGCTCGGGGAACCCCACCTCGCGCAGCATGGCATAAACCTCGTCATTGGCTTGGCTTTTGCGCAATCTGCGGTGGGCGCGCAACACATCACCGACTTGCACACCGACCGGTAGTACAGGATTCAAAGCCAGGGCAGGTTCTTGAAAGATGAGGGCCATCTCCGCCCCCCGAATTTTGCGTAGTTCTTCGGAATCCAGAAGAAGCAGATTGCGCTGCTTATAGCGGATTTCCCCGGAGGTGATCCGGGCATTCTCAGGCAAGAGCCGCAACAGGCTTAAGGCCAAGGAACTCTTTCCCGAGCCGGATTCTCCCAGAATACCAAGGGTCTCTCCCGCACTAACTTCCAGGTGGATATTGCGAAGCGCAGGAATATGAGTCCCACCCATTAGGGTGTAGTCCAAGCTCAAAGCAGAGATTTGTAACAGAGGTTCCATCAGCGAAGATTAGAAGCACTCATTACACCGCAATGTGCCCGCGAGCGCAAAGGATGGAGCAACCAACGATTCTGAAACACCTGAGACTCGTTCGGCCAGAAAAAACGCGGTTGAGCTGCTTCTCGATTTCTCCTATGCTGCAATTTTTGAGTATTGCACTACAATGCTGGCATAGGAGGCAGAATGTTCATTGAAAGGATACGTGCCTGGAACTTCAAGAATTTTGAGGAACTGGATCTCGAACTTCGGCCTTTTAATGTACTTGTCGGCGCAAATGCGTCGGGTAAGTCGAATACCCTGGAAATACTCAAATTCATCCGCGACGTTGCCACTTCTGGTCTCGATAATGCTATATCCCTGCAAGCAGGCGCCAAATACTTGACAAACCTTCGCGCTGGTCTTGGCCGCGACTTTCGCTTGGAAATCGTGACCAAGCCTGCAACTGAAGAGCGTGTGGCACACATGATTCCGAGAATTCAGGCCGCTTCACCTGATGAGAAGACTGGCGGCCAGCATGTAGCCTTTTGGCAGCTACTCGCCGAAATTGACGCTGTACGATACACGTTGAGCATTCACTTTGGACACGATACGGGCTTTGAGGTAGTGGAGGACGCAATTGAGGTTCATGCGGATTTTTCTCGCGTGAGGATGCGGGAAAGCCACCGCCTGGGACGAGGGACCGTCCGCTTTCAAAACTTGCGTGGAAAAATTGAAGTGCAGACCTCGTTACCGGGCGGCGAATCAGCCAGACCGGAGGATTTCTGGTTTGGTACCGGCGAAGGCCGTCTGCCGCCAAACAAAACAATTTCGTTGGAACTGCCGCTGTCCTTCCTCATGCCTTCGGAGGTTTACCAAGAGACTGGGTTCAAGAGTATTGAGGTGTTTGACATCGATCCTAAATCTCCGAAATTCGGTGTAAGAATGGCTGGAAAAGCTGACTTGGAGGACGATGGTGAAAATCTTGCACTGGTGCTAAAGACTATTCTCGAAGATGAGCAAGCAAAAAGAAAGTTGTCAAATCTACTTAAGGATTTACTGCCGTTCGTAGGCGATTTTGCGGTAGAACCTTTTTCTGACCGGACCTTCCTTTTTAAGCTGCAAGAAATGTTCTTTCCCGAAGAATATCTTCCAGCATCGTTGCTCTCCGATGGAACCATCAATGTCACGGCGCTGATCGTCGCCCTGTATTTTGGGCGGCAATCACTGGTGGCTTTCGAAGAACCTGAGCGCAACTTACATCCATCCTTAATTGGCAAATTGATGCAGGTCCTGAGGGACGGCTCACTCAAGAAACAAGTAATCATTACCACGCATAGTCCCGAGGTTGTACGGCATGCTAATTTGAGCGATCTGATACTAGTGTCGCGGAATAGGATGGGAATTTCCAAGCTTTCCCGCCCGGCTGAAAGCGGCGACCTGAAAGTCTTCCTGAAGAATGAGATCGGAATCGAAGATCTATTCGTAAACAATATGTTGGAGCACTCGGTTGATGCCATTTAGCCAGCTCTTTATTTGGGTTGAAGGGCCGGATGATCAGAGATTCGTGAATACGATTCTTCGCGTGGAATTTGAACGCCAGTACAATTCAGTTCGAGTCATTCCTTATGCTGAAATGAAGAAAGAAAAGATCATTAAATTCATCGAGAGCATCCGCGCGATGCCAAACGCAACTTATATCTTTTTGGCCGACAACGACGATTCTCCCTGTGTTTCTGCCAAAAAGGAAGAACTTGCGAGCGCAATCAAGTCACTTCAAATTGAGCGATCGCGGTGACAATTCGAGAAATCGAAAGCTGGTATCTGGCAGGATTGACGAAAAACGGTTCGACGCAACTCGGAATTGCGGAGATCACGAGCACAGATCACGTTGACAAAGATCACTTCGACCGCCTACGCAGCAAAAGTTTTGAATCGCGTATCGACTGGATGGTTGAAATGCTGCGGCACTATTCTCTTACCCAAGCCGTCGCACGCAACGGCTCCTTGCGCTATTTCGTTTCCAAATTTGTTTCTGCAAAGACGACATGAAATTCATACACTGCGCCGAAAGTGTTTAAATCGCTTCAATGAGGCCGCGATCTATAGATCGCGGAAATTGTCGCGCGGCATGTTTGTGGGGCTCTCCTGCAAAAATCCCCTTGCACGTTCGGCTTGCAATAGATGACGTTGTTCGTGCCTGGAGACAATCTCCAAGCCGGTTCCTACCGTGAAGCGAAGCACCGAAAGCAGGGGATTTTTGAATCGGATGCGGTTTACATCGTAATTACCAGCCTGGCGAATGAGTTCGCGAACAGCCTGGTTACTTCTAAGAAATCGCTCCAGAATGGAAGGCTCGACTTGGACGCCGGGAACGATCTTCCTGGGCGCACGCGCGCGTTTCGTCTTTGGGGAAGGCTCGATGTAGCTGGTAATAAACCAACGCGCAAACCACCCGAGTGTGATGTCCTGAACCATAGACCGGCTTGTCTGCCAAGGAAGCTGAGATTGCCGGCAAATACACTTCGTTGGTGATGCATAGATGTTCGAGACATTGTCCGACGCTCTATGCACCCGGCTGCGGCTGGCAGTTAAGCTGTTCTGGCGTGATCCCAGCCAGCAGTGCTTGGGCGCGCTGGTCAGCGGCATCGAGTTCGGCGATCAGTCGAACGGACCACGCAGGCGAGGCTACGCCAGGCTGTAGATTCATTATCCAAGTATAGCTAGATCGGAGGGGAGTACTATGAGAATCTCGCTCTTACCGCAGTAGCCAGGAGTTTCATATTTCCTCCGGTTGAGCGGCAAGGACAGATCCCATGGCGGCGGCCAGGCGTTTCCACCCTTCAGTTTCTTCCCGCAGACGCTTGCGCCCCGCAGGCGTGAGTTCATAAAACTTGGCACGGCGGTTATTCTCGGATGTGCCCCAGGTCGCTTTTAGAAAGCCCTGACGCACCAAGCGGAACAATGCGGGATAGAGAGCGCCCTGCTCGATCAGAAGCGCTTGTCTGGAGATTTGCCCGATACGCAAGAGAACCCCATAGCCATGAAGTGGACCGAGAGAGACCGCTTTTAGAACTAGAAGATCAAGCGTTCCTTGAAGAAGCTTGGCTTGGTCGCTCATGCACCCCCTAAGATGATTAGGAGATTAATGCCGGCTCTCCTAAGCTGTCAAGGGGAAAGTGCGATCATTTTATCTAACGAGGGCTGCTACTCTTCGCCTCGTATGTGCTGGTGATTTCGACGCTTCCCTTATTGGTCTCGAGTTTTGCAGTGACCTGCCTGGGCACCAGGAATGGTTCCTTGTCTGCTGCCAGCATTACTTTTTGAAATGCGATCTCCACGCGATAGCTGCGCAGTACGCTTTTTCCAAAAGGATCGATCCTGATGGAAGCCGGCAGTCCAGGAGCATCGAAGACAAACTTCTGAAAGCTAAGATTATCTTGAAGTTGATATTCGCTGGTCCCACAAGGTTCATCAGGGAAATACGCCTGCGAATTCTTTACCATGGTGAGCGGTGGGCAGGATTTGGTTGGCGCTACCCTGGCTGTTATCAGTCCCTCGCTGCCATGCTCCAGGGCTTCAAACTTGTAATCGCCGGGATCGCCATACAGCGCAACTCCCTAAATCATGGTCCAGAGATCGCTGTTCATGGATGCCTTCACCATCTTTGCACCGCGCATTGCCGCCCAGAAAGAAATATTTGCACGGGAACTGGCTGTAGCAGTTTTTGGCTTAGGACGATATCCGTTAAAGAGATAATCCAACGTAAGATGGTTCACTTTTTTGACGCGGCCCGAGGCGTCGGAGACAGTAAACGTCATCGCTTGCGTCATTGGAAACTCGGTTGAGTCACGGAAATAAATCTTTGCCGCCTTCGTCAACTGCTCGAAAGTAAGTGGAGGAGCAGTCTGTTCCGTACTGGCTTTGTGACTGCCGGCATTCTGGCAAAAGGAAGCAGACAGCAGCCACAGCAGAATCACAGAAATGACAACGCATGTTTTCATTGAGAAAGCCCGCTTGCGCCTTGAAATATTCTAATCTTTCGACATACATTCTCAGATCAATTTCTCCGTAGAAGCTTAACCCAGGAGCCCTACATGAAGGGGAGTGCCCTCGTCTCGTCCACCCAATCTTTATCTTTACACCGGCGCTTCTTTTTCCTCCACGACCGTTTATGAGTTCCCTCCAGCCTCGACCAACACCTCCAGCGTTTCCCGCGCGCATCGCTGCCAATTGAATATGCTGGCTCTCTCGGCTCCCCTTTTGCTAATCCGCTGACGCAGGTCACTATCGACAATCGCCGCTTCCATGCAGTTTGCCATGTCTTCAATCGACAACGGATCGAAGTAGCTGAGCACATTTCCTGAGACTTCGGGCAGGCACGAGGTCTCGGCGGCAATGGTTGGTATGCCGCAGGCCATCGACTCGATCATGGGCAGGCAAAAGCCCTCGTAAATTGAGGGCATCACTGAGAGCACAGATCCTTTTACGAGAAGAGCGAGATCGGCATCGGAGAGCGCGCTTGTGAATATCACCTTTCCTCGCGAGCGACGCCGGTTTCCTTCCCGGACGATGTCTTCAAATTGCCAACCCCGCGGTCCCATCAAGACCAGTTGAAGATCCAGGTCGCGGCGGCGCTCCAGAAGCAGATCATAGGCCTGAATCAGACGGACAAGGTTCTTGCGGGGCTGCAAAATTCCATGATGTGCGATGTAAGGCGCGGATATACCGTGCGCGGTTTGCAGGTCTGTCAACCTCTTTTGCACGGGAGATACAGTGTTAAATACTCCGCAGTCAAATCCGTTATAGACAACGCGGACTTTTTCAGGCGGCAAATGATAGTAGTCCACCAGGTCACGCCGCGAACATTCGGAAACAGTAATGACGGTGCGCGACAGTTTGGCCGCTGCCCACATGAATGTTTTAAGCACCATATTGGTTTTTGCGCTGTGAGAGGGCTCTTTGATCGGCGTGAGGTCGTGAATGGTGCAGACGACAGGAACGCGGCCAATAGGAAGAACATGAGTCGTCGGCGAAAACACCACGTCGACTCCTGCGTTTACTGCGGCCCTTCCCATTCCTGCGATCCGCCACAGGCGGTCGTGTCGCAGCCACGGCGCGTCGACGATTCTGAATCCGGGAATCGGTTGGGTTTCTTGAAAACCATTGGCGTGGCCGGAGGCATGGAAGAGGTAAATCTCTGCCTTCGTCTGCGATGAGATGATCTGCTTAAACTCGGCCAGCAGGTTCCGGGCATAAACCTGAGTGCCATGATGCATGAAGCGGCTTGACAGCACCCAGGGATCGAAAGCGATTTTCACAACCAAGACCTTTTTCGCTGCTGATCCTTCGGCTTACACCTCAGGACAAGTTTTGCGCTGATGAGCGCTGATAATCCTCTGCCTGTCATGACAGCGAAGGAAGCAAAAGCCGCGCTGGCTATCGTTCCCGCTATGATCTCGCCTGCCAAATTTCTCAATGCCAGAAAACCGGTTACAGCCAATAAAAAAACCAATGTGGTCTTGAGAGAGTCCTTGGGAAATACGAATTCCCCAAGAAACCGGCGAACCAGATAACAGTTTTGGGCCAGCAGCAGCAACTCTGTCAGTAGCGTCGCTGCAGCCGCACCGGTAAATGAAAACCTGGGTATCAGCAGCAAATTCACTGAAATGTTGAAAACTGTGCAAATGCTGGCAGTCCAGACGAAAATCTTCTCTTTGTGCGCGGCCAGTAGAAGGATATTCAGGGCATGGTTCAGAAAAACCGGAATGGCGGCCCAAGCCAAAATCCTAATGGTGATAATCGACCCGGAATAACGCTCTCCCAAAAGTGCCAGGATTGCAGGACGCGCAAATGCTAAAACCATCAGCACTGCCTGCAAGGCGATCAGGTAGAGGAATTTCATGGCGCGTCGACAGTCGTCTCGCGTTTCGCGGGTTACTCCGGCAGCCGAAAACACTGGCAGCAGCGCGCCCATCATGCCATAAGGAATAATCGAGAAGCTGGCGAAGACCCGGTACGGCACCGAGTAGAGGGCGGTTGCGATATCACCCGCCAGTTTTGAAAGCAAGACGATATCGACCCGGTCGTAGATCGTAGCGATGAAAGGATAGACGTTAAAGGCAAGAATCGAACGCGCCAGCATGCGGAAGCTATGTGGATGAGTGGCCTTGAAATCCACTGTAGGAATAATTGCCAAAACTGCAATGACGGCTCCGGCTGCGGCTGCCAGAACTTCTGCGGCAATCGCGCCCCTCAGTCCAAACCCCTTCCCAATGAGGAGTGGGGCAACTGAAAGCATCACGGCTCCCTGCGCAAGTTCCACCCAAAGCAGTGGACGAAACTTCAGCAATCCCTTCATGACTCCCTGCGCCGAGTCGCCTACGATGCGCGGGGCAAGCGTCAAAGAAAGAAGGGCGGCATTCAGGATCAACGTCCGAGGAAAGCGCAATGCCGCCAACAGCAAAACAGCCACCGCGATGCAAGGAATGCTGTAGGCAAATCGGATCTGAGTAATGCGCTTTGCCAGGGGCCACGCCGCCTGCCGGTCTTTGGCGATCTCGCGGGTGAGAAAGTCCCCATAACTGAAGCCGCTGACCAGCGCTATCAATTCGACGACAGTAAGAAGAAGAGCGTAGACGCCAAAGCTTTCAATGCTGATCAAGTGCGCGATGAGCAAGAGCACGCACAATCGGAGCAGACGCCGAACCACCTGGGCTGTAGCAAGCCAACCGGCGTTCACTGCAATACCAGCGGCGGGGCTAGCTACGATGGCGCTCATGCAACTACGACCTTATCAGAAAAGATTCCAAGGGCTTGATGATAGACGGCCAAAGTCTTCTCCGCAGCGCGCTCCCAGCTAAAGCGCTGCAGGTTTTCACGCCCTTTTTGGACTAACCGGCTGCGCAACTCCGGGTTAGTCCAGACTTCAACGAGGGCATCTCCGAACTGTTCGGGAATTCGTGAATCGGCATACCGGGCCGCATGGCCAGCCACTTCCGGTAACGAGGTTGACGGGCAACAGACGACAGGTACGCCGCATGCCATTGCCTCCAGCACAGTAAACCCGAAACCTTCATAGAGCGAAGGACAAGCATAGACATGGGCACCGGAATATAGCGCCAGCAGTTCAGCCTCATCGACAAAACCGGTAAACACAACCTTGGCCGCGATACCAAGCTCTTCTGCCAACCGGCGCAGCGCTGCTGCTTCTTCATCTCCCGGTCCGGCAATTACAAGCTGCGCATCACCGGCTGCGCCAAGAAGATGCTTGAAGGCCCGCACCAGCCCGACGTGATTTTTCCTGGGCTTGAGAATTCCAGCGTAGAGAACATATTTTCCGCTGATCCCATACTTGGAGCGCACATGGTGAAGCCTGCTCTCATCTGAAATTCTCTGAAATTCGGGAGCGACGGCAGGGTAAATGACCTCAACCTTCGATGGCTCCACATCCAGATGACGTATGATGTCCTGTTTTGAAAACTCCGAATCGGTGATGATGCGGTCTGCCGACCGCGCAGCCGCAGCCATCATTGCGCGATAGTAAAGACGGCCGATCCGTGAGGTCAGATCTTCCTTACAAGCCAGATAAATCACATCATGAATAGTCACGACCGCGGGGCAAGGGCATCGCAGAGGCAGCATGAAATGCGGTGAATGCAAGAGATCAACCCGGTGCGTGCGAAGAATCCTGGGCAATTCGATCTGCTCCCGGATCGAATAATACTTGAGATTGATCGAAAGCTTTTCGGCGTGCTCAGCCGGGGTGGCGATCATCTTTTCCGTGCCTGGAAGCATGATCAGCAGATATTCGTGTTCCGGTTCACGAGCAAGCAGTGCCTCCACGAGGCATTTCATGTACCGGCCAATACCAGGATTCTGAATCCGGCGCAAATCGAGCGCGATTCTCTTTGGCTGAGCCATGCCGCCTCAACTACTCCGCTATGGCAGCCCGCGACTTGACCTGCGTTAGAGAATGGGCCTGGCGCAGATTCTCGCGAACAACGCTGAAGATCGAATGCGCCACCGCATGTTGAAGGTCTTCAATGATTTGCATGTTGTCCGAGGGGATCACAGCGCAGATATCGCACAGGGCTTTCATCTGCCCGCCATCATATCCGGCCGTTCCCACGGCAACGGCCCCGGCAGAGCGCGCAGTTTTCAGTGCCTCAAGAATATTAGGTGAGTCGCCACTGCAACTGAAAGCAAAGACAACATCACCAGTCGCCACAAAATTCTTCAATTGTTCCGAGAAAACATGTTCGTACCCTGCGTCGTTGGCCCAGGCCGTCATGAGAGGCACATTATCATTGAGCGAAATCACCTTGGGCCTGCGGCTTCCAGAATCGGGAATGGCGGTCTTACCCAAATCACACACCACATGCGAAGCAGTCGCGGCGCTGCCCCCATTGCCGAAGACGAAGATGGAGCGTCCCTCGTTGATGGCACGCGTAATAGTAATGGCAATCTGCTCGATTGCGGGATATGGAATCCGGGGGATGACATCCGACAGGGAGTGGAAATAAGCCTCGACTGACACCGGTTGCGCGGGCTCCACTGTCCGCAACCGCCCATTTTCTTGCTGACGACGAATTGGACCGTTCCTAGGCAACGTTGAGCAATACTGCACGATTGAGAACCCAAAAAGCAAATGCAAAATCTGGATAGTTGGTAACCGCATACTTCTTGCCTTGCGACCTTAAACCACGATAAGATTCCTCCCACTGTTGCTGATTTTGATACACGCGGTATCCCCACTCCTACGCGTGAATACGGCCACTCCACACTTGCAAAGTGAGGGATCTCATGCGATCCAGGATATTTTTCTGTGTTTTGATTCTTTGTTCTTTGATGGTTTCGGCGGCTCCACTCGCTTCCAATTCCGGCGATGGAACCCCTCTCCTGCATCCTTTATCCCTGCCCATGGGGTTTGAAAGGTATGACGCGGATTCCAACATCGATTTTGTTGCACGCGCCGCCGGCTATTCAGTTTACTTTTCGCCGGGCGAGATCATGCTCGACTTTGTTCCAGCGGAAAAAGTGCAGGGTTCCGTGGAACTGGTTCGCGTCAACTTTGTGGGAGCAAACAAGCAGGCCCGGCCGGAAGCGGACGAAGCCCTGCCCGGAGTGATTCACTATTACCTCGGCAATGACCCCAGTCGATGGCGGACCAATGTGCAGCGTTTTCGCAAGGTGCGCTACAGAGATGTGTATCCTGGAATTGGCCTCGTCTTCTACTCCAAAAATCAGTACTCGAACGATCAGTACTCTGCGAGTCAATTTCTCGGCGTTCCGTTTGGCAGCCGCCAGGAGTTGGAATTTGATTTTGAGGTAGCGCCCGGCGCCGAGGTCTCGGCCATCTCGATGAGATTTGAGGGCGCAACCGCCCGTGAGTTCGATGGGAATGTCGAATTGGTTACTCCTTCCGGCAATGTTGCGGTACTCAAAAAACCCCAGATCTACCAACTCCGGCAGGGAAAACGCGAACTGGTCAGCGGTGGATATGTTGTCCGCGCAGCCAACGAGATCGGTTTTGCTGTTGTTGCGTATGACAAGAGCTTGCCCCTGATTATTGACCCGGCATTGGCGTACTCGACTCTGGTGCAGCGGCTGTTGGAGTTGACTCTCTTCTCGGGTCAGTTCCCGCCGGGCACCGAAAGCTTTGAATTTGACGGCATCAGTGGTATGACCGCGGACAGCAGCGGCGCCTACCTTACGGGATTTGCCTTGGTGCCCGATCCGAGTCTGGGTTTTACAACTGGATCGCCGCCTCAAGCCATTTCCAAGTTGTCCGTTGAAGATGCTTTTGTGGTGAAGCTCGATCCCACCGGTTCGAGTCTGGTGTACACGGCTTACCTGGGCGGTAATGCATCGCAGCTCGCGGGAAGCGGTGGAAACAAGATCGCGGTGGATGCCAACGGGAATGCTTATATCGTGGGATCCACCACTTCGCCCAGTTTTGTGACTACCCCAGGGGTATTCAACACTGTTCCTGCATGCGCAACGGAGACCATATCGAATAAGAATTGTAGCCAACTTTTTGCCGCCAAGCTTGATGCTACAGGCCACCTGGTTTTTTCCACCTTTCTGACGAAGGGCGGTTCCACGGACAAGGCGGGGCCTTCGCTGGGCGGGCAGCGTATTGCTGTTGATTCCTCCGGAGCGGTTTATGTGGCCGGCAATGTCTTTCCAGCCCAGGTAATTTTCCCCAAGGACCAGACGCCGCCCTCGGTGGCCGGGCTTACCACCACGGCGGGAGCTTTTCAGACTACACGGAAGAACGACAAGTCGGACTACGTATTGAAGCTTCATCCTGACGGCTCGGTGCTCGATTACTCCACATATCTGGGGGGAAGCACCGAGGAAAGCATAGGCGGCGTGGCCGTGGATTCAAGCGGCGTGGCCTACGTCGCCGGCACGACCTCCTCATCGGATTTCCCAACAACGAACGGGGCGTTTCAAACCACGAATTCCACAACATCTGCATTTTTCACCAAACTAAAGACCGATGGATCAGGGTTGCTGTACTCCACTTTTCTGGGTGCGTCTACCCTTCTTTCCGGGGCCAGCGGCATCGCCATTGACGGAACGACGAATGCCTTTCTGACCGGCTCCACCAACGGCAATGGGTTTCCGACGACAACGGGGGCCTTCAAGACCAGCGTTCCGGGCGCAGGGAATTTCAATTTTGTATCGGAATTCGATACCACCGGTAAGCTTGCCTTCTCAACCTACATAGGCGACGGCGTGGTTCCAGGAAACATTGCCGCTGACGGCACAGGAGTCTACGTGGCTGGAATTACTTTTTCGCCAACTTACCCGCTTCTCAACTCGATTGAGCCGCCTTTTTTCGGTACCCCTATGTACGTGACCAAGTTAAATCTCACCGGTACGGCGCTGGTGTATTCGACTTTTGTAGGGTCCCCCGTGATTAGGCTCTCGGATATGGCCTTGGATCTCAACCAGAACGTCTATCTCGCGGGAACGCCCGACCTTTTGTTCCCCACGACCCTGGGCTCATTCCAGCCTCTGCCGCAGATAAGAGACATCACTGAAGGAGCCGGGTTTGTCACCAAGATCACGCCGTCGCTCGGTGCTCCGGTGGCGGTGGTGCAGCCACGGATACTGATCTTTCCAGGGATCCTGCAGCAGGGGGTTTCCAGCGCTCTCACTGTGCTGCTTAGCAATTTTGGCGATGCCAGCATGAGCTTCACGAGTGTTGCCATCACCGGTGCGAACGCCTCTGATTTTTCGCAGACCAACAACTGCGGCTCGACTGTAGCCGGCGGCGCGAATTGTAAGGCGACAGTGGTCTTTACCCCGACCGTAGGCAGCGGCGTCAGGGTGGCCAATCTCGTCTTCACCTTTGGTGGCGGACTTCCATCGCAGACCGTCTCGCTCACCGGCACGGCGGGTACTCCGGCATTTCAGATCACGCCCACGCCGGGGGATTTTGGCACACTCGGGCAACTGGAAAACAATATCCAGAATTTCACCATCACGAACACCGGGACCGGGCCTCTCGCTCTCTCGTCGTTCACCTTCAGTAAAGGAACGGACTTCAGCTTCGGCTTCGGCGCCCTTCCGCCTCCGGCCCAAGTGCTGCAGCCGGGCCAAACAAGTATGTTCTCGATCGTGCTCCACATAGGCCTCAATTTTGGAAACCTGACGGACCAGTTTACGGTTCAGGATAACGCGCCCAGCAATCCGCATGTCTTTCAGCTCACAGGCTTTGGGTTCGTGACCAAGCCCGACTTTGGCTTGAGTACGCCGAATGGAGTGCCGGCAACCGCCACCATTACAGCGGGACAGACCGCAACCTACAACGTAATTGTTGCCAGTCTTCCCGGCCTCGGCCTTGGCGGCGGCTCAATTTCGGTTAGCTGTGGCGGTGCTCCCGCAGGCGCGAACTGCACTCCAAGCCGCGGCTCGCTGCCTCTGCCCGATAACAACCCGGAAGCCGTGGTTGTTTCCGTCAGCACGACGGGAGCTACGGCATCGTTGAAAATGCCGGGGCAGCAGGCGTGGTCGTTGTGGCCCGTGTTTGCGGTGGCCGGAATGGTATGCATTTGGCCGCGTAAGCGCCGTGGCGCCAGCTTCATTTTGATGGCGAGTGTGCTGGCTATTGCCGCTACGCTGGCAGGTTGTGGAGGTGGCGGAGGGTCAAAAGGCCCGCCTCCTATACCCACGGCACCGGGAACCTATACGCTGACGGTGACAGCCAGTTCCGGCAACGCGACTCACTCCCTGCCCATGACGTTAATCGTTAAGTAAGCAGGGGCCGATTCCTCGTCTGGTAGTGAGTTTGTGGACAAAGGGAGCAGGCGAAGACAACCAGCAAAGAAGAGATTTGCGGCCTGGGTTGCATCTCGCCAATGTCTTTTTGATACTGCCTGCTATTGTTGCCGAAGAGCCGTCATCGGTATGGGAATGCCGAAAGTCTTCGCCCCCGTTCCTACTCCGCCCTGGCAGGTATTCGGTGGAGTCGTGCATACATTTCTTGATGATGGACATTCCGACGCCCAAAACATGAAACCCAGCATTCCCGAGGTCGTCCCGGCTCCTGCGGGCGCTAAAGTCTGAACAAAGCGTCCGGTTGCGTCCTGCAGCGACGAGCTGAAGTTATTACATTCAGCGATAACTCGATTCGAGTCCGTTATGAAGAGGCTGCCGGTAAACTTAGCCGGCGCTAAAGGCGGAATGGGGGGAGCAAAGTTGGGCTTTCCGTCAACGTGCTCCAGCCAATTGCTCTCTGCGGAAGAGATCGAGGGTTGCCTGCTGGGAACAAGCGCATTCGCATAATCCAGCACAGGATTGGCCGTGGTAAGCCAATTGGCCGTTGCCATTTGCGCGATGCCAATCAGGAAACGGTCGCCTGCGCCAAGGTCGATGGTAAGTCGCGCCGCTGCATTGGCTCCGGTTGCATCGTAGGGCAATTGCGAGCGATATGCATTGATGAATGCCTGCAAGCCGGTGAGATTGGGACTGGTGTTTTCTTCATAGTCGATTTCAATCCCGGCGCCCAGGCTCTTGGCCGCCGCCGCGGCATTCAACCCCAACTGGGTTGGGTTCGTGGCCAATGCGGTGTTCCAGTCACTCACAAATGTAATGCCTCCGATCGCGAGCATCACGCGGATGTTCCGGCTCGTAAAATAGCTGATGATCTGGGAGTTCATTCCAACCGGCACTCCATTGACCGTTTGCGCATCGTTCGCCTGGTTGAGCAGCTTCAGAGGATTTACGAACGAAAGCACCACCAGGTTCACCGATGGAACCCCATCGCCTCGGTCAATGATCCAGTGATTTTTTTTGTCAAAATCGGTCATATCGCGGACCGTGGCCCAGCTACAACCATCGTTACTGCAGTGCCAGGTGCCATAGATCTGGATGGGCGTGGCGCTCGCATACTGGCCAGAAAAAAATACGACACCGCTAAGAATTGCCGCAGACAGGACTCTCACCAACAGGGAAAGGTGCTTCATGGGAAACTCCTTCCAGGAAATTTGGATGCCAAGACTTCCCAAAACCGGAACGAGTATACAACTGGGCGCCGGGTTTAGCAACGTTAATAAAACGTTTTATTACAGAATTAACTGCCCGCGAACGCTTCATGGTTGTTCTTGATCTTTTGTCTGCGTTCATGGCTGATCCTATATGTGAGGAGTGCTTCCGTCAGGAGTGGAGAGACTGGTTTGGGCAACATCTGCCCTCTCGTCTAAATTGAGGCCATGCTGGTAAGATGATGATAACCAAGGCGCGAAAGTGGCGGAATTGGCAGACGCACCAGACTTAGGATCTGGCGCCGCAAGGCGTGGGGGTTCGAGTCCCCCCTTTCGCACCAAATCTCCGTGGTGATCCTTCGCAAAGTGCGCTCAGGATGGGCTCTCCGAAAGCATGGTCTAGCGTGTTTGTTTGTGCGGGAATGTTTCAACCGTTCACATGCAGTGCCGCTTCGAGCGGAAAATTATTACACTCGATCAGGATCTCCAGGGTTTGTCCCGTTTTGGGTTTAAGCGGCTCGCCGTGCTCTCCTGAGAGCACGGTTGGGGACGACAACCTACAGGTGCTCGACAAACTCCATAGGCGTGCTTTGAAATTGCCTGCGACAATGTTGCATATCTCGCCCAACGCGTCAAATATCTGTTCTTCACCCTGCACAGCTTGCTGCGCCAACATTCTCGAGGCGAGGGTTGCGGCGACCCGGCGGCTGCAGCGAATCGTGAACCATGCGTTCAACGAACCAGTCAGGCCAACCAGCGCGGTCAAGTCGGGGACAAGACGAAGGTTGGCGCGTCGCTGCACTTTCAATTCCAGCATGACACCAAAGACTTCGCGCAGAGATTCCTCAATGCAAGCTTCCCATTCGGAATTCAGCCTGAAGTCAGGATGCCCAATCCGGGATGTCATATCTCTCTTCCAGAAAGCGCGTGTTCCGCGGCATTTGCCAAGAGTGAAGGGCAACCACACCCAGCCCCTGGAGGCGGGAGAAAGCGACTTAATAGCGAGCGCACAATAACCATAGCGCAGCAAGAATTCATAAAAGCCCTTCGACGGTTTAGCTTGGATTCAACAGCAGCGCCATTTTCTCTTCCAGGATTTCGAAGGTGAAGGGCTTCATGACAAACTCGTTCGCGCCCGCGCCCAGGGCTTCGACAATTCGGTCAGCATCGTTCTCAGTAGTGACCATCATGAGCTTCACGTGATCGTGCTCCCTTTGTGAACGCAGCTTCTTGACGAAATCAATGCCATTCATCACCGGCATGTTCCAATCCACCAGCGCCACGTCGATATCCTGCTCTTCCTGACACCGTTGCAGCGCCTCGCGCCCGTTACCTGCCTCAAGCACCTCATAGTTCATCTGGCGCAGGTATCGCTTCAGAATACTTCGCATCGTACTCGAATCATCAATTACCAATGCAAGCATGGCATGAATCCTCTCTCAGCAGTCCGGGGAGCTATCGTATGAGTAACTTCCAGGAGTGCCGTAAATTAATGTGACTCCAGGTCTCTTGTTCTGTTTTAATCCACCGCAACCAACTCACGCCTTGTTCCAGTCCCGCTCAGCATGTGGGGTAGCGGGTGCTTCGTAGTTTCAGCCTCAACGTTGAGTGCGGCGATCGCAGGTGCAGCATTTCCGCGTATTTGCTGATTGTCTCCCGCATAGTGGAACTGCCGCACCAGGCCATGTAACCCGGCCCCCAACCTGGCCAGCTCGGCCGCAGCTTTCTTGGTGTATTCCGCGCCTTCCGTGGTGCTCCTGGCGGCTAGGCTCACACCGCTGATATTCCGGGCAATCTCCCGGTTTCCGGCGGCCAAGCCGGTCACGTTGCGGCAAATCTCGTTGGTGGTAGCTGTTTGTTCTTCCACGGCTGTCGCAATAGCGTTTTGGGTATCGCTAATTCTGGAGATAATCGCGGTGATCTCTGCAATACCTTCAATTGCGCTCTGCGTAGTGATCTGAATAGCTCCGATTTTGGCGCTTATATCTTCTGTGGCCTTGGCTGTCTCTTTGGCCAACTGCTTGACTTCATTGGCGACCACGGCAAAGCCCTTGCCGGCATCTCCAGCACGGGCCGCTTCAATCGTGGCATTCAAGGCCAACAAATGCGTCTGCGCTGCGATGGAGGTGATAACTTTGATGACCTTACCGATCTCCTGGCTGCTCTCCCCCAATTTGCCGACCTTTTGATGTGCCGCATGCGCCAGGTTGACGCCTTCACCAGCGACTCTGGCGGCATCGTGAGCGTTAGCAGCTATTTCACGGATGCTGGCGGTCATTTGCTCAGCCCCTCCAGCCACCGTCTGCACGTTTGCAGAGATCTCTTCAGCAGCGGCGGCCACGGCAATCGCCTGAGTCGCGGTTTCTCCCGCGCCTACGGTCATTTCCGAGGAAGTTGTCGAGAGTTTTGCGGCTGCCGTCGCCAGAGAACTGGCGCTAGCATCCATCTCTTGGACCGTATTGCGGATGCATCGAACTGCCTGGGTAAAATTCTGCGCGATAATATCCTGCTCGGAGCGCACTGGGATGGTCACGGTGAGATCCCCCTTGCCTAACGACTCGCAAGCCATGGCCATGGTGCGGTTATAACCAACTACTTCCCGGAAGGATTGGGCGATAATGTCCTGATCGGAGCGCGGAGCGATGTCTACGCTGAGATCGCCCTTGCCCAATGATTGGCAGGCGGCGGCAATGGCGCGGTTATAACCGACCACTTCCCGGAAGGATTGAGCCAGGGAAGCAATCTCATCCTGCCCCTCGTAAGTAAACTCCCGCTCAACATCTCCCTTGGCCAAGTGGCTGGCGACGCTCATGATCTCCAGCAAGGGGCGAATCACGCGGCGGCTGGCAAGCACGTAAGCAAAGATTCCCACTAGCAGGGCCAGCAACCCTGTGGTTGCAACCAGCAGCGTATCGCGGAGGGCCAGGCGGTTGACCGTCTGGATGGAGAACCCGACCCGCAATACTCCGCTGCGTTTGCCCTGGAACTGAATGGGCGCGGCAGCCTCAAACCCGCCTGCCTGGCCGGGAATCATGGCCTGCGTGTATTCCTGAGTATCGGCCATCTTCCTTTCAAAGTCGTTTCTTTTGAGAACCTCGTTGTTCAGCGCACTGTCGGTAGACGCAATCGCCGTCGCGTCCCCATTCAGGACGATGGCGTAAGTCACATCGCTGTCGTTCCGGCGTGTCGCCTCAAGCTGATGCCGGACGCCATCGATTTCGCCCATGGCCAGAGGTTCAGAAAGGGTAGCGGCCATGGTGGTCGCCACAGTCATGGCGCGTTTTTGCATGCTTTCCAGCAAGGCGGCCCGGGTTGAGCGGACGGAAAGAGAAGCGAGAATGCACAGCGCCGCCACCAAAATCACAACAAATGGAATTGTCAGCTTGGCTGTCAAACCGAGTCTTCGGGGTACGATCGTCTTCAGTCGCGAGGGAAGTGGCTGCAATTGTTTCATAAGAAGACCTTTCATTCCTTTCGCTGCATTTGCCTGCTTAATGTTTCAGTGCTGCCCAATCCTTCAAGGGAACGGCCACGCCACCGCGGATCACGGTCGGATAGAGCTGACTGAAGGCCTGATGCGCGGTTGAGCTGTAATTGACTGTCATGCCGATGCCGATATCCTGGTTCTGCATGGTTTCAAGGGCCGCGATGAACTTATCGCGGGTAAGATCTCTGCCCGCCCGCTTGAAGCCTTCCACCATCACGGCGGCGTCGACAAAACCTTCCAAGCTCACAAACGACGGCGCAGTCGAGGGAAAGTACTTTCGCAACGCCTCGTGATACTGTTTCACCAGAGGAAGGTCGGTGCGAGATGGTGGCGGCACGACCTGCGTAATCACCACGCCATTTCCGTCAACGCCCGCGGTTTTGGCAAATGCTTCCGTTCCCACGAAGGACACGGTGAGCAGAAGAGAGTCCCATTTTTCGGCCCGCACTCGCTTTACAAACTCGGCAACCGGTGCATAAGGGCCTACCATAATGACCGCATCGGGATGGGCCGGCTTAATCTTGTCGATCCCCGGCTGAACTTCCAGGGTGTTGCGTTCAAACGTCCCTAAGGCAACCGGGCTCATGCCGTGAGCGCTGAGAGCAATCTTGACGCCTTCGAGCACTGCCTGGCCGAAAGCGTCCTGCTGGTAGAAAACAGCGATTTTTTTCGCGCCGACGACACCGACGAGGTTGTCCACCATGGTGCGGGCCTCGTTGTAGTAAGAGGCGCGCACGTTGACTACGTAATGCTTCACCGGGTTGCGCAACAGTTCGGCCCCGGTGAAAAAGCCGACAATCGGCACCTTATGGGTCTCCGCCATGGGCGCGGCCTTGGCTCCGGTTGGCGTACCGACAAAAAATCCGAGTGAGAAGACTTCGTCTTCTTGAAGGAGCTTGTTCACACAGGCGATGGTCTTTTCAGGCTCGTAGCTGTCATCGTAGGATACGAGCTTAAGTTTCCGGCCGTTCACGCCACCATGCTCGTTCACCAAATTGAAATATGCCTTGGCGCCCAAGACGGTCTCGCTGCCCAGTGCGCCGGCTGGTCCTTGTAATGCCGAACATGAACCCACAGCGATTTCGCCAGGGGTCAGACCTTTCTGGCTCCAGGCGGGAAGGCACAGTAAGAGGACGAGAGGTAGAACAGCATGTTGGACGATCTTCATTTTTTGCGATCTCCTTTGTCGCTATCGAATCGTGGGAGCCCGGAATCTTCTTCACCGACGTCGCTTTGCGCGGACCGACTCCTTCCATCTTTATCGGTCAAAGGCGCAGGAGCTTTAGCTTTGAATTTAGGTGATTTTGTGCAGGTTCAAGGGCAGTAAGAGCCTCTCCGGGAGCTTGTAGGCCCCAATAATGATCTCCCTTGCAACTCCCTGAAGGCTTGCCGGTGGCGGCTCAAAATCCTGCAACCTCACAGAAAGGACATCGCCAATCGCGTCGACCACCAACCCGAGGGTCTCATCCCGGCTTCGTACAAAAATCGTGGTCAAGGACCGGGGTTTGTCGTCGTCCGGGAGGCCAAGCTGACGGCCCATATGGATGGCGGTCACAATCGCACCGCGACGATTAACCAGGCCGGCGACGGTTCCGGCCGCGAGCGGTGCCTGCGAGACGCAACTCTCGGAAACAATCTCCTCCACATGTGCGACCTCGATTCCACACAAGAGATCCTTTACGAAAAATGTGCAGTATTGCTTCTCCGTATTCATGGCGCGATCTCTCCATCTTCAAATCTGTAGGCAAATGGTCCTTGGCCGTTCGCGGAATTCAGCATGGTTTCCAATTCGACAAAATCCGTAACCCGTTCCTGGATGACAGCCGATCCGGCAGACAGGGTGTCTTTCCAGCGTTCCTCCATGCAGACTGGTTCTTCCACGACATCCAGAATCTGGTCAACGACCACGCCCAAAGGTTCGCCTTTATGGCGGCAAACCAATACTTGGACAGACGAATCCCGCCCGCTCTCACGTATCAGGTCCGTTTGTTCGGAAAGGTTCACGATGGGTAGCAGTTCACCGCGATATTGCACAACCAATTTCAGCCCGGCGCGCTCAAATTGCGATGCATGAAACTCTTCCAGGCGCTCGATATGATTCAACGCAACGGCAGTACGCCGGTTGTTAGCGGTGAGAAAAAGCAACAGTTCCTGCTTCTGGGTGTGGCCCGCATTTTCATCAACGGTTGTGTTGGAGGTGCTTCGGACTGCAGAGGTTCTTGGTTCGTCGAAAAGCTGGGCACCCTGGGCAAGCCCAGTGATATCAAGAATCAAAGCCACTCCGCCATCACCCATCACGGTGGCGCCGGCGAAGGCGGGAATGCCTTTTAGGTGACGGCCCAGCGGTTTAACTACAATCTCTTCGCAATCGTGGACTTCGTCCACCACCAGGCCAAACTGTCGTCCTTCAACTTGCAGCACGGTAATGGTCAGAGAATCAGCAAACCAGGGGTAGCCGTTTTTGGCGTATCGAACTCCTTCATCGGATTGATGGAGCTCGCGGCGTAGAAAGACCAGAGGAAGCAAGTCCCCGCGCAGGCGGTACACCGGAACGCCATGCACCATTTCAATTGCATGCTGGGCGCCTTCATATTCCAAGCGCAGCAGTTCCAGCAAGTGGACTTGAGGAATGGCAAACCGGAGTCTGGCGCTCTGCACGATCAAGGCCGGTATGATGGCCAGCGTCAAGGGGATCTTCATGCGGAGAGTGGCGCCTTGGCCAAGGATGCTATGCAGGTCAACGGAGCCACCGATCGATCCGATCTTGGCCTTTACTACATCCATGCCCACGCCCCGGCCGGATATGTTGGTGACCTTTTCCGCGGTCGAAAACCCGGCCTCGAAAACCAACTGCACCAGATCCTCAGGCCTCATTCGATCGGCTTGATCTGAAGTGATGAATCCTCTCTCAATGGCCTTGCGGCGAATTGCGTCTGGATCGATGCCCCGGCCGTCGTCGGAAATTTCGATATGGACGAACCCACCCTCGTGTTGGGCGCGCAGCGTTACGCAGCCTTCCGGTGGCTTGCCGGCAGCGGCTCGGACATCAGGCGCTTCGATCCCATGATCGACGGCGTTGCGGACTGCGTGAGTCAAGGGATCCCTGATTGCCTCAAGTAGAGTCCGGTCCAATTCGGTGTCCTGACCGTAGGTTTCAATCCGTACTCGCTTGCCACAGGCCAGGGCCAGGTCACGTACCAGGCGCGGAAATCTGCCCAAGACATTTTGAATCGGCTGAAGGCGAGTTTTCATCACAGTTTCACGCATCTCGCTGGTGACCAGGTTGAGCCGCTGGGAAGCAGCCAGTAGAGCGCTGTCCTGCTGCCCGGCCACCATCTGAATAATCTGGTTGCGAGTCAACACCAGTTCTCCCATCAGGTCCATCAGACGGTCCAGTAAAGGCACATCCACGCGGATGGCGGAATCGGCCTCGCCACTCTCGTGGGGAATCTCGGCGCTACGCTTCTCCAGGGTTGGCGCTGTTTTCGGCTCGGCGGAGCCTGGTTCGCAGGTTTGAGCCTGGGAAGCGGAGCTCTGGGGCAGTTTCGCAACCGGTTTAGTCCGGGAAGAGGGTTTTCGACGGCCTTTTTTTGCAGGTGGTTCAGGCTGGACCGCGCACGTACTTTCCGGGGGAGGCTGCGTCTCTTGTAGGGAGGCAATTCTAGCGATGAGGCTGGAATAGTCGGTTTCGCCGTCGGATCCAGTCGTTTCGATTGTGGCCAGCATCTCTCGAATGGCGTCAACGGTTTCGAGCAGGATGGTGGTTATCGCTGGATTCAGCAGCAGATCGCCGTCCCGCACTCGGGCCAGCAGGTTCTCTCCGGCGTGGGCAAGGCTCTCGAGGCGATGAAATCCAAAAAATCCGGTAGTTCCCTTGATTGAGTGAATGGTGCGGAAAATGTCAGCCAAAAGCTCTTGATCGCCAGGTGATTTCTCCAACTCTACTAAATTGGTGTCCAGGCGATCGAGATTTTCACGGCTTTCGTTGAGGAATTCTTTGATCAACTCGTCCACGATGTCAATATCGGACGGAACGGGCTTTTCTTTAATGGGTGATGAGAGATCCGCAAACTCGGACGCCACGCGTGATGACCATGCCGCCTTCAGATTTCGCCAAATTGAAACCATGGAATGTCGGACGTCTGGATGGGGGCTTATTTACAAATCAGAGGCCGATAGTAGCAAACGTTGCCATAGACCTCACTGCGGTAATTGGGGTCCAAATTGATCGTAGTTTCTGCTGTCCCCAGCATCAGGTAGCCTCCTGGCCGAAGGACTTGCCGCATATTGTTGAGAATCTGCTTTTTGGTCTCAACACTGAAGTAAATCAATACATTTCTCAGCAGCACAATGTCTACTGAAGGTACAGCTGTCCATGGCCCGGCCAGGTTAATGCGGCGTAGAGTAACCATCTTCCGGATATTTTCATTGAGCCGCCAATCTGCGCCTTCCTTTTTGAAGTGCCGGACCAATGAGGCAGCGGGCAGACCCCGATTCACCTCCATCTGCGAATACAGCCCCTGCTGGGCTTTTTGCAGCATGGCGTTGGAGATGTCGCTGGCAAGCACCTCGATGTTCCAGCTTTGTAAGACGGGAAAGTGATCACGCAGCATCATGCACACGCTATAAGGCTCCTGGCCACTGGAGCACGCGGGACACCAAATGTTCAGGCTGCGTTCTTTCTGGCGAGCTTCGATCGCTTGAGGAATGATTACATTGCGCAATGCCTCAAAAGGCTTTAGGTCGCGAAAGAAACTGGTTTCATTGGTCGTCATGGCTTCCACGACTTTCCAGTGGAGATCACTTGGGGATTTGGCGCGCAACTGGCCGATGAATTCAGAAACAGTTGCAAAGCCTTCCTGGTGAGCGAGGCTAGAAAGCCTGGCTTCCATGAGGTATGCCCTTTGGGCATCCAAAGCGATGGCTGCGTTCGTCTCTACGAGTTCGCAGAGATAGGCAAACTCACTTGCCTGGTTGGACATAGCCAATCCCTCCGTCCATGGGGGTTGCGCCGCGGTGATCACCCCGATACTGCATGACACGGCGCAACACCTCATCTCTCATCTGCGAGAGCGGCTTGATGCTATCCGCCAGCTTTGCGCGGGCGACTGCTCCCGGCATTCCCCAAACCACACTGGTTTCTTCATCTTGTACGACGACTTGGCCGCCTCTCTGGTGGATGACTTCGCAGCCTTTCAGCCCATCAATTCCCATGCCCGTGAGAACTACTGCGAGCGTGGCTGGGCCGTAGAGTTTAACCGCTGATTCGAAGAGAACATCAACGGACGGACGGCAAAAATTTCGAGGGGGCGAAGTGTCCAGTTCTAGAACCACGCCGCTCGCGCTGGCCGACAACCGCAGGTGCTTGCCGCCAGGGGCCAGCCAGATAACACCGGGAGTGACCGGTTCTCCACCGGCAACTTCCTGCACTGGCAAAGAGCATTTCGATTGCAGACGCGTGGCAAAAATGCTGGTAAAGATTGCCGGCATGTGCTGAACTACGACCACTGGGACCGGGAAATCTCGCGGAATTCCAGGGAGGAAATCAAGGAGCGCTTGCGGCCCACCGGTGGAAACGCCCACGACAACCATTGCAATTTCCTTCTGTGGCCGAGGAAGCGTTGGCAACTTCAGCAGCAATTGGGAGTCGGCACTGGGTTTTGGGCTGCGGTTTCGTTCGCACAAGGCATGGATTTTGGGCAACAACTCACGGCGAAGGTCGTCGAGGGAACCAGTCAGAGCCGCCGTAACGGCTTTTTTGGATAGATAGCCGTTGGCCCCCAAGGACAAGGCGTCAAGCATAGCCCGCTCGCCGCCCGGGACAAAATCGCTCAACATTATCACTGGCAAATGACGGTTGGTCTTGCGCAACTCAGCCAGCGTAGCCAATCCATTCCTTTCCGGCATCTCCGCATCCAGAACCATGAGATCCGGCTTAAGCTGTTGAATGTGGGTCAGGGCGGTGTCGCCGTTGGAAGCCATTCCAGCAATTTCGAGCCGCGGATCACTGGAAATGGCGTCCTTGAGGATGCGGCGCGCCGCTGCCGAGTCATTGACGATCAGGATGCGATATGAACCATTAGGCATTGGCAACAACTCTTGCAATAACTGCATGCACTAGAAAATAAAGGCAATGGCGCTGGCCTACTCGGATATCGAAAGTGGCGGTTCGCAATGTGCCTTCGGCGTGGATAGGATGCTGGCGATGCGTTTTTCCAAGACGTCCTTGATGGCGCAAAAGAGCGGCTCGGGCTGCTTCGCGAGGTTTTCTTTTCCGACGAAGTCGGCGGCTCCAACCTTCCGTAGTTTTTCTTCGTTCTTCTGCGAAAGACCGCTCAAAACAATGACCGGAATATCCGCTGTCTCCGGATTTTGTTTGAGACGGCACAGGACTTCTGGCCCACTCAATTTAGGCAACATCATATCCAGAAGGATCACGTCGGGATGGTTGATTGAGGCCAAGTCCAGAGCTGCCTGGCCGTCTTCGGCCGTGAAAACTTCATAGCCTGCCTTGGCTAACAAACATTTGGTCGCGAGCTGCAGAATTTTGGAGTCTTCAACCAGCAAGATGCTTTGCATTTGGGAACCTCACGATGTTTCAGGCAAACCTCCAAGTCTTAGAACTGGGTTGCCATTCTAACTATCGGCATAAGGAGGGATATCTTGAGTTCTATCGGGCTTTATTGATAAGGATTTCTGGGTATGTTGTCCAAAATGAGTGATTTGCAAAAAATGAGGAGTGTTCGATTCCCCCTTCGCACCAATCAATCGCAGGCGATCCTTTGCAAAGTGTGCTCAGGATTTCGCCAACAACCTCGCGATCCAATATTCTTGTGTCGCGATCTCAACCGCTGATGCGATATTCCCGCCGTGAGAGCAGCCTTGCCTAGTGCACAAAAGACCTTCAGCTTCACGCCCGCGCACAAAGTCTTCGCGGTCAACATTCTGTGTTTCCACACCTGTAGCCGCTGGAATAACCAGCAATAGTGCAAGCATTAAGAGGCATTTCATTGTTGGCCTCTGCCTAAGCTATTCGTTTTGTCGCACGGATTCATTTCTTACCGCGAATCGATCGGTCTATTCGCTGATTGCATCAGCCTTTCAGCCACCCCATCGCGCACCGATCCAGCAAGCCCCGTGCGCAGGAATGCCAATAGAGCTTTCTTTTCCGCGTCGGTCAGATGCAGAGGAACAATGTTTTCGTCCAGGTGGGGATTCTGGTTGCCGCCGCGATCGTAATAGTTGATTACATCTTCAAGAGTGGCCAGGCTTCCATCGTGCATATAAGGGCCGCGCCGTCCAACGTCGCGCAAGGTTGGAGTCTTGAATGCACCTTTGTGATAGGTCTTGCCGGTGATGGCTGCGCGCCCTTCATCCTGCAATGCGCCATCGCGCCAGGCTATGCCGGTGTTGTGAAACTGTTCGTCTGTAAATCGGTTGCCGGAATGGCAGAGATAGCAGCGCGCTTTGTTTTGAAACAGGCGTAAACCCTCGAGTTCAAGGTCGCTGATTGCGCCCGGCCATCCCCAGAGAAAAAGATCGTAGTTGCTGTTTTCGGAGCGTATAGTGCGCACATAGCTGGCCAGGGCTTCCGCCAGGGAGTCGCGAGTGAGGTTACGGTAAACAGGATCCTGGTGTAGCCGTTGCAGCACGGCCTCGACTGTCGTTCCCATCTCGTTGGGATCGGAAATGGGCTGCAAAACCTGCTCTTCCAAAGTCGCAGCGCGTCCATCCCAAAATTGAGATTCCCCTGAGGCACGGCCCAAAAGAGTAGGCGTATGGCGCTTCCCGCGGCGATTCAGCACGCCAACGCTCACTGGACGGCTTTCTGAAAACCCGTGGGCTGGCTCATGACAGTTCGCGCAGGAATTCCATTCATCAAACGACAGACGAGAATCAGAGAATAAACGTTTCCCAAGCGCGGCCTTGGCTGGATCCACCGCATTGGCAGCAGAGGAGGCCGGCGTGGACCTGTTGTACGAAGACGGCGAGTCGTATCGTTGCCCGTACAGCGGCAAGGCGATGAGTAACGTTGTTAAAAGAGCCTTAGCGATGTGTGAATGCTTCATCTGTTCCTGCCTAATTGATAAGGCGGACGGCGTGTTTATTTTAGATGCAGTAGAGGTCGGAAATAAAGTGCCTCCGCAGTCCACGCTGAAGTCCACGCAGTCCACACACAGCGCCCAACGAAATAGTCAGCTATTCGTCTTTGGAAATAGAGTGTAGAAGTTTGTCGCGGTCCTTTGGCCGATCTCTTCTTTGCTCGTGCCGCACAATGGAGCGATGGTTTCTGCTGTGTTGACCACAAAGGCAGGCTCGTTGCGTTTGCCGCGGTGGGGAACAGGGGCGAGGTAAGGAGAATCGGTCTCAATCAACATGCGGTCGAGCGGGACCTGTCTGGCCGACTCGCGTATGTTTTCTGCCTTGGGAAAGCTGACATTGCCGGCAAAAGAGATGTAAAAGCCCATGTCCATAGCCGCTTTGGCATGTTTCCACTCACCAGTGAAGCAATGCAAGATTCCAGGGATTCCAGAAGAGGCCCATTGCTCGCGGAGCATGTTCAGGGTATCGTCCCAGGCATTTTCGCTGTTGTTGGTAGGACGGCAGTGGATCACAATCGGCAATTTGGCCGCGCGCGCCTGCTCCATTTGCCTGCGGAAGACATTCTTCTGAACATCGCGCGGAGAATGATCGTAGAAGTAATCCAGGCCGATCTCACCCCAGGCAATAATCTTGGAGTGTTTGGCCAACTGCTCCATCTCGGCAAAGTCTGCATCAGTTGCCAGTTGGGCTTCATGGGGATGAATCCCCATGGTGGCGTAAATCCAGTCATGCTGTTCGGCGATCTTGATGGCGCAATCCAAGGTTCCTGGTCCGGTCCCGCTGCCGATAGCGAGGATACGGTCCAGCCCTGCCTGGCGTGCGCGTTCCAAAACCTGGGTGCGGTCGCTGTCGAATCTGTTGCCTTCGAGATGGGCGTGTGAGTCGATGTACAAATAAGCTCCTGGCTGCTGGCTATGAGCTGCTAGCCAAATCGAAAACAAACTTCAGCTTGCGAATTCTCGGAACAACGTGCTCCACGTTCCCACTGCCTCAAAACCGTGCTTTTTCTCGCAAATTTGCGATCACGCCAAAGCCATCTAAGAACTCTCTGCGCGACTCTGCCTTCGATGATTGCTCTCTCCTGATTTTCCAAATTCGTGTTTATTCGCGTTCATTCGCGGCTAAATGGTCTTGCTTGTGGCTCCGCTACTTCAATTTCGCTCCGATCGGCACATCTTCAAGGAAGCTGGCCAGCACGGGTTTGCCATCCTCGCCAACGGAAGCGGCCACGATCATGCCGTTGGATTCCAATCCGCGCAGCTTGCGAGGCTGAAGGTTGGCGACGATTACGACTTTCCGGCCAACCAACGACTCCGGTTGATAGGCAGAGGCAATGCCTGCCACAACCTGGCGGACCTCCGTTCCTATATCAACTTCCAGGCGCAGCAGCTTGTCGGCGCCTTTTACCTTTTCGGCAACCTTCACCTGGCCCACTCGCAGCTCTACTTTCAGGAAGTCATCAATGGAAATCTTCCCGTCCTTAATGGCTGGAGCAACAACTGCGGGAGCAGGAGCGGCTGGCGCCGGCCCCTGGACAGCCTGAGTCGCAGGCTCGCCGGGACGCGCTCCTTCTCCAGCCGGAGCAGATGCTGCCGGTGATTGAGTTGATGCCGCCGTAGCGGCGATGCGGTCTTGTTCCATTTTCTGCATCCTTTCGATTGCGCTCTTGTCGGCGCGAGGAAATACCGGCTCGACTTTGCCGAGTTTGCCGCCTAGCGGTAGTTGTCCCCATTTCAAGCTGCTGAGATCAAAGCGGGCAATATCGCCCAGGCCCAACTGGTTCCAGATTCTCCCGGCAGACTGCGGGATCGACGAATAGGCCAGCGCCGTGACCACCCGCAACGCTTCGGCGGCAGTATAAAGGATGGTAGCCAGGCGTGCCCGGTTCTCTTCATCCTCTTTCTCCGCAACGATCCACGGCTCCTGTTCAACCAGATATTTATTCACCGCGCCGATCAAAGACCATGCACTCTCTAACGCGCGGGAGAATTGATAGTCGTCGAACAACTGGTTGAACTCGGCGATCACCGCTTGCGCATGGTCCCTGATCACATCATCGGCATCCTTCCGGGCCACGGTTGGCGAAGGGTAGGGAATTGAGCCTTTAAAATAGCGGCCGATCATGGTCAAGGTGCGGCTGGAAAGATTGCCCAGATCGTTGGCTAGATCGGAGTTATAGCGCTGCACCACGGCATCGAAGCTGAAAGAGCCGTCCTGTCCGAAGACGATCTCGCGCAGCAGGAAGTAACGCAAGGCGTCGTTGCCGAGTACGTTGATCACGGATTCTGCGCGGACGATGTTGCCGCGCGATTTTGACATCTTGCTCTCTTCAAAGAGCAGCCAGCCATGCGCGATTACAGATTTGGGTAACGGCAGCTTGGCAGCCATTAGAAATGCCGGCCAATAGACGCAATGGAAACGGATAATTTCCTTGCCGACCATGTGGACGTCTGCCGGCCAATAGCGCTCAAACTTCTTCTGCTCCTCGGAATCCGGTGATCCCAAACCAAGGGCGGTGCAGTAGTTGCAGAGGGCGTCGAACCAGACATAAATCACGTGCTTCGGATCATCCGGGACTGGAACGCCCCATTTGAATGTGCTGCGGCTGATAGAAAGATCGCGCAGGCCGCTGCGGACAAAGGCCATTACTTCGTTGCGACGCGTCTCCGGGCGTATGAACTCGGGATGTTCCTGGTAATACTGCAACAGCGGTTCTGCAAAAGCTGAAAGCTTGAAGTAATAATTTTCTTCGCTGACGGTTTCGGTGGGCCGGCCACACTCCGGGCAGGGAGCGCCAGGGCCGACCGAGTCAACATAGAGTTCGTCATAAATGCAATACTGGCCGGTATAGGTCCCTTTATAGATGTAGCCGTTGCTGCTCATACGCCGGAATATCTCCTGCACGCCGCGTTTATGACGTTCTTCGGTGGTGCGGATGTAATCGTCGTAGCTGATTTCCAGCAGCTCAAAAAGCTTGCGAAACTCCAATGAGACCTGGTCGGCCCATTTTTGTGGCGGAGTATTGGCGGCGGTCGCGGAACGCTCAACATGCACGCCGTGCTCATCGGTCCCTGTCAGAAAGAACGTATCGTAGCCGAGCATCCGCTTCCGCCGGGCAATGGCATCGCACACAATCGTCGTATACGCATGGCCGATATGCGGACGCGCGTTCACATAATAGATAGGTGTGGTTATGTAGAACTTCTGGCCCTTATCCATTGTTTATTTCCAAGTAAACTTTCACGGCTTCCTGTATCACGGTTTTCAGCGGCACATGCTGCTCCTCGGCGATCCGGCGGCAATCTTCGTACTCGGGAGCATAGTTGCTGATGCTGCCATTCAGGTTGGCCAGCTTCATCCTGACCTCGCCCCATTTGGTTCTGACCGACAGATGGCGGCGCGCCAGCCGGGTACGCTGCTCTTGGCGCGTGCGAACGCCGATCGTAGTCGTTTCGGCAAAGATCAGTTGGGTCAACCGCTGCGCATCTTCAGGATAGCAAAGTACCGTCAACATCATACCCGGACGGTTTTTCTTCATTTGCACAGCAGTGGCAAACACGTCCAGGGCGCCTTCCTGCAACACTCGTTCCATTACGTAGCCGAAGACCTGCGGCGTCATGTCATCAATATTTGCTTCCATTAGGGTGATGGTTTCTTCCGGCGCCAGGACTTTGTGCTCTTCGCTGCTCTCGCCTATGGTCAACCGCAAGACATTGGGAAAGTCTTGGAAGTCCCGCGTGCCGGCGCCGTAGCCTATCTTTTCGGTTTTCATTTTGGGAAATGAGGTAAATCTACGGGCCAGCACATTTATAATCGCCGCTCCTGTGGGCGTGACCAATTCCTTTTGAATTTCTCCGGAATAAACCGGAGCGTTCTTGAGCAACTCCAAAGTTGCCGGAGCGGGGATTGGGAATGTGCCATGAGCACACTTCACAACGCCTCCGCCGACGTTAAGAGGAGAGCAGATGATCTCATCCACACCCAGCGCTTCTGCGCCCACGGCCGCACAGGTTATATCCACGATAGCATCAATCGCGCCCACCTCGTGGAAGTGAATCGTTTCGATATCGGCATTGTGAATCTTGGCTTCCGCTGCTCCCAGGGCCTCGAAAATCTGTGTCGCCCGCGCTTTGGCAGATTCGCTGATGGATGCTTTGTGGATGATCTGCCGAATTTCCTTCAATCCACGATGAGCATGTGAATGGCCATGAGCTGAGTGTTCGTGATCGTCGTGATGGGCATGATCGTGATGCGAATGTTCATGGTGTTCGCGATCATGAGAATGCCCGTGCTCGTGATGATGTTGCTCGTACTTTTCCAGGAACTCTTCGCGCGGCAGCTCCTTTTCGTCGCCAATCATCACGTCGAGCTTGACCGCACTGATGCCGCTGCGCTGCACCCGCGACACCTCCAGCCGGGCCTCTACACCTAAGGCCTCAACAGTCCTCGTAAACAGCTCGGCTGGAATACCACAATCGAGCAAGGCTCCAAGAAACATGTCGCCGCTGATCCCGGAAAAACATTCTAGATAAGCAATACGCATAGTCGGATTACATCTCACCACGAAGGCACAAAGGCACGGAGAAAAGCGAATAAAAATCCAAATTTCATCATAGGGTTCACGCGCTTTTGCGTCAAACCGCCGCTTTGATGAATTTGCTCTGGTGGGATTCTCACTACTCCAAAACATGCGCCGCAAATCACGCCAAAAACGAAAAGCTCCAGAGCCAGCGAAGCTGGCGCTCATACCTGTAGCCCACAGCGCGAGCTGTGGGGACATTCCAGCAAAACCCCAAAAGCCCGTCGAGCGGGCGACATAACACTTTTAATCCCAAACATGCCGCTCGTCATATTCGATCCCAAGTGATGGCAATCAGCTCAGTCATTGCATCTGTGTTAAGGTTTTCGTTCTTACTAAATTCACCAAAGGGTAAACACTTTGTATCTGGAACTACAGCAGCAGCTTGTCCGGCATGTTCGTGATTTACTGAAACGCCAATATGATCTCGAGTTGCCGCGCATCGTGGTTGACCAACCGCCGAATGTTTCACTGGGCGAATATGCGCTCACTTTCTGCTTTGAGCTGGCCAAGAGATTGCGTAAGCCGCCCAGGAAAATTGCCGAAGAAGTAGTAGCCCATCTGGGCCAGATACCTGGATTCAACAAGTTCGAAGTCGCCGGTGGCGGATATATCAACGCCCGGCTCGACCGGGGAGCCGCTGCACGTCTGCTGCTGCAAGGACGTCCCTATACCGGTCTTGAAGGCACAGCTCCTGCAACGGTCCTGGTAGAACACACGAGCATCAATCCAAATAAGGCAGTGCATATCGGCCATTTGCGTAATGCTGTGCTTGGCGACACGTTCGTGCGCCTGCTGCGGACGACGGGAGCGCATGTCGATGTTCAGAACTACATCGATAATACCGGCGTGCAGGTTGCAGACGTCGTCGTCGGCTTCATGTACCTGGAGAAGAAAGACAAGAGAGAAGTCGAAAAGCTCATCAGCTCACAGTCTCCTCGCTTCGACTACTACTGCTGGGACCTCTATGCGCGGGTGTCGCAATGGTATGAGCAGGACAAAGCCAACCTCAATCTGCGGCTCAAGACCTTGCACGAAATCGAGCAAGGAGGTAACCAGGCTGCGGAGATGGGTGAATTGATATCCACAACCATCTTGCGACATCACCTGGAGACGACTCAAAGGCTCGACATCCAATACGACTTTCTGCCGAGGGAAAGCGAGATTCTTCACCTGCATTTCTGGGACCTGGCGTTTGAATTGATGAAGCAAAAAGGCGTGCTTTATTTCGAGACGCAAGGCAAGAACAAAGGCTGCTGGGTGATGCGCCGCGCCGGCAGTAAACCGGCGGAGCCGCAAGCGGACGATGGACCGGATGAAGACGCCAAGGTGATTGTGCGATCCAACAACACTGTTACTTATGTAGGGAAGGACATCGCCTATCATCTTTGGAAGTTTGGGCTGCTAGGAAAGGATTTTGGCTATCAACGTTTCTATCAATATCCCGACGGCAAACAGGTCTGGATCTCAGCCGAAGCGGGTGAGCCGGAGCATCCGCACTTTGGCGGCGCGAAAGCCATTTACAACGTGATCGATTCCCGCCAGACCGATCCGCAAAACAATGTGATCGAGGCGATTCGTGGTCTCGCTTATGTGGAGCAGGCAGAAAACTATCATCATTTTTCCTACGAAATGGTAGCGCTCACCCCCGGATGCGCCATGGAGCTAGGTTACGAAGTTTCGGAAGAAGACAAGAAGCGTTCCTATATCGAGGTTTCAGGACGCAAAGGTTTTGGAGTAAAGGCCGACGATCTGATCGATGCCTTGATTGCAGCCGCCCAGAAAGAGGTCGATGTGCGTCACCCCGAGATGGCGCAAACCGAGCGGCAGGAGATCGCCACGCAGATAGCCATCGGCGCTCTGCGCTACTTCATGCTCAAGTTCACCAAGAACTCGGTCATAGCCTTTGACTTCAAAGAAGCGCTTGCCTTTGAAGGTGAGACAGGTCCTTATGCGCAGTATGCCGTAGTACGCGCTACCAACATTTTTCGCAAGGCGGGCGTGGTCCCGGAACAGATCCTGAATGGCGAAATAGATTTGAGCTTTCTGGAGTCGCCCGACGCCGATGAGATCTGGCAACTTTGGCTTACGTCCGGACAGACCAGCAACGTCGTGCAGCAATGTATCGCCACGACCGAGCCGGCCTATATCGCTAAACACGTTTTTCAGCTAGCCCAGCAGTTCAACAACTTCTATCACAAACACCACATCCTTACCGAACCCGACGAAGCCCGTAAACGCTTCCTGCTGGCCACTGCTGCAGTAGTAAGACAGTCGTTAATGCAGTGCCTTGGGTTGATGGGAATTACCGCGCCGCCGGTGATGTAGGGAGCACTTAGCAGTCAGCACTCCCGCAAACATCGCTGCATGGCTTTTTGTATGTGCTCTTGCAAAAAAAAGCGTCCTGCCGATCTTCAGTCTAATCACACGCCTTTTAAACATGGCGTCTTAAGTAATTGCGTATAATCTGCAGAGGACGCTGTTGCCAGCCTTCCAATGATCAAATTCTCCCTCCACAGTGGTGACGATAGTTTTTAAGTATTCGAAATAGCGGTTATGCAAGCAGCGACGGCGTGTGAACTTCCAGGCCCGCTCGATGGGATTGAGTTCAGGACTATAGGGGGAAGGAAGTACAGGGCAAAACGCTTGGCCATCTTTTCTCTCCAGGGCTTATGCAGGCGGGCGTGGTGGTACCGGGCATTATCGACAATCACCACCACCCGTCTTCCCGTTCCTCGACTCGTGCGCTGCAGTTGTTGCAGGAATTGAAGGAAGCTCAGGCCATTAAATTTGGTGGTCTCCTGGCGAAACACAAAACGTCCGTCCCGGAGGCGCACCGCACCAAAATAGCCCACGCTTTTGCGGGTGGGGTGTGGAGCAGGATCGGATCCTTGACCTCCGGCGGAATCCACATGCGGCAACGAGAACCATGCTGCTGAAAATGCACCTCGTCGGCGGCCCAAAGATCAACCTTGGGATCCTGCATCAACTCCTGAAGTTTTTTTGTTTTTTTTATGCGCCTTTTGCAGTTCGGCATCAGCATGAGCCAGGGCGGGACGAGGCCTGCCTAGGCGGAAGCCGAGGTGGCGGAACAGGCGCTGGCACTGCCGCACGCCCAAAGCAATACCATACTCTTGTTCAATCCAAGTACTCAGGGTTTTGCCATCCCACAAGTTCCCGCTCAAGCCAGCCTCGCTGGGACTGCGGCGCAAAACTCGATCCACAACCTTCATCTGCTGCTTAGTCAAACGGCGGGGACGTCCCGGACGCTCTCCTTCCAACAGACCTCCCAGGCCATCTTTTTCTAAACGCTGCACCCAATACTCCACGGAGCGCGGTGCATCTCCGAGAAGACGCGCTGCTTCGGGGCAGGTCATCCCTTGCGCAACCAAAAGCACACCGTGTAGACGATGGTCATAACGGGACTGCTCGGAGCGACGAATCTCGTCTTGCAATCCAAGGATAATCGACGGAGAGTTGGCAATGGTCAGTGGTTTCATAGCCTATGAAACGATGATCCTAGATTATGCGCAATTATTTATGTCGCTAAGTTTAGTTCCAGCTTGTTTAGGATCTCTTTGCAATAACCTTCTGCTAGATCTTTATCGTAGTCAGGAAGTGCGTCGCTTCGATTATGAGCTATTGGGTTGCGAATCCTTGCTAGGAAGTTGAACTTCATTGCCCATTCCTGCTTTTCTCCACCGAGCAATGATCTTCCCAGAGCGTCCCAGTCTGCGCACATGATTTCGAATAAGTCCTGTGGATATGTATAATCCAAGACTCGCTTCGAACCACTTGGGCCAAATTTTTCCAATTCACGAGCCATTTGATCGTGGCACATTTTCAGCAGCTCTGCGAAACGTGTTCGATGCTTTCCGAGCGCCGCCTCCCAATTGTCCCCAAATCTTTCTATCAGCTTGGACTCGAGAGCGTTTCGCAAACTCCGCTCCGATTTACTCCAGAGCGGCCAGATTTCGATCTGCCGGCCCAAGTAACGCAGGTATTCGCCCAGAGCTGGACAAAACGGCAGCACTTTCGAGCCTGACTCAATGATTACTCCGTATCGAAGAAACTCATCTAGGTCGTTTGGAGTGATATCGTTCCGTGGACCAACGATCAATTGCAGCAGTTTATGCAGTCTCTCTCCACTAAACACATCAGTGAGTGATCTAAAAACACTTAGATAATAATTTTTAAGACATTTCATCAATTGTGTTTCTGAAAGTCCATTCCTGAACGCGATGTCGCCTTCGCAAAGGTGAAAAGCAACCGCATCCAATAGAAACGGCAAGCGCCCCGTAAGTTCGACAATCTTGTTTTGTTGTTCTTCATTAAGATCGATATCTTGAATCGCCAGAAACTGGAAGTATTCTCTCACTTCAAAATCATTAAAAACTGCAAGTGGACAAGTGGTGAGCACATTCGCCCAATAAAGTCCGTCATACCCAGCTTTCGTCGAAATTTCCGTCAGCTCACGTTTTGAAATCAGAACAAAACAAACTTTGTAAGAAGGGTTTGATGCGAGCTCACGGATGAAGTGTAACGAGCGTTGGACTCCGAAGGAATATTCGAGATTTCGGGCCGAGTCGAACTCGTCAATCACTACGAGAGGTCGCCAGTTAAGTCGTGTAATGACGCGAAAAAACCCTCTAACTGCAAAAAACAACTCGTCGCTTGTTGCGTTTTTTACCGAATCAGACAGTTGCAAGAGCTGAGGTGTTGCTAATCCACACCGTACAGCGGCAGCAGATATCTCTTGCGTGGAGGCAGAAAATAGCTCTGTAAAATCGTTACAGCAACCGGCATCGAGCTCTACGGCGAGCACTCTGCGCTCAAGAAGCTTTGGATGGTCGCTCAGGAGCGCGTTATGTACCAGACTGCTCTTTCCGGAGCGAGGCATCCCAACCACGGCTACTGATCCGAACCCGCTTCCGTTGATCACTCGAGCTTGTAAGAATCCGACTTCAGCTTGTCGACCTAGGAATCGTTTGCCAGTAACTATTGTGCCCACATCGGAGAAAGGATTCATAGCTTATCTTTTGGCAAAGAGCCATTCGCGAAACAACCCGACACTGATCTTTAATTTGTTGTCGGCACGTTCTACGACACCGCGGTAGTAGAGGTCATCCAGCGCTTTTTGAGCCCCAAGGGCTGTCAAGTCGAGATTGTGCTCCCAGCACCAGCCGAGATCATCGGAATGCTTCGCGATTTCCTGACATAAGTGCAAGGTCATCTCAGGATTGATTTCGGAGTCAAATTTTTCATCAACGGCCAATAATAACGGATGAAACTTATCTTCGGTGAGCGGATTATGACCTCTTATCAGTTCCAGCTTGAGCTGCTCAATGTCCGCCTCGGTTACAACAACAGATTTATTTCTATTAATGTACTCTACTAGCCTGTTACACAACATCATCGCATAGTAGGGGCTGCACGCTGTCAATTCCAGTAGTTTGGACACCGCCCCGCCAGCAAAACGATTTTCACCGATTGGCTGCTGGATCAATTGCCTTGCATCGGACTCGGAAAGATAAGTCACTCGCTCATCCTGAACGACGCCAAATTCGTTGGGAAATCTCATTTTGAATGCTGGCATGATATCCTGTCCGACCAATACCGCTGAAAAGTAGCATTTTTCTAGAAACGCCTTCCACATTTTCATGAACTCGGGAGAGACCTTTCGTTTCAGAATCTGCTTATATATCTCAGTGAATTCGTCGAGCAGCAGCACGATTCGAACGTTTCGCCATCCTTCCGTGTAGCGACATGCTCTCAGAAAATTGGCTAGTGTTTCGTGAAACACGAGAGTGCGATATTTGTGAAAATCTTTCAGTGGCGGCACATGGAACGGTATGGGTGGAGCGCCGCAGTCCATTCGCTCCTCAATAGCTAATGCCATATGGCGCATGATGGAATGGAGAAAAAGCTCTTCAGTCAGCTCAACTGAAAGCCCATGAAGATCAATAGAGACTGGCAAACTGTTGCCGCTATCCGCTAGTCTCCTTCGAAGGTGTTCAAGAATTGAAGATTTACCTGCTCGTTTTTGGCCATATAAGACTATGCACTTACTACCGTGGGAGCGCTCGATGGCAGAGGCTACAGACTCTATGAGTTCTTTCCTGCCGAAAAACATGTGGGGATCATTGACAGGCCCACCTTCGGCGTAAGGTGCGTAAGGATTGCTTGAAATGCCGATAAACTGTGAGCCTGTTTTCAACAATATTGAAAGCGTCTTTGCAGAAAAAGAACCTGCTATATCAGCGCGATTACGGAACGTGCCCACAACGTCGAATGTGAGGTTGTCTCCAACGCCTGGGCTGAGCGTCACAGGCAATTGGATGTCCAACTTACTACCGCCACGGACATCCTGCTTTGTGCCCAGCTTGTTTGACGCCATGGGTGCAATCCAGGGTGAATCGCACACTGTCAATTGTACATCCCGCGCTGTACTGCTGCCTGCTTGGTTGGAAATCGTGAACTGCAAAACGATAGCGTTCGAACTATTTCGAATATATTCGCGGACAGCCAAATCGATACTGAGCTTTGGCTCTGCATCTCGGATTATCCGGTCGAATCGCACACTTACGGCATCACGCAGATGATCTAAAAACGAAATGACGCACTCTTGGGAACAGCGAGTAGGTGCAACTTCGCAGTCTGTTCTTAGATCTTGCTCGCGGGTTGTAATCAGCTTGAAGTTCGATTCCGAGTCATCAAAGGTAGTGGCGCGGACAAAATTACGTGCATACTCCAGTAGTCCAGTAATTTTTCGAAATCGCTGTGCATCCAATTCCAAAGTGGGGCGGGCATTATTTCCCATTTGGCGAAGCATGTCCTCGACAGTAGTGGCATTCAAATCAGATCGGCTAAAGCTTCGGAAGATGACCTGCGTATGTTCAAACTCCCTCACGAGCTGCTGCCGTTTGCTTTCCCATGCCTTACGGTATTGAGCTTCACTTGCCGATTGTACGACTCCTATTAAGCGGGGGATTTCTGGAAACTTAACACGCAAGCTGTACAAGGTACCAATGATAACGTTGGCTGCCCAGCTACTTCGAATCGATAAATACAAGAGGGAGTCGATAATGGTTCTTGTATGTTTTGTTTCGGCCAGACCGGTTTTTAATAAATTGACAATGGATGATTCGGCAGCCTCCTTGCCATCAAAGGTTCGCAAGTATCGTTTCAATATATCGAGACCATCCGTCTCGGTTGAGAGGGCTAAAGCTTCGGCATAAAAGGTTCTGACCACATCTGGATGCACATTTTGCGCGTTACCAAAATCACCACGATTGATAAAAAAATTGCGTAAACAGCCAATCAGCCTTATTTGATTTGTTCTTGATGGAAGCCGCTCCAACAGAGATGCTGCTGTTAGATATAGTGAAGCGCGCTTTGCAGCATTCACATCGCCTGTCGCTTCAGCCCGATTGATGATCGCATCCACATCTTCCACGGCAAATTTGCCTTCCCGCACTCGCTGAGGATCGAATCCGGCATAGCTGTGTTTTCTGAGGAATGACATGCTGAAAGACGTTACAGCACTCTCTACTTCTGAAAAATGAGGTAATACCTCACAATCACTCTCAAAATGACCAGAAGCTTTGGTCGTCTCGATCGCATCGCTGAGCCTAAGAGCCGCTGAGCTGGTTGGGTCGAGGGTCAGCGCCTCCTTAACTGTTCTTTGCGCGTTATCGAGATCCTTCAGCCGATAGAACGAAAGTGCAAGTTGTGTCCAAATGGAAAGACGCAAATCAGCGCGGAGAGTAATCGGTAGCGCCCTATTGAGACACTGAATTGCGCTTTCATCTTTATGCGCTGTTTGATTGGCAGATGCTTTTAATAACCAAGCTTCGAATTCCGGAATACAAGATTGATACATCTCGATAAGATTTAGTGCCTCAGTGTGTCGACCTTGCTGCTGCAATAAGAAGCATAAATCACGGAGCGCTCGATCTACGTGATCCCCTTTTTGAATGGCATCTCTGAAATGACGTTCTGCAGTTCCAAAATCTTCGTCGTGAACCTGCGCCCATTTTGCTTTGGCATAGGATGAGCCATCAGTCGGCGAAGTGTAATCGCCGATGTGGCTCGAAGCCTCTCGCTCTAGCTGCCTTGCTTCTAGATTAGTAGGGTCTATTCTCAAGGCCAAGTGGGAATGGGTTAGGGCGTTCCGCCAATCCTGATTCTTCGCATTTTGCCTGGCACGTAAAATGAGGTCATATGTGCCGGTCAATCTTTGAATACGCTCGGCAGTGTTAAATTGTCCCGCGGCCTTCTCATCAAAAACTACGCTGATGCCTTCGGCAGATTCCGGATTCTCAAATAGCAGTCGCCTCAGGTCAGCGTCGTCAATATCATTTACATGAAAATGCAGCCGAAGGCCGTCACTTCTTTCGAGAAATCCATATCCTTCACTAATGGAGAACTTTTCGATTCGGCCAGGAGCGTTGGACGCGAGCAGCGCTGGCAGAGCAATACTGTCTTGCACAGATGAGTCAAATATCTGCTCGGCAGTAAGTACGTCGTTGGAGACGTCGGTTGACGACTTGCCCAAAATAGCCAATATCTCTTGCTTGTTCAACTGCCCTTCCAAAGGTGTTGTTGGATCAAACATGTTTTCTAAAGAAGGATTTTGAAAATATGCGACAGTCGCCGTACAGATTGAAAGTTTCTCCGAAGATAGTTCCCCGTCAACCACTTTTAGAAGCACTGCAATTAATGCGCGTCCATAACGGTGTTTGGCGATAAGCTCGCTGAAACGAATCCATTCGGCCGTTGCTTGAGGAGGTATACCTTCAATCATGAAATATCTGCGGAAGGCATAACATGTAATTCCCTCCATCGCATGTTGGTCAGTGAATGCTGCCAAGCTTAGCCAATAGTGTGATCGGTCAGCTAGCTTACACGCAATTTTTAGATATTCTAGAATTCGTTCTGTGTCTGGTATTCCGCGCTTAATGAGCAGATGAGCGATCAGATAGTTGAGGCAGGCGGCATTCGGAGACAGCTCATAAGCAGCCATTAAATGATTAGCCATGGCCGCGTTTATGCGCTCATACTCTTTTATCTTGATCGCATATTCACACTTGTTCTTTGCTTTATCCCAGTCAGAGCGTGCTGCAAGCCTAGCCCTTTCTGGGAAATCCTCAGCATAGAATCTAAAATCTATCGAAGGAATATCAATATGGATGTTGCCGACTATTTCATGCATTTGATTAATATTCTAACTTAAGCATCTTTGTGCACAACGCTGCGCTCTTTAATCTGATGGCATCCAGTACTGGCATAAAATTATAGTCTAGGGCAGACAAAGCTTATCATTATCAAGAGCTAATTTTATATTCATCTGATGCCAAGCTTGGTAAATCGAACGGCTTACACAACATCATGAACTGAAATAGATCGCCCTTGCTTAGTAGTGATATAAACAGCTGAAGCGTTTCAAATAAGTTCCTGTGTTCATCTACATAGTAAGATTATTCTAATTAATTGAGAGCTACTGCCTTAAATATTAGAAAATTTTTATGTAAATCACGAAGAGTTGGCAGTCATCTGAGCGATATGCCTTTGCGTCTCTGGCTAAAATGCAAAGCCCCTCTCATCTGCCAGTGCTGGCACGCAGATAGACACTCTCTTTGTCTAGTATTGAAGTTGAGGGCACTTCTTGCTCACGTTCTCAGTAATCAGCCCACTTGACCTTTTGAGCGACCCGGCCTAGCCGCTTTGAGCGGCTCGCAACCTAAAGCCCCCGGCTCTGCCGGGGGGATACATACTTGCTTGAGCGCGTCTAACACATTGTCAAGCTAGCAGCTAACCGCTAATCGCTGGTTTCCTACATCGACGGGGAACGGTTCGCTCTGCCATCCATGGTCACGAAAATCTCGACATAGTCTCCCAACGCTCCGGTCTCGCTCACCCACCAAAAGTGCCAGCCAGGAAGCGTATCCTTATCGGGGGTGTTTTCGTCTCCGGAGAGGATATAGATAACCCGGTAGAGCCAATAGGTGGAAATATCGATGTGTTGTTTGTCGATGTAGGCTTCCGCAACTTTCAATGCGTCTTGCATCGAGAGCTTGGGCCGGAATGTGCCGTTCGCGATAGCGAAATCAAGGATTGGCCGGACTTTGGCACTCCGTTTCTGAATGTCGGAGGGCGGTAATCCTGATTGGCCGTTAGATTTGAGGCAAATACCTGCCAGCAACAGCATGATCATCAGCATTGACGCTCTTCCCATAAGGTTCCCCTTCGGTACTCAGAATAACCTTTTCCACCGCGGCCTTGTGCTCTCGCGCTCTCGCGCTTTACAAATTGGTTCAGGAAAATCATTCCGTTTTACGTCCTATGTTATAAAGGCATTCGTCTCAAGAAAAAACAAGGCTATTCACAGATTGCGGATGGCTGAGGCAAGCGAACGAAAGGGAGGAATCCGTGAAACGAACAGTCCTGGCTCTCGCATTTTTGATGGCGCAAATCATGTTCTGGGCTTCAGCGGCTCATGCTTGCAATCACACGCCCTTGGAATGGCAGCAAACGGTCGAGAAACACGCCATTGCCGCGATGATCGGCCAGCAAAAGCACCTTACGTGGATCCGGGATGCGAACCGCAATTTCATTGACGACGAAATCGAGGCACGCTTTCATCCCGGCGAACTGGTTAACATCGTGATTGATTTGAACCACTGCCTCACGCACCGCCAGATTGAGGCATCGTTTTCAAAATACGGCAAGATTCAATACATCGGCAAGCTCATCACTTTTGTTCTTTTGGGAGATGTGCGCTTTGAAAAGTTATCCGAAATTGCGGCGTTGCCGGATGTGGCCATGATCGAGTGGCAAAGGCCTGCTCTGCTTTTGGATGATATCAGTGACCGCGTCATTCAGGCCCGCAAGAGCGCTACTTTTTCACCCAATACAGCTCAAGACATGGGACTCGATGGCACGGGTGTCAATATCGCGTTTATCGACAGCGGCGTGGATGATGCCCATGAAGCCTTTGCCGGCAGTTTTGTTGCCGGTTATGACGCCAGCGACAACACTGATCCCGGCGACGGCACCCGGCATCCTGGCGATCCCAGTGGGCACGGCACCCACGTCGCCGGCATCGCGCTGGGTAGAGGAACGCCTGGACGAGTTTGCCGGGATCCTGGCGGCGGGCAAGCGACTGACTGTTCCGGTGTGGCGCCTAAAGCAGGCCTGATAGAGGTGCGGGTATGCTTTGCCGGCATGTGCGATGAAACCTGGGTAAGGAAAGGACTGGATTGGATCGGCACGAACATGAACAAATTCCACATCCGTGTAGTCAACCAGAGCCAAGGTTTTGGGCTTGATGACGACGGCACGAATGCCATGTCGCAGCAGGTAAATTATCTGGCGGCCATGGGAGTCGTGATGGTTGTCTCTCACGGAAATGCTATCAACTTTGGCCTGATGCCTGGTACCGTGCGCACCACGTATCCAGGCTCTGCATCGTTGGCGATTACGGTTGCCGGAACCGATGACCGGGGTACGGTTGATAGGAGCGATGACACGATCTATGCCGGTTATTTGGTGGGCCCGCGAGTGGATTTCAATGTCATGTCCCCAGACCTCTCAGCCTTGAAGCCGGATATTTCGGCGCCCGCCACACAGATATGGGCGGCCCAGGCGGGTACGACTTCGAGTTACGTGAGCCAATCCGGCACCTCCGAGGCAGCCCCTCACGTGGCTGGCGCGGCTGCACTCATTATCCAGAAGCAACCGGGAATCACTCCTGGGAGTCTCAAAGACCTGCTCAAACAGAACGCGGATACCAGCAAGAACGTCGCCGCTTTCCCGGCTGTTGATGCTCATTGGGACAACAAGTTTGGGTCGGGCATGTTAACCCTTTTCCCCGCACTGACCAAAGCCAGCGTAACCGACGTGAAGTTTCCCACCTGTACCAATGTTGCCGTCAGCGCCGGCGGGCTATGTGTTCTGAGCGGCGGTCTGGATCCGTGGGATAACAGTGTCGATATAAGCACTGCAACCCCGCCCAAAGTAGGCGTGCCCAACACCATTACCGTCCAGGTAAGAAATGACGGTCCGGCAGTAGCGACCGTGCTGTTGAATTTCGGGATTTACAAATTCGGCGCAGGCAGTCCGCTGTTTTTCCATATAGGCACAAAACCGGTCACCATAGCTCCTATGACTACGGTTCCGGTCAGCCAAAACTGGACTCCCTTGAACTCCGATCATCAATGCGTACTGGCGAGCATTGATTTCGGGCTGGATACGAATTTTGCCAACAACGTTACTCAGCGTAATTTGGAAGTTGCGCCTTCCACTTTCGAAATGGAAGTCGAGAGTCCATTTCCTACCAAAGCAAAATTTGAGTTGAGGCCCAAATCGCGACGCGAGGGATGGGTATGTCGTGTGAGCGAGAAAACCTTCACGCTTGATCCGGCTGTTGACTGTCCTCGGAAGGTGAAGATCAACTTCGATGCACCTAAAGGGACGCGGCCGGGTGAACGCGCCGATTGCAGTATTGCCGTTTATGGCGCGCCTGAAGGAGAAGATTTGCGGCTCATTGGCGGAGTGACCGCCCAGACATTTGTCCCAGTGCCCTGCCGCATCGTGGGAGCGGTTGTAGATGGAAACGGAAACCCGGCGCCCAAAGTCAAACTACAATTTGAAGTTTCGGCGGAAGCGAAGGAATCGCCTTCACACAAAGATATTCCGGCAACAGCGGCAGTTACCGATGATTCCGGGAACTTTGAAATCACTCTTGCTCCAGAAGTCGAACGTCTCGTTACTGTGGAAGGTGCGGCAGGAAAAGGCCAGATACTACTGACACCAGTCTGCGGCCAGCCGATGCGATTTGTTCTAACTCCCAAAGGCGTGACCCACCAAAACTGTGGCGGGGCAAGCTCCTGTCCGTTGACGCAAGCTCAGTCGGCAGTTACTAGGCGAAACCAGGAACGGTAGCCGTATCATTCTGGAGACAGGAGTTAAGAATGTAAAGGGATTTTCGTTCCTCCTTTCATTTGACAAACAACGGATATTCGTATATCGTTCGCTTAGTGGCTTCAACCAGAAGCCATACTCGGGGTCATTCGCGATGACCATAACTCTCGTGGCTATTTCTTGGATACTGAAAGTGTATCTAAACCGGGGCAGCCGCTCAGATGGGCCCCCCACCCCTTTATTAACTTTAAACCAACATTAAACCAACTTTTGTCCAAATTCTGGACTGACATGTCGTGGGCCCCGTCAGCGATGTAGCGGCAGAAACGTAAAAAAATCGCACCCAGGGCTTTTTCAAAATCATGCGCCAATACACTATTTCCTGAAATTGCAAAGATCACTACGGCCCGAAGAATCCCGATAAATCCAACACAAGATGCGTCGGATCAGGCACAAAGGCGCTGATAGAGCCATTTGTGGTGGAGACGATGGCCATGTTGGAGGTGATGGCCGAATCTCCGGCATTCAGGGTTGAAACCAGCGGCTGCGATGCTCCTTGCGGCCAGAGCGTAAGGAAGCCAAGCGGGTTGGGGGGAACCACGGTGGCGTTGAGTACATAGGCCTGAGCTGTTGCTGGAAGGCCACACGGGCTTCCTAAGACATCCACATCGATTGCTCCCTTGAAAGGCGGGGAGCCTGCCGGGTTTCTGGTATCCAACACGCGGCAGGGCGTTTGCGGGAAGAGCAAGAGACCGCCTGTTCCAGGTGGAGCAAAATATCCGTTGATGTCAATGACTAGGTCTGAGTTCTGAGTGACGAATACTGAGACTTCACCGTTCGTCCCTGCCGGAACAATGGCAGCGTTGGCAGTGACCGTTCCGGTGGGTGCATTCAGCGTGGAGACCAGGGGTTGAGTTTGTCCGGTAGGCCAGGTAGTCAGGAAGCCCAGAGGGCCTTTGGGCACGGCCGCAAAATTCACAGAATAGGCTTGCGCCGTGGATGGCACGCTGCAAGAACTGGAAAGAATCGGGAATGACCGAGTAGCATTGGCAACCAGCGAGGGACCACCAAGTGGCGCGGTCGGTCCTCGCGTATCCACCGCCCGGCAAGCTGTTAGTGGATAGAAGACAAGGGCGGAAGTATTCGAAACCGGAACAAAATATCCATTGATGTCGAGGACAAGGTCAGTGTCGTTTGTCACAAAGGCACAGACAGCGCCGCTTGTGCCGGCAGTGACGATTGCTGCGCCCGCCTTGACGCGCCCATCGATGGAATTCAGTGTTGACGCGAGCGGTAGGGGCTCTCCGCATGGGAACATAGTCAGAAAGCTAAGCGTGCCTTTGGGAACGACCGTGGCATTGAGAGAGTAAGCTTGCGCGGTGTTGGGTATCCCACAAGCGCTATCGGGAATGGTGAAGCCTCGCGTGGTTCCCGCACCCAGGAACGGTCCGCCAAAAGCGCCATTGGGATTGCGTGTATCGGCGACGCGGCAGGGCGTGACTGGGATAAAGCGAAGGCCGGCTGTGTTGATGTGGGTGACATCACTGGCAGAGTTATTGCTGAGATTGGCGTCGCTGATGCCGGACACATCCACGATGTTGGTCACGGTGGATGGCGCGTCCGGGGCAACATCGACGGTCAGCGTAATCGCGGGATAGCTGCTGCCGGGAGCGAGCGCGTCCGCGATCCGATTACAAATTGCCCGTACGGGTGGCGTGTTGACAATCGTGCAGTTCCAGTTCGTACCGCTGACAGCGGTCGGCATCAGCCCCTTTGGAAGCGTGTCGGTGACCGTGAGCAGGCCACCGGCAGTGGCGATGGTTCCCACATTGGTCACCGTAATCGTATAGGTCCCTGAAAGCCGCGGAGTAAAGTCACCGTGG
>DASZFU010000071.1:0-9265 GCA_035939495.1 Candidatus Angelobacter sp. | reverse complement strand
GATTGTCGATGAAGTGATTGCCGCAAATCCCAAGCAGCTCGAACAGTACCGGGGTGGCAAGGCTACGCTGTTGGGCTTCTTTGTCGGACAGGTCATGAAGGCCTCGAAAGGCCAAGCCAGTCCCGAGATGGTGAACGAACTGCTTAAGAAGAAACTGGATTCTGCCTGATGCTTATTGCGCGTGTCCATGCGAGTTTTTAGGACCGGTTGTCTTCTTGGTCAGGCTGTCATAAAGAATTTCGGTGAACATATCGGTCTTGATAAAGCTCTGGCCAAAGGCATCCCACTTCGCCAATACCTTTTCTTTTTTGAGCTGATCGAGGGTTTTACCGCTTTTGATACCGGCCTCGACTGCGGCCGATGTCTCCTTCAACATGGTCACAAATTTACGCAGATCGTCTTTAGTGCCGAGAGGGCCATGTCCAGGGATGATCTTCACGTCATCCGGGGCCTCAGCCAGGACTTTTTCGCCGCCGGCAATCATTCCCTGTACGCTGCCGCCGCTATCGAGGTCGATGAAGGGGAACATTCCACCGTTGAAAAAGTCGTCACCCATGTGAACTACCTTGGACTGGGGGAAGAAGATGACGGCATCGCCATCGGTATGGCCACTGGGAATATGAATGGCCCGGATATCCTCTCCGTTGAGGTGGACCGAGACGTTGTTTTCAAAGGTAATGATCGGCAATGCAACTTTCTTGGCTGGGGGCACCTGGCCGAACCGGGTTTGTCCGCCCTCTTTGAGTCTCTTGCGCACGTTTTCCTGTGCGATGATCGGTGCTTCTGCCCCAAAGTGCTCATTACCTCCCGTGTGGTCGCCGTGCCAGTGAGTATTCAGGACGAACTTGATCGGTTTATCGGTAACGCCTTTGAGTGCAGCCTCAATTTTGTCGGCCAGAGGCAGGAACTCGTCATCGACGATCACAATGCCGTCTTCGCCGACAGAAGCGCCGATGTTGCCGCCTGAGCCTTCCAACATGTAGACCGTGCCGGAGACCTTCTGCACTTTGATTTCAACTTTGCTGAAATCCTGGGCAAGAGCGATGCTTGCTACCAAGACGACGAAAGAGACGAGAAGAAGAGAAGCTTTGCGCATGGATTCCTCCGACGACGGCATGTATTTTGAGCGCCTTATTCTATAAGTTCGGATGTTTCGACATCAATTTTGGAATGGATGAAGCTGCAAGATCAGGACGCAAGAGAAACGGCGCGTTCGACGGTCCGAGGAAGCCTAATTGGCACAAAATATTCCGCAGGATAGAGATAATCCTCTCCGGACTCGTCAACAATGCGGAGCATTTTCAGGCGGCTCGCAGTTTTGTCAGGAATGTGCCGGTAAATCTTTCTCAACTCTAGAGATGCTGGATAATCTCCGTTATTAACGCAAATCACATAGTGGGTTGCCGCTGCGTTCTTAACGGAGAACCCGCTTGATTTTGATTTCTTTTTTGCCGATTCCATGTGCTTCATACCAATGTAACTCAGCCACACGTATCGTACCATCTGAAAGTCGGATTGAAGCAATTCCTTTGAGTTTTCTCCAGCGGCCCGGTCCATATGCCTTGCGGAGGCGCTTGTGCTCACGAATAGCGTGGCCAGTGGCTATAACCTCAATATTTGTTATTTTGCTGACTAGTTGGAATCTCATGTAACAGACTTCGTCCGACGTCATAAGCTTATATGAGGCCAGCATTCCAAATGTGCAGGTTGTCTGCAACCGTAGATCGCATAAAAAGTGACAGATTTTCTAAGTGGTTGGGTATAAGACAGTTTGGAGAAACCGGGAGTGACAAAGGTGACGGAAGTGACAGCGGCTTATTTAGGCATCGGGTCTAACTGAGACCTTTTATACCATGCTCTCCTAATTGCATTTACCACGGCGGTTCGATGTGGACCACCATACGCCAACAGCCATGTTCTTCTCGCTTCTGGTAAAGGAGGTTGGTCGGCATCTCTTTTCGCAAACCACCTATGACTCGGAGTCAAAGCGGCCGCAGTGTGCGGCTCGTGCTTCCGCAGTTGATCAATTTCTTTACAAACAGCTTCGGTCGCCGGGAATTCTTTTTGACCGTCTTTGCGGAGACGTTCAACGATTTGAATTATCAGGTGTTCCCGCGTGGTTAGTGGTTTACTATCTCTGCTTCTCTGTTCTGAATCTTCTTCCTCGGCTTGTGGTGATTCATACAAGGATAAGAATGTTGCGTTAATGAGAAGCATCTCGTCTGCGATGACCCCGCTCCCCAAACGAAGCGAAACGCTCTCTTCCATTTCGGTTTGGAGTTGATCGGTTGCCAACATTCTCGCTCTAGGCTTGTCGGATTCCAATAACTCCTTGAGTATTTTTCGAGAACGCCCGGAGAATAACCAGTCGGGACCGGGCCACTGAGCCGCTAATTCAGCACGACTCCGCCCTTGGTGAACGATTGCGTCTAGGGTCTGTTTTGTGAGGGACTCACCGCAAGCACCAAATAACCATCGACGGACATGCTTCTCTGTGTCTGAGACAAGCGTTTGCAACTTGTTCTCTATAGAGGGAGACAACGTCGTCGTTTTCGTCGCCAGCAAATCGACCTGCGGTTTCACGGTATTCACGAGTCGTCTCTCGTATGACGTCTGCGACCTCCTCGACATATAGCTGGAAGGCGTTCTGCAGTTCTAAATGACGCTGGTCCTCTGGAGTTCTCAGGAGATGCTCATGTACTTCGAGAGGGCGGCGGCCTCGCAAGTCCCATAATTTTCTCCCATAGTACAGGTGAATAAGCTCGATTACTCGATCAAGACGTTCGGATTTGTCCATGAGCGGGTTGTCCCAGGTAAAAATGCGTTCTTGCCGATTATCCTGCCAATTCATTGTGTAGTTCAATCCCGGTTTCAGTGCAGAGGCTGGCTGGCGCCCTCGAAGACCTTGGTTACAGTTCCGTGCCCGATTCCGTAGATTACGAAACCTTTTTGGTCAAAGCTGTATTCGCGGAAGAGCAATTCGGCGAGGCCGTCACCGTCAACGTCGACTGCATCAATCAGTTCCAGCCTGGGAGCCACATCGAGACGTGATGAGTCCGTCACGCTGACCGCCAGCTTTTTCGGGTTGCCGTCAAGATCGATGCGCGCGATCACGGCGATAAAACGAGAGACGAATTTGGCCGGCGGGGGTTCTTCGGCAGGCGTCGCTGGAGCCTGGGTTCCTTTAGCGGGCTGTTTTCGTCCTGTGCGTGTGGGTGGTTTTTTGGGCGGCGCTGGAGTTTCAGTAGCCAAATAGCCGCCAGGAACCTCGGCGGTAAGCACTACAACCGCATCGTTGCTCATGTCTACGTCGAAAGAGCGAATGATCACGTTGGTTAGTGCAGGTTGGTTCACTTGGTTTTTTACCCCTGGAAGTTGCTCTATGGCCAGCCTCCGCATCTTGGCCTCGACCTGTTCTCTTTCCTGTGGCCGCCAGTTGAATTCAAATGACCTGGTTTCGGTTGGCTCAGCATCTGACACGCCAACTAACACTTGTTTCCCTGGCGTGTCCACAACCTGAGGTGGAGTTGGCCGGCGTGACGGTTGTGGGCCTCTTGTTGTATTTGGGGTTGGAGTGGGGATAGGCGTAGCTTCCGGTTCGGGTTTGCGTCTTCTCAAAACCGGACGGTTCGGGTCTTGAGGTTCAGGTTCCGAGTCTGGTGGAGGAGAGCTTGGGGGTTCAGCTTGGGGCGGAGCTGGCTGGTTGCCGCCGCGGTGCAGAATAGGACGGTCATCCCCCGACCCCGAGCTTCCTGCGGAAGGAGGTTGAGCCTGGGTACTCTTTGCAGGCGGCGTCTCGGAGGGCTGGGGTGCAGCCTGCCATCTGCCCTCGGCTATCCAGATATCGTTCTTCACTTGCGCGTTGTCAACGGTCACATATCCCGTAGGGACACCGGTTTTTTGGACTTCGTAGACCACGCCTTCTTCTATCGCCATAGGTCGCGGACGGCTCTTGTAAATGCTGGCGTCCTGGAATCGTCCATTGTCAAGGATGGTAATGGGAGTGAGCACGGCAGATACCCGGCCGCTTGAATCGCGGTTGATTTCAACCAGCCCCGTAGCCCGAAGTTTGTGCGGGCCTCGACGCTGAAACGAACTGGAGCTTGCCGCGATCCCCAAGCCAACCAGCAGCGCGGCCATGCTCGAGAAAACAATGCTGCTACGATATAGACTCAATTTGATCCTGGTGCGAGCTGAAAACATGCTACTCAATGATAAAGCCCCTGACTTCGCCCTGCCTAATGAGCAGGGAGAAACGGTTTCACTCAAGGACTATCGCGGAAAGCTCCTGGTCTTATTCTTTTATCCTAAGGCCAATACTTCTGGTTGAACGAATGAGGCTCGCGGGTTCCGCGACTTATATCAGAAGATCCACCGTACGGGCGCTGAGGTGCTGGGTATGTCTGCCGATAAGCCCTCTGCCCAGAAGAAATTCAAAGATACGAATCAATTGCCGTTTTCCCTGTTGGCGGACCCGGATAAGACGGTTGCCAGGCAGTTCGGTGTGCTCAAGGAAAAGAGCATGTACGGAAGAAAATATCTGGGGATTGAGCGGACCACGTTCATCATTGGCCCTCAAGGCAAGATCACCAGCATCATCTCTGGCATCAAGTCTGAAGAGCACGCGGAGGCCGTCCTGGCGCAGTTGACTTCGAGCAAAGCAAAATAACAACAGGAATGCCGAGGCATCCCTGCTGGTCTATCTTGCTTGGGCGGAATTGCGGCTATTAACGATGTGACCCGCTGACGGTGAAAGTCATCAGGCTCTCGGCATGTATGACGGCTTCCTGTTTCCCGGTGTAGGCAGCTACGCCCGTTCCGGCAGCGCCACCAGCCAAAGTTCCTATGGCTGCGCCTTTGCCACCGCCAGCCAGGGCGCCAATCACAGCGCCAGCCGCAGCCCCACCACCGATTTTGATGGCGTTGCTCTTGGTGTGGCTCTTGCCTTTACGGTAGTACGGACCGCTCGAAACCGGCTCTCCGTTGATGGCCGTTAAGCGGAGAGCCAGGGTCCCAGGAGCATGAAGGCGTCCGCTGGATTTAGCGCTGGTGATCTTGCCTGTAACCCGGTCGCCAGAATGAGCCACGGTTTGGCCATTGACGACAACGTCTTTGGCCAAGCTTCCCTCCCAGGTCTGGCCGCTGTGAGCGGAGCCGGAGTTGATTTCCGAGCCATTTCTCACGGTAACGCGTGTTCCGGCAGGGATCGTAGCGGCATTGAGCAGCAAGGCTGAACACAACAGCACTGCCGGCAGAAGAAACTTGCGAATTGTCATGATCTCGCACTCCTTTGAAAAATGAGGACACCCCAGGTAGGCAAAAGAATACCGTGATGAGATGCAAAAACTCATGTTTGTGATTGCTCGCGATCCACGACGATAGGGTAAAACCAGGAGTTCACCAAAGTAACCCTATTGATGCCAGAGCTGCCAAAACTGCCATAATTGCCAACACTACAACCATGCTATTTAGAGAATAGTAGCGTTCTGCTATAAATTCACCGTATGCGTTCAACTTTGCTTCTGATGCTCAACATGCTATTGGCTGGAACGCTTGTCATTTCAACAACAGGTCAAACCGGCAATCCGGGGGCCTCCGCTTCTAAAGCGCTGCACGACCTTTTCGATGCTGAATGGGAATACGCCATGCGCGATGATCCGCCGCGGGCCTCGGATCTCGGCGACCGGCGCTGGAATGACCGCTGGCGTGACCAGAGCCTTCAGGCGATCGAGCGCCGCCATCAGCATAACCTCGATATTCTGGCGCGTCTGGCCAAGATCGACCGCGGCAACCTTCCGGCAACCGACCAGTTGAATTACGACCTGTTCAAGCAGCAGGTGGAGCGCCGGATAGAGTCGCATAAGTTCAAGAATTACCTGATCCCCGTGAACCAGCGCGAGGGAATCCAGACTACCGAGGAGTTGGCCGACGCGCTCCGCTTCGAAACCGTGAAAGATTACGAAGATTGGATCGCACGTCTCAAGGCATTTCCGGCCTTGATGGACCAGACTATTGAGCTGATGCGAATGGGAGCTAGGGAACACTTTGTTCATCCTAAGATCATCATGCAGCGGCTTCCCGCGCAGATCGACAAGCAACTGGTCTCTGATCCAACCCAAAGCGGCTTTTACCGTCCTTTTCGGCATTTTGCCCGGGACATATCACCTGCCGACCAGCAGCGGCTCAGCCAGCAGGCACAGCAGGCCATTCGCGAACAGATCATTCCGGCCTTTCAGAAATTCAAGCAGTTCTTTGTAAGCGAATACTTGCCGGCTTGTTTCGATGAGGTGGGAGCCTGGCAACTTCCCAATGGCGCCGAATCATATGCCTTTGACATACGCAACCATACGACTCTTAACTTGAGCGCGGATCAGGTACACGAGATTGGGTTGCGGGAAGTGGAGCGCATTCGCAATGAAATGCAGCGCATCATGGCCCAGACTGGGTTTAAGGGTACGCGTGAGGAGTTCTTCAAGTTCCTGAGGACCGATCCGCAGTTCTTTTACAAGACCCCGCGGGAACTGTTCGACGGATATAAAGTCGTGGCCAAGACCATCGATCCAAATCTGGTCAAAGTGTTTCGCACACTGCCGCGTGAACCCTATGGAGTCGAAGAAATTCCCGCCGCCGTCGCGCCTGACACAACCACCGCTTATTACCGTGCTGGCTCCGCCGATGGATCGCGGGCCGGCACGTATTTCGTCAACCTCTATAAGCCCGAGACCCGGCCTAAGTGGGAGATGTTGGCGCTTACGCTTCACGAATCTGTGCCTGGGCATCACCTGCAGATCGCCCGGTCCCATGAAATAGGCGAATTGCCCAAATTCCGCCGATATGGAGGGAGCTATACCGCGTTTACCGAAGGCTGGGGACTCTATGGGGAATCGCTGGGGGACGACATGGGACTTTACACCGATCCTTACTCCAAGTTTGGCCAGCTTACCTACGAGATGTGGCGGGCCGTTCGGCTGGTAGTGGATACCGGCATTCACGCCAAGCATTGGACCCGCGATCAGGCCATCCGCTATTTCATGGACAACGCTCCCAAGCAGGAACTGGACGTCACCAACGAGATCGACCGCTACATTGCCTGGCCAGGACAGGCGCTCGCCTACAAAATGGGCGAGCTCAAAATCAAAGAGCTGCGCTCCCATGCCCGCCAGGAACTGGGCGCAAATTTCGATATCAAGGAATTTCACGACGTTGTACTGGGTTCTGGCCCTTTGCCGCTTGATATTTTGGAGCGCAATGTGAATGAGTGGATTGCAAGGAAGAAGAGAACGACGTAAACGAGAAACCAAGAAATGAGTCTAGCCGTTGCGCCCGCCGCTCCTATTGCTGTGGCGGAAACGAATATTGGCCGCTTCTATCGTCCCGAGCTTGACGCTCTGCGTTTTTTTGCTTTTCTGGGAGTGTTTGTATTTCACACGGCGCCGCGGACCATGGATTTCTACGACGCGGCCGGATATCCCCATTGGCTGAGTAATCTTCTAATCTCCGTGTTTGGGGCAGGCGCTTATGGAGTCGATCTCTTCTTCGCTCTGAGCGCTTACCTGATCACCAGCCTCATGCTGCGCGAAAGGGCCACTACTGGAAGTTTCGACCTGCGCAGCTTCTATCTTCGGCGAATCCTGCGCATCTGGCCCCTCTACCTGAGTTTCGTGGCTTTTGCAGCGCTGGCCCCTTTGTGGACGTCTGCTCAGAAGCTGCCGCTTCAATATGTGGTAGGTTTCAGCCTGCTTGCCGGAAATTGGGTGTATGTCCTGCATGGATTGCCAGCCTCATTCGCAATACCGTTATGGACCGTTTCGATTGAAGAGCAGTTCTATTTGACCTGGCCGCTCGCGTTTCGAAAACTCTCGGTGCGCGGAATGGCTATGGTGGCTGTTGGTTTGCTGGTCATCGCCAACGTTGGGCGCATCGTGCTCGCCGCGTCCGGTGCGGCTTCGCAGGCGATGGAATACAACACCTTCACCCGGCTTGATCCGATCGCGTTGGGCATATTGATTGCGCTGGCTGGAAACCGGCTTCCCCAATTGAAACAGTGGCAAAGGAGTGTCTTGCTGTTCATAGGTTTGGTGGGTTGGGTCGCCGTCTTTGAGTTGTGTGTTTTGTATCGTCCCGATCCGGCAAACCAATGGAGATCAGTACTGGGACATCCGGCTACGGCACTAGCCAGCGTTGCCATTTTGCTTTCTGTAATCGGCTCTCAACACCCACTGATGAGGAACAGGCAACTGCTCTATCTGGGCAAAATTTCCTACGGTCTTTATGTCGTGCACGAGTTTGCCCATTTTTGCGCGATCCGGTTGGTCCACGCATCCACGCCTCGCGCGGTACTGGCGCAGTCGGTTGTTGGGCTTCTATTAACGGTACTGATCGCTGCGGCCTCTTACCGTTGGCTTGAGAGTCCTTTTCTGAAACTGAAAGAGCGTTTTGCCCACGTTCGCTCCCGCCCTGTATGAATCCAGCTTTATTGAAGCGCTCGTTCTTCAATCGTGATCCCAGAATTGTCTCCGGGCATCTGCTGGGCAAACTCCTGGTCCGCAAGAAAGGCGGCACGACGCTGGCGGGAAGAATCGTGGAGGTTGAGGCGTATTTGGGCGCCGATGATGCTGCTGCCCATGCGGCGGCCGGGCGTACTGCGCGGAATAATGTCCTTTTCGGCCCTCCCGGGCACGCTTATGTATATTTCATCTACGGCGTGCATTATTGTCTCAACATCTCCTGCCTGCCTGCAGGACATGCGGGCTGCGTGCTTATCCGTGCTCTTGAGCCGGTCGAAGGCATTGAAGAGATGGCCAAAGCGCGGGGATTGGCAATGCAACAATCAGACTTCAACTCCGCACGCAGGTTGCGCGCCATTGCCAGCGGCCCAGGCAAATTGTGTGAGGCTTTCGAGATTACCCGCGCGCGTGACAACGGCAAAGATTTGCTCTCGCCCACCTCCGACCTGATCGTGGTTGATGACGGATTCCGGGTGAAGAAGGTAGCAGTCACCGAACGCATAGGGATCACTAAATCGGCGGAGATGCCATTGCGTTATTTGATAGCGGGGAATGCATTCGTGTCGCGCAAGCAGGCTTAAGTCTAATGTCAACTTACTTGTAAGATTTGTCTCTACTTCATAAACCACTACACCCTGTCATCCCGTCTATGACTACGACGGCTCCTGTCAAGCTAAAAAAAGACAGACGGGGGTATCGCGTTGAAAATGGTGTCAAGGGCGGCGCGTTCTTGGCGCCGTTCATCTCGACCCTTGACG
>DASZFU010000070.1:0-36585 GCA_035939495.1 Candidatus Angelobacter sp. | reverse complement strand
GCTGAAACAGGTTCATCGCAGACGATAAACTTTGGACGCAGAACCAGCGCCCGAGCAATGCCGATTCGCTGGCGTTGCCCACCCGAAAACTCGTGGGGGTAGCGGCGAAGGGCAGATTCATCCAGGTCCACCGCTTGCAGCATCTCGCGAGCGCAATCTCTGACCGCAGCCCTTGAGAATTCGTTCCCATGGATGATTAGCGGTTCGGTAACAATCTGCTCAATTCTCATGCGGGGATCAAGCGACGCAAATGGGTCTTGGAAAATGATCTGCATGTCACGTCGCAGCCGCCGAAGAGCAGAAGGTGAAGCTCGCAACACGTCCTGCTGATTGAATCGGATCTCTCCCGAAGCCGGCTCAATTAGCCGAAGAATCATGCGTCCCAGAGTGCTCTTGCCGCAACCGGATTCCCCCACCAACCCCAGAGTCTCTCCTGAATGAATGTCGAGAGAAACTCCGTTGACCGCCAGAACTTCGCGTCTGGCGCTTCCAAATAGGCCCTCATCAGTAGAGTAGACCTTCACCAGATTGCGGATTTCGAGCAGAGGCATGATGGGAACGACTATACAGGGTTCAACCCCTGGTTGAGTCCAAATTTCCCTTGCAAGTTGTTGGATTTATTGCGTTCCATGTAAATGGCGGGCGGAGCTGGGGAAACAGGTTCTCTCCAAGAATTGGGACCGGTAGCCTCTTCCAAACGTGCTAGAATCTTAGTAACTTCAGCGAGAGATGTGAGCATTGATCGAACTGGCACCTTCCATTTTATCGGCAAACTTTGCGCGTTTAGCCGAAGACGTTCAAGCGGTGGTTGAAGGCGGAGCCACTCTCTTGCATGTGGATGTGATGGATGGTCATTTCGTGCCCAATATTACGATTGGCCCGCCAGTGGTCGCATCCTTGCGAAAGGCCACGGCGCTGCCGCTGGATTGTCACCTGATGATCGAGAATCCCGATCAGTATATTTCTGCGTTTGTCGATGCAGGTGCTGACTGGATTTCGGTGCATCAGGAAGCCTGCATTCACCTGCACCGCACCTTGGATCATATTCGCAGCCAGGGCGTGAATGCCGGAGTGGTAATTAACCCGGCGACCCCAGTACAGATGCTGGAAGATGTGCTGGACATGGTAGACCACGTGCTGGTGATGTCGGTCAATCCAGGCTTCGGCGGACAAAGATTCATTCCGCATTCACTGGCGAAGACGCGCAAATTGGCCATGATGCGAACCGCTCGCAATGCCAGCTTCAGGATTGAAATGGATGGCGGTATTGGAGATGAGACCATCGCCGACGCGGTCCTTGCCGGAGTTGAAGTACTGGTTTCCGGCAGCGCAGTTTTTAGTCATGGAAATCCCAAAGAAAATTCGCAGCGCCTATTGAAGCTCGCCAGAGAAGCCAATCTGCAAAGAGTTTGAAGCGCCGCTGCCAGAGGGTAGGAAATGTTTCGAAAATTGATGATTCCAGTCGTGCTGGCCAGCTTTATGTTTGTGGCCGGATGCCGTCATTCCAAAGTCCAGAATCCCATTGCCAACATCGATTCCAAACAGCCGGACAAGGTCCTGTTTGACCGTGCTATGGATGCGATGAAGCATGGCAAGTATTCGGTCGCCCGCACCCTGCTGGAAACCTGTATCAACACCTATCCCGATTCGGAATACATTGCCAGGGCAAAGCTCTCCTTGGGAGACTCCTGGTATGCCGAGGGCGGTACGGCGGCCATGCAGCAGGCCGAGGCTGAATATAAGGATTTCCGCACGTTTTTCCCTAACTTGCCTGAAGCTGCCGAAGCCCAAATGAAGGTAGCCAACATTCATTACCGGCAAATGGAAAAGCCTGATCGGGATTTCAATCAGGCAATGCGTGCCGAAGAAGAATACAAGGACATGATCAAGAGCTATCCTGACAGCAAGCTGGTGCCCGAGGCCAAGCAACGGCTGCGGGAAGTGCAGGAGATACTGGCGGAACGGCAATACCGCATCGCCCGTTTCTATTACCTGCGCGATAACATGCCTGCTTCGCAAGCCCGATTTAAGTCTCTGGTCGAGTCCTATCCTCTTTACAGCAGCATTGACGAGGCTCTCTACGAATTGGGCAATATCTATCAAAGAGAAGCAGACGCTGTTCGTATCCAGAAAAATATCAAAGACGCCGACCGCGAGAGGACCGTTGCTGAGCTGGAAAAGAGCGCTGTCGAAGCATATTCCCGCATCATTACGCGTTATCCGGCGATGGGCCGGGCTGACGATGCCCGCAAAAAGCTGGCCGAGTTAAAAGCTCCTATCCCGACTCCCACAGCCGAGGCCGTTGCGGCTAGCAGGGCCGAAGAAGAGAGTCGCGACACGACGGGCAAAGTAGGTCGTCTGATGCAGAATTTCAAGAAGCACCCGGATGTCGCGAAGGCATCCAAATCTGGCGAGCCCAACATGGAGGACGAAGAGGTTCATAGTCCCGTAGCATTCATGAAACATATCGAAAGTTCGATGAAGGGCGAGACGGCTGATGCCTCGAACAACAAGGTTGGTGTTGAAACGATTGGTTCCGGCAACGGTGCTGCACCTGGGCCGAATCAGCCTATTCCGGGTTCTGGGACAGCTAACCAATCCACTGGAACGAACACTCCGCCAACGCCTCCGCCGCAGGTCAACGATGTGGGACAGAACAGCCAGACTGGCGCAACCGACCAGCAAAATGTGAATGATAAGCAGGATTCCAGCAGCAAAAAGAAGGGGAAGAAGGGGCTACGTAAACTGATTCCGTTCTAATCAAGTGGCCTAAGTTACCAGATTACCCACCGGTAAGTCCCGCAGGGCTAGCCCTTTCGGGGATGATAAGACGTATACCTCATGAGTACTGAGGTAGTCTTTCCATTGACTTAATGGGTATTTACAAGTAACTTTTGTGAGTTCCCGCCTCGAAAAGGTGTTTTGACGTGTCGCTGAGAATTCTATTTGCTGATGACAGCATGACTGCCCAGAACATGGGCAAGAAAATCCTGACTGAAGCTGGGTATGAAGTCGTTGCCGTCAGCAATGGCGCCGCTGCCGTAAAGAAAATTGCGGAGCACAAACCAGACATCATCATCCTCGATGTCTACATGCCAGGCTACTCCGGCCTGGAAGTCTGCGAGAAGGTCCGGTCTTCAATCGATACTTTGAAAACCCCGGTGCTATTGACCGTGGGGAAAATGGAGCCATATAAGCCTGAAGATGCAAACCGGGTCAAGGCAGATGGCGTCATTATCAAGCCTTTCGAAGCCAGCGATCTGGTGGCCATCGTGAAAAAGCTGGAAGAGCGGATTTCGCCTTCCCCAGTTCCACCGTTGGTGCAACAGACGGTACGGCTGGAGCGCCCGCCGGATTTTGCCGAATTCGCCGTGCATTCCGCCGGAAACTTGTCGTCTGCCGCAGTAGCTGCTACGCCAGATGAGCTTGGTGAAAACACAGTACACCCCACCGTAGATGTTCCCGACCACATGGCGACTGTTTCCGCCTTTAGCGATTTGCTGGGAACGGATACGCTGGCTCCGGTCGAATCGTCGGCGCCTCTGATTCCTGAGTTTCAGCCAGAGCCCGCTCCCACCAGCGTTGCCACGTTTTTAGCTCCGGCGCCCGCCTCAATTTCAGAAGTAGCTCCGGCGCCCGCATGGAATTCGGCGGGCACCGATGAAAGCTTTGCGATCAATCCCGAGCCATCTCTAGTTGTGGAAGCTCCACCTTTCATTACGCCTGATACTACCCAGCCAATCGTGGTTGAGACGATTGCGATTGCTCCCACTGAAGCGCCTGAAGCAGAAGAAGCGGCATCGCTGGCGCCTTCGCAATCATCTGTGCCTGCCAACTCCGATGGAGTTTACCCTGACACACAGCCGATTCCGGTCTATGAGGAGCCGGAAGCCCAGCCAGTCCAGGTTGAGCTTATCGAAGTGAGACCAGAACCAACAGAGGTCGTTTTAACGGAAGCAACTACGCCCCTGGAGCATTCGTTTGAACCAACCCAGGCAGCAGCCGTCACGGAAAGCAACAATGGAATTGAGCTGGGACTGGAACCAACAATTCAGGAACAGGCCGAAGTTGCCCCGGTCACCGATCCTAATTTAGTGAGCGACAAGAATGCCTTGGAGGTCTTTCCAACCAGATTTGGTGTGCAAAGCCCCGAAGAAGTTCCGGTTGGAATAGCTTCCGATCTTCCTGTTTTTGACTCCTCTCCGGTTGCCGAACAAGCTACGGTAGAAGCTGAACAGGTTGAAACTGACCATGTTCGCGCTGAGCCTGCGGTCGCCGTCGACGATGATTTTGAAGCTCGCGTGTCGGCGGCAATGAATCTCTACACCGAACCTAGGGTGACCGAATTGGGAGAAGCGCCGGAAGTTGAGACTCCGGAAATTCAGACTCCCGAAGTTGAGACTCCCGAAGTTCAGACTGAAGAGACACGCCAACCTGCCGTGATGCCTGCAAATCCTGAAGTTGATTTTGAGGCTCGCGTGGCCGCAGCTATGTCCTTTTACGAGGAGCCGCAGCCCACTGCCGCATTTGCCGATGAGGTAGAAGCACCAGCGATTCAAGAAACCGCTGAGGCCGCTCTTGCTACTCCACCTGAACCCGTGGCCGAGCCACCAGTGGAAGAGTTCGCGGCATTGCATTCCCGGATAGAGGTCCGGCCCGTTGAAGCCGAGCCGGTTGCTATAGCAGCGGAACAGCCGCCGTCTTTTGAGTACTCGCCGCCGGTAACCGAACCTCTCATCCATCACGAGCCAGAAGTCCGGCCTGAGCCCCAGATCGATTCAATGTCCGCTGTTGAGCCTGAAGTTGTTGCTGAGCAGCAGGAGCAAGATAGGTACATTCCCTCGATTAAGAGCGAAGTAGCGCCCTTCCTACAGCCAGTTGCTAAGACAGTTGCAGAGGATGTGAACGGTGCCAGCGTATCTCCAGACAGTGTAGCCGTAGCAATTGCGCCCGAGGCCAGCACTCCCGAAATCCACGCCACGGAGGCGGAGCAGATTGCGGCCAGTGTCGAAGCCGAGATGCCGGTCGAGGCCGTCACCGCCGCCGCCGTCGCAACCGGAGCGGATCATGAGATCGTCGCACAGGTAGTTCACCGCGTTATGGAGCGCCTGAAACCGGAACTGATTGCAGCCATCGTCCGCGAATTGAATTCACAGAAATAGAGTTGGGCTTTAGCCCCTGCGGTCCCTCCTGATCAATGCTGGTCTACACCAACCCTGAAACTGCTTTAGTAGTATCAAAATACCATGGCAAATTAGACCTCGAAAGAACCAGTGGTCGAGCCAAACATTGACAAAGCTTGTCCTTCACGCCAGAATTGAATAAAAGGGCTCTACTCTATGCATGTCAATCTGACACCAACTCTCGATGAATATGTCCTGGCCAAAGTTAAGAGTGGAAGGTACAACAATGCGAGTGAAGTAGTTCGCGATGCTCTGCGCAAGATGCAGGATGGCGAAGCACGGGAAAATCCTGTTTTTCCGAATCTGACGCCGAAGGAATTAGATGAGGTACGGCGTAAAGTTAGCCAGGGATCAGCTGAAATAGAGCGCGGTGAAGGTATTGAATGCGAGGATGAAGAGGATCTCAGGCGTTTTTTTGATGAAGTGCGTGCCGAAGCCCACCGAAAGTTGTTGAACAAAAGACGCAGGACAGCTAAACGTTAGTGGCGCGCTTCAGCTTATCTTCGCATTGCCGCCGCGATCTAGCCGAAATCTGGGAGTACATCGCGCAACACAGTGTCCATCATGCTAATGAATTACATGAGCGCTTTTATTCAATCTTCTCTTTGCTGTGCAGGCAGCCTGAAATCGGGGTTGATGCCAGCGAGGTCATGCAAGGCACTCGAAAGTTTCCAGTTGATAACTATGTCGTGTATTACAGAATTACTCAGCGCGGCGTTCGAATACTCCATGTATTCCATAGCAGACGCAGTGTCCGCAAGGCCTTGAGGAAGCAATAAGGCATTTCGTCGTCCTTTGAGGAAGTTTGATCCATCGTTTGCTCACTCCCGTCCCGCGCTTGTAATATCTTTATTTAGTTCTACTTCAAAGCATGTCACACGAGCTCCCAAAAACTTATGATCCTGCCGCCATTGAGCCTAAGTGGGCTGGCTATTGGGTGCAGGAAAAGCTCTTTTCTGTGGCGACTCCGCAACCGGGTAGCCCAGAGTCCGGGCCCGTGTTCTCCCTGATCCTGCCGCCTCCTAACGTTACAGGCAGGCTGCACATGGGGCACATGCTGAACCAGACGGAGATGGACATCATCATCCGCTGGCGCCGGATGCGTGGGTTCCTTACGCTTTGGCTCCCTGGAACGGACCATGCCGGCATCGCCACGCAGATGATGGTGGAGCGGCAGCTTGCCAGCGAGGGAAGCTCGCGGCAGAAACTCGGGCGTGAAGCATTCATTCAAAGAGTCTGGGAGTGGAAGAAGCACTACGGCAACGCCATCCAAGGACAGATGAAGCGCCTGGGAGCGTCGGTGGACTGGGACCGTGAGTACTTCACCATGGACGAAAACCTCTCGCGGGCCGTGACCGAGGTTTTTGTCCGCCTGCATGAACAAGGCTTGATCTATCGCGGCATGTACATCGTGAACTGGTGCCCGCGCTGCATGACAGCGATCTCCGACCTGGAGGTGGTGCATGAGGAGTTGTCCGGCAAGCTGTATCAGATCAAATATCCGGTTTCCGGTGATCCGAGCCAGTCTGTGACCATCGCTACCACGCGGCCTGAAACCATGCTGGCCGATGTGGCCGTCGCAGTAAATCCTAAGGATGCTCGCTATCGTCACCTGCACGGCAAGACCCTGTTGCTGCCGCTCATGAACCGCGAAATACCGGTCATCACCGATGAGTTGGCCGATCCGGAATTCGGTACCGGAGCGGTGAAGATTACTCCGGCCCACGATCCCAATGATTTCCAGGTTGGCTTGCGGCATAAGCTGCCCCAGATCAACATCATGGACGACCAGGCGCGTATGAACGAAAATGCCGGCCCTTATGCGGGGATGGACCGTTTTGCTGCACGCGAAAAAATATTGAAAGACCTGGAAGAGCGGGGCCTGCTGGCGGGCATAAAAGATCACACGTATTCCATCGGGAAATGCGATCGCTGTAAGACCATCGTGGAGCCGCGGCTCTCGACGCAATGGTTCATTAAGATTGCTCCGCTGGCGAAGCGCGCTACGGAAGCTGTAGAACACGGCGAGATCGTCTTTACGCCCGAGAACTACGCCAAAACCTATTTTGAATGGATGCGCAACATTCACGATTGGTGCATCTCCCGCCAGCTTTGGTGGGGACACAGGATACCTGCTTGGCATTGCCTGGAATGCAAGGAGATTACGGTTGCCCGCTCGGCTCCGCTTCAATGCCCCCAGTGCGGCAAGAACAGACTGGAGCAGGATCAGGATGTGCTGGATACGTGGTTTTCTTCCGGGCTTTTGCCGTTCACGGCCTTTGGATGGCCGGAAAAGACCCGCGACCTGGATGTTTTTTATCCAACCTCGTTGCTGATTACCGGCTTCGATATTTTGTTCTTTTGGGTGGCGCGCATGGTCATGCTGGGCTGCCATTTCATGGCGGACCATCCTCATGGCAGTGTGCCCTTCAAGGCGGTTTATATCCACGCTCTGGTGCGCGATGCCGAGCGCCAGAAGATGTCGAAGACCAAGGGCAACGTGGTTGATCCGATCGAGGTTACGGAGCGTTATGGTACCGATGCTGTGCGGTTTACGCTGGCCTCCATGGCCTCTCCTGGCACCGACATCGCGTTTTCAGAGAGCCGGACGGAAGGCTATCGCGCTTTTGCCAACAAAATCTGGAACGCTGCTCGCTTCATGTTCATGAACCTTGACCGTGTAGGCGGTGGGGTGAGTCTGACTCAAGGCGCGCCTGAAGCGGAGATGGGCCGCCTGGAGAACCGCTGGATCATGTCGCGCTTTTACCGCGTGGCTGGCGAGGTGAATGAAAACCTGTCCGTGTACCGCTTCCACGAAGCCGCCAATCTTGTCTACAACTTCTTCTGGGGCGAGTTTTGCGATTGGTACCTGGAAATCATCAAGCCTCGTTTGTCGGAAACTGAATCCGATTCTCGCAGCGTGTTGGCCTTCCTCGGGGATGTTTTTGAGGGCGCTTTACGTCTGCTGTCGCCGTTTATGCCTTTCATCACAGAAGAGATCTGGCACGCAATGTACGATGGCAAGCCCCCGGCCAGATCGATTGCCCTGGTTAAGTTTCCTGAGGCAGAAAAACGCCGGCTCCATGATCAGGCTGAACAGCAGATGGCCGTTCTCCAGGAGATCATCGTCAACATCCGTAATATCCGGGCGGAGATGAAGGTCGAGCCCAAGATGAAGACTCCAGCGCGGCTGTTTGCCAACGCCGAAGTGCAAAAGCTGGCTGAGGAGAATCGCGGCATGATCGAGCGCCTGGCCAGCGTGGATGGCCTGGAATTCACGAGCCAACCGCTGCGAGAAACGCCGGGAGCACGAACGGCCGTGAACTTTGAAGTGGCCATCAATTACGAGCAGAAGATCGACATTGCTGCCGAACGTGAGCGCCTTCTGAAAGAATTGAAGAAGCTGGAAGGCGAGCAGGCAAATGGCCAGCGCCAACTTGGGAATGAGCAGTTCCTGAAGAAAGCGCCGGCCAACGTAGTGGAGGGTTTGCGCAAGCGCGCCGCTGAAGTCAAAACACTGATCGAAAAGATTCAGTCGGCGCTCACTAAGCTGGAGTAAGCTCTAAATTGTAAGATATGGACTGGCAAAGCCGCAGGATTTCCGCCATTCTGGAACACGCGCTGCTGGAGGACAAGGCCACCAGCGATGCTACTTCGCGCGCTTGCATCGATCCGCAGCAGCGCGCCACTGCCACCATTCTGACCAAGCAGGACTGCATCCTGTCCGGGGTGGGCGTGATTGGCAGAATCCTCGAGATATACGAACGGCTGGACCGGACTGTCGTCGGCCATCCTGAAGTGATCAGCCACGGCGAGGTCTTCGATGGCGTTCGCATGAACCGTGGCCAAACGATCGCTGTGGTCCGCCACAATGCGCGCGTCCTGCTCTCATGCGAGCGCGTGATCTTGAATGTGCTGCAACGCCTGAGCGGCATCGCCACTCTCACACGTAAATTCGTCGACGCCGTTCAGGGAACGAATGTGAGGATTCTTGACACGCGAAAGACCGTCCCAGGTTTTCGTATCCTCGATAAGTACGCGGTACGCTGCGGCGGAGGCCATAACCACCGGCTCGACCTCTCCGATGGCATCCTGATCAAAAACAATCACATTGCCATCGCCGGGGGCGTAGCGGCTGCATTGAAGAAAGCCCAGCAAGGCCGCCGGGGCGAGCAGCCGCTGGAAATCGAGGTTCGCACTCTTTCCGAATTGGAAGAAGCTCTGGCCAACGGCGCAGAAGCTATCCTGCTCGATAACATGACGGTCGAGAATGTGCGGACAGCCATAGAGCGTATCCGAACCCATCCGCGCCGCATCCCGATAGAAGTTTCTGGAGGCGTAAGGCTGGAAAATGTCCGTGCCTACGCTGAAACCGGTGCCGAATATATTTCCGTAGGCTCGCTAACACACTCGCCCCAGGCCGTAGACCTGAGCATGAGGATGGGGCCGGCGTAAACGAGAAATCCCTCCAGGGCATACAGACAGTATAGCTTTCAGCTATATGACATATTTATTCTTGACAGATTGCTATTTTTTGGCGATACTTGTAAGCGAATAAAAAACGAACAAGAATTCCGCCATGCCCACTCCGACTTCCGCATCCCGGGCACGATCAGCAGACGGCTCAACCAGCGTCGTCGCGATGCTTGATAACGTCCGCCAATGCATCCTGGCAGAAAAAACGGTAAATTCGACTGTAACGGATCCCAGCCAATTGGAAATCCCCAATAAAGACGCAGGTTGTAACACTGTAACGGATTCTAGCTCCATTTCCAGAGGTTCCTTCGCAGCCTACTGGTACTCTGACCAATCCTCAATTTGGAAGCTATTTTGAACACGCTTTAGATTTTTGGAGATTTAATGAATCGAAAAATATCCAATGCACTAATACAGTTACGCATTCATTGACGAAACCGATCTACTAGCCTGACCCTTCAACAAAGACGGGAAGAATTTTGTGCGAGGAATCAACAGAAAACGTTGTCGAAACTCAAATTGGGAGCATTCACGATCCATGTTGCCATACTCGGTATATTTCAGGGCCTTTTGCTTGGTAATTACATTTGCAAGGCTAATCTTTCTCGCTCTGCTTTTCACGTTGAATACCGTAGGAGCTTGGGGGCAAGTCCAGCCCAACCTGAAAAACGGTTTCGAACCATACGGCTCTCATGGCGGCAGCAATCTGGATACCGTCAATCATATGAATGGCAACTGGATGCTGCACGTTCCGTTGCTCCCTGACATTGGGCAGCGCGGCAACCGTGGATCTCACTATTTCCTCTCGGCCAACTCCAAGAACTGGCAGGTCTCCTGCGTGCCGGATTCCAGCGCCGCCACGGGCCAGAATTGCTATTGGATAGCGGGCGGCACAGGCGTGGTGCTCGACCATTCCAACGATCTCCGTATTCATCGCACACTCAATATCTTCAACAGCGGAAATGGAACCGTCAGCTACGAGGGAAGCGGCTACACGGTATTGACTCCGGATGGATCGAGTCATGAGATGTACGGCTTGCCCAATACAGTCGATGCCAATCTCGACGCCACGGTTTATGAAAGCGTGGATACCACCGGCTATCGCCTGGTGCTGGGCGGGCAAGACAGCAATGGTGTCTGGATCACTGCTACACTCCTTGACCGGCAAGGCAACCAGTATGGGGGCAGCTTTCCTACAGCCTATGCCGCTTGTTCCGGCTCCCGTCCGGACCGCAATCAATTGCCGCAGCCCGGCAATATCGCGCCCATCATCGACGACGCTCCCATTGGAGACCGTTACTGTTCGCAGACCGCATACCTGTATCAGGTCACCGACAGCAATGGCAACCGGATGAGCTACCAAGGGCCACAAAACCCCAATGCCGGTGTGGACACGGTAGGACGCGGCCAGCCTCTGGAAGCTGGCGCTACGGCCCCGGATTTCACCGGCTGCCTGAGTCGGCTGCCGATTACCCACGCCTATCTCTACTACTACCCTGGCCCCAATGGCACAACCCAGCAGGTCAAGACCTGTTATTCCGCCTTTCCATTCCAGACTGCCTTTCATACTACGGCGGGTAATACCGGGGTGGCCGAAGCCCAAACCTATAACGGCAACTACAACTCGGTGCTCAACGGATACGTGCGCGAACAATTGGTCACCGTGGTTCTGGCCGACGGCAGCAAGTGGACGTTTGATTACGACAGCTATCTGGAAGTGAGTTCGGTGGGATTGCCGACCGGTGGATCGATCAACCTGACCTGGACGACCATCAGTTTTGCCAACTGCAACCTGACCGATCCCACGCCTGTGAGCCGTGCCGTGGCAACGCGCACTGTGACTGACAATAACGGCCATTCCTCGATCTGGACTTACAACTGGGGAACACCTTCATCGGGCTCTCTGGTCAACAGCGAGACCGACCCGATGAGCAATGACACGGTCCACACCTTCACGGCTTTGGATCCCAACGGAGGAGGACGTTGCGGCTTCTACGAGACGCGCGCGCAGAGCTATCAGGGTACGGGCAGTTCTCGCCAATTGCTCAAGCAGGTTGATACCACCTATACGAGCCTGATGTTCACGGTCGCAACCTCGCAAGCTTCCACGCTGGGCAATGTAGTTCCCACCAGCATCAAGACTACGATCTACCCCAGCGGCAAGGTTAGCTTGATCAGCAAGACCTATGATTCGGGGCTGGGAACCAATGCTCCCCTCTTTGGCAATGTGCTTGCAGAAAAGGTGTACGACTGGGGCCAGGGTGCTCCGGGGGCATTGCTGCGCGAGATCGATACAAGCTATTTGTGGCAAACCGATGCACGCTACTTGAATGCTCATCTGCTGGATTTGCCGGGATCAGTTGTCACCAAAGACGGGACCGGCAATCGCGTCGCGGAGACGGATTACACCTATGACGAATCGCAATATTTAACCGCCTCCAACATCACTACGCAGCATGGAGCAACGTCCAGTGCAGTGCGCGGCAACCTGACTTCAATGAGCCGCTGGCTGAATCCGGGCAATTCCACGGTCAGCAGCCATACGAACTGGTATGACACAGGGGAGGTCTATCAGCAGATCGATCCGTTGGGAAACACGACCATCCATGCATACGATTCTTTCCACGCGGGAGCGTATTCGACCAAAACGCAGGACACGTTGGGCTATATAGTGAGCGGAACGTATGACTTCAATACCGGGCTGCTCACCAGCTTCACCAATGCCAACGCCACCACGCAGGCCAGCGGCAATATTCCCGGAGATGCCGCGCATACGACTAACTATGTTTACGACTTCATGGGACGGATGACCTCGGCCACATTTCCCGCAGACCCATCGGGTAATCATCCGCAGACCACCTTCAACTATCCCGATCTGACGACCGTCGAGCACCTGCACAAGATCACCTCCAGCCTGATCGATGATGGGTTCACCTATTTCGACCGACTGGGTAGGGCGATCCGCGCCAAGCATGTGTTGCCGGGCGGCAACAACGCTCTGGTGGATACCACCTACGATGGCTTGGATCGGGTGGCCAGTGTCGCCAATCCCTACTTCTCCACCAGCGAACTGACTTATGGTGTCACCCAGAGCCAGTACGATGCGCTGGGGCGTTCCGTCCAGACCACTAGCCAGGATGGCAGCATCAGCAGCATCTCTTATTCTGACAACTGCACCACAACCACCGATGAAGCGGGCAAGCAGCGCCGTGCCTGCACCGATGGCCTTGGACGGCTCATCGAGGTGGACGAGCCTGGCGACAACTTCCCCGGCTCGCAGTCTTCGGGTTCGCTCATGATCAATGGCAACCTGCAAAGCAAATCGGGAGTAGGAGCGGTCGGAGCAACGAAGGGCAGCGCCTCGATCACCATCAGCGGCAGCAACCAGTTCATCCCTGGCGACCATCCGCCCTGTGATCCCTGCAATCCTCCGCTGTATGACTCGGGAAAGATCTACGTCACGGTCAATGGACACGAATACGACTTGTTCTACGGAAGCGGCGGCAACGCTCCTGATTCAGCCGCCAGCGTGGCTCAGGGATTGGTCAATGCCATCCAGGCCGATGCAGCACGCATCGTGAATGCTTCGGTTCCCACCAATGGAACCACCATCACGCTTACCGCCGTCAATGCTGGCACTGCCGGGAACTGCAGTTTCTCCAGCGGTTCCGTCTACGACAACGTTAATTTCAGCCATGCGTCATTCACCACCAACCCAACCAGCGGCAACCTGACTGGAGGAACGGATTCCAACCCCGGCACTACGGTCTACGATTCCGGCACGCTGACTATGAGCGTTGGCTCGTTCAACGCCACAGTCAACTACGGTCTCAGCGGCAACAGTACAGCCCAACAGGTAGCTTCTGCGGTGGCGAGCGCCCTGAGCGGCGCCAATTCTCCGGTCACGGCTATTGCCTCGGGAAGTAACATCAAGATCACCTACAAGACCATTGGAACGGCAGGAGACCTGGCTGTATTAGTAAACTCGGCGAGCAGCCAGTCACAGTATTTCTCCAGCCCATCGTTCACCAGCGCAGGCGGCGCGCTGACCGGAGGTTTTGATCCGCAAGGTCCATCGCTCGACCATGCCTACTATGTGACGCTCTACTTCTATGATGCGCTGGGCAATCTGCTGTGCGTCGAGCAGCACGGCAACGTTGACGGCGCCGGATGCAGTTCTCCGCCAAGCGCCGCTGCCAGCAGCCCGTGGCGGGTGCGCCGCTTTACCTACGACTCGCTGTCACGACTGTTCACCGCCAAAAATCCCGAATCGGGACTGATCAGCCACACCTACGATGCTGCCGGCAACCTGCTGCAAAAGACCTCGCCCGCAGCCAATCAACCTGTTGGCTCCACGCAAACAACCGCCTTCAGCTACTGTTATGACGCGCTGAATCGTCTGACTGCGAAGGGTTATTCGGCGCAATCCTGCCCGCTGGCATCGCCGGTGGTGACCTACACCTATGATCAAAGGCCCAACGGCATCGGCCGCCTGACGAGCCTTACAGATCAAGCCGGCTCGGCCACCTACAACTACGACATTCTCGGACGAATGGCGAGCGAGAGCCGGACGATCAATGGTCTAACCAAGACCATGAGTTACACCTACAATCTCGATGGTTCCATCGCGACCATGACCTATCCGAGCGCCACGCCCGGCGGCCCTCCGGGAGACGTGATTACCTACACGCCAGATTCAGCGGGCCGAATGCTCTCCGCCGTGGATACCACCAACAGCAGCAATCCGATCAACTATGTCACCGGAGCGACCTACAACGCAGCTGGCTCGCTGACCGGCTCCGTCTACGGTCAGAGCAGCAGCTTCTCTGGAATCACCAATACCTTCGTTTACACCAATCGGCTGCAGCCTTGCCGCATGATGGCCAGCACTAGTGGCGCGGTCTCTCCGAACTGCGATGCCAGTTGGGGCAACGTGCTGGATTTGCGCTATGACTTCCACCAGGGCAACGGCAACAACGGCAATGTCTACAGCGTCACGAATTACCGCGACCAGAGCCGCAACCAGACGTTTGCCTATGACGCGCTCAATCGCCTGATCTCGGCTCAGAATGCCGGAACCGATTGCAGCAAGAAACTTCTCGGCGGCCACACCGAGTACTGGGGCAACAGCTATAGCTACGATGCCTGGGGCAATCTGCTGGAAAAGAAAGTAACCAAGTGCCAGGCCGAGAACCTGAGCGCTGGACCAGATGCCAACAACCATCTGCAAGGTTACACCTACGACGCTGCGGGCGACCTGCTGCAAGATAACAACGGGACTAATTACGTCTACGATGCCGAAAATCGCATCAGCTCGACTTCTGGATTCAGCTATGTCTACGACGCAGACGGGAATCGCGTACAGAAGACCAATGGCAATACCACGCCAGCGACGGGAACGCTCTATTGGTACATGTCGTCGGGCATCGTGGGTGAGTCAGATCTTTTAGGTACCTTGCAGTCAGAGTATGTTTTCTTCGACGGCGAGCGCATAGCCCGCAAAGACTTTCCTGGAAATGCCGTCTCCTATTATTTCTCCGACCACCTGAAGACTGCCTCGGTCATCAGTGATGCAACCGGCAGCAACATCAAGTCAGAGTCAGATTACTACCCCTGGGGCGGTGAACTCCAATTCGCGAATGGCGACTCGAATCATTACAAATTCACCGGCAAAGAACGCGATGCAGAGACGGGGCTGGATTACTTCGGAGCGCGACACTACTCGAACGGGCTAGGGCGGTTCATTACGCCGGACTGGGCAGCGACTCCTGTTGCTGTACCGTACGCTGATCTAACCGATCCACAGTCGCTCAACCAGTACACGTACGTGCGCAATCTGCCGACGACGAGGATAGATACAGACGGCCATGATGGTTGGGACATGGTCAAAGCCGTCGTGACTGTGGGGGCCATTGCGACGAGCGCTTACATACGGTCGGAGAACCAAAGGACTGCAGATAACCTTAGAGCTTTTGGAAAAGTCTTTGTTCACTTCATGACGTCCGGACCGCCGCCCCATCCACCCGTTCCCGGTCCGAGTGTAAACCCTTGCCTGTGCCTTCCGCAGACCAATAGCAAGAACAGCGACAGCAACAGAAACCAGAACAATTCCAGCCAGCAGTCGAAAAGCCAATTACCACAGGATAAGAATGTGAACCCAAAGCCTCCGGCGGCGAACGATGGAAAAGGAACAGTGGGACCGAATGCGAATCAGAATGCCCAGGCTCAAGTAGACGCGGCGGCGGCTAGAGCTAATGGTTCCACGGATATTCGAATTAACCAACAACAAGTCAATGCAAATGGCGAGAGGGTGGGCATTAACCGGCCAGATCTTCAGCACACCGACAGCAATGGTGTGCGACAGAACGTTGAGTACGAGACAGGCACGAACGGACGTGGTGACGCTCACACTGAGAGGATTCAGACAAATGATCCAAATGCCAAGACAACTGTCAAGATCATAAAGTGAAAATGCACTCAACAACATTGCTGGGACAGAGTTTTGTTCCGCTGACTTACCAAGTCGGATTTCTTGAAGCACCCTTTGAACGACTGCTAGAGGTTTTCCTTAAATGGCAGTCAGAACTGGGAGCAGGGTTGGGGCGACAGCCTCAGCACGAACTACTGATAGGATCGTTATCGGATGCGCTGGAACATTTGCAGCCCTTGACTACGCCCCCGAACAAGGTCCTTCTAATCGAAACACATTCGCGATGGACAGCGTTTTTCGACAACGGCCTTCGGATGAGCGACCCAGAGAGCCATGTTGGTCACCTGTGCACCATTGTTCCGTGTAAAGGCGTGGTGGTTCATTGTGCTCCTGATCGTAGCGCAACGAAAGACCCAGATGCTCTTAGGATTTATGGGATTGTAAGTTTTAGAATGTTCACGACTCATCAAGTAAATTGGTTGAATCAAGAAAGGGCTGTCGTAGCCATGAATGATGGCGGTTCCTGGCTGTTCTCAGCCGACGGCACAGAACAACCTTTTGAAGAGCTGGAGAAGTACAAAGCACGTCGCATAGCTAGTCGTTTTACTGGAGAAATGTTGGAGCGTTACTGCGCAGCCTTGGACATAAAACTTTTTGACGATTCCTTCTATGGCGGGAAGACTGCTATTATCAACACGATCCAAAGATTGGCTCCAGGATCACCGGTAATGTCCTTGGAAGAAGCGCGGAAACATACTCTCGCGCTTACTAAATCGCCTTGACTAAGAGATCTGCCGTCGTCGGGCAATTGCACCGACGTCATTCGTGATCTGACGGTATGCTTCCTCAAGGAAGTTGGTTTCGCGCCGTTCCCATCTTTTGGCAACAAAATTTGCTGGGTAGACTAGAATGTCCCCTTGTTCTGGAAAACCGAGAACTGCCAAGTCCGAGCCGCGATCATCCGTAGCGATAACCCATTTAAGCCCAAGCCCATCAGCGAGAGCTTGGCCAAAAGCTATACCTACGTAGTTGACAATCGCATTAACCAAATCTGTCTCCGATGGTCCTGACGCGACCCACGCGGCAAAGGCCCGGTCGAGGGCGGCTAAAGTAAGCGGATGTCCGCTGTCAGAGGGAGAAAAGCCTTCCACAAACTTGGAGGCATTGTTAAGCTGAGCTTTTATCCAACCCGCTTCTTTCTCATTTATCGGTTCAATCTTCTGCATGGTCTCTGCCTATCGCACTAGCTAAGCTAGCCTACCAGGACTTGGGACGCGCGCAAACGTAACTTGGGTTCAGATTTTGGCTGTGTCACTTCCGCTACGGTAGAGGGATGCGTTTGCTGTCCGCGCGGACAAAGCTGATGAACGTTTTCTTAATTCTAACGCAGCTCATCCCCCAAATCCTCCGACTTGATACTAACTTCGCCTCCGGTCGCCTCGTCGTATTCCGGTTTGTGAATGCCCTGGAGATATTTGTCGAACCATCCTACGATGTGTTGCAGGCGCTCGATGCGGTGCCAGGGTTGGCCGGAGCGTGAGAGCTCGTGAGATTCGCCGGGAAAGCGCACCATGACTACCGGTTTCTTCAGGAACTTCAGGGCGCGGAACATCTCCTCGCCTCCTGCTTCGGGTGGCGTGCGGTAGTCGGCTTCGCCCAGAATCAGCATGAGCGGGGTTTTTACGTTTTGGATGTAGGTAATTGGTGAGCGCTTGACGAAGTCTTCGGGATCCTGGAATGGAGCGCCTTTGAACCATGACGGCTGGAAGAGAGTAAAGTCGGCGCTGTACCACCAGGCGGCCCAACTGGCGATGTCACGTTGGGCTACGGCTGCGGCAAAGCGGTCGGTATGGCCGATGACCCAGTTGGTGAGAAGACCGCCTCCACTGCCTCCGGTTACACCCAGTTTTGTTGTGTCGATGTAGCCGTGTTTGATGACTTCGTCCACGCCGCTCATGAGATCGCGGAAGTCGTCCCCGGGATAGTTGTATTGAATGATATTGCCGAATTCCTGGCCGTAGCTGGTGCTGCCTCTGGGATTGGGATAGAGCACGACGTAGCCTTTGGCGGCCATCCACTGGAATTCATGATCGAAGACGAAGCCGTAGGCGGTATGAGGTCCGCCATGAATATCGAGGATGAGCGGATACTTCTTGGACGAATCGAAATCCGGCGGCTTCTGGATCCAGGCTTGAATCCGCTTGCCATCGAAGCTGTTGTACCAGATTTCTTCCGGCGCAGGTATGTTGAGTTGGTAAAAAAGTTTGTCATTGATGCGCGTGATCTGCGCGAGTTGTTTGCCGGAACGATCCACCACAAAGAGGTCGCCAATGTTCGTGGGCGTGGAGATCAGGACCACGAATTTCGAACCATCATTCATCGCCCGGAAATGTTCTACAGCCTGGTTGCCTTTGGTAATCTCTGTTGGCTTTCCGGAAGCAACATCAAACTGCACCAGATTGGCTCTGCCCTCTCTGGCGGTAATTACAACGAGCGAGTTGCCATCGGGTGTCCAGAGGACCTGATCGCCGCCACCGGCCCGAGGAGTGCCCTGATCGCCTCCTACGCCGCTGCATACGTCGAAGTCGTAATTCGTTGTCAGGTTGCGTGGCTGCGCCCCGGCAGCGAGATCAACTACCCATAGATCAGGCTCGGTATAAGACTGTACTGGCTCATTGGCCGAAGCGCAGAAGGCAAGACGTTTGCCATCAGGGCTGAGAGATGCTTCGCTTATTCCCAGATTGATGCTCAGCACCCTCTGTGGCTCTCCGCCGGAAGCAGCAACAGAATAGATGTCCGTATGCGGCAGATCATAGGAAGGATCGTGCACACGCGTGGTACTGAAGTAGATCTTGTTGCTGTCTTTCGTCCAGAGAATCCCTCCTTCGGAAAAAGGTCCGCTGGTGAGCTGCTTGGGTTTGACTGAATCCTCTGAGCTGCGCGGAGCCGGAATTACCCAAATATGGGCGGGATGCTTCGGATCGAGATAACCTCCGCCATTAATGCGATACACGGAATGTGTGATTACCTTTACATCGCTCTCATGTTCAGACTCCGGCTTGGTTTCAGAGGCCTGCTCTTTGTTTTCTCCGGTCTTCTGATCAGGGCTGTCTTTCTTGCCCTTTTGCTTGGCCAGATCTTCTGGAGAAGTCGTGCTGGAAAAGGCGATCATCTTGCTATCGGGCGACCACACTGGCCCACCCACCCCTCGAGGCAGGTCGGTCACCTTCCAGGATTCGCCTCCGTTCGTAGGCAGCATGTAGAGTTGTGGTCCGGAAGGCCGGGTTGGACCTCCAGGGCCGGCGCCAGCCGCCGGAGGAGGAGCATCGGGAGTGCGGATGAATGCCAGCCATTTGCCGTCAGGCGACCAACGCGGCGAAGAATCATGGTTACCGCTGCCGATGCGGACCGGCTGCTCGTCACCCCGGATCGAGACACTCCAAATGGAGGTATCGTAGCCATCTTTCTTGTCACTGACCGCCACCTTGACGAACGCCACACGCGACCCATCGGGCGAAATCTGGGGATCGCCGACCCAGTTGAATTGGAAGAGGTCTTTCTCGGTGATCGAGCGCTTTTGCGCAAACGCCAGAAGTGTGACAAGAATGCAAAGGCTCAGGGTAATCGGTCGAATGTGACGATACATGGCAACTCCTCAGGAGATAGGACTGATTGTTATAGCGATTGGTGAGCGTGGATGTCTAGAGGAATCGGGTGATCGAGTGATCGGTTCATCGGGTGATCACTTCGGCTGCGTCTCAGTGCAGGCGGCCTCGGCTAACACCTTTCAGTACAGCCTATTTCAGCGCAGCTCGTCTATTGCAGCGCACTTCAGCGGGACTGTTCATCGGGTGATCGGATGAAGGCAGAACCGCTCCGGAGCACCCGAACTCATCGGTGTGAATTAACTCTGGATTTAATTTTGGCAATTACAAATTATGGCAATTATGGCAATTTTCTAGCTTGCCTTCTTCGCCTTATTATTCAGCACCTCGATTGCCCGGCGAAGCTGCTCATCTTCTTTCGATTGCGGTTTCTGATTCTCTTCCGGGTTGGCGCTGTTGTCTTCATCGTCAGGAAGCAGGAGATCGTCTACGGCGGCAACTTGGATATTGGGGGTAATCCCGGTCTCTTGGATGATCTTGCCCTGTGGCGTGTAATACTTGGCAATCGAGAGGATCAGGGCTGAGCCATCCGGAACTTCGAGGAGTTTTTGCACCGATCCATCGCCAAATGTCTTGTCGCCCAAAACATCTCCACGCTGGTTCTCGAGGATAGCCGCGGCCACGATTTCGGCAGCGCCGGCGGTCCCACGGTTGACAAGCACTACCAGCGGCAGGTCGGTGACCTTTTTATCAGCTTCCGCGTTGTAGGTGACTTTGGGGTATTTCTGTCCCTGGAGATATGCGATCAATCCTTTGTTCAGGAAAAGATTAGCGGTGGCCACGCCCGCTTCCTCATCGCCTTCAGCCGTATTGCGCAGATCAAGCACCAGCTTCTTGGCCCCATCTTTTTGCAGGGACTTGATCTTGTCGGCGACCTCCTGGACTTTGTCTTTGGTAAGCACGACCGACTTGATGTAGCCGGTGTTATCGGAAAGCATTTGAGCTTTTACTGCCGGAGCGCTCACAATCTCACGGATGATCGTGACTTTTTGCGGCTCCACCTTACGGGCGCGAATGATAGAACATTCAACGCGCGATCCCACATCTCCTACGAGCCGGCTCTTGATCTCCGCTAATGACAGGTCGTGGGAGTTCTGGCCGTCGATGGTTTCAATAATATCGCCACCGCTGATGTTGGCTTTGTCCGCGGGGCCGCCTGGAATCACCGAGACGACTGCTGCGTATCCGAAGCGCTTGGAAACCACCGCGCCGATATTGGCTTTGCCCTCTGCTTTCTTCTGCTTGAAGACCTTGTACTCGGCCGGGCTTAGATAGCTGGAGTTAGCATCCAGCGACTCCAGCAACCCGTGCAGGGCGCCGTTGGTCACCGTAGACATATTTGGCTCTTCCACATATTCGGTGCGGATGCGATACAGCACCTCGCTATACACCGTCATATGGGTATATGCGCCGTCTGCATTGACGCTGGTTGAGGCATGTACGCCCAGGCCGCCGACGACCGCAAACACGATGATGACAAGGGAACTGGTGAGCAGAAGAACTTGCAGTTTTTTGGACATTGAATACCTTTACACCTAAGACGAATCACGCGCCAAAAGGTGAGCTTAAACTATTATAGCCACTTTTTTGGATGCAGCTCACATTTCTGAAGACGTAAGCCGTTTAGGGATATCCCGGAGAAATTTACAAAACATTTGCATTTTCTGCCCTTCGGGAAGCCCCCAAGAAGCCCAGCGCGGAGTTGCCCTCCAGGAGCAAATTATCCGATTCCTTCCTTCCGCTTCGCAGAAAGCAATCCCAAAATCTCTTTGAGTCCCTGCCGCAATTGCTTGATCTGTGTCAGGTTGTCTTCCGACCGAGCAGCAAACGGCAAAGGGTTTTGCTTCTTTCTTACCTCAGCGCGCAGATGCTGCCGCGCGCCGGCGATGGTAAACCCTTCTTCATAGAGAAGCTTCTTGACGTGCAAAACGTTCTCAACATCCAGGCGCCGGTACATGCGCTGGCCCGTGCTGCTCTTGGTGGGTTTCAATTGAGGGAACTCAGTTTCCCAAAAACGCAGTACATAAGCAGGCAGGCCGCATAAACGGCTGACCTCGCCGATGCGGAAGTAGAGCTTGTCTGGAATCAGGACTTCGACCGAAGCCGTCTTGCGTGCAGGTTTCTTGGCAGTTTTATGCATTTGCGTCCGTGTGGACGAAGGGGCTGAGCGGATATTATTTCGCCAGAAGAAATGCGTCAACTGAATTAAATGTTCTATAGCTCACGCGCCAACAAAAAAGGGTGTTCGATTTGAACACCCGTCACAACTATTTTCCCTTGAAATAACGGAGACTTTGCTCCGCTACAGTGCTACTTCTTTTTCTTGGCAACTTTCTTTTTTGCCGCTTTCTTTTTCGCAGCCATTTGAAAGTCCTCCTTAAAGAATTCTAGTTTTCGGGCGGTTTCCAAATCAGTAAGCCCAACCACTAGATGAGCCAATAGGCTATATACAAGATATTGAGGTAGCAGAGTTTATCTTGTCAACAAAATTCGCAGCCACGCATAAGTTTTTTTGAGCGGCTCAGAGGGGGCTTCCTTCACGTTCCGTTGAGATTTTCGCGAACAATTTTCAGGGCTTGCTGCTGAACATCGTCTACAAATCCAAAACCTGAAATCCAGTGAACATCCGGTTCGCGCCGGAACCAGGTCATTTGCCGTTTGGCATAGTTGCGATGGCCTTGCTGAGCCAGCGTGATGGCTTGCTCGAGCGTGAGTTCTCCCCGAAGATGCTGCATTGCTTGTTTGTATCCGAGCGAATTCAGAGCATTAGCACAGCCGCCGTAACGTTCAACCAGGGCGCGTGTCTCTTCGACCAAGCCATTGTGAAACATCTGTTGCGCGCGAATGTTGATGCGCTGATAAAGCGCTTCGCGATCGGGATTCAATCCCAGGCGCATGATGCGAAATCCCTGGAGTGGAGCGCGGCCTTGCTGCCACAGATCGGTCATGCGCCGGCGGGAGCTGAGGCAAATCTCCACGGCTCGGATCGTCTTAGCGGCATCATTGAAATGGATCCCTTGGGCGGCCACAGGATCGAGCCTCTGCAGTATCTTGTGCAGATATTCGGGGCTTCGTTCCGTAGCGCGTTCGCGCAGACGCTGCCGCAATTCTTCTGAGCGAGGGGGGCCGGCAAAGAGTCCCTCGAATAATGCGCGGAGATAAAGCCCGGTACCGCCTACGACAATGGGCAGGTGGTGGCGCGAGCGGACTTCTTCAAGCGCAAGGCGGGCAGCACGGGAATAATCGCCCGCTGTAAAAATTTCGACGGGCGAGACTACGTCAAGCAGATGATGCGGCGCCTTGAGTCTCTCTTCGTGGGAAGGCTTGGCTGCTCCAATCTCGAATTCCTTATAGACGGCCACCGAATCGCAACTGATGATTTCGCCCTGTAGCTGTTCAGCAAGAAACAACGAGAGCGGGGTCTTTCCGCTGGCGGTGGGGCCAAGAATGGCTACCAGCAAAGGCAGTTTCAAGCCGCACTCCACAGATGACGCAGAATTACAAACAGCAAAATCAGCAGGACAATAATGGCCAAGCCGATGATCCGTTGCCGGTGGACTTCCATCCCAGTCATTCTATCGGGAGAGCAAAACAACAGCGGCTCAACAGCCCGGCAAGGATGATTCGCCTCCAAGAGAACGAATAGAGATCGTAGCTGGCATTCCTGGAAGCTTCCACGCCTTTCGGCGTTCAACCGGACTTTCCCTAATCGAAGTATGTCTTTATTGGCCGCCCGGCTTGCTGGAAAAATAAAAGACGCGTAATGCTTATAATTGCCTTTTTCCATGTCGACCGTTCTTAAATATAAGTTTGACGATTTTGAAGCCGACCTGCGGGCCGCAGAGTTGCGCCGCCATGGCGCTCGCTTGAAATTGCAGTTGCAGCCTTTTCAGGTCCTCGTGGCGCTGCTGGAGCGCCCCAAGGAAGTGATCACCCGGGAAGAGTTGCGGCAGCGGCTTTGGCCCGAAGATACCTTTGTGGATTTTGATCATGGCTTGAATACCGCCATGGTCAAATTACGGGATGTCCTGGGGGATTCGGCCAGCAAGCCGAAATATGTAGAAACCATCGCCAAGCGAGGATATCGCTTTTTAGGCGATGCAGAAGCCGTGCTCGAACAACCGAAAGCTGAACAGCCCAAGGTGGAACAACCGAAAGTGGTTGCAACGCCAGTTCACACGCTTGCGGCCGACCCTGCAGCTCCTGTTACGGAGTCCGCGGTCCAGGAGCAAGCGCGACGCAAGTCATGGCTGGAAGTGCCGGAGCCGGAGTTGCCTCGCGCCGGCCGCCCGACGATCAGGGTCTTATTTACGCTTTGCCAGATCATGTACCTGATCTTTTATCTTTCCGCGCTGTTCCGATTAGACCGGCTTTCAGAGTCGGCGCACCGGGTCTGGAGTTCCGCCGGCAATATGCTCTTTGTGGTCTACCTGGTTACTGCTTTGCTTGGCGTTGCCGTCCGCCTGTATCTCACAACCGCCACCGCATTCGATTATCATCTGCTGGCGGAAAAGTACCGCGTCCTTTTTCCTGCCTTGTTTATTCTCGACATGCTTTGGGCTTTGTCGCCATTCCTGATAGCAGACCGCATCGGGCTGGGATTCGCTTTGGGTGCGGCGGCGGCGCTCATCTATATGCCGTTTGTGCAACGAATGTTGATACAGATGATGGCCCGTAAAGCTTAGTCGAGATCGTATTTGTCTGGATTGTAATAAAACTTGAACCGAAGCTGAAGATACTGCCCTTTGAACTCGTTGGGTAGAGGAGGAAATGGATTTGACCCGGTGATGCTTCCATAGGCCGGGCGGTCCAGCGCATCGTCGCCGGATCCGGCGACGATCCTGAGACCGGCAACCCTGCCATCTTTCAGAATGGCAAACTCAATCGCCAATTTGCCCTTTTTCATGAGCGGCGCTTTTGCCGATTCGGGAATCAGGTTGTACCAATGTTCTCGCACCTGATAAACGACACGTTGCAAATAAGGGCCAAAATCAACGCCCATGGTGTCGCTCAGAATCTCCAGATCACCGTGTGGATCTGAGTTTCGCTCGTGGCGTACTCCGTAGTCGCCGCCAAAGCGCACCCGACTCGAACCGTGACTTCCTGCGGAAGATTGTATGGCTTGTTGCACGACCGATCCGGGCGAGCCAACCTTAAATGGGTTCGACGCTGGGGTGGCAGGGGCCGGGTTTTGTATCGCGGGCGTCTGCGATGGTTGTGGTTGTGGCGGGGTAGCGTTGGCAACACTTTGGTTTTGCTCTGCTGGTGGAGCCGGCTGTTGCATTTGCGGCGGTGCTGGCGCAGGCACAGGGCGTGCTGGAGGTCCAGGACGCTGCGACGCCAGCAGCTTACGGAGTGCCTCTCGATTCGGGACAGGCACCCGAGTTTGCGCGCTGCGGTTCTTGTCGGAAATTATGTCGGTCTTCGGTGGTTTCACGCGCTGCGCATCGTTAGCCAGAGTCAAAAATGTTGTTTGCTTATGCGTGTCATTGGCTGGACGGATGACAATCCTGCTAGGCAGCCACTTGGGCGAGGTAAGCACAGCGGTGAAAAAGATTGCATGTAGAACAATCGAAACCCATGCCGCCTCCCGTCTGCGATACCGTGTAATTTCGTCGTCCAGTTCACTGATCAGTAAATGGAGCTCTTCCGAGGTTGCAGGCGACTTTTCTGGTTCATGAACCGGAGCTTCCATGACGGGGGTCAAACCAACACCTGACTTCCTAGACTTGGCACTTTCACGCCTATGTTTTCTATTTTCTCATTAAGAACGCCTGTTGCGAGGGTTCCATGCACCAATGGGTTGTAAATTCCCTGTAATCTAGTGCAAAAACCCAAATAAGAGTAAGGCAAGCTGGCTGCAAGCTTTACAAAAGCTTTACAAAGAGCTGAGACCGGCCCGCCGGCTGTGTTCGGCGATGGCAGAAATGATATTCAGAGCAGTAGCCAGTGCACGCCGTCCGTCTTCCAGTGGGATGGCCGGCTTGCTACGCAGGCGAACGGCCTCAATAAAAGATTCAATTTCAGCCCGCAGCGGTTCTTCCTGTTGGATGGAGGGCCGGTTCATCAGGACGCCAGGAATCGGCACCGGAGATTTTGCTAAAGCTTGGAGTTCTTCCGGAGAGAGCTTGTGCTCGGAAGCAACTCGAAGTTGCAATACATCCTGGCGGCTGTAGTCGATCGAGATGTATTCATGAGGCTGAAAAAAGCGTACCTTGCGCACCCGTTCGGTGCTCACGCGGCTGGCCGTGAAATTGGCCACACACCCGGATTCGAATTCCATGCGCACGTTGGCGATGTCAACCTTGCCGCTGACGACCGCAAGGCCGACCGCACGGATTTCCCGGATAGGCGAATTCACCAGCGACAGCACGATGTCGATGTCGTGGATCATCAGGTCCAGGATTACGTCTACATCCAGGCTGCGCGGCGTAAAGAGGCTCAACCGATGCACTTCAAAAAACATGGGCCGGGTAATGAGCGGCAGCGTCGCTCGAACTGCGGGATTGAAACGCTCCAGGTGTCCGACCTGGGCGATGCGGTGATTTGCGTTGGCCAGACGGATGAGTTCGTCTGCCTCGTCTAAAGTGGTGGTCAGGGGTTTTTCAATGAGTACGTCGATGCCGCCAGCCATCAAGCCCGCAGCGACTTTGAGATGATGCATGGTAGGCACGGCCACCGAAGCTGCGTCTACCCGGCCTCGCAATTCCTCGGGGATCGAAAATGCTTTACATCCGAACTCCCCGGCTACCGCTTGCGCCCGGGCCTGATCTGCATCAACCACGGCAACCAGTTCTACTCCCACTCCCTGATGCTGGAGTTCGTGATAGACGCGAGCATGGTTCTTGCCGAAAGCGCCGACACCTACGACCGCTACCTTGATTGGACTTTGGTTTTGCAATCTTTGATTCTCTCAGAGGCAATTGAATACCGCCAAGTCTAGAATTGGCGAGGATGGAAAGGAGCCTATCTTATGAGCCGCATGTTTGGATTTCTTGGACTCATCTTGGTGCTGGCTGCGGGCGCATACATCTATACGCGCCAGATGCAGAGCGAGAATCCGGGTGGATCGGCCAATCCGCTGGCTCGCGTGGAAGTCACGGCGATCAAGAGAGACTTGATGAACATTGCCCGGGCCGAGCGCAGTTACAGTGTCGCCCATTCAGGGTATGGCTCGCTGGATGCGTTACGCTCTTCCGGAGATCTGTATTTAGGTACCGACAATCGCGGCCCTTATAACTATTCAGCCGAAGTGAGCGACAGCTCGTTTCGCATCGTGGCTACTTACACCGGTTCCGATCCAGGCATGCCCAAGATCATCAGCATCGATCAGACGATGACGATCAGCCAGGAATGAGTAAGGAATTCATACATTCTTCTCATTCATGGGCTCTGATGCAGCGACGATCGTGATACTCGCCTCATTGGCTGCCTGAATCACCGCTGGACCTCCCAGCAGCAGACATTGGCCCGCGTCGACGCCAAGGCAGGTTGCACCTGCCTGCTTCATCGTGTTGATAGTCTTTACTCCGATTACAGGAACATCGAAGCGCATATCCTGGTTGGGCTTGGCTACCTTTACCACCGTGAGATGGCGGCTTAGCATCGCGTCATCGGATGTTGCCGTGCTGCTCATGATCTCGGCGGCGCGCAAAATGGTCGCGTCGGTGCCTTCCATGGCCTCAACCGCGACGCAAGCAGATTCCGCAATGACTACAGTCTGGCCAATGTCATATTGAGCAAGATGCCGTGCCACCATGCGGCCGTACTCAATATTCTTCTGTTCGGTCTCAGTAGGGTGGCGTAGGGTGAGCACTCCCGGTTGAGCCAGGAGCGGTTCGAGATAACGGGTGGAGCTGATCAGGTTGATGCCTTCTTCGGCAAGCACCTTGGCCACTGCCCCGATAAGGGAATCAGTATTGCGTGTGGCCAGCGAGAACAGTACCTTAGCGAGACGCCAATCCGGCCGGATGCTGGAAAAAATCTGTTTGTGCTTGACCTGTCCAGCCATGATGGCGGTGTGAACACCTTCCTTCTTGAAGGTGTCAATCAGCTTGCCCAGTTCTCCCAGAGACAGCCAATAGACGGCGGAAGCACCCCGCTGTTCTATTTGTGGAGAAGTTTCTTCGCGAATTGCCGCAACTACCACCTCCGCACCCTGAGCGCGGGCAGCATCGAGCAGCAGCAGAGGGAAATCTCCGTTGCCGGCAATCAAGCCAAGTTTCTGCTGGACAGGCACTTGCATCAGTTTAGCGGATTTGAATCAGGACATCCTACCGAGACCCTTGGCATCCAACATAACAATAACCGTTTTCGGGGACCTTACGACATGGGGATCATCAAGTCTTTCGACATCAAGAACCTCCTTCCATTCAAGAAGAGGGATGGGATGCCCGAAACTGTCAGGGGACCCGAGGAAAAAATGATCGAACTTGATCCCACCCTAAATCACGAGGAGCAGGTCTACGTTGCACACTATCTAGGATATGCAGACCTCCTGCTGGGTAATCAACAGTCACAACCAGAGCCGATTGAGAAGCGAGTCATTGAGATGCCTCAACAAAAGCAGGAGCCAAGTGCCGGCGCCGACGCGGAGAGCAAAGACGAAGTGGCGTGAGAAGATTTGGTAATTGAGTAACTTGGTAATTGGGTAATTGAAAATCAAAGCCTCTGTGGAATCGTTACAGGAAGTCGTCCCTCAAACGGAATTTCCCCCCAAAGCGCGGCTGCTAGAGCATCCATCGAAGGTTCCAGAATGCTATATGTGCATACATACGTGTGCGTTTCAGGATAAACACCGAGATCGTAAGGCATGCGTAATGCGACCGTGATCAAGGGTGTTCCCTGTTTGAGCACAGCATTCACCAAGTCTGCTTGGCCCCGATACGCCGTGGCATTGATTGTGCCCACAATCGCCAGATCGTAACTCTTGAGTTTTTCCCGGAGTGACTTCACTTCTCCCGATTCGGGATTCATCGCGATGAGAAACTCATCAACCTGTGGATGATAGCGTCTGATTGCGGCTGCCAAGGCCGGGGTCACATACGACGATGTGTCCGCCGGAGTCAGATCCTCCGGACGAGGCACTACCACGGCAATCCTGGCATCAGGACGAAGGTGCAGAGGTAAGCGCCGCGCAGTGTCGCGCACCAGAGTGATTGATTTCTCCGCGACCTGCCGGGCAAGCAGCAGATGCTCGCGGCAAGCGACGACGCTAAGGGGTGGCTGCTTCGTCTTACTGAGCCGGCCTTTGAGCGCCAGAATACGTTGCGCTGAAGCATGGATTTCCTGCGACGAGAGCAAACCGCGCTTCGCGACATGTACGATGTTGGCAAAGGCTGCCTCGATCCTGGAAAGATCATGGTTCAGCAGCACCAGGTCAAGGCCGGCGGCAACTGCGGCCATAGCTTCCGCAATGTAACCGGGACCTTGTTCCATGGCGTGCATGTCCATCGCATCGCCCACAATCAAGCCTCGAAAGCCAAGCTTCTTTCGCAACAGATCTCGCAAGATTGTTGGTGATACGGTGGCCGGCTGGTCCGTTCCACCGTTCAACGCGGGCATGATGATGTGCGCAGTCATGATCAAACGCACACCGGCTTTGATGGCAGCGCGGAACGGAGGGAGTTCGATGCGCGCAATCCTCCGGGCATCGTGTGGAACTACAGGCGCGCTGTGATGCGAGTCGCTCCCCACATCGCCATGCCCAGGAAAATGTTTGGCGGTAGCTGCGACTCCCGACGATTGCAATCCTTTGATCAACGCTGCGCTCAAGCGCCCCACAAGCGCGGGGTCTTCTCCGAAAGAACGCGTGCCAACAACCGGGTTTATGGGATTGTTGTTGACGTCGCAGACGGGTGCGAAGTCCACGTTGACGCCAACGGCAGCCACCTCGCGTCCGATGGCTTGGCCTACTTTGTAGGCCAGCTTTTCCGACCGTGTAGCGCCCAAGGCCATGTTGCCGGGAAACGGCGTGCCTTCGCCAATGGCCATGAGTTGGCCGCCTTCCTGGTCGACGGCGATCAGCAGCGGAGGCTGTTTTGCCAGAGCCGCAGCCTTCTGTAACGAGGCCGCCAGATTGCGCAGTTCGGCAAGTGTTCCCATGTTCTTGTGGCGAAAAAGAACAATGCCGCCAATGTGCTGGCGCCGGATGATGTCCAAAATCTCGGGTGGAGGCTGTAGCTTACCGGTGAAGCTCAGAAGGAATTGCTGTCCGGCAGCTTGTTCCAGTGTCAATGGCATTCATGCTCCAAAGTCGTTTGTGTGTGGACTTATACTTCGGCGGCCTGGGCCGCCGCCGGTACTTGAGTCCCTCCGCGGATGGGAATGAAGCGCGAAAGAATCAGGGCTGGTATAGCTGAAATCAGCACCCAAATGAAGAATGACTGATAACCGATTCTCATCTGGATCTTGCCGCTCATCCAGCCGAACAAGACGAATCCGGCCTGCATGACGCCGCTGGCCAGAGAATAGTGAGAAGTCTGGTACTTCCCGGGCGCGATCTCCTGCATCATCAGCAGAATTACTCCAACAAAGCCAAAGCCGTAACCAAACATCTCGACGCTGAGAGCCGTGGCAATCGCGATCGTGTTGGCCGGATGATAGACGCTGAGGAAGACGTAAGCCAGGTTGGGAAGATTCATCGCGCACACCAGAAAGAACAAGGCACGCTTGAGCCCGAGCCACGACGTGAAATATCCGCCAAGAATGCTTCCGCCGATGAAGGCCAGGCTGGCAACTGTTCCGTAGACCGCTCCGACCTGATCGGTGGAGAGCCCCAGTCCTCCAGTGGAGACAGCATCGCGCAAGAATAGCGGACCCACTTTCACGACCTGGCCTTCCCCAGCACGATACAGGATGATGAAGACGATCAGCACCCAGATGTTGGGTTTCTTGAAGAATGTAACAATCACGTCCCACAAGGTTGTAAGAATGTCGCGGATGCTTTCAGAATGCCGTTCTGTTTCAATCTTTGGAAGCGCCCAGGAGTGATAGAAGCTGAGCAGTAGCATGATCGCGCCCAGCCCACCGAAGACGATCATCCAGGCAGTTGTAATTCCCAAATGTTTCTCAAGATAGCCGGCCAGGATGATCAAGCCGCCCTGGGAAAAGAAACGCGCGACGTTATAGAAGCCTCCTTGCCACCCGGCCCATGCTGCCTGTTCTTTGGACGAGAGGCTGGCAATATACAACCCATCGGCGGCAATGTCATGTGTCGACGAAGAAAAAGCCACGACCGCCAGTAAGGCGATGGTGTACGTGAAATAGTGAGGCAGCGGCAACGTCAGCGCCAACAGCGCCAGGCTAAGGCCGCCAGCCGCCTGAAAGAGCAACACGAAAAATTTCTTGGTTTTGAACGCTTCGAGAAAAGGGCTCCAGAGGAATTTCCATATCCAGAAGATTCCCAAATAGCTGGTATAGGAGGTGATGACATCGTTTGGAACGCCCCGGCTCTTGTACATGAGGCTGGCAATGGTAGCCACAGCGAAAAATGGCAAACCCTCGGCAAAGTAGAGCGTGGGTACCCACTTGGCTGGATGAGGCGCTTTCGGCAGGCTGCTGGTCATCGCTCTCCCTAATCTTACGATGAAAGAGTACGCTTTTCCTTAAAACGATTCAATAGAGGCATTCAGCACAGAAAACGCCCAACTGGCAGCGCGTAATCGACTCCGCCTGATGCAATGATGAATAGGCTGCAAGCTTCAATGTGACGTAAAAGATGATGAGCATCACGCTGGTTCCTGGGTTTTGCGCCTTGCAAAATAGAAGTAGACCGGGACACCCAGCAGAATTACTCCCAGGCCGATACTGGAGTTCACCAATTTGCTGGTGAAGGTGTAATACAACAATATCGCTGCGGCTACGATGAAGAGCGCCGGCACAACCGGATATCCCCAAGTACGATAGGGGCGCGGCTTGTCCGGTTCGCGCTTGCGAAAAATGAAGATAGTGCTGGCGGCAAGCATGTAGAAAAGCCATTCTGCAAAGATCGTCAATGAGAACAAGTCTTTGAAGGCTCCAACAATCAGCAACAGAATAATCGCCATGATGGCCTGAACCACAATGGCTGGGGCGGGCGTGTGAAATCGCGGATGGACCTGGGCCAGCGCTTTGAAGAAATAGCCATCACGGGCCACGGCGAAGGGAATGCGGCCTCCGCTCATGACCGTACCGTTCAAGCCCACAAGCATCGAGAGAATCATGCCGATGGAGACCAGGAGAGCTCCCCGGTAACCGATTGCGAGCTGCGTGGCATCAGAGGCCGGCACTTCGGATTTGGCCATGGCGGTGGCGGGCATAGCGTATTGCACGGCGGCATTTGTGCCCATGTACAACACCGCTACCAGCATGACACCTACAATCAAGGCTAGAGGGATATTTCGCTCCGGGTTCCGTACCTCTCCACTGACCATGTTGAGATCGTTCCAGCCGTCATAAGCCCACAGCGCCGCCACCAGTGCGGCCATGAAACCAGCCATGCCTCCTGTGGCTCCGGCGAATTGCGAGCCGAAGTTGGTCCAGCTTCCGGAGGCCATGGCGAAGACCACCGCAATGATGAAGACGATCATCACCACCTTCAGCACGGTAAACGCAAGCTGAAAGTTTCCCGCCTTGCGCACGCCGACATAGTTGATTCCAGAGATGAGGATGGTCGCGAAGATTGCAACCAGGTGCCCGTAGTTGAACGTAAAAACGTGGTTAGCGCTGATATGCCACGTAAGCAGCGGATGCGGAAGAAAACTGAAGGACGAAAAACTACCCAACACGCGCACAATGCCGGCGGTGATGGTGGCGATCGAGCCTGGCTTGGCGATCAGGAACCATGTCCAGGCATAGAGAAAGCCGGCCAGGGGACCGTAACCATCGCGCACATAGACATATTCTCCGCCGGCCCAGGGCCGCATCGCTCCCAACTCGGCATAGGTGAGCGCACCAAAAAAAGAGAGCAGGCCGCCGGCGATCCAGGCCAGATAAACCAGCTTGGCGGTTCCAACCGCCTGCATCATCTCGCTGGGAACGAGAAAGATACCGCTGCCGATGATTGTCCCGGCAACAATTGCAATGGAGTGCCAGGCATTGAGATCGCGAACCAGTTCACGGTTGTTGGGCATCGGTCTCCAGCAGACTTGTGAGATAGCCTACAACGAAAGTCGTCAGCGTGCCCACGGTTACGTACCAGGTAAGCGGGAGCTTGGTCCAAAGCCATATGTACAAGTTAAGGGCTAACCCGCAGATCATACCGATCATAGCGCCGGTCTGTCTGGCCCGCTTTGTCACCACACCCAACAGGAACACACCCAGCAAGCCTCCGTAGGCGACCGAGGCAATCCTAAGTCCGGTCTCCAGCACTTTGCCCCTGCCGCGGGAGGCCATGGCCAAGGCAAAAAGAACGACTCCCCAGACCAAGGTTGCGCCGCGCGAAAAAGAAACTCGATTCCGGTCCGAGGCCGCGGGCCGAATTCGAGCATAAAAATCCATTACGGTGGTGGAGGATAGCGAGTTCAAAGCAGCGCTGAGGTTTGACATGGCAGCAGCCAAAATCGCAGCGATGAGAAGACCGGAAACTCCATGCGGCATGTGCTGGACAATGAACCTCGGAAAAATCTTGTCTGTGTCTGCGCTGGCGAACGCTGTCGTTGGAGGATAGAGCCGATAAAATACCCACAGCCCTGCGCCTACCAGCAGAAACAATGTGAATTGCGCCAGAACGATAACTCCGCTGGAGAGGAGCGCCAGCTTCGATTCACGCTCATTGCGGGCAGCGAGCAGGCGCTGGACCAGGAGCTGGTCTGTGCCGTGGCTGGCCGTGGTGAGGAACATGCCTCCGACAAGGCCGGCCCAAAACGTATACGTGTTGGAAATAGTGAACGAAAAATCAAACACCTGCAATTTCCCGGCGGATGCTGTCGCGGCATGAATGGCCTGCCAGCCTCCCGGTATCAGATGAGTGATCGTAACGAACCCAATCACGGTGCCGGAAACATAAATGAACATCTGAATAACATCGGTCCAGATCACCGCCGCCAGCCCGCCTTCGAAGGTGTAAATCAGGGTCAGCACCATGATGATGGCGATGGAGGCAATATCGCTGGTGCCCAGCGCCTCTTTGATCACAATGGAGATCGCCCAGACGCGCACCCCTTCGGCTGCGGCGCGGGTCAAAAGAAATACACCGGCAGTGAGACGATGCAGGTGTTTACCGAAGCGCCGGTCGATCAACTGATAAGCGGTAAACATTTCGCCGCGAAAGTACTGAGGAATGAGTAGCAAGCAAATGACTACCCGGCCCAGCAAATAGCCGAAGACCAGTTGCAGAAATCCAAAATTCCCGCCATAAGCGATTCCCGGCGTGCTGATGATCGTAAGAGTGCTGGTTTCGGCAGCGACGATGGAGAGCGATATTGCCCACCAGGGAATCCCGCGATCCGCCAGAAAATAATCTCGCAACGATCGCTGAGATTTGCGGAACCGCAGTCCGAAGATCGTGATGCACACGAGATATACGGCGATGATGGCTACATCAAGTTTGTGGAGGTTCATGGAAGAGCTGCTAGCTGCTGGCTACTGGCTTCTAGCTTATTCGTATTTAGCCTTTAGCGGTTAGCCATTAGTATTTAGCCATGGCACTCTACATGGGAATTGACGCTGGAGGTACCAAGACCGATTGTGCCATCGGCGATGGGGCATCGTGGCTGGGCGAGGCCACAGGTGAGAGCTGCAAGGTTGCCCAGGTGGGAAACGAGCAAGCTCGACGCAACTTGCATGACACTATCCTGCGTACTTGCCAATCTGCCGGGGTCGCACCGCGTGACCTGGAGCAAATCTGTATCGGCATCTCTGGGGCTTCGGTTCCCGGCAATGCGTCCTGGGTGCAAAATGTGATCCATGAGCTTGTTGCTTGTGAGGTGCAAGTCATCGGCGATCACATCGTGGCCCATCACGCGGCATTTGGTGGAGGTCCGGGAGTGCTGGTGATCGCCGGAACAGGCTCCATCGCTTACGGCGTCAATGAACACGGCGAACATGTGCGCGCCGGAGGTTGGGGGGCGATTGCCTCCGACCAGGGATCGGCGTTCTGGATCGGCAGAGAGGCGGTTGCCGCATCGTTGCTCGATTACGATTCAGGCAAGCGCGATGGGATATTCAACATCGTTGCCGAAAGTTGGAAGGTCAACGCGCACGATGAGATGGTCCGCATCGCAAACTCCGGGGTGCTGGCCAGGTTCTCAGAACTAGCCAAGGCAGTTGCAGAGGCGGCCGACTCTGGGAATTCAGATGCTGCAACCATCATGATACGGGCCGGGCAAGAGCTAGCGGGCCTGGCCAACGCTGTGATTGTCCGTCTCTGGCCAACTGAACAAGCCATCCGAGTAGCCATTGCTGGAGGAGTGCTCCAGGGGTCTCGAGTTCTCCAAAAATCATTTCAGTCTGCCGTGCAAGCCAAGCATTCAAAAGCTGTGGTTAGCCTGGCCAAGGTGAGGCCAGTGCTGGGTGCGCTGGCAATTGCCGCTGGACGCGGGATGACTCAATGAACCTCCCATCGAATCGTCCGGGCAAGAAAAAGCTTCCGCCGGAAGCTTCGCTGGAACAACTTATCCATGAGCAGGCTGCCGATGTCTTGATTGCAGTAGCCGCGGACGCGCGCCTCACCGAAGACCTGGCTCTGGCGTTGCTCAATCGCCGCGACCTGCCTCGCGAGGCCCTGGAAGAGATGAACCGGAACAGCGCAGTGGCCAAGCAGAGAAAGGTGCGGCTGGCGATTGTGATGCATCCGCGCACGCCCCGCCATGTCTCGGTGCCGGTAATCCGGCATCTCTACGCCTTCGAACTCATGCAGGTGGGCCTGTTTCCAGCCGTGCCCGCCGATGTAAAACGCGCGGCTGAAGAAACGCTGATCGGGCGACTGGGCACGATCACTTCCGGAGAACGCTTCGCGCTGGCTAAGCAGTGCTCCGGGAGAGTGGCGGCAGCCCTGCTGCTCGACAAAGAAGAGCGCATCATGCGGGCGGCGCTCGTGAATCCGCAAATGACCGAGGTTCACATTGCCAAAGCCCTGCGCGCCGAAGAAGGAACCGAACTGCTGGTAGCGGCGCTGTGCCGGCATGAGAAATGGTCGCGCCGCACCGACATCAAGATGGCCCTGCTGGCAAACGAGAATACCCCCTTTGCCCGCGTGCTTCAGTTTGCCAATGAGCTGCCGGTCAAAACATTGAAAGAGGTGCTGTTGAATTCGCGGCTCAGCGAGAATGTGAAGAGCTATCTGAATTCAGTGATCGAAGAGCGGCAGTTGACGAAGAGGTGAATTTGATACGCTACCCATGATCGCACAATGAAGGGTGTGCCTGCCATTCGCCCCACATCAGAAACTTAGAGAGTCACAACGGTGTCTATTCGTTACGCTGCAACCCTGCTCCAGAAAAATGCAAATTTGTTGCGGTAATGCGTTCTTTACTTCAGGCGATATCTTAAAAATCCCGGTACTGCCATCCGAAATCGAGGAGACGATATGCGGCGCACGATCTCTTTCGTGACTGTTGTGTGCTTTCTGACGGCGAATTTCCAGGCCCAGACGCAAGAGCACGCGAAAAACTCTGGTGAGCAGCCGGCGCTCACCATTTACAACGCCGATTTTGCCGTGGTGCGGCAGATGATTCCGTTGGAGCTGAAAGCCGGAATCAATCGCGTGAGCTTCACCGATGCCACGGCCCACATCGAGCCGGATTCGGTCATCTTGCGCGATCCTACGGGCCATCGCACGCTGCAGATACTGGAGCAGAATTATCGCAACGATCCGGTCTCGCAAGAGCTGCTGCTCTCGTTGAACGAAGGC
>DASZFU010000069.1:0-159515 GCA_035939495.1 Candidatus Angelobacter sp. | reverse complement strand
TTAACTTGGACAGCAGCTGTATCCCATCACGGCTTTCGCCCCACACCAACCTGGTTTTCAATCTGGGCCATCAACACCTCTTTATCCCAATAGAATCAACCTTGGGCGTTCGAATTCCCTCCTAATTTGGACAGCTCTGACCGAAAGTAGCCCCAATACCGTTTACTTAAGGTTAGGAAGATCGCCTGGAAGCACGATGAACCCAAGCCCCGGAGGGGCGACCAGAGGTTAGCCCAGGGTGGAGCGTAGCGGAACCCTGGGAATCGTGAAGATTTGAGCGCAAGCCCCGGAGGGGCGGCACAGGGTTTCGATCATGGTCGTAGATGAAGTCTATTGATCAGCAACAAATGGTTTTGATGCCGGGCGCACCAAATACCAAGCTCACCCTTGTAGTCAAAATGCTATGCACAGTGACTCTCACTTTTAATTACACGCAATTACACCCAATTACACTCTTTCTCTATTGACGCCTCGCAAATCTTCGTGTATCATTCGCCTTGTTGATGCTGCGCCCGTGATGCGGGCGTGAACGAAGAATCGAGACAATTCGTGGTCATTCGCGGGGACCTTAACTTTGGCAATAATATACTTGCCTAACCAGAGCCAGAATGCCTAATTTTTAGCTCCCTACGTCTGTATCCTGAACCACTACGTCGGAGAGCTGAATTACTGCGTTACCTGCGTTACCTAGCGGCTTATTCGCTAAAAACAACAATGTAAGCGCTATTATTGTTGTCACCATAAAAACACCTCAGAATTAATTCTAAACATTCCCCTCGCATTTCGCCTTGCTTTCTGGCATCCTATCAGTATGCCAAAGCGCTCACGCACAGAGACTCCCAAACTCAAGAAATCTGAAATCTCCCGTCTCATGGCCATGATTGGCAGCAAGGGCGGGAAGATCGGCGGAACCAAGCGAGCTGCCAACATGACGCCAGAAGAGCGCAGCAAGTCTGCCTCTGAGGCTGCCAAGGCCCGCTGGAGCAAGCCACGGGCAGAGGTGGCGGAATGAGTGGCCCCCAAAATCCGCAAAAAGTATATGACCATCTGAAGAAAAATCCAGGCATATTCTTTTGTGATGGCTGCTTAGACAAAGCAACTGATGTTCACCGTGACGAAGTAAACACCATCGTTAGAACTCTTGCGCTATTCCACAAGGAATTCACGCGGATTTCAACGGACTGCTCACAGCGTTGCAGCGATAGAAACAAGGAATGCACAAAGGCTTTATGAAATCCGATTCAGAGACATCGCCCGAATACCAGCGCTTTGAAGACATGCTGAAGACCGTGCTTTCAGTGACGCCTGAAGAGATGAAACGCAGAGTGGAAGCTGAAAAGAAAGCCAATGGCAAAAAGAAAAAGCGGGCTAAGACTTCGCCCGCTTCCCACGCTTCAAACGCCCCACGCAACCACCGAGATTAGAAAACCTCTCTTGAAACCCCCTCCTTCCCGGTTAGCTGGTCGTACATGATGCGTTTTCCCGCAACCTGGGAGAGAACCATCAAAAACCTGTCGCCGTCATCCACTGGCATCTTGCGAGTGCCACGGTTGTTAAACCGGAAAGACTGCTCATCCAAGTACCGGAACAAGTGGAACGGCTCAACGGAAACATACGTGCCGCTAATCGTGCGGTCTGTGAGACTCCAGAAATTCTCCATGCCATTGGTGTGTACCTTGCCGCGAACGTACTCCACGGCATGGTCAACAACTTGATGGGCGTAATCCGCGTCAAGGCCCACATAGGACATAAGCGCATCGGAGTATAGCGCCGATCCCGCTTCAACGTGTTTCTTGATTTCGCCGTGGATGTGCTTACGCTTGTTGTTGGGGATTGCCATAGCAATAACCTTGCTGTGGTTCTCACGATCTTTAGGCTTGCAATCATCGCCACGCTGAAGGATTCCCATGATAACGGTTTTGTCTTTGGTGCCTGAGCCGTGAATTCTGCGGGCCTTTACGCTCTTGTGCATGTTGCGGGCCTTGCCGCCGATGAACGTTTCGTCTGCTTCGCATTGCCCCGTCAATTTTGAAATGGTGCCGTTGTACATGGCGAGTCTGATTCTGTGCATCATGAACCATGCCGATTTCTGGGTGATACCGATTGCGCGGTGAATCTCCCAAGAGGAAACACCATTCTTGCAATTGGCCAGCATCCACATCGCCATAAGCCACTTGTCCAGGCCCAGCGGGGAATCCTCGAAAATCGTATTGACCTTCACGGAGAATTGCTTGCCGCATTTACCGTTCTTACACTTCCAGCGCTTCTGAGTCGCAAGCCAATAATGATCTTTGCCGCCACACTTGGGGCAAATCGGCTTGCCATCTGGCCACACGAGATTGGCAACCGTGTCAATGCAGGTTTGCTCATCGCTGAATTGCTTGATGGCTTCTTGAAGGGTTTTGATCTTGCGTTCCATGTCTCTATTATGCGTAAGCGCTTACGCATTGTCAAGAGCAAAATGTAGGCCGTCTTGCATGGGGTCGCTATGGTAACATTTGAAACGCTCTGGCTTGCCCACAAACGTTAAAGGCCCGTCTGGCAACGGGCCTAAAAATCGCGGTCTGTATTGGCGTTCAAGCCTGTGCGACTGGTGCTGGTAACACCGCGCACGAACAGCCTACCCGAAGTGTATCACAAGGGGGTGGGTGATGACTCGCAGAATTAAAAGACACCGAGAATACCGTTTTGAGATTGACGCATACACCAAAGACACGATTCCGATGGCCCGTCTTGCCGAATATTTAAGGGATTTGGCGACGATGCTCGGCCAGGAAAAAAGCGTTCACCTAATAAAAATTGAAGACGGCAGCACCGTACCCGTGGTCAGGGTTGAATGGGAAGCAGAGCCGAAAGTAAGAGAGCGCATAAGAGCTGTGAAGATGAAGGAGGCACCTGCCGAAGCACAAGACGCGGAAAAGAATATTAATCGTCGCCTTATGCAAGATAACGGGAAGGCAAAGTTGGTAGACCCCGTTGGAACCAACATCATCCGTTTCCCAGGCAGAGAACGGGCAACGCAGCTTGAATACGGGCCAATCAGTCAAGCAGGAATATTCCAAGGCGTACCAATAAAAGTTGGCGGCGAAAATGACCCTGTGCCCGTTCATCTTGAGGATGGTAAAGAGAAATATATAGTTCATGCGCGTCGGACACTTGCCAAGGAAATCGCCCAGTATTTGTTTAGTGCAATCGTAAGGGTTGAGGGAACAGGACGATGGATTAGGCATGGGGATGGCGATTGGGAGATGCTGATATTTCACGCATCTTCCTATCATCTCATCGAAGATGGGGACATCAGGAAGAACATAGGAGAGTTACAGCAAGTTCCCGGTGATTGGAAAAAAATGCATGACCCAATAGCTGCGTTACAGCAAATAAGACGGGGCGAAAAGTTGCAATAATGGTAGGAATAGATTCCACATTTCTCGGATTGATGCTCCACCCTAAAGCGAGAGCACCGATTGACCCGAAGACCAAAAAGCCTATTGACCGTTTGCCTGATCGCATCGAGAAATTGTTACAAGACTTAGACGCAGATGGAGAGAGAATAATTTTACCGACACCCGTACTCAGCGAATTTCTTATTCTTGCCGGAAAAGACGGGCCAGATTATCTTGCCAAGATCGCCGCGCTTAAAACGCTCATGGTCAAGCCTTTTGACGAGATGGCTGCCGTGGAATTAGCCGCCATAGAAACCGCAGACAGAGCTGCCGGGGATAAGCGCGGAGGCGTTGCAAGCCCCTGGAATAAAGTTAAATTTGATCGACAGATTGTTGCAATCTCCAAAGTGCAAGGGGTCAGCAAGATTTATTCAGACGATGGCGACGTTAGTAAATTCGCAAGGAAAGTAGGCATAGAACCAGTCGCATCATGGGAACTGGCCTTGCCATCGGCAAAACAGGTGGAATTATTCGACAAGGAAGAAGAGCAAAAAGAATAGAGGGGCCAGACAGTTGTCAAGACCACCCAGCCCCTTTGAGGCATAGTGCCTCTGATCGTTCGGAATTCATCCGATACGCTCAGACGGTACAGTGCGCTTCTAGCACTTGTAAGCGTATATAAGGGCGTATCGGCGTGTCAACATTCAAGCGGCCCTGGTCGGACTCGAACCGACGACCTCGACTTTCGCTAGAAGCGCGCTCTATCCATCTGAGCTACAGGGCCACAGTGTTCTACTTACACTTCGAGTATAACCCCCGCCTATATAAGGCGTGTCAAGGGGGTAGAACACATTTATTTTTAGGAATACTGAACCGAGATGCCTCAGTTTAGGGCAATAAAAACCCCGCCATCTCTGGCGGGGTACCGAACATTCCTGGGTCGGCTATTCCTTGCGTCTGTTGCGTTGTCTGAAAGCGGGCCTGTCGGCATTGAGGTAGTGCTCCCGCTCAATTCTCACCTTACCGAACTGGAAAGCCTGTTTCTCTTCGACATCTTGCAGGGTTGAAAGCAGCTTGTAGTTAAGTAGTGATTGCAACTCTTTGGTGAATCCGCGAAATGTTCCGAGTGACGCAACGTCGAACACGTTGTCTTTTTCCAGATCGTAAAGATTGGCAACGATGTTGCGGAATGAGTGATTGACGCGGGCCAGAACCGCGTAGGCGTGAAGTTTCTCTTCACTGTTAAACTTGAGAACAGCCATTGCATCCCTCCGTGGTTGCTTTGGTTAGGGCAGTGCCGATGTGAACGCATCGGTATTGCCCGACTTGGTTATCTCAGAGCAATGGGCGAAAAGCAAGCGAAAAGCGTAAGCGGTTACGCATAAAGTTGGCAGGAAAATTGCGCGGTTGTGGTTGGTTAGCCAACTATATTATTGCCTTAACTTTCGTGGCTAAATTCATCAGGGTGGCGTAGCTTTGCCCAAAATTCATTGCAAAATGTCAGCAGATCACTTTACCCCAGTTCTGGAATAACGCGGATTCCCAACATTCTTCACCAGATCAAAAGGGGGCCCCCCCACCCCTTTGTTAACTTTAAACCAACATTAAACCAACTTTTTAGCCAATATCGGATCCATCCCGAACCTAAAACTACTATTTTTGTAGGCGCGTAGCGGCAGTTTTGACAAGATTCCCCGAACGTAGAAAGACTTGGGATTCTTGGCCAAAGGCTGACGGGCTAAGAGCTAAGGGCTGAAACTTGTAGCGGCAGTTTTGCAAATTCGTACTGGCAGTTGTTGGGGGGACGTGGGCCAAGGGCTAACGGCTAAGGGCCGATATCTGTAGCACTTGTTGTGCTACCGGGATGTGATTGCAGGTTTCTTTTGGTTCGGTGCCTTCTATGAAGGCTGCCTCGTAGGAATCGGGGCAGGTTGAATTCGAGATCAGATTGGTCGCCTTGTCGAGCCTTACCAAGACCACGCCCGGCGGAGGTGTGAATGGTTTTGCGTCCTTGTATTGAGGCAGGGCAACTGCTTTTTTCATGAATGCAGCCCAGATCGGCGCGGCGGAATGCGCCCCCTCGAGACCAAGATCGCTGTAGTCGTCGAAGCCAACCCAGACGATGCACAGCACATTGCCGGTGTAGCCTGCGAACCAGCCGTCGTGCGACGTGCCGGTCTTCCCTGCTGCCTGGGCGGTGAAACCCATAGAGCGAACGCGGACGGCTGTGCCGGAGTTCAACACTTCTTCCATCATGTGGGTGATTACGTAGGCGACGCGTGGGTCGAGCACCTGCTTGGTTTCGATGGGGAAGCTCTCCAGGGTTTCGCCGCGAGCATTTTGGACAGAGGTGAGCATCCGAGGTTCCACGCGCAGGCCCGCGTTGGCAAACATGGTGTAGGCTCCAGCCATCTGCAGCGGCGTGGCATCGTAAGCGCCCAGGGCCATGGCGGGCGTGGGTTTCACAGAAGAGATACCCGCACTCCTGGCCAACTCCGTGACATTGTCATAGCCAACCATTTCGGCCAGCTTGACGGTTGCATTGTTCAGAGAGTGGGCCAGGGCGTAACGGGCAATCACCTCCCCGTGATAGTCGTTGTGAAAGTTCCTGGGAGCATAGATTCGGTTGCCGTATTGATAGACGGACTCTGAGTCATCAAGCATGGTGGTCTGAGTGAAGACCGGCTGCGATCCATTGGTGGCTGAATTCATGGCAGCAGCATAGACAAAGGGCTTGAAAATCGAACCGGTTGGACGCCTTGCAATTGCATGGTTCAACTGGCTCATGCCATAGTTCCGGCCACCGGCGAGGGCGAGAACTTGTCCGGTGTGCGGATCAAGGGCAATCAGCGCCACCTGGGCCTCGGGGCCGGGCATTTCTTTGATCTCGGTCTTGAACTTCTTGCCTTTGCCGATCGTGATTTTTTTCGTGCGCCGCTTGTGGATGAGTTCGTCTACCTCTGCCGAACCGGACTCGATCGCTTCCGCAGCTGCGCGTTGCAGGTCAGGATCGAGCGTGGTGTAGATCCTCATGCCGTCTTCGTTGAGTTGGTCTTCTTTGTATTTTTCAAGCAGCGATTCGCGGACCATGTCCACGAAATAAGGAGCGTCGCGGCCCTCGATGCTGAGTGGGGCAAGCTTCAGCGGAGCGGCCTTTGCCTGGTCGGCTGCCTCGCGAGTGATGGAACCGGTGGCGACCATGGTTTCAAGGACGAGATTGCGCCGCTCCATGGCACGCTCAGGATGCTTGTAAGGAGCAAGAAAACTGGGGCGCTGAATGATGGCCGCCAGCAGGGCGCACTCCTGCAGGTTGAGGTCTTTAATGTCCTTGCCGAAATATGCCTGAGCAGCTTCGCCCATGCCATTGATCGAGAATGAACCGCGCTGGCCCATAGGAACCCAATTCACATAAGTCTCAAAGATCTGCTGCTTGGAGAAGCGCTGCTCGAGCTGCAAGGCGATCATGATCTGAGCCAGCTTGCGCGTGATGGTTTTCTCGTCGGTGAGAAAGTATCCCTTGGCAAATTGCATGGTAATGGTCGAACCTCCGCCGCCATGCATGTTCTGCCCGGTGCGGATATCGTTGTACACAGCCTTCGCCAGCCGTTTATAGTTCACTCCATTGTGTTCGAAGAACCGGCGGTCTTCGATGGAGAGGATGGCGTCGCGGAGCATCTTGGGGACGTCGTCATACCGGACGAGCCGGCGTTTGGAACGCTCGGTCTGGTCATAGAGTCCAGTCACCAACTGCGGCTCCAAAGCGTAACTCTCGAGGCCGGCCTCGTCTGTCTTGTCCGCGTTTGCACTGAGGCGCGAAATACCGATGACTGTGTTCCGCGCAAACAAAATCCTGGCGCCTTCGGGGCTGTAATAAGATTCAGGACCAGGCGTCACGACCAGTGAATTGTCGTGCAGGCGATAGACGCCAATCTTCGATTGCACCGCTCCACCCGCTTCTGCATACCCGGCACGGCGAAGGGCGGCAACGATCTCTTTGGAGCCGATCGGTTCACCTACACGAATAATCTGCGGAGCAGCATAGATGCTGGCGGTATTCGGAAAGATCGGCCCGCTCATGCGCGTATTGATGATCTCCTGGTACCTGCCGTATTCGTAGAGGAACAAGACAGAACCGGCCCCGCAACAAAAGATGAAACGCGTGATGAACCAGATCACCCAGCGCTTGGTGAGGAACCTGGGAAGTTTAGGCAAGCCCCGGAATTTGATTCGCAGCGTCATGAGTGAAATCGTTGCGCGTATTAAATGTACGCATCTGGTTTGCCAGTTTATAAGTTGTTGAAATCGAGAGAGTTTGGGGAAAGGAGTTGGTGATAAGCGTGTCAAGAGATAGACAGGTGTGTCAGAGATGACACTTTGGGCTCGATCATCTTTATAGTAGTGTCAATGAAGTCGTCACGCGGATGGCTGCGGGGCAATCGACCTGCAACATTTTAACTTGCCCAGTTCCTCGGAGGCGTATATTTCCGGTAACAGCTGGTCCAACCCTGAGAGTGCCTGCCCGCACTCTGCGGAGCCGTTCGGCTATTTGGATACGCCAAACCATTTCTCAACTAGGTCGTTGAACTCTTCGCTCGATTGGCAGTAGACCGTTGGCTGCTGCTGCGGATGCACCTCACATTGAGCCGGCTTTACTTCCCAGTACTTCTTTCCATCATAGTTCAACCAAAAATAGTTCCCAAAGAGCCTGCGCTCAAAGGCGTCGTACACGACATCCGAATTTGTTACCCCGCGCTTGCTCGCCGTGGTAGAGGTGATCCGCACGTAGCAGATATTCTTCTGAGGGTCAAAATGGCTCGTGTAATCCGATATTGGCTGATCCCCTCCCAACTGCCGAGCTTCCTGTTGGTTCTCATCAAATGCCTTTTTCGCTTGCTCGGCACACATCTTCTGCTGTACGAGCGTGGGGTGGGAGACATCTGATGTGGACTCAGCCGATGCGGGTTTTACCTCTTGCCTTGGGGGTTTCGACGTGCACGAAATCATCAGCAGCAGTGCAAACAACATAAGACGAAGTCTCATTTGAGATAGCAGCTTACACCAATTCTGGCGCAGCAAACAGATGTCGAGTCTGCTCATTAATCGTCTGAGCCAGACTCAGCCGCTCCGTGGTTTCATAGCATCAAACATTTTCTTCTCTTCATTCCTCAGATCAATCGTCAGCATCTCCGCTACCGTCTTTGCCCGTTGTGCGAAAACTGGAAGGGAACGTAAAGTGACAATATGAATGCATGTTCCAAGTGCGTGCCCACTGAAAAGGAAATCTCCTTCCTTGACTTCTCGAAGTTGCACTGCGCCGTTCTCATCCAAAAAACAGAGAATGAGTGATGTATCAACAGCAATCACCGGAAACGCAAAATTCAAACGCGGGTACCGCGATTTGTCCTCAGTGACGTGGTGATGACAAGCGTTCGTTGCAGACATGGCAGCGACATAGGCGGAGTCCACTTCTTTGCCGAATGCCTGCCGCATTGAATAGGCGGCAATCACATCATCCTTCCTGAACCAAGGATATTTCTCAAGCAGATGGTGTATTCCACCCGGAGTGGAAAAGAGTTCTCGGGCATGTTTGGACATGGCACCGAATGCAGACAGTCGGTTGTAGTCTTTCAAAGTGTCAACCGAAGAAAAAAGCACCCAAGGCTTGCTGCCGGATTTGCATTCGATAAAGAACCTCACATCCACCAATCCGAGTGGGCTTCTGTACATTGCCTGCACATCAATCTCGCGTGGCTTATTCGTTTCAGTATCCGTGTAATAACTCGATTGCCTAACCTCGAATCCAACTGCCCGAAAGGCGGAAGCTGCTTTCATTTCCAAAGAGTAGCCTTGGGTTTCGAGCCATTCTCGGACTTTGGCAATCATCGTCATACACGCGATGATAGCAGGCTCACACGCTCGTGCATCCTGTATCAAGCAGGAACAGGGATGAGCAGCTGCAAACCGGTGCTGATATTTCCCTTTTCGGCTTCCAGGTGACAAACAATTGAAGCTGTTGCGGGGTGAACGCAGGCAGCACTGCTTGAGGTTCTTGAATTTGGGGATTGTCGAGGGCGAGCCGGACCAACGGAGGTAGCTAGTTCAGTCTGGATAGGTTCGAATCTCTCCGGGATGCGCTGGAAGCGTATCTCCAGTCACGGCACATGACTAACTAACTAATAACATTCCTTCCCTCTATGCCGAAATGTTTTGCTGCGGCCAGCAGATGTGCGTCGTTGGAATACACGATTCGGAAACCTGACTCGGCTGCTGTAGCGAGGTGAACGGCATCGGCTGCTCTTAGGAACACTGTTGCCGGCAGCTTCGCATAGACGCTCGCAATTCGTGAGAAAATTTGCTGCCCCTGTGCCAGCCACTGGAAAGCTCCTGCCTCGTCATGCGCCCGAACCTGCCCCAACAAGGCAGTATAAGCGGCTGGCCGGATGGCTCCTTCGCGCAGCTTGCGATGAAACGCGGCAATCATTTCGGCCTGGCCGAGCGCGGCGCAGGCTACGTGGTCGGTTGCCGCGAGTGCGCGAACCGCATCTGCTCCGGCATCGGCGTAATAGAGTCGAACGAGATAGCTTGTATCGAAGTAGATCACAACAACTCGCGGTCACGGTCTTCGCTGATCGTCAGCGTGGAATCCGTTCCCCCGCGCAGGTGCTTCCGCTGGGTAAGGAAAGCTCGGGTAAACTTAGGATTGGCGAAGAATGGCTTCGCGGGCAGAGGCGTCGCCGGAACGATCTTGGCGAGCAGGCGTCCGCGTTCGGTGACATAAATCTCTCCCGCCGCTGCCGCCCGCCTGACCCATCGGCCAGTCGCCAAATGGAGTTCCCGGATCGTGATAGTGTTCATGTGACTCATTGTGTCACATTCTTGCAGGCACGGTCAATCGCGCACACCGCCAAACAATCACTGCAATAGCTTGCAGGTCGCGCTCCGAAATCGCCGCCTGATGCGCGCGCCCCACTCTGTTGCTTTGCGCTTTTCTACAAATGGAACGCTTCGTGTTGTTCAAACCGGCAGGAAGGAGAAGCAAATTACCTAGCGACCAAACATGGCTTATCGAAGTGACATGCTACCGCGTCACGGACCATTTTTCGGAGCTCTACGAGGCTTTCACCCTCGGTGAAAATCGAGTAACCGAGAGCTCGTGCTTCATAACCGCCTTCCGGCGATTCTTCGACAATAAAAATGATTTCTTGGTCTCCCACGGGGCTACCCGCTGGACATTATAACCGTAGCTTGGTTAGCAAGATTCGGCTGCGGATAGTACATAAGCGAATAGAGATGACCTAAGCGATAGAGATGGCCTACGTCTCGCCGAATGGCAGCGAAGGCGCGCTGCTGGCTCTTCCTCGCTCTTGATGGCTGACCGCCATCATGGTATTACATTATTTAAAATGTGATGGAGGCTGCATGGAATCTGCGATTACCGTCAAAGGTCAAGCAACCATCCCCAAATCAATTCGTGAGCATCTGGGGCTGAAGCCGGGCGACCGAGTTAAATTCTTTTTGCATCCCGACGGAAGCGTAGTTCTGCTCCCGAAACTCCCTGCCACGGCTCTACGGGGTATGTTGAAATCCCGACTTCAGCGGCCAGTGACGATCAATGAAATGACCGAGGCAGCCGCAGAAGGCGCGTCTCGTAATAGGGCACACGCGAAACGTCGATGATAGGGCTCGATACGAACATCTTTGTACGTTGAGTTTTCCCAAACAGTTTCAGGCATCGCCAAAAACTCAGCTTGGGCCGCTACCTGTATCGTGCGCCGGCCTTGGCCGGTAGCCGCTGCGGGTGCGCACGTGGAACTTTTTGGTGTTTTCGCCTACCAGTTTTACCTTGATCGTACGCCAGCCGCGATTGGGGTTGGGTTGCGGGTAGTACGTAAATGAATAGAGGTGGCCTACGTCGCGGCGGATGGCGGCAAAGGCGCGTTGTTGGTCGCGCCAGCTCTTGGCAAAGAAGGCTTCACCACCTGTGGCGGTGCTCATACGCTGGAAGACTGTCGTGGACACCGGGTCTTGCTTGGCTTCACGGGTGCTGATTACATAGATGGGAATGCCCTGGGATTGAGCCAGTTCTCCAATATCTTCGGGGGTGACCATGCTGGCGCGGTCGGGGCCGTTGGAGAAGACCACGATTACTTTGCGGCCTGAGACCTGGGATGCATCCTTGAGCGTCAGGAGCAGGGCGTTGTAGAGGGCAGGCTCGTCTCCGGCGACCGTGGAGCGGACGCCGCGTAATACCTGGTTGCGGTCGGCGGTGAGCGATGCGCCGCGATAGAGGTCGCGGCTATAGGCATAGAATGCGACCCGTTCGGGACTGTCTAAGGAGCGGACGAAGTCGGCAATTGCGTCCTGGGCGATGGCAAAGCCACGATACATATAGTTGCTGGTGTCGAAAAGAATGAAGACATTCGCGCCCGAGAGAACATTGACCATCTCACCAGCCCCGGACGCCCCTTGCGCTCCTTCGACAGCCGGAGTACGTTTGCCGGCCTGGGCCACGTCAACCGACACCTGCGGCTCGTTGCCTTCAGCGAAGGTGGAGAGCTTTTCGGCGATGCCATCTTCGCTGACGACGAAGTTTGAAGGATGGAGACCGGTCAGGTAGTTGCCATGCCCATCGGTTACGGCCACGTTTACCTGGACCAAATCAACGTCGACGCGGAAGACGTTCTTGCCTTGCTGAGGTTCCTGGGCAACAGGCGCAAGAGTGTTGGCCGAAGCGAGCAATAAGAGTAACAAGAATCGGTTAGGCATAAGTTCCTCCCAGCGACAATCTTCACCGCGAGTCGCCACTGGCTGCTAGCTACTAGCTGCTAGCCAAAAAACCTTGGTTACAGTGCTCCACCGGCACGCTGTTTGGGAACTGCGCCGATTTTGCCGGCGCGGAATTCCTGGCCGGTTTCTTGCATGGCACGGAAGATTGCCGGCCAATCTTCTAAATTGGTCGCGGCGACCTTTTCGATCATGCGACGGGTCAGTTCCGGCACTACACGATTCAGCATCACTGGGTCGTATCCCATTTCGTCGGCCAGGCGGGCCCAATATAAATTGTTGGAATCCCAGGACTCGGCGAGCAAGCGGCTGGAGTAGCCTTGAAAGCTGTGAAAAAGTGTTACATTGATCAGCTCACGCGCATAGCTGTGGGCCAAGCCGGGGTGGGGCACTCCAAAATCCTGCGACAGCTTTTGCCACTTGGTTTCTTCCGGGTATTGCTTTAAGAGTTCTTCAAGTTCAGCAGAGGCTGGTCCCCAGTGGCCTGCCTCTTGAGGAAACTTTTGCCGCAATTCGACTGCCAGATAAAACGTGTCGGCGGGCGTCATCTGTGGACGCACTCGATCGAACTCTCCGGCAGCTAAGGCCAGATCGATGCGGCTGATCCGCTGAGGAAGAATACGCTCGCCAAGAACTTCCATGGCTTTCGAGCGCAGGTCGTTATCTTTTTGAGCTGCGGCCAGAATCTCTTCGCCGGTGCGCTGATAGAGAGTAACAGCGTGCAACTCGTTCTTGGTCACGCCCCACCAGCGATGGACAACGGCATCGGCCAACAGGGTAGGCACAAAGTCCTGCCAGATCAGCGACTGCACATTTTCCGGCACGATGAAATCCTGCTCGACCAGCGCCAGAATGTAGGGCAGATCGGCGAGGGAGCCGGCCAGGTGCGTGCCGCGACCGCCGACAAATCCACGATCCATGAGGCTGGGAATCTTCCAGGGCATGGTTCCAGAAGTTCCAAAGCCGCCCGTGTAATCATGGGAGCGGACAAAGACGGCGTTGTTCAGCAGCATCTGTGCTCCCGGCGGCGCATAGTAGGCGTAGTTGAGTCCTACAAGAGTATCCCTGAGGAAGGGAGCTAATTGGCCACGCGCGCCAGCCAGATCTTTGGACGTGCCCGACTTGATCATCTTGGTCAAGTTGACGCGGGTTTGCAGCGTGGCATGACGGATATCGGAAGGGTCGTGCTCGAACTGGATTCTTTCCGAGGCTGTAAACATGGAGCGCGGCATCTCGAATTCTTTAAGCTGCGCGGCCAGCGGGAGTATCTTGTCGGCAACCGGCTTGCCTTGCGCGAGCTGGTCGAGGCCGTCGGCGAGGGCGAACATGGTATCGAGAGAGAGAAGCCGCTGAGCCTCGAGGACGGTACGAATTCTTTCGGCCAATTGTTGCCGCACCTGCTGGCCTTCTGGATCGCTCACACTAGGTCCCGCAAGCAAGTCTGCGACTTCGTCCTGGGAAATAGCTGGGCCGCCGCCAGCCGCCTGCAAGAGCTTGCCGAGCGCACTTCTTCCAGCGTCAAAAAGCTGGTTGGCAGTGGTGATGTGAGCAAAGGGGCCGACCACCTGCTGCCAGGAGTCGTTTAGTTTCGCCTCGGGAATCTGCCCTTGGCGCGCCAGGATTTGCCAGAGTCCTACACTGGCCTGAAATGTTCCAATGGCGTTGGCCTTGAGCACCGGCGCAGAGATGTTATCGAGAGCATCGGCCGCCTTGATGAAGCCGGTGATGGAGGCATCGTCCAAATTGTAAAACTCCGAGAAGACCGGATACTGATCGCCAAAGTGCGAGAACCTGTTGACCATCAGGCGAACCGTCTCGCTGCTCAAGCGGTGCTCCGCAGGACGGCGGCGGTCAATCTCGCTCAGCATGAAATAGACCTGCAGCGGACCATATTCAGTAGGATCGCGCGAAAAGGCCATGAGCCCTTCTACAAGCTGATCGGCGTTGGTCAAGTTGCCGGACTTCTTGGCCCAATCACGGCCTTGCTTGGTCTCGGCACTGTTGCGAAAGTACGCCTTCCAGGTTTCCAGATCGCCGGGCACATGAGGCTCGCCATTGGGTTCAAGTTCCAGGCGGGTTACCAATATCGCCAAGCCGGGATTGGCCCGGTAAACCGGACGTGCCGGTCCGGGGGTAACACTCTTTCCCTTCAATGCTTCGTAAAAATGTTTCAGGTGGTTGGGCTGGGTGAAATACGCTTGCTGGGTGCGATTGACGCGGGAGAGCGCATCGAAAAAGGCCGCAAGCCATCCTTCGTCTTTGGCGAGCAACCTGGTCACAAATTCGGCAGGCGAGTCGGGCGAAGCTCCAACCAAATCTTTCCACACGGGTTCAGCAGCGGAACCACCGGGAACTACCACGCGTCCGGAGCGGACGTAGATATGACTGCCGTAGAAATCGAAGACCGGGGCATAGGGCGCCAACTTACGCAAACCCGGGGATTGGCGCAGTGAAACGGCGGTTTCAGGGTCCACATGCGAGAGCGCTCCGTAAAGCCGGGCAAGCGCAGGGCTGTGCAGAAGAGAATCAACTACGTCCTGCGACGTATTGTTGCCTGTGGCCCAATCGCCGGGCGTAAAAAGCAACGGAACTTGCGTGGAGTTAAAAGGCAAAGTAAAGGTTTTGCCCGCCCGCAGAGCCTCCTCGAGGTCGGAGAGCGGGAATCCGGAATCGATGGTCAAGAAGGCCCTCTCCGGCTCGGCCGTCTGCATGGTGGTCTCCGCTCCACATGGATGACGGAGGCGATAGCCCAGGATCGCCAACAGCGGTTTTGCATCTTCGCAATTCGTGACCGTGATGACCCGCTGCGGGCCAGCCAGGATGGCCAACTCCCTGGCCTGTTGCAGGTAGCGCATCAGCAGAATCAAGAACTCCGTAGGGCGTCCGTGGAAGTAACCGCGAAGATTGACCTCATTGGCCAGCAAGGGCAGGGTTTCTTCTGCTGTAGCCTTCTGGCTGATTCCGGCCATACGCAGAAAAGAGCGCAAGGGGCCTGGAATGGCAACCTCGGTTATGGGCGGAGGCGCTGGAGCGGAAGTAGACCGTGCCCCATCTTTTGGGGGCGCGGCAAATGAATTGCCTTGAGGAACACCCCATATCGAGGTGCACAGGACAAATATGACGACTAGACCGAACGGGCGAAGAGAGGATTTCATGGGCAAATTTCCTTCCTCGAACCTACATAGATGCGAATTTAAGCATTGCCAAAACTGCCATAAGTGCCAAAATTTACTAAGCGTTACGTTCTCAAATTTAGTTTCTTGACCCTGAAAAAACCTAACCCTGTTGGCTTGACTTCAGATGGCCCGATCACCCGATGGATAGCCTGCACTGAGGTGCGCCGAAGTGATCACCCCGATTCGGATAACGGCCTCATCTAAAACGCTCTATACAACCACGGTTGCCAAGTAAATCATGCATGGCAAAAAATTGAAAGTCTTTCCAGAAATTTTCCCTAACTGATTGATAGCTCATGAGTACCACGACCCACGAGAGAGGCCCCAGGGCGGCAAAGTCGGCGCCCTGGAGCCTTGTGGCAGGATCATATCAGCATGTGGGATTCGCCTTGTTCTCTCACGGCAGATTCTTCAGTCCGGCTTTGACCGTGTTGGAGAAGTTGAAGTTGTTGGATGCGTCCCAATTGATGGACCAGGTCATGGCGCCGCGTATGCTGGGCCACATTAACGAGGGCACAAATGTGCTGCAATTTGTGCCTCTCGCCAGACAATTGAGAGATGCCACGACGACGGAGGGATCGACAACGCCTCCCCCAGCCGCGCTTGCCTGCGCGGGAAGCCCGAGGCCAACCTGGTCGGGACGCAAGCCGTTTTGCAACTGGATACACGCCAGCGCAGTTTCGAAGTTCTCCGTGCTCTCGGCATAGATGCCTTGGTCACAACCAAGCATGGTGCCGGAGTTGTAATACTGCATGTTGACGATCGTAAGGATGTTTTGGATGTTGAGAGCCAACTGGAAGTAGCTACCGGCAGTTGACTGCATGTCCACAGTTTGCGGAGCCAGAGTAATGATCAATCCCGGCTTCATGGACGCCAACTGCTTGAGCGCGGCCCCCATGGCTGTGGGATTCAAGCCATTTTCGAGGTCGATATCGACGCCATCGAAGCCGAACTTGGTCATCAACGAGGCGACGCTGTTGGCGAAGTTCGAGCCCGCCGTGGAGTCGGAGACGCTGATCGCTCCGTTTGCGCCGCCGACGGAGATGATGACTCGTTGTCCGCGGCCATGAGCGGCGGTTATGTCGGAGATAAACTGCGCCTCGGTGTAGCCGCCGGAGATGCACGCAGAGAGGCCGGAATCGATGGTGAAGTCGACCGCTCCTGCTGTAGCTGTCGAGTTGGCAAAAGCAACAGCGATGATGTCAAACGTGGTAGGAACATCGCTGATGCGGAGACACTTTGCTCCGTTGTTGAAGTCCTGCCAGTAGCCGGTAAGCAGATGCTTTGGTAGCCCGCCTTGTGGAGTCGGGCCGGGAGTTGGCGTGGGCGTTGGATTTGGCGTTGGTGTCGGATTCGGTGTAGGCGTCGGGTTCGGAGTCGGTGTGGGACTCGGCCTAGGTGTCGGTGTGGGCGTTGGTCCAGGGCCTCCAGTACATGGGCCATTGGATGTCCAGGGCTGTCCGCTTCCTGGTCCGCCATTGTTGGTGGCCGGGCTCTGGTTCTGCGTCCAGAAATTAGCCGTGTAGTTGATGCCGTTGAGGCTGGCCGTCATGCCCGCGGTGTAAACCTGCGTGGCGCTCCACGGCGCAAAACAATTTCCTCCGCCTGGAGTCGGAATCGGCGTAGGTGTCGGTTTGGGCGTAGGAGTAGGTGTTGGCGTCGGTTTCGGAGTTGGTGTAGGTGTTGGATTGGGAGTGGGCGTCGGGGTCGGCGATGGAGTGCCACTGACCAGTTGCCACAACGCCGGGACATTGGGTGGTTCCCAGCCAACCTGCGAAGTGTGGGCCTGGATACATTTAAATTCCTGGCCGTTGAACATGACTAATGCGCCTACGGCATAAGCGGTGTTGGGAGCCCAGTTGGGAATGCTCTGGGCAGAGGCTGCAACGGGCGCCAAACAGAGAGCGGCGACCATCGCCAGGCTCAGCACAAACAAAGATGCACGCTTCATTTGAAATCCTCCTGTGTTTAAGAACCTGCGTTTGTGCTCTGCCCGGAAAAGCACAGGTTTGTCTTGCTTGGTTTTCCTTGGTCAGTGAATTGGAGGCAAAGACGACAGGTATGTCCGCAGTCCGCTTGAGAACTGCAGCCCGCCAAAATTGTCCCAGTTGATCGACCACGTCATGAAACCGCGAAGGTTCGGATATCCAGCAGTGGTTTGCAGAACATAACTTCCACCGAAAGACGTGCCGCTTCGCAAATAAGTGAACACCGCTTCGAGCTGCGTATCAGAGAGAAAACCGCTGCCCGCAGCCTGGGGATTTGCCGGCACGCCCACCAAGACCTGATCGGGGCGCAGTCCAACAAATGTCCCAGCATTGTTGGCCACCGGGAAGCCGTGGACCAGCAACTCGGTCATGGCTACAGGAAAATCTGCGGCGCCTGAAGAATAAGAGTTTCCATCCAGCGCTTTGACAGGGCCGGATTGGTAATCCTGGGGCCAGACATAGGTGAGAATATCGCGAATATTGTTGATGACCGCCAGTTGTGCGCCCGCGCGCGGGTCTTGTCCGTTGAATGGCCCTGGGCCGTAGAACTGGAAAGCCAGTTGCGCAAAGAAGGTCTCGGGCGCAAAGGTGATCATGAAGTTGGCGCCGAATTGATTGTGTAGCTGCCGCAGCGCGGAGATCAGGTTGACCACCGCCGGAGTGGTTGGGCTGTTGATGTTGGTATCACCGGCATTCAATTGCAGCGACGAATTTTCGAAATCGATGTCTATGCCGTCAAAGCCGAACTGCCTGACAGCCGCGGCCACACTATTGACGAACGTAGTTACGTCGGTTGAATTATTCAAAGTGACGGTCTCGTTTGCGCCACCGATGGACATCAACACCTTTTTTCCCTGGCCGTGCAGGAAAGTGATGTCGGAGGAGAACTGGGCCGGGGTCTCCGAGAACGGCGTGAACGAAATATTCGCGCCCGATGCGTCGGCAAATGCGACGTTGATGATGTCGTAAGCCGGAGGCACGTTGCGAAGCTGAATGAATCCAGTCCCGTTGTCGAAGTTGTGCCAATAGCCAACAAGTATTCTGCCATTTCCTGGTCCCGGCACTGGCGTCGGAGTCGGCGTGGGATTGGGTGTGGGGGTTGGCGTTGGTGTCGGGCTTGGCGTTGGTGTTGGCTTAGGAGTCGGAGTTGGGGTTGGCGTCGGCTTGGGTGTGGGAGTCGGCGTTGGAGTTGGTTTAGGTACAGGGGTGGGCGTTGGGCTCGGAGTCGGTGTAGGACTCGGGGATGGTGCCGGGCCTACCGGACCCCACAGGGCTGGAACATTCGGAGGCTCCCAGCCAACCTGCGAAGTGTGCCCTTGAATACATTTATATTCGGTGCCCTGAAAGACCACCAGCGATCCGGTTGCATAAGCGGTATTGGGAGCCCAGGTGGGAATAGTTTGCGCAGAAGCTGAGGGCGCAGCCAGCAGCAGTAGTAATGAGATCATCAGGAAACCCGTGACCATGAACATCCGCTTCATAAAAGCTCCTTATCGATGACAGGCGATAAACGTCTGCCTGAAGGGACGCGATTCGCAAGCGAATCGCTAGACGCTGATACTCAAAGGGGGGGCACTTTCATCGAAAGTGACCCCTCATCGCTAAAACGGCTCGAAAACATGAGAGAAGTCCCAGGTGTTTTGCGAGATGCCGCTACAGGTTGGCGAAACTGCTCCGGAACATCCGCCATTGTCTCGTGCCACAGACCACATCGAGATTCGAGTAACTTGGCTGGTGCGTTGAGCAAAACTCTCAATCTGCTGGGAATCGTTCAAGGTGGTTACTTCGGGTGACACATCATTGCGGCCAATCATGGGCGTAATGCCCATGTTGACCGAGATACCATTCGCATTCATCTGGGAAATGGTTGCGTTAACGGCATCGATGGCATTTTGCCCCATTGCATTGGGGTTAAAAGTGGAACCGTAATCCATGGTCATGATGTTGAGCACATTTACATTCACGCCATGAGATTTGGCATTGACCATCAAGTTGATGCCATCCTGCGTTAGTCCTGTCGGCAATACCGGCAAGGTGTAGGAGATGATCAGTCCAGGATTGGCCTTCTGCAATGCCGCTAATGCAACGTTCCGGCGATCGACAGCCGCTGTGTCGGCAATGGGCGCGCCTTCGATGTCAAAATCCAGCATCTTGACGCCGTATTTGTTGATCACCGCCTGGTATTGCGCCTGGACCGCGGCCGCCGTAGAACATGCCTGTCCTAATTCCGTGCCGGCAGCGCCACCAAAGGAGATGATCACACTGCCGCCGGCATTTTGTAGTGGGGTGATGAGGGAAGAGACCGTGGATAGATCGGGATAGCTGTCGTTGGGCAAGATCACGCCCAGTCCGGCCCAGCCTGCTTTACAGCCACCGTTATCAATGATGAACGCCAAAGTAAACGTCTTGATGCCCGAAGCCTGCGAGATCTGCGCCAGATTATGGTTGTTCAAGCTCATATCGACATAAGGCGCAAACAAACGTGCCCCTGGCGGAGGCGGAGTGGGCGTTGGAGTCGGTTTTGGAGTGGGGGTAGGATTGGGATTTGGAGTTGGCGTAGGTGTCGGGGAGGGTGACGGCGCAGGCCCCACTGGGCCCCACAAAGCCGGGACATTGGGTGGCTCCCATCCGACCTGCGAAGTGTGCCCCTGAATGCACTTGTATTCGGTGCCTTGAAATACCACGAGCGCGCCGGTCGCGTAAGCGGTATTGGGCTGCCAGGTGGGAATGGTTTGGGCGAAGACTGGAAGCGATGCGATGCATAGGATTGTTGCCATGCATAGGGCAATAACCAATAAGCGATTCATGGAATCTCCTTTGAGGTAACGAGCGCATACTTCTGGATCAGAGACTTAGACTGCAACACCGCTGGGTCGCCCGGAGAATCAGGGATGTGCCGCTGGTTCAACCTTCGACGGTACGGCCCGGAAATTTGAAGCAGGCAACAAATTGCGCCGGAACGTCGATGAAAGACTAATATTTTTCATGAAACGTTTCAATAGCCTTGATTAAACGGTTCACTAAACAATATACTTCCACGCTTATGGGAACCCTGTCGAGCGGCCCAGGGTTGTATGCCCGGAAAACTGCAACCCTGGGCCTTCGACCTTTCATTGGGTAAATGGGTAATTTCGTAATTGGGTAATTTGTCGTTGCCATACCCCTGTCAGACGTTGCTTTGCCAGAAACTTTAGTCGGCGCAGTCATTTCGGTCGTTTGTAAATAATTCTGGCTAAAAGCTAGCAGCCAGTAGCTGGCGGCCATTTGCGATATCCTAACTTCCCATGTTTACAGCCTGCATTCTGCTGGTTGTTGCCATCTTAGGCGGCACGGCGCTCACTTTTGTCTATGCCCCTCGGGAGCACTTTGCCACGAGGATATGCATGGGCGCAGCCACAGGGCTGGCATTGATGGCGACCATCGGCTTTCTTCTGGCTTCTTTTTTGGGAATGACTCGGGCCACGGTCGTGATGGGGGCTGGTTTTCTCGCATTACCGTTGTTGCTTTTGCTGAATCGCAGCTATCGAAGCAACCTACTGACGGAGCTAAAAACAACACTCCGATCGTTCCTGGCTGCTGTCAACCATCCCAACTGGACTAAAAGTGCATACTTCGTTTTCTATCTGCTTGTCGCTTTGCTGTTGGGTTTGGTCTTTGGGCGCGCGGTCTTCGAAAAGCCCGATGGAATCTACACCGGTTTGGCCAACAACCTTGGCGATCTGCCCATGCACATGCAGGTGATCAATAGTTTCACCGAAGGCCATAATTTTCCGGTTCAAGATCCTACCTATGCCGGGGTGCGTTTTACCTATCCGTTACTCTCCGATGTTCTCAGCGCCATGCTGGTGAAGGCAGGCGCCACCATCGGGCAGGCCATGTGGTTGCAAGGCGTGATATTGGCCCTGGCCATGACCGGCCTGATGCACAGTTGGACGCTATCGCTAACCGGCAGCCGCCTGGCTGGTTTCATCGCTGCGCTACTGCTGATTTTCAGCGGGGGGCTCGGATGGTGGCAGATTTTTCAGGATGTCCGCAATAGCGAGAGCGGGCTGTTTCCGCTATTGGCCAATCTGCCGCACGATTACACCATCATGAGCGCCAGCATTTTCCGCTGGGGTAATTCCCTGACCTCGCTCTTCGTGCCGCAGCGAAGTTTTCTGCTGGGACTGCCGTTGGCAATCCTCATCTTCCACCAGTGGTGGTCGTGCCTGAATTCGTCTTCGACCGAATCTCAGCCCCCAGCAGCGCCGGGACTGCGGTGCGGCCGCAAGATGGCAGCCGCAGGCGTTTGTGCCGGGCTTTTACCGCTTATTCATGCCCACAGTTTCATCGTGGTCTTTGGGGCGGCTGCCGGTCTGGCCATATTGTTTCGGGCATGGTGGCGAGACTGGCTGCTCTTTTTTGGAATTGCCGTTGCAGTGGCTTTGCCGGAAGTTGTTTGGCTTTCGTACAACACCGGCATCAGCGCACAAAAATATCTTGGATGGCAATGGGGATGGGACCGGGCCAACGACAACGCGTTCTGGTTCTGGTTCGTCAATACCGGGTTCTTCATTCCTCTTTTGATTGCCGCGATCTTCTGGCGGCGGTCCGGCTACCAACTCCCCAGGCGGCTGCTCATTTTTTATCTTCCTTTTGTGCTGTTTTTTATCGTGCCCAATGTGATGAAGCTTGCGCCCTGGATATGGGACAACATCAAAGTCCTTTTCTATTGGTACGTTGCCTCCGTTCCACTGGTAGCCTACCTGTTGGACCATGGGCTCAAGCAAAGATCGCGGATTCGATGGATAGCAGCGGGATTGTTGGCCACTTTATTGCTTTCCGGAGCGCTCGACATCTTGCGGATCAGTACCAACACAATAGAGCTGCGGGAATTCAATCGCGACGGAATCGCCACCGCCAAACTGATCGCACAGCTCGCGCCACCGCAGGCCGTGGTACTTCATGCGCCGGTCTTCGATTCTCCTGTTTTTTTGACCGGCAGGCGGTCGCTGCTGGGCTTTACCGGATGGATCTGGTCGCGAGGTTTGGACTATTCGCAGCGCGAACTAGACATCCGAAAAATCTATGCGGGAGGCCCGGATGCTACCGCCTTGCTGGAGCGTTACCATATTGACTACGCACTCATCGGGCCGCAGGAACGCTCTTTTGGGCCGGTCAATGAGGAGTTCTGGTCCCATTATCCGCTGATGTCGCGCATTGGCATTTATCAACTGTACAAAATCGAGCGGGGAAGATGAAAGCTTCTGCCAAAAGGATCAAGCGCCAAGAGCAATCTCCAGCCGCCTGGCAAATCGTTTGTGTGGCTATTGTGATAGCTGCGGGCCTGCTCCGCCTGCTGTATCTGAGCGAAAAAGCCTTGCATCATGATGAAGGTGTGAACGGACTCTTCCTGGCTCCTCTCTTCCGCGGCGGTTTCTATCATTACGATCCCGCGAATTATCATGGTCCTACTCTCTACTACTTCGGACTCGTGACCACCACGCTGAATGCCCTGCTCTACGGGAAATATGGATTGAGCACGTTTGCCATCCGACTGGTTCCCGCCTTGTTTGGGATCGGATTGGTCTGGCTGCTCTTTTATTTTCGGCGCTACATCGGCGCCTTCGGTTCGCTCTCAGCCGCTTTGCTGATGGCTGTTTCGCCGGGATTTGTCTTCTTTTCCCGCTACTTTATTCACGAAGTCCCGTTTGTTTTTTTCACGCTGGCCATGGTATTGGCGGTGATGCGCTTCAAAGAGACGGCACGGCCACGTTACCTGATGCTGGCTTCGGCCTCAGCGGCTTTATTGTTCGCCACTAAGGAAACCTACATTATTACTGTGGTGGTTCTTCTGCTGGCGCTGCTTTGTGCCCATCTCTACATGCTTCTGCGAGTTAAGCTTGCTCCCAAACCGGTTGAGGACAGACCGCGTTCTCAGAAAGCCAACGTCACATCCGCAAAGCAAGACACACCGATCGTTGCGCAAAAGCATGCCTACGGTCAGTGGCTTGTAGCCGGTGCGCTTTTTCTTGCGATTTATGTCCTCTTCTATTCTTCGTTTCTGACCAATTTCCCCAAGGGAGTCTTCGATTCCATACGGACGTTCGGATACTGGGGCCATACGGGTATATCTGCATACCAGAGTCCCTGGTATCGATATTTCGATTGGCTTTGTAGAGTAACAACTGAATTGCCGTCGATGGTCCTGGGCGGACTCGGAATTATTGTTGCCCTCTACCAGGCCCGCTCGCGTTTTGCGGTTTTCCTGGCTTTCTGGGCGTTAGGCATGACGGCCGCCTATTCGTTGCTGCCTTACAAAACACCCTGGCTTGCTTTGAGTCCGTTGTTGCCGATCATAATGATGGCGGGTTATTTTTTAGGACAATTGTTTGATCTTGGCACAAGACTCCGGTGGCCTTGGCTGCGGATTTCGACAGTTTTCACGCTTTTGCTGGCTGTGACTGTTTCGTCGTACGCCGCTATCGACCTGAGCTTCTTCAGTTACGACAACGATACCATTCCATATAGCTACGCTCATACAAGCCGCGATTTTCTGGGGCTTGTGAACGAGATCGAATCTGCCGCTTCACATAACAATGTGGGAAAGAACATTGGAATCATCATCATGGCGCAGGTGCCCTGGCCCTTGCCCTGGTATTTGCGGGATTTTTCAAATGTCAGCTACATCAACGTTGTTGTCCCTACCTCACAACCGATCATTGTTGCCGCAGAAGATCACTCAGAGGAGATTGAAAGAAGCATGGGTACCCTCTACCGGCGTTTTCGCTCCTACGACTTACGGCCCGGAGTCCGGCTGGCACTGTATTTGCGAAGGGACATTCGGCCATGAAGACCGTAATCACCGCAGCCCAACTCTTCACTCCCTTGGAGCGGATCGAATCGCCGGTTGTAGTCATCGAAGACGGGCGAATTCTCGCGGTTGATTCGCGCCAAAACATCGAGACACCTTCAGACAGTCAACATCTCGATTTTCCCGGTATGGTGCTTGCACCTGGCTTCATCGATGTTCATGTGCACGGCGGCGCCGGCCACGAGGTAATGGAACCCGATTCAGCGGCTCTGGCAGCCATCGAACGCCACATGGCCCGGCACGGAGTCACAAGCTACTTGCCTACAACCGTTACCGCGCCTGAAGACCGCATCCTGAGGGCACTTGAGCATTTGGGAAAAAGGATTTCCCGCCAGGATTACGCCGATGGAGGCGCGCGTCCGCTTGGCATTCACCTGGAAGGACCTTTCATCAGCCACGCAAAACGGGGAGTACATCCGCCGGAATACCTGGTGCCTCCATCGCCACAGATGTTTGAGAAATACTGGCAGGCGTCTGGCGGCACATTGCGAGTGATGACCATTGCGCCCGAACTTCCCGGAGCGATTGACACGATTCGACATGCCAGGAAGGCCGGAGTTCATTCAAGCCTCGGCCACTCCAATGCTACCTACAACGAAGCCAATCGAGGGATCGATTCCGGGGCCGATCACGCTACACATACCTTCAACGCGATGCGCCCCCTCGAGCATCGGGAACCAGGCATCTTGGGCGCAGTGCTTACCGACGACCGCCTCACCGCAGATATCATTGCCGACGGCGTGCACACCGATCCAAGCGTAGTGAAACTATTTCTCAACGCCAAAGGCCCAGAGCGCGCCATCCTGATCACCGACGCCATCAGCGCCACCGGCATGCCCGAAGGCAGATACAAGCTCGGCCAATTCGAAGTTGAAGTGAAAGACGGCCGCTGCGAATACCAAGGACGACTCGCAGGCAGCGTGCTCACGCTCGACCGCGCTGTCCGCAACGTCATGAGCTTTGCGCAATGGAAACTACAGCAGGCTGTTCGGCTGACGACGTTAAATCCAGCGGGCATGTTAGGGATTGCCGATCACAAAGGAAAAATTGCGGTCGGCAACGATGCCGATCTGGTGGTGCTTACGGCTGAGGGCGTGATAATTCAAACTCTTGTTGGAGCACGAAGCGTTATTTAAGATTCATCAGTTGGATACAGATAGTTGCTTTAGCTTTCCATCTCAATCTGATGGGTCAGGGAGCATCGGACGAGGTCGATGAATTATGGGCAAACAAAAAAGAAAACTCTCAGCACGCGAGAGGGCAGCCAAAAGGGAACGCAATCGCAAGTTCATGACGATTTTCATTAATGGAAAGCAGAAACGAGTCCGGCGCGAGCCAACCATCGACGGAATCCCAGTTGAAGAATTCATTAGGCAGAATGCAGACCCTATCTGGCTGCATCAGAATGAGATGTGGGAGGATATGCAAGAGCAGCCAGACGAGAGCGGGCAGACTTTTCCGCGCGAGCAACGGGACACGGAGAACGACATTCCCTTTTGACCTTTAGTGAAGAGCGGCATAACGGGCGGAGCCTACCGTTCATCCCTTCGCCGTCAGCACTGGACGCAGTTCCACTACAACCCGCCCCGCGCCGCTGACAGTTTGAGTCTCGACGACCGCAGAGACATCCTTGTATGCCCATAGCGCTTCCTTCTTCACTTCCTCCTCCCATTTCTGGATGATGTCGCGCCTACATCTTTCGTTGCACCAGGTGCTACAATTAATTCATGGCAACTCAGGCTGGGAAATCGGAACGGATTTTCAAAACAGCGTGGTTTTCCAAAGCAGCGAAGAAAGCGTACATCGCCGATGATGAACTCTGTTCCGCTATCCGGCAAGTGATGCTTGGCCAGGCCGGTGACCTGGGTGGGGGAGTCTTCAAGAAACGGCTGAACAAGAACATGTACCGCTCGATCGTCCTGGCCAAAGGAGGCCAGTATTGGGTCTACGAATATCTATTTGCCAAGAAAGACCGGGACAATATCGCTGACGATGAGTTGGCCGAATTCAGAAAGCTCGCCAAAGCGTACTCTCTCCTGAGAGGGCAGCAGGTGAGCCGGCTGATGCAGAACAATTCTTGGATGGAGATATGCAATGAAGAGAAAACCTAAGTTCAAAAGCGACGCGTTTGAGGCTATTCACTCTTCGGCCTCGGCGCTAGCGAAGGTCGGCGCCATCGACAAGACTACGATGCGGAGTTTTGACGCATCGTGCCTGACTGTTCCTGCGCCGATAAAACCACGTCAAATCAAACAGCTTCGTGAGCGCCACCATGTCAGCCAACCGGTTTTTGCTCGCTATCTCAATACAAGTGAATCCACGGTAGAGAAGTGGGAGACCGGCGCCAAGAGGCCCAGCGGTATGGCGCTCAAACTCCTGTCGGTCGTGCAGAAGCACGGGTTGAAGATGCTCGGCTGAACTGGTTCTCGATGAATCAATCTGTTTTGTTCGGGCTCAACTCCGGTAGTCCCAAGTAGACCACAGACCGAGGTGAATCCGGGCTGCGTTTATAATCCTTCTATGGGACTCACAGATCAAATTCAAAAAGACATGGTCGAGGCGATGCGTAACCGCGATGAGTTGCGGCTTTCCACTTTGCGCATGGTGAAGTCTGCTCTGAAGAACAAGGAAATTGACAAGCGCGCACCACTCGACGAAAAAGAAGCCCAACAGATTTTGAGCACCCTGATCAAACAGCGAAAAGATTCGATTGAACAATTCCAAAAAGGCGGCCGCCAGGAATTGGCCGACAAAGAAGCTGCCGAAATCCGCCTGATCGAAACTTATCTTCCTAAAGCCCTCGGCGAAGAAGAGATCACCGCAGCCGTAAAAGCCACTATTTCCGAAATGGGATCTCCGACTATGAAGGACATGGGCACTGTCATGAAAAACGCGATGTCCAAACTCCAAGCTTCACGCGCCCGCGTCGAAGGCAAAACCGTTAGCGAGATTGTGAAGAAGCTGCTGGCTGGCTCCTAACATCTTAGCCGTGAGCCGTTAGTGAGCGTATCATCATCCCAACTTAAACCTCGTAGCCGCCAAACGATACAACCGCCGCCAAACCATGCGATTAATGACAGCGACAATTGCAGCCATGCAGATGGTCGCAGCCAGCAGCCGGGCGGAATTTCCATCGTCGGTTGCCTGGCTGATGAGAGCACCCAGCCCGGTTGTGGAATAAATCTTTCCGTGGAGATGGAAATACTCGGCCACAATGCTGGCGTTCCAAGCGCCGCCCGATGCTGTAACCAAACCCGTAATCAGGTAGGGGAATATTGCCGGCATGATGAACTTACGCCAGCGCTCCAGCCTGCTAAAGCGGTACAAGGAGCAGACTTCCTGGAGGTCAGTGGGCATGGCGCTAGCGCCCGCTATAACGTTGAACAGGATGTACCACTGCGTTCCTAGCAGGAGCAGCAGGATCGATCCAATGCCAAGACCCCCACCTACCTGGACGAGTGCCAGTAATACGATCGGGAAAAGCGCGGTTGCCGGCACCGAGGCGGCGATCTGCGCAAGAGGTTGGGCCACACGCGCCAGCTTGGGATGGGTGCCAATGGCTACGCCGACCGGGACGGTCCACAGCGTGCCAATCAGAAGGCAAACAGCCACTCGCAGGAAAGTCGTTCCTGCGCCCAAGAGCATCAGCTTAAGATCATCGTGACTTAATCCAGAGAGCAGCACGCCGCTGCGCCATATCGCGTACACGATGCCCGCCGCAGACGCTCCCCCAAGCAACACCAGCAACCATTTGCGCATGACCTTTTGGGCACCGCGTTCCACTTTATGGGCTTCTTTCCTGGCTAGATAGAGAGAAATCGACTCCTCGATCGGCTTGATCGACCGTCTGGATAAAAACGCAATGACGCTGGAGCGGCGCAGCAAATTCAGGATTGAAGACTGGTGGCTTTCAGCGGCTTCAACGCTTTCGAATTTGAACTTCTCTGCCCAGGCGATCACTGGCCGCCAAACCAACTGGTCGGTCAAGACAATCACGATGATCAGCACAACCACGCCGCTCAAGATCGCCCCTGTATTGCCTGCGCTGGCTGCGGTTTGCAGATAAGATCCCAGCCCAGGCAAGCGAAAATCGCGTTTTCCCAGGACAAACATCTCGCAAGCCATCAGGAAAAACCAGGCCCCAGCCACCGACATCATGGAGTTCCACACCAGGCCAATGACGGAATAGGGCAGCTCCATTTGAATGAACGATTGCCACCAGTTGAAGCCATAAAGCCTGGCTGCCTCCCTCATCTCATTGGGAATGTTCTTCAATGAAGAGTAGAAGCTAAATGCCATGTTCCCGAATTGCGCGGTGAAGATCAGCAGAATGGCCCCCAACTCCAGCCCAAACTGCCGATGCGGGAACAACGCAACCATAGCCAGCATCACCCCCGGCAGGAAGCTAAGCACAGGGATTGACTGAAGAACGTCGAGCAAGGGCACCATGAACAGTTCTGCCCTTTTGTTGTAGGCGGCGATATAGCCGTAGACCAACGTGAAAGCCAGGCTCAGGAAATAGGCAACGGCGATCCTCAGGATTGAATAAAGCGCATACAACGGCAAAGCGCGCGAGCTGAGACTGATTTCGACTTGGGGAGTGAACGGCTTAGCCCAATAATGCGCAAGAACAACAACCGAGTACAGGAGCGCCAATCCTCCGGCCAAGACCGGCAGTTCCAGAAGCAGAGACGACCGTGGCCAGGGGATGGCGGCCCAAGGAGCGGCGGCAGGCGCGTGTGCTTGTTGCTGAGGCGATTTCACGGAGTTTATTGGGAAACGTGGCGCTCGGTTGCCGGCGCAGTGTCCACTGCAAACAGCCTCTCCTGTTCGGAATCATAGCTAAACATCTCGCAGTAGCGGCCCCAATGCAAGGCGGTGGCGAGCTGGGTCTCCACCTGGTTATCGGGAAAGTGCTCATCGAGAATATCGCGGAACAATCCAACAGGTATGCTGTGGTCCGATTTGGCAGTCAAGATATTCATGATCTGCCGGAACAGGAGAAGGCGATCCAGCACCGCCTCGCGGAACAGCTTCTTGCGTGTGCCGATGTCCGCTTCGGCAAATGCCTTGCCTGCCGGAGTAATCTTCGCGTCTCCTTCCTCAAGCCTGGCAAAGCCCAGCATCACGGCGCCCTCGATGATTGGTAGCAAATCTTCCACGTCCATGAGAAGACGCTCGGCGAGATGATAGAGGTCCTCTTCGCCGCCTGTATCAAGCAGAACTTCGAGAAGTCCGGCAATGCCCGCTGGGCCGGTGTGCGGCAGCGGTTGATATGTGTCGCCCTTTAACTTTGGCGGCGACAGGACAGCTTCCGGCTTGGTCATGACCTTGTAGATGAAATCGACATACAACAAAAACTGCGGAGATTTGCGGTCGCGAGGCTGATGCAGCGGCACCCGAAAATCTGCCCGAACGCGCGCCGGATTGCGTCCCAGCACGATCACCCGATCGGCCAGCAGCACCGCTTCTTCAATATTGTGCGTCACGATAAAGATTGTCTTGGCGCCGAGCTTCCCGCTCAGCCACAGCTCCAGCAGTTCTCCACGCAGGTTTTCGGCCGTGAGCACATCCAGGGCGGAAAAGGGTTCGTCCATGAAAAGCACTTCGGGCTCCACCACCAGGGCGCGCGCAAATCCAACCCGCTGCCGCATTCCGCCGGAAAGCTCTTTAGGATACGCTGTCTGAAATCCCTTCAGCCCTACGGTATTGATGGCTTGCAAGGCGCGTTTATGGCGGTCATGAGCATTTACGCCTCGCGCCAGGAGCGGCGCTTCCACGTTCTCAAGGACCGTGAGCCAGGGAAACAACGCGAAGCTTTGAAACACCATGGCCACATTGGGCTTGGCCTCGGCAAATGGTTTTCCATGCCATAGCACCTGCCCGGACGTGGGTTCAGCCAACCCCGAAAGCATTCGCAAGAGCGTCGATTTGCCACAGCCGGAGGCCCCCAGCAGAGCCAGGATGGTTCCTGGATACACCGACAAATCCAGCGGCGCAACCACCTCGACGCAATCGCCATCCTGCTGCACAAACGATTTTTCTACCCCGCGCAACTCGATGACCGGCTCGCCGGCCTCCGCTTCCTGCCCAGAAATGGCTTGCGTTTGGATGGCTGGCGGAGCAGGCGCCGGCATAGGAGGACGCACTGGCTTCGGCTGCAGTTGATCCGGCTCACGCGTAGTACCCGGCGGTCGAGTTGAGAGTTTGGGCTCTCCAATTTCCTCACTCAGCCTCTGCCACGCCTCTTCAGGAAGTTCATCGAAGAACCGGGCACGTTCATCCGGACTCATTGCATCAAGAATCGCTCCCATATCTTCATGGTTTCTCGTATGCAGCAGGACGTACTGATGATAATAAGGAAAATGACTTAAAACTTGAGAAGCCGTTTTCACAGGAAGCAGACCAAACAGAGCCTGTTGCTGCAAGTCGGTCAATCCGCCTAAGAAGTCCGCAGCGGAAGCCGGAGGGGCCTTTTGCACCAAGGTAGCAGCCTCCGGCCAGCGTTCCTGAGCCAGGAGATCTACGATTTCCTGTTTTTGAAGAGCAGACATGCTGAAATCCCGAACCTACATATTTGTAACATGTGGGGACGAGATTCCTGGAACGATCACTGATGCTCAAACTCTCCCACCGACACCGGGTTTGCATCAGTTTCAATGAGCAACACTCTGGAATTGCTCACAACATAAAAGATGATGTTCTGGGTTCCGGCTGAGCTTTTCAGGGCCGCAGTTCCGCGCCCGTTGGAGGCAACCGAGTAGCTGCTGTTGAGCGCCAGACCGTTGGAAAGAGCGCCGTTGTTGTTAAGGTCCAGTGCGCCTGTCAAGTTCCCTGTTCCGTCGGCGGAAAATTGCGCAATGGAGTCAATCTCAGTGCCTGCGTTTACCCCGGTGAGATTTAATCCATATGTGCCCTGAACGGAGCCCGCCGAAAATGGCACGCCCTGCTGGCCAAATGCAGATCCGATACTGGTGGCCGCGCTATCGATCTCTAGCAGGAACTGTCCGCCCATCGAAGGATAAAGCGCAAGCTGCAGGGCTCCTGCCGAGCTGTTGAGGGTCAGCGTGCCGCGTCCATTGGCAGCGATCGCATAAGCGCCAGTGAGAGCAAGGTTTTGCGACACCGCTCCATTGTTGTTGATGTCTTCAACTCCGCCGGTGATGTTGCCCGCGCCATCGGCGCTGATGACTCCGCCCATTACCAATGGGCCACCAACACTGTTGCTTCCACCCAGTGTAAAGGCCGATGGACCAGAGAGCGTGGCGTTTGAAAACGGCCCCTGCTGCCGGAAAACATCTCCGGCGAACACCGGCGTACCGTCAAGCTCTATCAACTTGAGTTGATTGGCGTTGACCACGTAGGCTGCGAAATTCAAAGTTCCCGCCGAAGTCGCTAACGTCACCGATCCTCGTCCGTTTGCACTACCGGCGACATTGTAAGAACCCGTGAGCGCCTGGTTGGTTGAAATTGCGCCGTTGTCATTGAGGTCCTGAACTCCCGAGGTGATATTGCCCGCTCCATCGGGAGCAAAGTTACCCACCGTGCCAAAAGTACTGCCGTGAATATCGATGCCGGAGAGATTAAAAGCAAACACCCCTTGGATCGTAGCATTCGAAAATGCCGAAGAATCCTGGAGATCAAGGGCGCCGCTGGCGGTTGCGTTGTTATTAAACCGGACTACAAGCGCGCGCTTGGTAGAGATCATTACGAAATCTATAGTGATGGCGGCGACCCCGGAGTTGATGCTGGCCACACCGCGTCCATCGGGGCCGAGCGTGTAGGTCCCATTCAGAGCAACGTTGGTAAAAACCCCCGCGCCGCTGTTCAAATCCTCAACGCCAGAGACGATGTTGCCGCGCCCATCTGCCTGAAAACTTGCTGCAAAAGCAAAAAAGCCAAAGCTGTTAACGCCCGTAAGAGAAACTGCATACATGCCCGAAAGGCTCGACACGCTGAATGGCCCCATAGGCCGCGGAGCAAATTGAGCATTACCGCCACAACCTGCAAGGACAACCGGTACCAAAACCGCGAGAGCAAGAAAGAAACGTCTAAGCAGCATTGCATTCACCAGAATAAATCGTTTGTTATGATGCCACATCCGTTTTCCGTCGCTGGCGCGCCGGGAAAGATTCGGGATGACGGTTTACACTTTTTCTTCACACCCGCCCTGAAGCACCTTCATCACAACCCTTGAAAAGGGCCGATGTTCCTCAAAACTGAATTAAAGTTTTGTAAAGCCTAATAACCCGGAAAGCGATTTCCGCATGAGCACAACTTGTCAGGCGATTTGCAAATCTTAATTTCTAACTTTTGTAAATTAATTCTAAAATCAATAGTTGTATTCTTGTCTCTGTTCTTTTTTCATCCATTATTCTGAGGGCCATCTTCTTGAGCAAAAGGAGTCTTCCTGTTGACGTTGAGGGGCCTGCGAACGCGACTGCTTTTTGTTTGGGTGATGGCATCGGTCACCCGGGTTTTCTCGCAGGGCTCTGAAGGGCTGTCTTCATTCGACAAAGAAAAATTTGAGCAATGGCAGAAACAAGGCTCGCGGGAGCAGATTCCGTGGAAGATACGGTTGTTTTCCACCGGCCCATCGTTTCATCAACGGCTCTCGTGCCACATCGAAATCGAGGCGGATGCCGATCACATTCTGAAGCACAGTAAGACCGGCCGCGTAATTGCGATGATTCAACTTACCGACTCCAAAGGAGAGGTTTTTCGCAATGACGGCAAGATCGAACTGGCAGAGATGGAAAAGGTACGCAATGCAAATGTGGTTTTTTCCTGGGACGCATTTGTGCTTCCCGGCGATTATTCGGCGGAACTGGCGCTCTTCGATCCCCAGAGTGAAGAGCATAACTTTGCCCGGCAACGGCTTCGCATTCCTGCTTTGAAATCCGATCCGCTTGCTGACGCATGGCAAGGCCTTCCGTCCGTAGAGTATTTGGCCCCGAAAGACTACAAAGATATCGACCGCCTGTTTCATCCTGACATCGATGGAAAGCTCAAGCTGCAGATGGCAACCAAGCGACCGTTGCGGATCGAGTTGCTGGCCGACTTCACTCCATCAGAGATCTTTGCCGGCTCGCATACGGCCTACACCGCCTATCTCGCCGGAGTCATCCCCACGCTCAAAGTCTTCAGCCAGATCATGCTGCCCAATGGAAAATTAGATGTGGCCACGCTGAACCTGAAAGATAAAAAAGTCGTCTTTGAAGAGGAGATCAACTCCCAGAGTCACGCGAACGCCAGTACCGAGAGCGACACCACACCCAATGGCCTTGACTGGACACGGCTCAAGAACTCGCTTAAGGAAAGCGATCCGAGTACGGTAAACGTGCGTGTGCTCCAGGACCGCCATCCTACTCCTGTCTTCCTGCGGGACGAATTGGTTCGCCGCATCACTGCCGGCAGCACCAAGGTTGCGCGAGACAAGAGTCCTCCGCTGCGCGTTTATGTTCTCCTCAGTGGTTCGCTCGATACTTATTCGTTCAATGGCCCGGTGTTCAGCCCAATTCCCGAATCGCTTCCTGAGCAATGCGGTTGCCTCATCTACTACCTGGAGTACGAGTTCTTCTGGGGACGAACTGCGGTTCTTAAGACGACCAGCAAAGTCGAAAAGATGTTCAAGCCGTTCAAGGTGCGAGCCTTCACGGTTTCTTCCGCTAACGATGTCCGGCGGGCAATAGCCACGATTCTGGATGAGATCGCGAAGGCAGATTCAGATTGACCGCTGATCATCCGATTTTTCACATTCCCTTAACCAGACATTCACCTTCAGCTCTCCTCTCTACCTTATAACTGTGAAGAAAATCTAATCCCCCCAAAGAGGAGAAGTATGCGTTTTGTAAAAACTCTATCTTTGTTCTTAGCATTCATGCTGCCGCTCTCGCTTAGCGCGGCCACTGGAGACGACGAGCAAAACGGCCACCGGATCAAGCACGTGCTTCTGATCAGCGTCGATGGCATGCACGCCCTCGATCTTACGAACTATGTTGCCAGCCATCCTAATTCCACACTCGCCCGTTTGAAAGCGCACGGCGTTACTTATACCAACGCATCAACCTCGCAACCCTCCGATTCATTTCCCGGCCTGGCGTCGCTGATCACTGGCGGCTCGCCGATTACAACCGGCTTCTGGTATGACGTTACCTACAACCGCAAGCTCTCGCCTCCGGCTAAGACGACTCCCAACGGCATCCCCGGCGGCGCTAACCTCTGTCCGGGAACGATTGGCACCGGCCTCGAGTTCGACGAAGCAGTTGATTTCGATCTGACCAAGCTGAACGGTGGTGGAGGAATCAATCCTGATTTTCTGCCACGTGATCCCAACAATGGATGCAAGCCCATATTCCCTCATCAGTATTTGCGTGTGAATACCATCTTCAACGTCGCTCGGGCTGCTGGTCTTTACACCGCCTGGATCGACAAACATCCGGCCTACGAGTGGGTGAATGGGCCAAGTAATCACGGTACAAACGACTTTTTTGGACCGGAGATTAATTCCCAAGTCGTCCCTTTGAACACGCCGGAATTCAATGTGCCGCGCTGCCACACCGTCCCCGATCCCGCGAACACCGACGATTGGACAAAGAGCATCCTGAACATCACCTGCTACGACGAATTGAAAGTCAACGCCCTGATCAACCAGATTGATGGCTTCACCCATGATCGCGCGCGCCGCGCTCCGATTCCTGCCATTTTTGGAATGAATTTCCAGGCAGTGAGTGTCGGTGAGAAGTTGAAAGGCAACGGCTACAAGGATGTGCTGGGAACGCCCACACCCGGCCTGGAAAGTGAATTCGATTTCGTCGATCAATCGCTGGGGCGGATGGTGAGTGAACTGAAGAAGCAGGGCGCTTTTGACTCGACGTTAATCATTATCGGCGCCAAACATGGCCAATCGCCCATTGATATCCAGAAGCGCGTCGGAATCGGCAACGGGGAACCACAAACCACAGTTGGTTCTGCCGAGGCCTTCGACATCTCCGATGATGGCTCACTGATCTGGCTCACGGATCCCTCTCTTACTCCGGCGGTGGTCGCCAACCTGAGCCTGCCGGCCAACCAGCAGGCGCTCGGTATTCAGGAAATCTTTGCCGGTCCATCACTGGCCGAGAAATTCAACAGCCCCTTGGTTGACGAGCGCACGCCCGACATCATCCTCAAAACCAATACGGGAGTGATCTTTACCGGTGGCTCGAAGATCGCCGAACACGGCGGCTTAAATGAAGATGACCTTCACGTAGTCCTTCTTCTTTCGACGCCCGGCTTGCAGGCAAAACAGATCAAAACTCCGGTGAGCAATCAGCAAGTTGCTCCGACGATCCTGAGAGCACTTGGCCTTGATCCGGACCAACTGGATGCCGTCCGCGCCGAAGGAATACAGGTTCTGCCGTTCTTCTTCGGTGCGGAGAGAGATCAGAACTAGGCCCTGTTTTCATTCAAATTCATAGGAGACAACACATGAACAAATCTGTTTTGGCTTTGGCCTTCCTGCTGGCGCTTTCGAGCGCAGGATTGGCCGGCGACAAAGATCGTGACAGCGATGGTCACATTCACTGGAAGCGCAACGGCGCGCCCACAGAGGCGGCCATCACCGGCGGCCCCTGGACGTTAGAACAATCGGGAGCAGCCAATGGGTTGAAGTCAGTTGGATATTGCGATGCCAACGGAAACCAGATTGGTAATCCCGGCACGGAACGCATGCAGCCTTACTACTTTCCAACCGTAGTTGGCCACGGGAAGCATCTACAGGGATATTTCGATTGGCGTCCAAAGGACATCAATGAAGCCCTGGCGGCCGCCGTATCCGATGATGCCGGATTCACGTGGACCTTCCAGCAGTTGGCGCTGGAGTTGAGAAAACATTGCCCTGACCAGGCCAACAAAGAGCCGGACGGAGAAAAGGACGGATTCAACGGCAACAACGCCGACAATGGCGATGACGATGGTCAAGGGCATCCGTTCGTAATCAAGATTGCCGGCCACACGTATGTCTACACGTTGATTCGTGCCAACAATCACATTGATGTCGATGATCTTGCCATCCACGATCTGACACCCTTGCCGGGCCAGCCCTTGAACGGAGCCCCTGCTCTTAACGATGGGCCAACCGACCAGAATACAAGCTTGCCCGAGCCAGCCTTACACACGCATGGCTTGCTCAATCCTGATGGCATCCTTGGTATCGTGCCAGGAAGCAATCCGCTGACCATCATCTATGAGCAAAAAATCCTGAACGGAGACAAAACGGGACCAACTGCTCTGCCCGCTTCACAGCAATGCAACACATTCTGGGCCGGATTCTATGCGCAAAACGGTGGGCTCTCGCCCAACGATGACGTCACCTTCCTACGCCTTGCCACGACCAAAGACGGCGTGAACTTCACCGACCTGGGACCGCTGCAGGGTTTGAATGATCCAACCACCGTATCCCTCACCGGGACGCGTTGGCTTGCGACTGCGGGAACCGTGCTGAAACTCGAAGATGGCCGCTTTGATCTGCTCTACTCCGGCGGTAACTGCATCGATGCCGATTCCGACGCCTTCCACTACATCGGATACGCCGAGTCCAGCGATCTGATCCATTGGACCGTCGTGAACGGCCTGAATAACCCCATCGCTTCAGTATTTCCCGCGACCGTCTCGGTCAACGCTCAGGGTGTCCCGGCGACAGGCGCCGGCACGCAGCCCGTTACCATCCCCGCATCCACTCCGGTCATCGGAGATGCGCCCGGCTTTCTCGCAGGACGCGTCTATGCCCCCAGCGCAACTCTCTTTGATGCTCACAACATTACGGTTGTATTTGCCGGATACCACACACAGAAACCCAAGAACGGCTTGGGAGACTATCGGACCATTGGCAGGTTCAGCCTGCATTCAGACCAACGATTGATCGCCGTGGGACAGGATACGAATGATGATGGCGATCATGATCGCGACGACCACTAAACATTGGCGTGCCCGAATCTGGACACAGTGGACTATGTTGACGGACTTATGCGTCTGACATAAACATGCTTGCAGTCCATACCGATTGCGCGACCGCTCTAAATGACACACCCCTGATGAAAATCAGGGGTGTGTCATTCAAGCAGCCGAAAGCCGGAAGAATTACTTGTGAGCCGTCAAACGGTCGTAGATGAAACCGGCTACGCCGCCTGAGGCTGCACCGATCGCCGCGCCTTTACCGCCACCTGCCAGCGCACCAATGGCTGCACCTGCTCCCGCAGAACCCGCCACAATCGCCATCGATTTCCCAGTGGAACGCTCATGATGAACAACTGGTTCACCATAGCTTCTGTCAACAACCGCTGGTCTCGTGGCCACATGGCTGGGGCTGGGACGTTGCATCAGCACAGGCCGCGATGCCTGCGAAGTGGCGCCGTTGGAATCCGTTGGTTGCGATTGCAAGGTTGCGCCCTGGTCACTAGCCTGTACCGTGCTGAGCTTCGGCATGCTGTAGTAGGCGAGCGCTGAAACTCCCAGCGCCGTAAACAGTGAGGTAATAACAGCAGTACGAATTAAGGTTTTCTTCATAAGGTTACCTCCTAGCAGCTCGGCTGCTACTCTGTCTGTGGGCAAATCAAATGCCAATCCAAATGGCCGAAAAATCGACCAGAGCTGCAGCATGTGAATGTCAGAAGAGTAATTCTTACCGGCAGAACCTACTCAAGGGCGTGAACAAATTCAAGTAACTTAAAAATCAGCAAGATAGGTAAAGAAGGGTGAAGGAGTTGGATTCACTTGATCATCGGCAGGCTGCGTGTGGCTCTGCGTATGGTTTCCTTTTGCTTGTCGGTGGGATTCACGAATCGAAAGCCATATTGAAAGCCCTGGCGATAGCGCACTTCTGCATAGATGGTCGTGGGATCGCCGACTCCTGGAAGTTGAAATTCGAGTTCGACGATTTCTCCGACTGGAATGTCGCCGGCTACCGTAGCTCCAAGGCCTCCATCGCCAAGATCTTTGGTGCGGCCATAGAGTTTTTCCGATGTCCTGACCACCAGGCGGAGATCGATCACGTAGCGCAGGTATTCACGCGTGACAGGCCAGGGTTGCGGTGACGAGTTCGACATCTAATCAAACTATCACATCTCTTTCGATTCGATTTGAGTACGAAGTTTTTGCAAGGCCCACTGCGCATGTTCACTGACAACTGAGTCTGCATCTGCGGACATTTTCTCCAGCACCGGAATCAATGCGGTATTTCCACTGTTGCCCATAGCCACGGCCACGTTGCGTCTGAGTCCGGCATATTTTGTTCGCTTGACCGGAGAGCCTCGAAACGTTTTGCGGAAATTTTCTTCGCTCATTTCCGCGAGCCAATTCAATTCAGGATGAACCAGCATGGGCTGTGGCTGGAACTCCGGGGCAGAGGTCATCGGTGCATTGCCCTTCTTGCTGTTCCAAGGACACACATCCTGGCAGATATCGCATCCGAACACATGGTGGCCGATGGCGTCACGAAATTCAGGCGCGATCTCGCCCCGTTTTTCAATGGTCAGGTAGGCAATGCAGCGGCGAGCATCGAGTTTTCCAGGAGCGGTAAAGGCCTGAGTCGGACAGGCATCGATGCAGCGCGTGCAGCTTCCGCAGCGATCGGCGGCCGGCAGATCGGGAGCGATTTCCAGTGATGTGAGAATCACACCCAGAAAAAGCCATGAGCCAAGTTTTTGGTTGATGATGCAGGTGTTCTTTCCGAACCATCCAACCCCCGCATATTTGGCATAAACGCGCTCTACAATCGGGCCGGTATCAACATAGCAGCGGGTTTCAATCTCCATCGTGTGTTGCTCCGCCACTGTGCGTAACGCTGCCTCGACTTGCTTCAGGCGAATCAGTACAGAATCGTGGTAATCCTTGCCGCCCCAGGCATAGCGGGAGATCCATCCGCGCTCCGGGTCGCTCACCTCGGTGGAGTAAGGCCTTCCTCCGTTGTAATTGAGGGCACATACGATGACCGATTTTGCCCAAGGTGCGGCGTTCTTCACCGAAGCTCGCCGCAACTGGCCGGCTTCCGAACGTTTTTCCAGATATTTCATCTCGCCCGCGTGGCCAGCCTCAATCCATTGCGAGAAGACGCCCAGCTCAGGAAAGTCTTCTTCGCGTACCGGAGCGACGCCTACGAGATCGAAACCCGCGGCAGAAGCTGACTGCTTGGCTACACGGGAGATTTCTTCATGGGAGAGCACGGTTTATTATCTCTTATTATTCGTGGACTATTTCCCCTTAGTCCTTGCAGCACCCCCGCTCCAATCTTCATCACACTTGTGAGCTGCTGTCTGACAGCAGACGTTCAACGTGTCTCTAAAAGGAGTTTGGGTTTTATGATGTGTACTTTCTGCGGCACTCAAAACCGGCCGGAGAACAGGTTCTGTGGCATGTGCGGTGTACGCATCGAGCGTCGCCAGCGCGAAAGGCGGACCAACCACACCGAGAATCTCAGGTGCGCCGCCTGCAACCATGTGAATGAAGTCGGCCACAGATTCTGTGGAATGTGCGGAAGCAGAATCGAGCGCAGGGCAAAAGAACGGCGCGGAAGTGGAATCGCCGTCCACGCACAAGGGAGTGAAGGCCCAGGACGGGCGGTGGCCATGGCCAACGCTCAGTTGCCTACCCCGGAGATGTCGAGCGCATCCTCAAGCTGGTCGCGGGCCGCAGCTCCAGCGCCGGCGGTTCTGAGTCAAATGGAGCGCGAGGAGCCGCAGGATTTTCCACCTAGCAGCGGATACAGCAGCTCCGGAATTGGAGGTCCGTCGTTCCTTGGTTTGAATTCCGATACGAATAGCGATGGCGAATATCTCCTCGAAGATGAAACGTCTTCGCGCAGTGGCTTGCGCAAGCTGGTGCTGCTGGTTGTGTTGTTGGCAATTGCCGGCTTGATATTTGTTCAGTGGCGTGCCACCTACCATGCTAAACCGCCGGAGCCACCTAAGCCGGGCCCCGCCACTGTGCCTCGGCCGGAAGGTAAGAACCAAGCTGTGCCAGGGAACTCCGAGCAGACCAAGAATGCCAAGAGTGATGCTCCCTCAGAAACCAAGGCCGGCGGAAACACTCAAGTCAACCCGGCTGAGTCTGCAACCAGCGCGCCTAAAACAAAAGAGGTTCCAAAAGAATCTGTTGCAATAGAAGAGCTAAAGAAACCTGCCACTCAGCCGGAAAAAGAAGCCAAACCGGTAGCTCTCAAAGGAACACCTGCTCACGAAGCCTCAGACAGTGCTGCAAATCGTGCTGATACCGAGGACGCGCAGAAACCATCGGTCCGAGAGAAGCCCAGTCTTGCATTGACCAAAGCGCAACGGTATTTGCAAGGACGAGGTGTGCGTCAGAATTGCGAGCAAGGCATGATGTATCTGAAAGCCGCAACCGAGCAGGATGATCCTAATGCCGCTATACAGATGGCCGCCCTCTACGCCAGCGGACACTGCGTGCAACAGGACCGGGTGAAAGCTTATCAGTGGTTTGCGACCGCGCATGACCAGGAGCCGAACAATCAGTGGATCGCGAAAAACATGAACCAACTGTGGAGCCAGATGACGCCCCGCCAGCGGCGGCAGTTTCAATAAGAATGTTAAATGCCCAGCTTCTTAACTTCTTCGTTGTAGTATTTGCGGTAGAGAATATCCCATTCCTGGGTTCCCTCGACAATCGTGCGCCGCTGGCTTTCGATCTTCTGCCGGGCGGCAGCGTCGATCTTTTCTTCGGCCTTCAGCAATTCTTCGAGCAACCGGCGGGCTTCCTGGCGAATGCTGTTGCGGTCTTCAATGAAATCCACCTGCTCGACTTCCGCCAACGCGTCAGCGACGGTGTGGGCCAGCTTGTTGACTTTGTCGCGGGAAAGTCTCACAGCACCGCCTTGTATTTGCGCACCAGTTCGCCTTTGACTTTCTTGAACATCTCCTGATAGCTGGCTCCGGCCCTGCTCATTTCGTCCTGATATTGTTCCAGAATCAGGCGCACTTCATCGTTGATGCGATCTTCGAGTTGCAGTTCTTCGAGCAAAGCATTGTTCAATGCATTTGCCACCACGGCGACATCTTTGGTGTCTTTCGTCTCAATGAACTCGCCAGCAATCAGTTTTTCGGTTATTTGCCGGGCCAGATACCCGACATATTCTTTTGAAAGGAGCATTGTTCTTTCAAGGCTATGTGATTGAAAAGAATAGTGTAGCACACCAGAGGCCGAGGGCTATTCGGCCTCTTGCAAGGTCTTGATATGTGCCTCGAGGGCGTGGGAATATTCGCGCTCCGCCATGAGTTCCGATTGCAATTTTTTTACGAGACCTTCCAGACGCATGATCTCGATCTTGAGTTTCGCGCTGTCACCCGATGCAGCGGTTTTGCCGGCTTGCACAGCCGGAGCAGCCGTTGGCATCGGCATGGTCGTGACGACGCTCGGAGCTGGAGTTGCGACGGGCGCAACAGCAGGAGCCACTGCCGCAGCGATCGCCGGAACTGGACGCGGTCCGGGAACAGCGGTGGGCCGGGGCTGAGGCGGCGCAGCAGCAGACGAGAAGATACTGCTCAACGCCACTGCAGCATTGGCCGCCGATGCCGGACTGGGAGCAGGCGCGCCGTTGGGCTTGAGCAGATGCTTGACGCGGGCGATCAGATCTTGCGGCTGGAAGGGCTTGCGCAGCAGCTCGTCGGCTTTGACCAGAAATGCGCGTTCCGCTACAGCGCGGTTGACTACGCCCGACATCAGGATCACTGGAGTCTTCGACAACGTGGCATGGCTCTTGATGTGCTGGCAAACTTCGTATCCATCCTTGCCAGGCATGATGACGTCGGTGATCACGATATCGGGCTTGGCTTTTTCGATCTCGGTCAAGGCGCTGGCGGCGTCGTGGCATGCGACCACGTTGATGTTTTCGCGCCGGAAGGCGATCTTGATCACCTCCCGCATGGTGGCGCTGTCGTCGATGAAATAGACAGTCGGCGTCGTGCTCATTAGAATCCTCCCTCGGCGCTGTCCTGAGCAGCCTCGTCCCATTCACGCAGGGCTTCGAGCATCAGCTCAGTCGCCGACCTGAGCACGGTTCGGGTGGCCGCGCTCGCTCCCGGCACAAATTTGTATGAGCCGGTCTCAACTCCATTGCAATACTTCACGATGTGAACTACGGCATCGTCTCCGATCAGGTCGCCGCTCTCGGCGTGAGAGATGATGCCATTTTCAAAATACATGAGTCCGTCGATGCGTCCGGCGTTTACGTAGAGCGATCCGCTCTGGCGCGAATGGGCCAGCATCTGCACGACACCCGGCAAGTCAAGATGCGAGAGGCTGCCGCTGAGCGCAGCATCGGATGAGCCGAGCATCTGTACCGGCTGAAACCCTTCGGCGTTGCTTCGCAAAAATGTCTTGATGTGGGCCGCGATCAGCTCGGGTCCCAGGCGCTTGTCGACATAATCCGCGCATCCGGCGCGGAATGCCTCCATCAATGCCTGGTCGCCGCCTTCCCCCATCGCGATCACCGGAATCGACGCGGTCTTGGGATCGGCGTGGATAATGGGCGCCACATCGTAAGCGCTCATCTCCTTCATGGTTGTAGAGCACAAAATCACGGATGGCGTGTCGTATTCGAGCATGGTAAGGGCATATGCCGACTGGGTACTGTGGACAACCTCGAACCCTTCCTGCTTCAATGCCTCTGAAAGACGCTTGGCAAAAAACACATTGGCGTCAATCAGCAGGATTTTGACCGGTCTGGAGGCCGGTATGCTCATGCCGAGGCCTCCTCGCCAACCAATTTTTCGAGAGCCACCACTTCTATGACTTCGTTACTCAACGACAAAAAACCGGTAACGTAACGAGACGTGGTACCGGAAGACACGTGCAGTTCGGCGGTGGTGAGTTCGCATTCTCCGGATACAGGAATCGCTGTTCGCTCCTGCCGCAGTCCGCATTGGCGGTTCACAATCAAATAAAACTTCCTGGGCGGCGCTTTGGGTCCTACCAACACTTGGGCTACATCGAGCACCGGGATGATTCTGCCCCGGCGAACCAGGACGCCCGCCAGCATCGCAGTGCGATGGGGAAAGACCTGTAAGTGGTCCGGTTTAGCCAACTCGGTTACATCGTCAGCGGGAAAGGCGAAGCGCCGCGTTCCCAGCGGGAAGATCACGAACGACTTTTCACCGATGGTGCTCATCCGGCGGCCGCTCCTTGGGAGCGCTGGACTGCTGTTTTCAAAATAGCCATCTCCGCTTTGCTCACGAATGCATGTTGGTTCACCACCGGAACCACGTCATCATTCATGACAGCCAGGCCTCTGTACCAATTTCGCTCATCGCCGGTGAAAGCCTGGGGCAGCGCATGAAGCACCGAAATCTCCATCATGCGGTCGGTGCTGTCGACCTGGATGGCCGCGGTGGTGTGTTGCAAAATCAGCAAGCGCGCAGGTTTCGATGGCGGCAGCCGGAAATGCTGCGCTGCATCCACCACAAAGTAAATTGTGCCGTTGCGCTCCAGAGTGAAATCCACCTGAGCCGACCGCAGGTACGACGTACCAAGCGAGAATCGCTGTAACCCCTCAAGCCCCCTGATCTCGCTCACAGCGTTGGCGGCAATAGCGAAGCGGAATCCGCACACGGTGAATAGGATCACATCTTCACGCGGACCCTGGGGCGCCGGCGCCAGCCGCCGCGACCTCACAAAGCCCCCACCTTGGCTGCACCGAAGATGTACAGCACGCGCTTTTCGATCGCGTGATAAATAACGTCGATGGGCAATATCTGATCCACGACTCCGGTCTTGATTGCCTCCTGCGGCATGCCGAAGATCACTGCCGTGGCTTCATCTTGCGCGATGACATGACCGCCTACATTCTTGATTGTCTGCACACCCTTGGCGCCATCGTTGCCCATGCCGGTGAGAATGATTCCAATGCTCATGGGGCCCGCGTAGTCGGCGGCACTATCAAGGGCCAAGTCGGCGCAGGGCCGATATCCTCCAATGCGAGGTCCATCGTCAAGCGAGATTCTGCCTGTAGGCGAGACCCGCATGTGGTGCGATCCGGGGCAGATATAGAGTTGGCCGGGAACAATAATCTCACCGGCCTCCGCCTCTTTGACTCGTATGTTTGATACCTCCTGAAGCTGCTGGCTGAATTGCGAGGTAAAGGTGCCGGGCATGTGCTGTATGAGGATCACCGCTCCCGGAAAATCTCGAGGGAAATTCGGAACGAACTTCATGAGCGTGGCCGGACCGCCAGTGGAGGCAGCGACCACCACGATTGGGAACTTGCCGCTTCCGCGCGCAGGAGCCAGCGCAACTGCGGCCGCCGTGCCACCAGCACGATTCTCTGAAAGCGACTGCTCGAAACTTTTGACCGGTTCCGTCCGGGGCGCGCCAGCTGCAATGTCCTGTTGCAACTTCGAGCGAGTGGCAGTGCGCACGACTCTGACCTTGGCGGCAACCTTCAATTTGCGGCAAAGCTCATCTTTCACCGAGTTCATGTCGAGATCGATGCCGCCGGAGGGCTTGGCGACGAAATCAATAGCTCCAAGTTCGAGGGCTTTCAGAGTGACCTCTGCACCTTCGCGAGACTCGGAGCTGACCACCACAATGGGACGAGGATTGCTCGACATGATGATCTCGGTGGCCTGCAGGCCATCTACATGCGGCATGTTGATGTCCATGGTGATGACGTTGGGTTTGAGTGTCTCAGACTGTGCCACAGCCTCGCGGCCATCGCGGGCTTCGCCACAGACCTCGAGTTGAGGATCGGCGGCGATGATGCTCTGCAGCACCTTGCGCATGAAGGCCGAATCGTCAACGATCAGCACCCGAATTCTCTTGGTCAGTTCCATCGTTCAAAATCGTCTTTCATCAAGGCACGCGTTTGGGCGTGCTCACTCCAAACGTTACGAATCTTCCTTTTCGCACTGCTCTATCGTCTTTACTGCACCGTTGCTGCAACTGCTTTTGTTGCACTACTTCCCTTGCCGCTAATTAGCTGGTTTACCGTGGCAATGAATTGGTCTTCCTGAACCGGTTTCGTCAGGAACGAAGAGGCGCCTTCTTTCATGGCGCGTTCGCGATGCTTGGCTCCGGCCCGCGATGTCACTACCATGACCGGGATGCCGTGCGTTTGCGGATCCTGGCGCAAATGGGCCATCAACTCGTAACCGTTGGTGCGTGGCATTTCGAGGTCGGTTACTACCAGGTCGCAGCGGGTTTGCGTGACAATCTCGAGAGCTTCCAATCCATCGGAGGCCAGCTTCACGCGATAGCCCGCTTTCTCCAGCATCCGGCCTACGAACTTACGCACGCTGATGGAATCATCGACCAGAACCACAACTTTTTCATCGGCTACAACGTCGATCGCCTCGTAGGGTATTGTCCCGTGGGCCACCGCTTCTGCGCCGGGCGCAAAGATCCGGGCAGCATTGGCGCTTGTCATCAGCGGACGGTGCTCAATGGCCTCGCCGACAATCAGCCGGTTCACATCGATGAGCAGGATCAAGCTGCCATCGGGAGCGATGGTCGAGCCGGGAAACATCTTGACGTTGCGAAGATACTCACCCAGACTCTTGATCACGATTTCATCCTTGCGGATGACTTCTTCGACCACGATGCCGACCTGTCTGCCGGCTACGTTGACAATCACCATGCGGAAGAAGCCATTGATAGACTCGATCGGTTCAAGACCCAGTGCGGAATCGAGACGCACGATCTCTGTGACGACATCGCGTACCTTGGTGAGCAGCTTTCCGCCTACTTCTTCGATTTCATTTTCCTTCAGGCGGCGAATCTCCTCCACAAATGCCAGCGGCATCGCGAACATATGCTTGCCGCAGCGGATGAAGAGCGCCTGAGAGATGATCAATGTCAACGGCACTTTCAGGGTAAAGCGAGAGCCGCGGTTTTTTTCCGTATCTATTTCGATTTCGCCGTTTAACTGGGCGATGTTGGAGCGAACCACGTCGAGGCCAACCCCGCGTCCTGCCAGTTCGCTCTTGCGCGGAGCCGTGGAGAAGCCGGGATGGAAGATAAATTCCAGCAGGTCCTTCTCGCTCAAGCCGGCTGCTGTATCGGCGCCGATGAGGCCATTTTCTACGGCAGTCTTGCGGACTTTTTCGTAGTCAATGCCCCGGCCATCATCTTCAACTTCTATGTAAATGTGATTGCCGCGATGATAGGCGCGCACAGCAACATTGCCGTGGTCGCTCTTGCCATTCTGGTAGCGTATTTCTTCGCGCTCGATGCCATGAGCAACCGCATTGCGGACGAGATGAATCAGCGGATCAGAAATTTGCTGAATGATGTTGTTGTCGAGTTCGGTCTCAGCGCCAGCCAGGGTAAGCTCGACTTTCTTGTTGGCAGCCTTGGCGGAATCGCGAGCTGTGCGGGATAAACGGGTGTATAGATTACCGATCGGCACCATTCGCGCCTGGGTGATCTCATCCTGAAGACGATGCGCCAGTTTGGTGAACTCGTCGATATCGGAATCCACACGGCGCACAAACCCATCGAGCTGGGTAAGCACTTCGGTGATGTCGGCCGAGATTTCCGTGAGGGAGCGGGAGAGGATGTTGAAGTCGTCGTAGCGGTCCATCTCCAGTTCGCTGAATTCGGCCAGCGCATGATCGAAGGAGTGGGAATAGCTGGAGTATCCGCTACGCAAGGGAAACATTTCGGGAGCCGTCTTTTGCCGCACAGGGACGGAGGTGATTCGGCCAAATTCGTATTTCTCCTGAAATTCCGCAACTTTATCCTGCATGCGCGCCTTGGAAAAATTCAGCACGTCGGCCAGACGCTCAAGTTCCGCAACCCGGCCCAGCATACGCGTACGGTTGATGACCAGTTCGCCCACGGCGTTCATCATGCGGTCCAGCCGCTCAAGAGCGATGCGGACCGATTTCGATTGCGGCATCGAAGCCAGTTCTTTTTTGAGGTCTGCTTCTTTCAGCTTATCGGCTACGACGCGATCGGCGAACCTCTCACCCGCGACCGGCTCCGCCGCCAGGACAGGTACTTCCGCCTGAGAAGGAGCTTGTACTTGAAACACCATTTCCGCTGTAGTTGCTACCGGCTCCGGTTGATCGCCAAGAACATCAATATCGAGAATCGTGTCGGAAGCGGCGGATTCCAGCTGAGCCGCAATCGGAACCGGCTCGGTGGCCGCCCCGGAAGCATCGGCAACGGTCTCTTCCTGTTCTTCGGGAACAAGCCGGGCGATGCGGGCGAAGAGCGGCTGGACTGCCGCATACATGGCTTTCTCGTCGGGCCATTGGCGGTACAAAAACCTCTTGAGAATATCGACAGCTTCAAGGCAGATATCGATGATCTCGGCACTGGGAAGCAAGGCTCCATCGCGGAGGCGTCCGATCAGATCCTCGGCGCGATGGGCAACGCGGGCAATGCGCTGCAAACCAACCTGCGCTGCCGAACCTTTCACGGTGTGCATGGCGCGCAGCAGATGATGGATTTCGTCGGCGCTGGGATTGGTCTCCAGTGACAGCAGACAATTGGTTACGACCTGAAGATGCTCTTCCGCTTCCGGAACAAAGAATTCCAGAATTTCAGCGGGAACCTCGCTATCTTGCGGGAGCAGCGGAACTGTAACTTCCGGTTCGGGCGCCGGAGTTGTTGCCACCGGCTCAGCCGGCTCAACGATGGGAGCGGGAGAAACGTCCATCTCAGGAACAGGCTCGGTGGGCGCAGGTACGGGTGGTGCTACGTCAACGGCAGCAGTCTCAGAGGCTGCGGCAACAGGCGCATCCGCAATAGGAGCAGGTGTAACTGGCACTGGTGAAGAATCTACCGGGACAGCAGGAGCCGGAACCGGTTCTTGCTCGGCAACTGCGCTGGTTGGTGCAGGAACAGGCTCGCTCTCTTCCTCAGGAACATGGGCCTTGACTTTGGTTTCCTGCGAAGCTGGAGCGCTGGCTGCGGTCTGGAAGGCAAATGGATATCGTTGTTTGAAAACGTTGATATCTTCTTCTGCTTCCACCGAATTGGCGCTGATCATCAGTAGATCGGATTCGAGGACTGCAATGGCTTCCGAGATGAACTCCACCAGAGGGCCGGTCGCATCGGGAGCGATGGTGGCGTTCATTGCATATTGAAAGATGTGGGCCAGCTTGCCCGCAACCTCTGAGAACAATGGGAAGCCGTAAGACCCGGAGGTTCCCCCAAGAGTATGAGCGGAGATGTAGAGGCGCTCGATGTCGTCAGGCTGCGGATATGGATCTTGCAGAATTCCGGAGTACTCCCTCAGGAATTGCAAATGCTCGGAGGCTTCCTGGAGAAATATCTCTACGAATTCTGCGCCTTGCTCGTTCACGCCTTCTCCTGCGCGACCGCTGCCCGGCGGGAGGTCGCCGGTTTTTGGTAAATGCGCGAGTCGCGATAAACATGTGTTTCAAACGTAACGTCCGATTTGGCGATGCTCTCGGCATGGCCAAGAAACAGATAGCCGCCCGGCTCCAGGTACTCGTAAAACCGCTGGATCAACTGGGCCTGCCGTTCTTCTGAAAAATAAATCAGCACGTTCATGCAAAAAATGCAGTCGAACTTGCCCATGTATACAACCTGGGCCAGATTCATAGGGGCAAACGTGACCAGGTTGCGAATTCGAGGTTTCACCACATAGTGATCGCCGTTCCTGGAGAAATACTGTTCCCGCTGCTTGGGGTTGACCTGGGCAAGCTCACGGGCGCCGTAGATGCCGTGTTCTGCGTGGTCCAGGGCCTGGCGGCTGATGTCGGTGGCCAGAATATGGATGTTCCAGGCATCGGCGAATTCCAGCGCATCGGCGATGGTGACCGCAATGCTGTAAGGCTCTTCGCCGGTTGCACAGCCGGCGCTCCAGACGCGCAGCGACCGCGGATTCTCCCAGAACTTTTTCATGTGCAATTCGGGCAATACCTTTTTTTCCAGGACCTCGTAAACCGCGGGATAGCGAAAGAACGAGGTTTCCTGGGTGAGCAGCCTCTGCAGCAGAGAGTCGTACTCGACGTTGGAATTCTTGATGAGCCGCAACAGATCGGTGCCATGCGCGAGCGACTTCGCCTCAACGTGTTCTCGCACACGGGTGGAGAAGAATCGCTCGCGCGACTCGTCGAACATAATCCCCGACCGTGTCTCAATCAATCCACGAATCTCGCTCAACTCGTGTTCGCTTACCATAAGCAGAATTACAGGCCCCTTTTTCAATTCAAAAACTGCAAAACCTTTTAACCACAGAGGTCACGAAGGAGCACGAAGGAAAACCAAAATCAGAAGTCACCGCAGAGGCCGCAGAGAACGCAGAGAAATTCATAGCAAAGATTGTTTCGACTTCTCGGCGAGTCTCCATTTGTTAGTCCCTTAAAGCCCCATTTGCAACAATTCACGAGAATGACTGGGTGCAGGGGTTAAAGCCCAAAACTATTACGACCTGATCGGCACGACTAAAGTTCCTTCGTACCTCAGGACAGGCTATGCCCTGATACAAATCAATTTCTGAGCGTGTTCGTTTTTCCTCGGGTTCCTTCGTGTCCTCTGTGGTTTGTTTCTTGTATTTCTTTCTGCGTCTTCTGCGTTCTCTGCGGTGAAACTCTGATCTTGTTTTTCTCCGGGCTTTGTGTTCTCCGTGGTGTGGTTTGCTTTTATCGTCTTGCGGCAGCCACCAATTCCGGACGAGGTTCGTTTGTAGAACCTGCCGAAATGCGGAACTGCGACAGCGCTTCATTGAGCTGCTCCGACATGTGCACCAGTTGTTCCACAGTGCGCGCCGTCTGCCGTGCGCCTTGCGACGTCTGGCGCGTAATGTTGGAGATGATTTGCATGGCATTGGCTACGCCTTCTGTGCCGCGCACCTGCTGCTTGGAAGCCAATGAGATCTCTTGCACCAGTTCGGCGGATTGACGCACCACGTTTGAAATCGCTTCCAGAGCTTTGCCGGCCTGATCGGCCAGTTTGGCGCCAATTTCCACTTCCTTGGTGCCTTCTTCCATGACCACGACCGCATCGTTCGTTTCCGCCTGGATGGCCTTGATCAATGCAGCGATGTCTTTGGTGGCGTTACGTGAGTGCTCAGCCAGCTTGCGGACTTCGTCGGCAACTACGGCAAAACCACGGCCTGCTTCACCAGCGCGGGCCGCTTCAATAGCGGCATTCAGAGCCAACAGGTTGGTTTGCTCGGTAATGTCGTTGATCACATTCACGATTTCCGAGATTTCCAGTGAACGATCTCCGAGGGCCTTAATGCGCTTCGCGGTGGCCTGCACCGAAGAGCGGATACGCTGCATGCCTTCCAGAGTGTCGTGCACCGAGCGGTTGCCTTGCTCGGCTGCATCCAGGGCGCGACGCGCAGCTTCGGCGCTGGCCTCGGCGTTGTTCGACACCTGTTTCATCGATACTGTGAGTTCTTCCACAGCCGAAGAAGTATTGGTGATTTCCTGGTCCTGCTGGATTGCGCCGGACGACATTTCTTCCGAGGCGATGAGGATTTCATTGGCGCTGGATTGAACATCGATAGCGGCCTTGCGCACTCGCTCCAGAACTTTGGCGAAGTTATCCAACATGTAGTTGACGGAGTCGACTACATTGCCGAGCGCATCGTTGGTTACGCGTCCACGCAGGGTCAGGTCGCCACGGGCGATCTGGCTGACAATGGTCAAGAATTCCGTGACGCTCTTTTGCAGGCTCTCCTGGGCTTCCTGATTGAACATGGCGCGGGAGGAACTCTCGGCAGCACGGTTCAGGTTATCGGCAATCAAAGAGAAATCGTCGGCAGAGTCTATATTGACCTTGGTGCGAAAGTCGCCATGAGCAAGCCGGTCAGAAAAATCGGTCAATTGCTTCACCGGAGCAACCACCTTATTGGCAATGGCGATCCAGGTCACCAGACTGGCCCCCAGGCAAATCATGAATGCCACAAAAACCCGTATGTTCAGGCGATTGAGATCGGTGATGCTGGCGCCGGTTCCAACCTGCGCTCCGCCGTAAAAGGCAAACAGCAACACAGCGAATAACGCTGCAACATCAAACACAATCAATAGCCATAAGGCCTTGTTCAGCCGACCTTTCATAAAAACTCCTCCCGCTAAATCACAGGGACAGGAAATGTCTCCGTTAATTTCTTTAAATTCAGAGCCAACGCCAACCGGTCTTCATGCCGCAACATTCCGCAGCAATGCGGCACATCGCGCGGCGATTCCTCTATCAGCAGAGGCTCCAAGGTGGTGCAGGTCCCGATAACCTCATCGGCGGCAATGCCGATTCGCAAAACATCGCGGTCGCCTTCAGCACGCAACGACGCGACCACCACGTGCTTGGGGTGAAGATCCAGCCTGCGGCCTTCGGTGAAAGCAATGTCCACTACAGGAACAATCGAGCCGCGCAGGTTAAAAATACCCATCAGGAATGTAGGAGATAGTGGAACACGGGTCAGGTTCGGCCACTCCACTACCTCCTCAACATCCAGTACGGAAAAACAAAACCGCTCGCGGCCCGAACGGAAAACACAGTATTGCCGTGCGGGCTCCGCCTTGGGCAACAGTTCAAGCTGCTCTGCTTCTGCTAATGGTTCGAGTTGTCCTTGTTCTGCCATTCTCTTTACTGATCCTTCTCCCGCTTTGCGGAATCAGGATTTCGGCTGGCGGCTCCCGCTTCGCTCACGCCGCTAAAACGCCTCAAGTTGTCCTTGTTCTGCCATTTGACCAATCAGCCGACTAGCTTGCGCACGGCGCCGATAAGTTCTTCACTGGTAAAGGGCTTGGTTACATATTCATCAGCCCCTTGTCGCTTGGCCCAGAACCTGTCGCTTTCTCCATTTTTGGAGCTGACCAGAATCACCGGGATATTCGCGTACGCATTGTTGCCTTTCAGCTCCCGGCAAGCCTGGAAGCCGTTCCGCTGGGGCATGACCACGTCCATCAAAATGAGGTTGGGGCGCTCCATGTCGATCATCTGCTCGATCCGCAGCGGATCGTGGATGGCCACAGAGAAGTATCCCCCTTTGTCCAGAACCGACTGAATCAGCCTGACCTCAGCCGGTGAATCATCGACGATCAGAATCTTTTTCAAGCGGACAAACCCCTGCCCAAGAAAATCCTTAGAAATACAGAGCAATTGCGCAACCAAGTCGGTGCAGCGAGCAAACGCGCGCTTTAGGGATTTAAGTTATTTAAAATCAGATAGTTGTAGGAAGATATGGGAAAATGCAGCACGGCTAGGGCGCTGTGGGGGCACATGAGACAGTTTTTATGTCTCATCCTGAGACTGTTTCTCAGCTCGCTTGCGGCGCGACTTGATGCAGCAAATCTTGTTCAGTTTGTGGACTGAAACACGGTGGACGATGTGGACGTAATTCTGAAGACGCTTTAGCAAAGCCCACACGGAAAACCGAAACTAGCCTCCGAATACTCTGCAAGCATCATTGCCGTAACCTTTCGCCTTCTTCTAGCAGACTCAGAAGGCGCTTGGTGGTCGCTGCGAGGTTTACGGCAGCGTCGATATTTTTGGATTCTTTGGCTTTGGCGACGTGCTCTCTCATCTCATCAACAGCGCGATTAGCGATTTCCAGAGCAGCGCCAACATCGGTTGGCTCGTGTTTTTTGTGCCGTTCAATACATACGTGCAGGATCGTACGCGCCGCTACTGCCCGCCGGAGCGCGACCGAGATTTCATTGGTTTTATCAGTGAAAGCCTCGGCTTCCCAGGTTGCGATCAACAACTTGCAGCCTGCCAGGAGGATTGGCCGCACGGTGGGACTCTTTTTTGCTGGCGTCGCCAACAATTGTTGCGTGATGTCCGCCACGCATTGATCCAGATAACCGTGATCGCGATGATCAGTTCCGGCATGGTGATCAGCCCCGACTCCTGTGTGGACCACAGAGGTGCTCTTCGGCGGCTGTTCAGGCAAGATCGTTGGCTCAGACGCTGCCGCCTTTGCCGCCGCAGCTTTTTCAGGAGCGGCCTGTTGAGCTTCCTTCTGTTTTTGAATATCGATAGGAATAACCTGGGCAGTTTTGGGCGGCTCTTCTGTTTGTGCCGCTATTAGCTGCTCGACCACGAATTCCTGTGTTGAGCCTTGGCTTTGCGCAGGAGCAGATTCGGGTTCGATCCGGACATCCTCGACCGGCGTGACGCTCGACGCAGCTATGGGTTCTTCAGCCGTTTGCGCAGATGGCTGGACAGCTTTCGCCTCCATCTCGTTTGGGGCTAATGCCTGATCGTTTGGGGCTAATGCCTGACGATGGGCCCGTTCGAGCGTCTGTTCCAGCACGTGTCTAAGCTGAATGAGTTGCAAGAAGGAAGAGCCACCCGAATAAGGAGCACGAAACGGGGTCTTCCATTGATGAACGAGGTGACGGACCTGCTCCAGCGACTCGCGAGCGCTCAAGCCCGCGGCGGTGCAGTCCACGGAAGCAAACCCAAGCCGCTCTAATTGGTTAATGCAGTTTCGTATTGCATGAAGGTCAAGATGCATGGCCCGAAAAAATGCGCGACGGGCCAAAAAGTTGAAGCGGGTAAAGCCGATCAGGCAGGCAGGTTCGAAATAATCTTTACCGGTTTCGAGCTTTAATTCCCGCGCCTCCACCAGGGCTCCGGAGTCTTGCAGGTGCTCCAGGCTTTGGCATTGATTGAGCTGCTCCAAACGCTTATCGAGTTCGCTCGACCACTCTGGAAATTTAGGAGGAATCCCTCCCAGCACCGGCGCGAGCACGCGCGCGACTTCTTCAAGCGTTATCTGGCGCTCGTATAGACCTTGAGGGGCGCAGTGGGCGAAATATTGGACCAGCAGAAAATCAACCTTGTCGCGGTCGATTTCCGTCCGTTGCAGTTTGGCCATGTGGCGCTGGATAAGATCGCGCAGGTTTTCCTCGGTCTGGAGATTGGTGCTTTGCAGCAACTGACGCAACTGCCATACCTGAACGTGGCTGTCCATCTGGTCGAACCATTGGCGCACACGCCCGATCACTTCCGGTTCGGAACGGTCTATGGGGTATTCCAAATCGCGGCACGGGGGTGCGCCGATCTCGAATGTCCGGTCCAATTCGGCATAGATCATGTATAGACGCCGGGCAGAGCGCCAGAACGCCGCAATTTCGCTCAGGCTGAGCGTGGCTAGTGTCATCCTTTGATGATCCAGTTGGTCACGTCTCCAATAAAAAACTCCTCACAATCCACTCGAAAAACCGCAGATGCTGGAGAGCCGTGAAGACTATCAGAATCTATAGAGCAATAGCGCAGCCAAAAGCAAATCTATCGCAAGTTGCTGATTTTAGGAGTATTAAAGGTTTGGAACAGACTATTTCGCGGGATATGTGTCTCAGGATGAAACAGGAGTCGTCTCAGGAGCCACGTTGTATATTAAGAAAATGTGCAGGAATATTAAAACCTTGTTTAATTTCGACCCGCCTGTTACCGAGGAGGAGATCCGGGCTGCCTCGCTCCAGTTCGTGCGAAAGATCACCGGCTTTAACAAACCATCGAAGGCCAATGAAGATTCATTTCTGGCTGCTGTGGATGAAGTAGCCAGCATTTCAATGCGTCTTCTTCGTTCGCTGGAGACTACTGCGCCGCCCAAAAATCGTGAGGAGGAAGCGGCAAAAGCACGGGCTCGGGCGGCGGAAAGATTTGGGACATAAATAACTCACCCTTCACAGCCAACGTGAAGGGTGGAGCGCCCTATGATGCTTTCCCAGGTAAGCGCAAGTGAAGCATAGTACGTTATTCCTTCGCTGCTTTTTCACCTTCCTTCAAGTAGGCCGCGCTTAGAGTTCCTTTGCTTTTTGCGATGGGCAGAAGGGTCGGATAGAACTGGACAAACGTTGTATCCACTGCTGCGTGCTCCTGGTGGCAGGTATAGCAGTTAGCAGTGGTTGGAATCATCTTGCCGGTTTTGCCTTCGTCAAAACCGAAGAAGGCCCACTTGCCTTGGAAACGCGCTTCGTCTTTCACATGCACTTCCAATCCCATGACATCTGTGCTCTGAAAATTACCGTGCTGATTGATTGAGGCTTTGCCTTCTGCTCCTCGAACTTCGAGCACTAACACTGTCTTATCGGGCCAGGTGCCGGTCTGCACATATGCCTTGTAGGCTTCGGGATTCACAAAGACGTTGTCAAACATGTGATGGCCGGCCATTTGCGACGCGGAGTTGTAACTCATGTCAAAGCCGGTTGTCAGGTACACCCACTCCCGATAGTTTTCAGGGAGCTTCAGGTTTTTATTGTTGACGTATTCCGGCCCCGAGCCCGCGTTTTGGCGGAAGGCAGTCAAGGCAAACAGAGCCAACAGAACAAACAGCGCGATTTTTATCTTGATTAGCATGACGGTAGTATCGCACCCGGCGCTGCGAATCGGGGAGACCGGTCACTGCATAGTGCAGGCAACTGGCTGCATTTTGCCCTTGATACTTATCAAAGCAGTTGGCTTAAGAAGGTCTTGGCCGGCACCACGACTGGCGTGTGAACACGAAAGCAATCAGCCGGTTTGTAGGCAAGATTCATGACTACCTGAAAGGCATGCGTCGCCCTGGTTTGATTTTGGAAATTGGCGAGCCAAGGGGAGAGACCTGTATCGCCAACCTTGACTTCTACAAGAAACCAAGGTTTGCGGTCCCTCACCACGAGAAAATCGACTTCCCGCTTCTGCTTGTCTCGCAGATAACGCAGCTCGAAATCGCCAAAGCCAAGATCAGTCCAGCCCTCGACTGCCTTCAGTAGATGGCAGGCAACAAAAGTCTCTGCTCTGGCTCCGTCATCAGCCAAGCCGCTCCAGTCACGTTGGTACCACTTTGGTTCTTTGCGCAGCGCCTTTGCTACGTTTGTGAACCAGGGGCGAACCAGGAAGCCGTAATAGAGGCGTACCAGCAGATCAATCCATCGCTTGACCGTATCCACTGAGACTTGAATCTCTTGGGCAAGGCTGGAGTAAACGAGCTGTTGAGCACTGCGTTCAGCAAGAATTTGCATCAGTGTCTCCATGGTTCCGATATCAGCGACACGCGCGACATTGCGTAAATCTTCTTGCGATAGCTGCTCTTGCCGCAGAGATCGCCACCGGCGGCTGAAACGGCTGTCACGATGGAAAAAAGGCTCAGGGAATCCTCCGTGCTCCAACAGTGCGTCCCAGTCACCGGAACCGATTTCTTCTGGTGTTTGTATTTCCTTATTGGGTAACCCAGTCCTCAGGGACTCACCCACGCTGAGAGGATGCATGCGGTAAAGCAAATAGCGCCCCATCAAGCTATCGCTGCCCCGGCGAAAAATGTTGAGCCGGGAACTGCCAGTCACAATCAAGCGAACGCGGTCGCCGTAGGTATCAAAGAATCCTTTTAAGAGCCTCTTCCACTTGCTGTATTTGTGCAGTTCGTCAATCACCGCAACGGGTGGCTGGGTCCCTAGATGGTCTAGATGCAAGGTTGCAGCCAATGCGGCGGGACCGCGCAGAAGCTGACGCCGGTCATCCCCGTTATCCCAATTGAGATAGAAATCGCTGATGGACCGGCAACTCGTCGTCTTCCCGACTTGGCGCGGTCCCGATACCCATGCCATCTGGCGGTGACGTTGGAGGTGATCTTTCAGGATCGCGGTGTAGAGGCGGGGACGCTCTTGCATAGGACCATTATCGCGCACATCGTAAAATAGTCCAGACCATTTTACGATGACCACGAAAATGGTACTACCCGAAAGTCCGCGTTTTTTCCTAATTCTTGGGCCGTTGCGCAGCGTGTGAAAAGACAACAAAGGCGGCCCCCGAAAGTGAAGGGCCGCCTAATTTTAAAAATTTTCAAATTAACCCGATTACAAATTCCGTCTCATCCTGCCACTTCTTCAAGCTGCTTCTGGTCTACGTCGAAGTTCGAATAGACATTCTGCACGTCATCGTGGTCTTCCAATGCTTCCAGAAGCCGGATCATCTGATTGGCCGATGCGCCTTCGAGCTTGATGTAGTTTTGCGGCACCATGCCGATAGCTGAGTGGACCACCTCGATGTTGGCTTTCTTCACGGCCTCCAACACCGGTTCAAAAGCGGCCGGTGAAGTGATGATTTCCCAGTTGTCGCCGTCGTCGTTGAGGTCATCGCCGCTGTTTTCAAGAACGATGTTCATGAGATCGTCCTCTTTGGCGCCAGCCTTGGGGACGACAATCTGTCCTTTTTTGCTGAACATCCAGGCGACCGACCCGGCTTCACCGAGATTTCCGCCGTTTTTGCCGAAGACGTGGCGAATTTCGCTGACCGTGCGGTTGCGATTGTCAGTGGTTACTTCGGCGATCAAAGCAACTCCGCCCGGGCCGTAGCCCTCAAAGGTGATTTCTTCATAGGTGGCGCCGGGCAGTTCGCCGGTTCCGCGCTGGATGGCGCGCTTGATGTTGTCCTGGGGCATGTTCTCGGCCTTGGCGGCGGCGATTGCCGTGCGCAGGCGAGGATTTCCCTCTGGATCACCGCCACCGCTTTTGGCGGCCATGGCGATTTCCTTGATCAGACGGGTAAATATCTTGCCGCGTTTCGCATCCAACGCGCCCTTTTTGTGCTTGATTGTGGCCCATTTTGAATGGCCAGACATGGTGGTTACCTCAACTTACGCGTGAATTTTTGCCTTGCGAGGTCTGTCAACGGAGAGCCGGCAGACGCGAAAGAAATGTATGAAAACAAAGTAAAATTATACCACGATGCAAATCTATTTCTCTTTGATCGCAGCAGGTGACTCTCGCCTCTTGAATGCATAAAACACGGCCAGCAACGGCGGGGCCAATACTACGCCCCAGATCGGAATGATAATGCCCAGCACCACCGGAACAACCAACGAAGCCCAGAACGGCACCTTGGCAGTCCGCCGCATGAGATACGGTTGTAAAAACAGTCCATCAACAACCATGATCACGGCAAAGAGCATGAGCACGTAGAAAAAGCGCATGGAATCGCTGCTCAGCGCCCCGGCAATCGCCGGACCAATCACCGAGATCATCGCGCCAAAATTCGGAATGAATTGCAGCAATCCGGCCATCGCAGCCCAGAGCGGTGCGAACGGCACCCGGATGATCCATAGTCCGATCAACCAGATCGCGGCCACGCAAAGCGAGTCATAGCACTGCGCCACAAACCAGTTCTTCAGCGCTGTGGTTGTGGTTCGTGCGTGGTCGCGCCAATCTTTAGCGTTTAGCATTTAGCACTCAGCATTCAGCCTGCTTACATTTTGGGCTGAAGGGAAGCAGTTTCGTGGGCATGGTTGGATGTTGAATTTTAGCCACGAATACACACGAATGAACGCGAATCAGAACGGGTCACTCTGTCATCTATTTGGATGCTCAAGGGACCTGCAACGTCACCAATATTATCGGCTGAATGCTGCGAACGCGAGCAAAAATAAATAGGACGTCGAGCCAAGCTAAAACTCGGCCCGACTGCTTTTCTGATTCGTGTTCATTCGCGTGCATTCGTGGCTAAATGGGTTTCCAACTCTAACCATGCCCACTATGCTGTCTCCCTTCAGCCCAAAAAGCCGTGCGGGCTGAGTGCCGAGTGCTGAGTGCTTCTCGCTGAGTGCTAAAATGCAATTATGAAATTCGGCATCATCATCTTTCCCGGATCTAACTGCGACCAGGACAGTTATCATGCGGCCATCACGTCTACTGGACAGACGGCCACGATGCTGTGGCATGAGTCGCATGATCTGGAGACTTGCGATGCCATTATTGTGCCAGGTGGCTTTGCTTATGGCGACTATCTGCGCACGGGCGCGATTGCGCGGTTTGCACCCATCATGCGCGAAGTAGAAAAGTTTGCGGCCTCCGATGGCCTGGTGATTGGGATATGCAACGGCTTCCAAATCCTTTGTGAGGCCGGTCTGCTTCCCGGGGCGCTGATGCGCAATGCCGGCTTGAAATATGTTTGTAAGCAAGTCTATTTACGGGTGGAGAACGCAGAGACGCCATTTACCAATGCCTGCCAACCAGGAGAGGTCCTCCAGATTCCTGTCGGCCACATGGAAGGCAACTACTACTGCGATCCGCAAACTCTCAAAACTTTGCAGCAGCACAACCGGATCGTCTTCCGCTACTCCACTCCTGAGGGCCGTATTACCACTGAAGCCAATCCCAACGGTTCGCTGGACAACATTGCCGGAATCTGCAGTCCTGGGCGCAATGTAATGGGCATGATGCCCCACCCTGACCGGTCAAGTGAGAGCCTGCTCGGCTCTGCCGACGGTGCAAAGATTTTCCGTTCGATGGCGTTGGCGTGTACCTCTGCAGCCTCGCTGCAAACTGCTTGAGCAGTTCTGCTCCTTCCAGTCAGAGCTTCTGAACTGAGATCTGCTTCACAGCCCTCCTCTTGTATGCGAGCAGCATCTTAACCTTGCAAAACACCCCTGGAATCCCCTACAGGAGAATCCTCGAAATGCGAACCAAAACTATTTTGGCAATGTTAGCTACTCTGCTGCTGGCCTTTGCCATCGGCTGTTCCGAGAACAAGGCGAATAGTCCTGACGTCAAGGACATGGTTTCCAAATCTCTGGACAATGCTGGATACAAGGACGTAAAAGTTGATGTAGACAAGGACAAGCAACTCGTGACTCTCAGTGGCGATGTTGCAACCCAGGACGATAAAGACCGGGCCGAGCAACTGGCCAAGCAGTCCGCCAACGGATTTGTAGTTTCAAACGAAATCGGTGTCCGCCCTCCTGGTGATGAGCGGGCCGCCCGCAAAATTGACTCCAACATGGATGCCGCCATCGAAAAAGACTTCAAAGCAGTATTGATCTCCAACAGATTGGAAAACCAGCGCATTAAATACACTGCCAAGAACGGCGTCTTGACGATCAAAGGCACCGTAGATAGTCCGGGCACGAGAGAGAATGTTGAAAAATTCTGCCAGCGTTCCCGATGTGCAGCAGGTGGTAAACGAATTGGATGTGAAGGGCGGCAAACGTGCCCGTAACACTGCGCCAGCCAGCAATCCGGTGCCGTAGTTGTTTCGTTAAGCTTGATCGAAAGGACGGCAGGAATGCCGTCCTTTTTGTTGGATAAAACGTCTTAAGAATGAGCCGAACCTTCAGTCAGCTTCTCTCGCAAATTCAGACGACTGAGCCAGCGAAGCTGGCGATCAGGATGGAGTTACTGATGGTTCTTCTGAAGAGAATCCGCGAATAAAAATGGGCAAGTCGATTCTTCAGCCAGCTATCTGGTCATGACTCCCGCCCAGCCGAAAGGTGTATCCTTTTGATTTGTCCGGTAAGGATAAGGGAAATTTACTATTTAAGGAGTCAATTATGTCGAATCGAGTACTGAGTCGTCGTGGCGCTCGCGAGCTGACGAGTGAAGAAATGAATGCGGTTTTCGGAGCAAGCAATGCCTGCATCGGAACTTTGTGCGGCAACCGCCAAATAGATGATGTCCACTGCAATGATCTGTGAACTCGTTGGCGATACGCCACCCGATGCAACCGGATATAAATAAGAAGACGAGGCATTGCGAGCCATTCACGAAATGTGGATGGCTCTTTCTTTGCGTGAAAACATTCGACGAATGAATTTTCTTGAAAAATGGATTTAAAGCTGCTGGATATCACTGAGAAAGCATCGAAATGCCCTTGTTCACCACGTAAGGCATCTTCGTAACATCGCCTCCGTAATTTTTTTCCAAAACATCAATCAGTCCCTGCACGCATCGGCCGGCCATGCCTTTCGATGGGTCTGGTGACATCCGCGTGATCTTTCCTCCGCTGGCAAAGTGGTGGAACAAGCGGCAGCGGTCCTCGATCTCCGGATCGCGCAGAGGAGAGTCGGCGGGCAAAGGCTCTTTCTCAAAGACGTCGAGTGCGGCGCCGGCAATCCATCTTTCCTTGAGCGCCTTGTAAAGCGCCGCCTCATCGACCACTGGACCACGAGAGCTGTTGATGAGATAAGCCTCTTTGCGCATCAGTCGCAGAGTCTTTTCGTTGATCAGGTGATAGGTTGCTTCGCCGGCCTCGCCCGGCTTGATGAGAGGTACGTGGAGAGTAACGTAATCCGCCTGGCCCAGCGCCTCGTCAAGCGGAACATATTTGATCCAGGTCTTTTCGCGCTGGAGGCCGCTGCGGTGGCGCAAATCCATCACCTGCTGTATCGTATCGACGAACTTTTGATCTTGATAGGCTGGGTCGTAGCACAAGATGTTCATGTCAAACCCTGTGCATTTTTTGATCATGGCCTGGCCTATTCGTCCGGTGCCGATTACGGCGACGGTTTTGCCTGTGACTTCATCGCCCAAGAAAGGCAAGAAAGGATGCCAGGAGCCCCAGCGATTCTCTCGTACCAGCTTCTCGCTCGACCACAGGCGGCGGGCGACTGCTCCCATCATGAAGAAGGCGAATTCGGCAGTTGCTTCGGTAAGCACTTCGGCGGTATTTGTGACCGGTATTTTGTGGTGATTAGCAGCCGCCAGGTTGATATTGTCGAAGCCCACGGCGATCTGTGACACAACTTTCAACATGTCTTTTCCCGCCTCAAACACTTCGCTGTCGATTGGATCGCGGAGAGTGGTAATAAGCCCGTCGATGCCCGAGCGAACTTTTTCGACAATCAGTGATTTAGGCGGGGCTTCGGGGCCAGGATAAACCTCAAGCTCATACCCAAGGTCGCGAAGCCGTTGACAAGCCGCATCTCCAATGTCGCAGGTAGCAAACACCCGAATTGTCCGATCAGCCATATGAAGAACTAATTTAGAGCATTTCGTTCACTTCCCGTTGCGCGAAGGTGCTCTGCGGGATTAAATTTTGCACTGTTATCGGCATCTCTTGCGTCTCGGGATACAAGATGTTGGCTTGCTCCAAGACGTTATAAAAAATTCTGGCATGGAGCTTCTATGAAAAGCGGATGGTTTGTTCTTCTTCCGGCGGTGCTGTTCACCGCGTTCTGCGGCGCGGCTGACCTCACTGGAAACTGGATGGCGGCGTCGGGCACGGACGGAATGGTGCGCACCTATTTCAATCTGAAGCTTGAGGGCGATCGCATCACCGGGACGATCCGTACGAGCCAATTCTACTATTCCATCACAGAGAGTACGGGCAATGCGGATAGTTTCAAAATCACTGGCACGATGCAGGACGGAAAGAGCCCGCGCCGCGTGGTCTATGAAGGCAAGCTGGTGGGAGAAGAGCTGCATATCGGAACTCGCCGCCGGATCGACGGGCCGCTCAACGAGTTAGTTGCCCACCGGGTTCCCGCAGGAGAGGGCGCGTATCCGGCGCGTGTTCCTCCTCCGGCGCTGCATAAGGTACGCGACAACGGCCTGGCCAGGACTCCGCCGATGGGCTGGAACAGTTGGAACAAATTTGCCAGCCGTGTCGATGATGCCACCGTGCGCGCGATCGCCGACGCCATGGTCAGCAGCGGCATGAAAGATGCCGGCTATGTCTACATCAACATCGACGACACCTGGGAAGGCGATCGCGATGCCCAGGGGAACATCCAGACCAATTCCAAGTTTCCCAACATGAAGTCCCTGGCCGACTACGTGCACAGCAAGGGACTGAAAATCGGCATTTATTCCTCTCCTGGTCCAAACACCTGTGCCGGCTACGAAGGTAGCTACGGCCACGAGCAGCAAGACGCTCGCACCTACGCCGCATGGGGCATCGACTATCTGAAATATGACTGGTGTGGCGCGCGAAATCTCTATACCGACGAAGAAATGCAGGCCGTCTACCAACCAATGGGAGAGGCTTTGCAGGCCACCGGACGTCCGATTGTTTATAGCCTCTGCCAATATGGGCGATCCGACGTTTGGAAATGGGGCCCGGATGTAGGTGGCAATCTATGGCGGACGACGGGCGATATTCGCGATGCCTGGGAATCGATGTCAAGAATTGGATTTGGCCAGGATGAGCTTGCGCCCTATGCTCGTCCAGGACACTGGAACGATCCCGACATGCTCGAGATCGGAAACGGAGCGATGACTGATAACGAGTACAAAGTCCACATGAGCCTCTGGTCGATGCTTGCTGCTCCTCTCATCGCCGGCAACGATCTGCGGAACATGACTCCTGCCATCAAGGACATCCTGATGAATCATGAAGTCATCGCGATAGACCAGGACAAAGAAGGCAAACAAGGCAAGCGTCTTTCAAAATCGGACAATCAGGAAGTTTGGGTCCGAGAATTGGCAGGTCACGCTGTGGCAGTCACCCTGTTCAATCGCTCCACAGAAAGCGCGAATATGACTGTAGCTTGGAGCGATCTTGGTCTCAAAAAGACGCCGCGTCACGTTCGCGATCTGTGGGCGCACAGCGACATCAGCGTTCATGGACCTAACTACTCCACCGCAGTGCCGGGACACGGCGTCGTGATGCTGCGGGTGAGCCAGTAACGGGCTCAGGACACTAGCAGGCCGCCAGCACACGAACTCGGGTAACGGTATAATCGCGGCGCAATGAATCTCAAGAATCGTTTCCTTTTTCTCGCTCCGCTCGCCGTGCTGTTTGCCGTTCTGTCGTTTGCCGATTTCTCGGTGGCGCAGACTTATCCGAATTATCCGAGCGAAACGCCTTCGAATTTCAAGCCGGCCACCGATAGCTTCGATTACACCCGGCGCGAAGTGATGATTCCCATGCGCGATGGGGTGAAGTTGTATACCGTTATCCTGGTGCCCAAGGGAGCCAAGGGCGCGCCGATTCTGCTTACACGGACGCCTTACAGTGCTGACGTGCTCACCGGACACGCCGAGAGCGCTCATCTCGGGCCGATTCTGACCGGTTATGACAACGCTACCGAGGTGATTGTGGAAGGCGGCTATATCCGCGTGGTCCAGGATGTCCGCGGCAAATATGGGTCGGAGGGCGACTATGTGATGAATCGTCCTTTGCATGGCCCGCAGAACCCCACGCCTGTGGATCATTCGACCGATACCTACGACACCATCGACTGGCTGGTGAAGAACATTCCGGAGAGCAATGGCAAGGTGGGCATTCTTGGAATCTCTTACGATGGTTTTTTGCCATTGATGGCGCTGGTGAATCCACATCCGGCGCTCAAGGTATCGGTTCCGATGAACCCTATGGTCGATGGCTGGATGGGCGATGACTGGTTTCACAACGGAGCTTTTCGCCAGCAGAATATGGCCTACATCTATGACCAGACGGCTACGCGAAAGAATGAGATCAAATGGTGGACGGATCATTTCGACGATTACGACCTCTTTATGCAGGCAGGATCGGCGGGCGAGCTAGGACGCCGCCACGGCATGGAGCAACTCGGCTTCTGGCGGAAGATTCTCGAGCATCCGGGCTATGACGCTTTCTGGAGCGATCAGTCCGTGGACAAGATTCTTGCAAACCAACCCCTGACGATTCCGGTGATGCTGGTGCACAGCCTGTGGGACCAGGAAGACATTTACGGACCGATCGCAGTCTACAAGGCCATCAAGCCTAAAGACACAAACAATGACAAAGTATTTCTCGTGCTTGGCCCGTGGCATCACGGACAAGAGATCGACGATGGCAGCACGTTGGGCGCTCTGAAATTCAACAGCGATACGGCCCTTTATTTTCGGCGTGAGATCCTGCGTCCATTCCTGGACCGGTATCTGAAGGACAATGGAGCCAATGTCGCTAAAGCCGATGTCGCGGTCGTGAACGCCTTCGAAACCGGGAGCAATCACTGGCAGCACCTTACATCCTGGCCGGACGGCTGTACCCATGGGTGCAAGTCCACGCCGCTCTATCTCAACACTGGCCTTAAGCTGAGTTTCACCGCTCCCAAATCCGGCGATTCTGCGTTTGAAGAATATGTCTCCGATCCCGCCAAGCCTGTGCCCTTTCGCGCGCGCCCGATTCAACCGATTGGTTACAGCAATGGCCTGACTTGGCCGCAGTGGCTGGTGGATGACCAGAGAGAAGCGTCGGGCCGGCCCGATGTCATTTCGTTCGTCTCCGATGTGCTTACCGGGCCTCTTAAGATCAGCGGACAGCCGGTGGCTAATCTCGTGGCCTCTACGAGTGGCACCGATTCCGATTGGGTGGTCAAAGTCATCGATGTTTATCCTGATGAAGTGCCCGGCCAGCCGGGAATGGGCGGTTATCAGTTGATGGTGTCGGCGGACATCTTCCGGGGCCGTTATCGCGAAAGCCTGGAAACCGCCAAACCGATTGCAGCCGATAAACCTCTGCTCTATCGATTTATCCTGCCCCCGGCAAATCATGTTTTTCTGCCCGGTCATCGCCTGATGGTGCAGATCCAATCGAGTTGGTTCCCTCTTTACGATCGGAATCCACAGACTTTTGTGCCGAATATTTTCTGGGCCAAGCCGGAGAACTACCGCAAGGCGGTGCAGCGAATCTACCATGCGCCTGGACAGGCCAGCTTTATTGAGATGCCAGTGGTTCCCAGGCATTGAGAAACCCTTAGCTCCTCTGTGGTATTCTCGGCTTGATGTGGAAGCTGATCACAATTGCGACCGTCTTAATAGGCTTATCGGCCGGACAACAAAAGAGTTCTCCTCAAGACCCTATAGCAATGGCGACAAAAAATGCCCAAGCTACCATCAATTGGGAGCAGGCAACGTCACCGGGCATGAAGGCGGAACTGCTATTGCTAACAAAAGGTGAACTGAATGGCCATTTGACCGTGACTTACCGGCTGAAGGTCACGGGCGCGCCTGAAAACCAACGCTATGCGTTAGTGTCGTGGCCGATCATGTTCCCCGACCCAGTGACTGTCATGGATGGGCTGGTAGTCAATCCGAACGGGTTTGTCGTCTGCCCGGCCCATTCTACCGGCACTTGTGCCAAGAACTTTGATGGCGCCGAAGTCAAGATGGAATTCGCACCCGTAAAAGGCGAAATTCTTCGCGGGGCGCTGGTCTCAGCCGACCGAAGGTCCCGGATTTTCTTTTCGATTGTTCCTGACCCCATCATCAAAAAAGATGGATCATGCAGCCTTGAATTGGTGCGGCTCAGCCCTGGATATGAGCTGGTTTTGGTTCGGGCTAAAGGATTCCCTGCCAATGAGAATGTAGCCTTCCATACTCAATCCTATGAAGAAGTGCATGACGCAAGCGTTAAAACGAATCCCCAAGGTGAGTTCTGGGCGCCGTTAACACCCTTTGTAGCAGGCAAACAAAGTGGCACCGCCAGTGTAGTGGCCAAAGATCCTAAATGCGCTCCAACGCTGTCATTCAACTGGGGAGCAGGGCAGTAAGACTGCTTGATTCCGATCCGCGAGTCTTCCGGCTGCATCACATTCTCGATTAAGGTGCAGCCCCGCGCTAAAAAGAATGCAATCACCGGTACTGTCGGTGATGCGTTGAAGGTCTCCTTAACCGCTCCCCCCGTTGACGGCAAGGCCAATCAGGCAGTGATCGAGTTCTTTGCCGGTATTTTCAAACTACCGCGCTCTTCCATTACTATTGCCAGCGGCGAAACCAGCCGGGTAAAGACGATTCGCATCACTGGTGTAAGCAAAGCTACCGTGGAACAACGCTTGATCGACGTGGGAAAGAATTGCAAATGAGCAAATCAAGTCCTGACTCTAAGCCGGCCAGCGAGGGTTTGCCTTCAAAATTAGAAATTAGAATTTGGAAATCAGAAATCACTGAGGCGATACATTGAACCTCTACGCAATTGTTCTCGCAGTAATTGTGATTGTGCTCCTGGGCTTGAGTATCAGCCAGGTTCGCAAGGTGAAGACCAAGACAGATTACATGGTGGCCGGCCGTTCTCTGCCGTGGTACGTGCTGGTGTTCACGCTGCTCTCCTCATGGATCGGTTCCGGCAGCCTGTTTGGCGGCGCTGAGAATGCGTTCCGCAATGGGTTTGCGGCCTTGTGGCAGCCGGCCGGTGGCTGGGCTGGATTGCTGGTGATTCTGGTTGTAGCGCCACGCGCACGCAAATTTGCCCAATTCACAATTCCCGACCTGCTCGAGGTTCGTTACAACACCACGGCGCGCATTCTAGGTGCGATTGCGGTGCTATTTGCATTCACTGCAATCACTTCATACCAGTTCAAGGGTGGCGGCGACGTTCTCCATCTCATCTTTCCCGGATTAGATGAGATCGCGCGAAACCAGTTCCACCTGGCTGGGCACGAACATGCTCTGGGAATGGTTATTGTCGCCGTGTTCGTGATTGTTTTTACTGCACTGGCAGGGATGACGTCCGTGGCCTATCTGGACGTTGTGATCGGACTACTCGCCACCGGAACATGCCTCGTTGCCTTGTTTTTCATTTCCAATCGTGTTGGCGGATGGAGTGGACTCCACCAAAGCCTGCCGGCCAGCCATTTTCAGATACTAGGACCATTTACTTTTTTCAAGGCCATGGAGTACTTTCTGCCGGTCTTCCTGCTCATGCTTGGGAACCAGGCTATGTACCAGAAGTTCTTTTCGGCCCGGTCGGAGCGCGATGCCAAAGTCGCGGTGTTTGGCTGGATTGCGGGTACTGTGATTCTGGAGACGGTTATTATCGCAATTGCTGTCTTCGGCTCAGCCCTTTTTGCAAAGAATACGGATGTAGCTCCCCGCGAAATCATTCCTTATACGGCCCGTCATGGCCTGCCGTCGTTGCTGGGAGCATTGTTGATGGGCGCCGTATTTGCCAAGGTGATCTCGACAGCCAACAACTACCTTTTCTCACCGGCCACAAACCTGATTAATGACATTTATATCCGGTTCATCAACAAGAATGCCTCCGACAAGTCGGTCTTGTTGACGTCGCGCCTTGTGGTCGTCGCCCTGGGGATCTTCGCTTTACTCCAAGGCACGCTATGGGAATCAATTCTGGCGATGGCTCTCTACGCCTACACAGTTTACTCGGCGGCAATTACCCCTTCGGTAATGGCGGCATTTTTCTCAAAACGCGCGACGGCAACGGCCGCGATCGTTTCCATCACGTTAGGAACACTGGTCACGATCTTGTGGAACCTGCAGGTGCTGGCATTGCAGGCGCACCGGTCCACTTTCATTCCCCAGAGCTGGTTGGCCCACGATGCGATCTTTCCAGCTCTGGCGGCGTCGTTGTTGTCTCTGGTGCTGGTGAGCCTGGTAACACCTCGTCCGCGGCCCGAGCAGTGGGCGCCATTTCTGGCGAATCAAGACAAGTCTTTTGCCGCTGATTCCCGCTGATATGTTTAAATAGAATATTCACTATGGACCTGAAAGCTATTCAATCAGCCTTGCGCGAGCGCAGTTTTGATGCGTGGTTGTTTTACGATCACCATCATCGTGATCCGATCAGCTACAAAGTGCTTGGTCTTCCCGAGCACCTCATGGTGACCCGCCGCTGGTTTTATCTGGTCCCGGCCCAGGGCGATCCCATGAAGCTGGTCCATCGTATTGAGGCGGGGCACCTGGATTCGCTGCCCGGCAGTAAGCGCGAGTATTCTTCCTGGCAGGAGCAATGGGAGCATCTGAAGGCCATGCTCGCACCCTATAAAACGGTGGCCATGCAATACTCTCCCAACAACCTGATTCCCTATATCGGGTTGGTTGATGCGGGCACAGTTGAGTTAGTGCGTGGTTTTGGCACGGACATTGTCAGCTCCGGCGATCTGGTGGCGCGCTTTGAAGCAGTCTGGAACGAAGACCAGATCAAAAGCCATTACGCTGCGGGCGAGGCTGTGGACAGAATTACACAGGCAGCTTTTCAGGAAATCGGCCGCCGGGCTAGGAACGGCGGTACCACGGAATACGAGATCCAGCAATGGATTGGCGAAGCCTTTGGCCGCGAACATCTCATCACCGAAGACCTGCCCATTGTGGGTGTGAACGCCAACAGCGGCAATCCTCATTACGAGCCGCGCGCACAGGGTTCATCTGCCATCAAGCAAGGCGATTTCGTGTTGCTCGACATCTGGGCCAAGAAGAATACGCCGAACGCCGTCTACTACGACATCACCTGGACGGGCGTGATCGGACAGCCTTCAGAAAAACACGTAAAGATATTTAACATCGTGCGTGAAGCCAGGGATACGGGCGTCCGCAAGGTTGCAGAAGCATTCGCAGCCCGGAAGAGAATCGCCGGGTGGGAAGTTGACGAGGCTACGCGCGGCCACATTGCATCCGCCGGCTACGGACAATACTTTACTCATCGCACCGGTCATTCGATTGGCGTTAACATCCACGGCAACGGCGCCAACATCGACAACCTGGAAACCAAGGACGATCGCGAAATCATTCCCAATACCTGCTTTTCTATCGAGCCGGGAATTTACCTGCCGGGCGAATTTGGCGTCCGCAGCGAAGTGGATGTGCTGGTCAGGAATGGCTCTGCCGAAGTTACCGGAAGGATTCAACACGAACTGGTTCTGATCTAAATGCCAAAAACTGAAACTACAGCAAATCAAACGGCGCAGGCCTCCGCAGCGCGAACTCCTGCAACCCCTATGGCGATCATTGCTCCGGCGCTTGGATGGCTGATTCCCGGGGCCGGCCACCTGATTCAGAAGCACTGGATCAGGGGCTTACTGCTCATGATATCGATCCTTTCGATGTTTGCTCTTGGCATCGCCATGGAAGGCAAAGTCTACAAACCCAACACTGGCGATCTGCTCGATATTTTGGGGTTTGTTGGAGACGTGGGCTCCGGCGGGCTTTATATCCTGAGCCAGTTGCTCGATTGGGGCAACTCGGCCATTGCTGTCGCGGTCGCCGATTATGGAACCAAGTTCATCGTGGTTTCCGGGCTGTTGAATGTTATGGCTGCGGTAGACGCCTATCACATTGCCACGGGAAGGAAAAAATGATCGTCGTCGCCCTGCAACTCTATCATTTCAGCGCTGCATTAACATTCGCCTTTTTTGCCTCGATCGTCTTGGGGATCACGTTGCGCAACACCGGCCGGGAAATGGTGCGGTATGGTCTCAAGTGCTTTGCCTGGTTCGTTCTCGGAATGTTTGCCGCTGGTTGGCTGATGTGGTTGTTGCATCATTAGCCCATCATTAGCCCTTAGTATTTAGCCATTAGCTCTTAGCAAATGCCAAGTGGAGATCATGGGGCTTGCCACAGATTGGGATTAGTCGCGTTTGATCAACCAGACCGATAGACCCATGCTAATCCGCGAGAAGATAATGGTCGAGAGCTAATGGCTAAAGAGCTAACAGCTAACGGCGGCTCTCCCATACAAACGCATCAAAGCGCCGGCGGGCATCGAAGCCCAGGCGGAGATAGAGGTCCACTGCCTTGCTGTTGGCTTCGGTGACGGTCAGGCTCAGGGCGGCGAAATTGCGGTTGCGCAGTTCGTGGGTACATAGCGCAATCAATGACTCGCCGATGCGCTGCCCTCGAAATTCCGGCAAAATGCAAACCTGTGTGACGTGGCCGACATTGTCGCGGACGCGTGAGCACAACAACACCCCAATAACGGAACGCGTCGGTTTGTGGACGGCTACAAACGACGCATTGCTATCAAAAATGCCGCATCCGGGGAATCGAATAATGTTGTTCAGGAAGCGCGATGAACCCAGGAGACTGCGGTATTGATCGTTGATCTCCGAGTCTATGTGGCCACGGTATGCGGCCGTAATCACGTTGGCGGCGGGTTGGAAGTCCTGTTCGCCCCAGCGCCGGAACTCAATATCCGTACAAGGAGAAATCTGGGGTTTGAGGCTGTTTTTCAGCGGCAACACCATGAAGAGGCGCGGGAACTGTTGGAATCCTTCCTGAATGAATTGTTCGCTCAGGGCGCCGGAGTCGTGTGGCAATAGCTGCGCTTCAATACGATGGATGCTGGGGGATTGCTGCAGGGTTTCGATTACGTGGACGGCCAGGAGCCGCTCCACCGTATCATCCTGAAGACGGATGCTTTGGTCGGCAAACAGGTCGCCAATTACGCCCTTGTTTTGCTCATAGACGAAGAAGGCATATCCGCCTACGCGTCCATTTTCGACTGCGGCATAACCCGGCAGGATCTTGGAATCCACATAGCGCAGGATCATGTCGGCGGATGGACGGTAATCCCACGACATCAACTGCGCCCACAATTGAGTTTCGTATTCCAGCAGAGAACGCAGGTGCTGGGAGCTGAAATGCCTTAAATCCAGAATCTCGACCGGGGAGGATTGCGGAGTCCTGCGGGTATCGATGTGGGTATGAAGGCCCATGAAATAAATCTGTCCTGTTGCTTATCCCAACTTTCCGTAAATGTGCCGAGTCATGAGTCTAGCTTTTAGCCAGCCACAAGGCAAAGGCAGAGGTTCGCGGGGAACCACGGCAGGCAGGAACCAGCCGCGTCACCTGCCTTATCTTGCACTGGACACAACAAAGAACTCCAGATGTTGTGGGGGGAAACTGCCTAACTGCCAAATCGACCTCTGAGGGAGCTGAGAACGAAGCTTTTCTGTCTCGCCTTCCCTGGCCACCACCAGATGGGTTTCTTTGGGCACGCCGTCACGTTCGTATCGGCTCACCGGCGCGTTCCTATAGAAGTTTAGCCCATATTCGACCTCCCGTTTCACATTAAATACAGCTACGGGGCCAGGAGGTACCCCGAGCCGATTCAGCCAGGCATTGACGGCCCGGGCCGAATTTGCATCATCCATGGTGCGGGCCGCCGGCCCTAAAAGGAAACCAATACAAAGCAGCAACGGAAGGAGAGTGGCAACACGCAACACTCGCAATCCACCAAGACGTACGATCAATAGGACGGCCAGGCCCGTCGCCGTGGTTGCAACTGCCATCCCAATGAAGACCCTTGAAGGCGGCGGCTGTTTCAGCATTCGCCAAGGAGCATACAAAGTTGCGCCTACAAGAACCCCGCACACCAACGAATGCAAAACCAGCCTTAACCGGTTAATTGCGTCTGGCCGGCTGTAGAGAAAGTTGACGGTGAGCAGTGCAGCCGCCGGGATGGCGGGCAGAATGTATCCGGGAAGCTTGGAGCGCGAGATGCTGAAAAAGATGACGGGAATAGCCATCCAGAGCAGAAGAAAAACAGGCAGCCAATCTTCGGTGACCTCGCTGGAGGAGTTCGAAGGTTCCGACCTCAGCTTGGCTATGGCTTGCTTGCCCGACGCAAAGATGCCGCTGATTGTGAACACCACCCAGGGGAGTACCGAAAGCAAAAATACAGGGATGTAATACCAGAATGGCTGGCTGTGCTGATAGCGGTTGGTGCCAAAACGTTGCAGGTTCTGCTCACGAAAGAAGAAGCGGAAAAACTGCGGAACCTTGATTTGGAGCGCCACATACCAAGGCAGCGCAATGGCAAAAAACAGCAGAAACCCCGGCCACCACAGGCTGCATAAAAAAATTTTGCCGTCCTTGCGGCAGAGTGCATAAGCGCCCACGATCAGCACTGCCAGGGCAGGCGCCACCGGTCCCTTGGCCAGCGCTCCGACGGCGAGCAATGCATAAAATGCTGTCAGCCAAAGCTTACGCCCGGTTTGATGCCAGGCCCACCAGGCCATCATCGCTATGCCAAAGGGCTCAGAAAGCACCATATCGGTGGAAGCGCCACGGCTAAATCCAATTACGGCGAAGCAGGAAGCGGTGATCAGCGCAGCGTCTAGCCCGCTTCCGGACCGGAAACGCCGCATGAAGAAAAATACGGCGAAAACCAACGCGGTGGCATGAAAGGCAGAAGGAACGCGCGCCGCCCAGTCCGATACGCCTAGAAGCCGGTAGCTGATGATCATCTTCCAGTAGAGAAAAACCGGTTTCTCCATCCAGGGCGAGCCATTGAGAGTGGGAACGATCCAATCATGGCGCTCAAACATTTCACGGCCAATCTGGGCATAGCGGGGCTCGTCGGCCCCAACAAGGCCGAAAGCACCCAGGCCGAAGAAAAACAGGAAGCTACAGACGGCCACGAGCAGAAGGAGTTGGAATGCGAGAGCACGAGACTGGGAATTTGCGGACACGGTGTTAGTGTTACCTCAGCCTGCAAGATCAAGAACTCTTTGTTGCTTGGTAATACTTGGACAGCACTGCCGCAATGATATCTTGCGAGACCCTGAAGCCAAGACGTTGAAGTTTTTCAAGTGCCTGAGGGAAATCCAACAAACCCATGATACCGGCCCTCAAGAGGACGGCTAGAGTTCCGGCTACCTGTAAATTTCTAGCTTCTGCTTGCTCACGCCCGGCTAGCTCGTCAATTAAGAGCAGATCAGAATGCACGGCAAGAGCAAGGCTAATGGCTTCTCGCTCTCCAGTTCCCAGTTCGGCTGGAAGACTTAAGTCAAGTTTCTGAATCTTGTGAATCTCAAGCCATGTTGGAGGGCTTGTAGACCAAGCAAGCACGGCAGCGGGGGCGTTCGGGTTTCGAAGCTCAGTCAAAACAGCGTTCGGTATCAAGACGCGCCCATAGATTGCAGGTAAAGTGTCGGCTTCGCCCAAAAGAACAAGGTAGTTCAGCGGACTGGTATCCGCCACAACAATCATACTCGAGGTGGTTGGCTAGCCGGGCCAAGCAGGCGATCAAGCGTGGCCAAGTCTTTTTCAAGGTCGTTGACGGTGTAATCGTAGACGTGGTGCTGTTGCAAGAACGCGTCGACCTGCATGCGCGTGGAGAATCCTAAAAGCTCCCGAACCTGTTCCATGGTGAGCTTCCGTGCCCGGTAGGATTCAACAGCGAAGTCTTCCAGAAGAATGCGCGCAGGATCGCCGTCAGGTGAAACCACCTTGCGGGCAAGCTCATCGGGAATGTCGACAGTAATGCGCATGACGCTTTGCTTACTAATTATATTCGCAATCTGCAAGACGTTTGTTGTTGCGTTCTTGCTGCCTCAGAGTATCTCTCGCAACCTCGAGAGTACCCTTTCAGTGGCCGCGGGCAAAGGGCCTTCGAGGGAAAACCCGCTGGCGCACTCGTGGCCGCCACCGCCGAAGTCGGTGGCAATATCGGAGACGTTGACCGCGCCTTTGCTGCGGACGCTTACTCGCACCCGATGATCGGCAATTTCGCGAAAGAAGACGGCTACTTCAACTCCCGCAATCCCCAAGGCGTAATTCACCAGACCTTCGCAATCTTCTTCCAGTGCGCCACAGCGGTCCATATCGGCGCGGGTCACGGTCATCCAGGTCATGGCTCCTTCTCGATGCAACGATGAGAGCGCCGCGCCCAGCAGCCGCATCTTTGAAGTCGGGTTGGAGAAATAAATATTTTGTGCGATCTTCGGCGGATCGGCCCCGCGCTCTACCAGTTGTTTTGCCAGCTCGAAGGTCCGGGCGTTGGTGGGGGCATAGCCGAACGATCCGGTGTCGGTCAATACGGCAGTGTAAAGACAGGTGGCGATCTCCGGAGTAATCTCCACGCGGGCGCTGATGGCAAGCCTGAAGATCATCTCCGCCGTAGCGCAGGCGCTGGGGTCGATCCAGTTGACGTCGGCGAACGGCTTGGAGGTCGCGTGGTGGTCGATGCTGATAAGAAACTGCTTGTCCAGGCCTAGCAGGCGAGTACGCTGCACGCTGTCACATTCCAGGATCACAGCCGCTTCATATTTGCCATTGACGTGTGTGGAATGAATGATGGTGTCGGAGAAGGGCAGTGGCTTGTAAATCACCGGCACGCTGTCGCTCAGGATGACTTCGGCGCTCTTGCCCATTTTGCGCAAGACACCGGCGAGCGCCAGCGTCGAACCGATGGCGTCGCCATCCGGACGCGCGTGTGAGGTAACGACAAACTGCCTGCGCTGCTCAATGTGATGTAAGACCTGTTCGCCCTGGTCCATGCCCGTTTATTTCTTGCGTCTTTTGATTCTGCCCAACAACTCGTCGATCCTGGCTGAGTACTCTTCCGAATAATCCAGAAGAAAAAACAATTCAGGAATGTGCCGCTTGCCCAGGCGTTCTAATAACAAATGCCGGATAAAACCTTTGGCGGCATTGATAGCCATCAGGGTTGCCCTAGCTTCATCTTCATCGCCCTCGACGTGGAGAAAGACTCTTGCGCTCCGTCCATCGGGCGCCAGCAACAATTCCGTCACGTTGCATAGTGCGATGCGGGGGTCTCCCAGTTCGCCCTCAAGGATGACGCCGATTTCTTCCTTCAAGGCCTCGCCCACGCGCTCACGATGGTGTTGTCGTCCACGTTGCTCAGGCATTGCAAAACAGCCCATTCCTACAGGCCAAAGAAAACTTATGAGAATATCATAGATTGGGGGCGGTACGATCAGTGGATGAGAGAAGCGAGCAGGAAACGCTTCAGGCAAGGGCTTGGTGAAATTTCTTCGAAATGCCCCCAAGGTCGCACCCGACGCTGGCGATACAATCAAGCGAATTCTAAATTGGACAGAGCGACGCTATTTCCGTTCCGTTACGATCTCCGAGAAATCAGCAATGTTGGAGAACTCGCCTACCAGGGTTTGCAGAAGGCCCAGGCGTTGTGCGCGCAGTTCTTCGTCTTCGACCATGACCATCACCTTGTCGAAAAATGAATCGATGTGAGACCGCAGGCGTGAAATCTCCACCAACGCCTGTTCGTATTGCCGGGCGGCACGCAAGGAGTTCACCTTCGATGCTACTTGGGGAATCTCGGCGGCAAGCGTTTTCTCCGCCTGTTCTTTTAGGGCGGAGGGATCAAATGGGTGTGCAACTCTGCGATGAGCCTCTGCTGCCTGGCGCAGAATGTTTTTCATGCGTTTGAAGGAAGTCGAAATGGATTCAAAATCGGGCGAAGGACGGACACTGGAAACCGCAGTCGCGCGAGCTACGGCATCAACAACATCATCGGTGCCGGCGGCCAGGGTCGCATTCACTACGTCATAGGCCAGGCCCTTCACCTCGCGCAGATAAAACTCGAGGCGCTCGCGGAAAAATTTGCCGATGGCTTCCTCAAAAAGCTCGCCGGTGTGCGTAAACTTCGCTTCCGCTTCACTCTCCTGGTAGCAGTGCAGGGCATCCAATAACAAACTCGTGATGCCGACTGGCAAGCTGTGTTCGGCAAGGATTTTCACGATTCCGTTCGCCTGGCGTCGAAGAGCAAATGGATCTTTTGATCCCGAAGGAATCATCCCCAGGCCAAACATGCCGGCAATGCTGTCCGCCTTGTCGGCCAACGACAAGACGGCTCCTTCGCGGGTCCGCGGAATTGAGTCTTCGACTGACTCGGGCTTGTACTGATCGTAGATGGCATCGGCCACGGACTGCGGCAGTCCCTGGGCCCGAGCGTAGAGTCCGCCAACGATTCCTTGCAGCTCTGTGAATTCTTTGACCAGTTCAGTGGTCAAGTCAGTCTTGGCCAGCCTCGCTGCCTCTTTCACTGCGGCGTGATCAACCTCGATGCCGGCAGTATTAATCGTGGCAGAAATTCTGTCGGCGAGTCTGGTCATGCGTTCAGCCTTGGAATAGTAGCTGCCAAGGTCCTTCTGGAAGGTCACCGACTTAAGCATCTCAACGCGGTGTTTGAGAAAGGTCTTTTGATCGATATCCCAAAAGAAACGGGCATCATTGAAGCGTGCCCGCAGGACGCGCTCATTGCCATGACGAATCAGGCCCTCGGGATCGCTATCTGTATTCAGCACTGCCAGAAAGTGCGGGGCCAGCTTGCCGGAAGAATCTTCCACAGCAAAATATTTCTGGTGGTCGCGCATCACCGTTACCAGGACTTCTTCGGGCAACGAAAGAAAATGGTGATCGAAGTTCCCCAAAATAACCGACGGCCACTCGGTAAGCTTAACGACTGTCGTCAGCAGCTCCGCGTCCTCACGCCATCGTGCTCCGGCCACGGTGCGTGTGGCAGCATCGAGCGCTTTTCGAATCCGGTGTTCACGCTCTTTTGGGCTGCCGATAACGCCGGACTTCGCGAGAACTTCCTTGTATTCGTCTGCTTTGGAGATCGGTTGGACTCCCGAAGACAGAATTCGATGGCCGTAGGTTTGCTGGCCGGCTTTGATTCCGGCAAATTTCAGCGGTATCACCTGATCGTCAATCATCGCCACCAGCCAGCGAATCGGACGCACAAAGCGCTCAGGTTTGCCTTCGCGCCAGTACATGTTCTTGGGCCAGTAGATAGCCTGTATTTCTTTGGGCAGGGTTTCGGCGAGCACTTCGGACGCGCGTCTGCCTTTTTTGATCACGGTCGCGGCAAGGTATTCACCTTTGGGATTGCTTACCTGCGTCAGCTTCGAGACTTCGACCCCGGTTTTCTTGGCGAAGGCTTCGGCCGCAGGTGTAGGTTTGCCATCTTTGAATGCGACCTTTACCGATGGACCTAAGACTTGCTCGGTCACGTCCGGCTGTGAAAAGGCGATGCCATGGATCGATACGGCGACGCGGCGAGGCGTGGCAAAACCGCTCTGCCGTGAAGTCTCGTCTCCATCCTTCTCTGCAGTATCTGAAGGTCCGAGAAAAGATTCTCTTGTAAGCAGCTCGGTCAATCGCCGGGTCAACTCCGCAAGCGCTCCATCCAACATACGGGCCGGAATTTCTTCACATCCTATTTCCAGCAGAAACTGAGGCATTAGGCCACCTCCCCGTTGTGCTTGTTCTCAGCCGTTTGCTGGATCAGGTAGCCTTTCGCCAATCCCACAGCCAACTGGCGGATTCGCGCAATCACTCCGACTCTCTCGGTTACGGAGATCGCACCGCGTGCATCGAGGATGTTGAACAGATGCGAGCACTTCAAGCACAGCTCATACGCACCCAGCAGCGGGAATCGTTCTTTTTCCTGCTGGGTGGTCCCTTTGTTGCTGATAAGGCTATTGAATTGACGCATCAATTCCTGGCACTCAGCCTCGTAGAGATTGAGGTGCTCCCAGGTTTTCTCCACGTCTGCTGTTTCAAAGTTGTAAACCGAAAGCTGGAGTTCTTCTTTGTGCCGGACATCTCCATACGTCATCACGCTTCCATCGTGCGGGTTTCGGGCCCAAACGATTTCGTAGATGCTGTCCACGTCCTGAAGAAATGCCGCGATGCGCTCCAGACCATAGGTCAATTCGGCGCAGATCGGATCAAGGTCCATGCCGCCACACTGTTGGAAATACGTGAACTGTGTGATCTCCAATCCGTCGAGCATTACCTGCCAGCCCACACCCCAGGCGGAAAGCGTCGGAGCTTCCCAGTTGTCCTCTTCAAACTTGATGTCGTGCTTGCGCAAGTCAATGCCGATGGCTGTCAAAGATTCGAGGTACAACTCCTGGACATTTGCCGGCGGAGGCTTCAGGATCACCTGAAGCTGAGTGTGCTTATAAAGGCGATTGGGATTCTCTCCATAGCGTCCATCGGCAGGACGGCGCGAGGGTTGCACATAAGCAACACGGTAAGGTTTGGGACCGAGTACTCGCAGGAATGTTTCAGGGACCATGGTTCCGGCTCCAACCTCAATGTCATAGGGCTGCTGCAAGACACAGCCGCGCTCGGCCCAAAAGCGCTGAAAACGCAAAATTAATTCCTGAAATGTAGGTGCGTCGGGGTTTGGCATGAACCTAATTAATTTATCAGAGAAGCACGCAGACGAAGAATTGGCATGATTGCCATAAATGCCAGAATTGCGAAAATTATGAGGGGATGGAAACGAATGCTCGGGATGAATGCTCTCCACTAGCTGCTCGCCAAGTTATGGCAATTCTGGCAATCATGGCATTTATGGCAATCCTCTGGCTGCCTGCTGAGTGCTAATCTGCTTCTGCACCACCTCTCGCGTCCGGCTCAGCACTTTGTTGAGAGACTCCTTGGGTATCTTGACTACCAAGGGGCGCAGCAGCCATCCGAGGCCAGTCGGTATGTCGCGAGTCAAAGAAACAGCTTCGCACTGCACGTAGACTCCGCCGTCTTTTTCCTGAAACCGCCAATAGGTATAGAGGCGCCACAAGTAACCACTGTCTTTGCCAACCGGAAATTCTTCACCGCCGGGATGGCTGGCGTCTTTCACCTGGGCAATGCGAGTGCTGTAGGAATTGGAAAACACCTTCTTGGGGTCCACTTCGCCCCAGTGAATGTCGTAGTCGGTATTGAATACCACGGTCGTAAATCTCTTTTGGTAGAGCCGCATGAATATCTTGTAATCGTTCCCCTGGTGCGAAATAACGCGTGCGGCGATGACATCGGGTTTATAAAGTTCATCGCGGTGGGCGTAGTCCTGCACGGCCGGAATCACCTTAGCCAGCGTCGTGCTGGGAATGAAAGCCAGGCCCACCCAGTGGTGGATGATTCCATCCGGAACCTCGGCGTCGCTGCCGGATAGCTTCGTCTGCAGTCTTTCCACCAGAATGTCGCCACGTCTCAGTTGATCATATGCGGTCTTTTGCGCGTCGCCAGCCAAAGCATCGACATAAAGAAATGGCCCACCAGGCTTCAGTTCATTCGCGAACCGGGCTTCAGTCGCCGCAACATAACGGTTGAAAGCAACAACTGTTTTTTGCTCAAGCTCCGCAGCCGGACTGGCTTCCGAAACCCACAACAGACAGACAATGAGTGGCAGTATTCTGAAAAGAGGAATTCGCATCATGCTCACTAGTTGGATAAACAACTCCCGACCAAAGGATGTATTTTAAAGGTTGCGTTTGTCCAGGCTGGCCGGTGGATCATCTTCTGCCACTACACATTGGTACAGCGCCCTGATCTGCCAAACGGCCAAAAACTAAAAAGCTAAGGGCTAAAAGCTAAGCACTAAGGTCTAAGGGCTGATTACTTACAATCGATCCAGCATCGCGGCGGTTACCAACTTTTTCTCGATGTGGCGTTCGATCCGTTGGGCGAGGAAACGACGCAGGTCAGCACCCCGCTGCCTCGGCCAGGGGACGCCGACAAATGATTCCACGGGGGCGCGAAACATGTTCGCTGCGAAGCTCCGTGATTCGGCAGAGATTTCGGTGCTGGCCAATCGTTTATCGCGGGCGCACAACAGCCCATCCGCCATGGGATGAAAATATGCCCGGCTTCCATTGAGGGGTTCTCCACATGCCGCGCAAACTTGCAGATCTGGAAGCAATCCGATCAGGCGGACAATCCACAGGTCGAAATACGTGAGAGGCATCCACACGGTCTCGGCCTTGAGCTGGTTCACGATGGCGACCGTTAGGCGAAAGATGGAATCACTGGGCTCGCGGTCAGGAAGAAGCTGGTCGATGACCTCCGACACGTATTCCAATGCTACCAATCGTGGATAGGTGACTTCAGTGGCCAGCGGCGAAGCAATGATGTCAAAGGAGTCGAGTCGCGCCAGTTCCTGCCCTTGCTTGTCCTCCCAATGAGCATTGACATAAGTCAAAGGTTCCAATGCCCCACCGAACCGCCTCTTCGATTTCTTGGCTGATTTGGCGACCCCTTTAATCCTGCCCTCCGTTCGCGTGAACAGAGTTACCAGCAGATCCGCCTCGCGAAACGGATAGGTGCGAAGTACCAGGGCTTCAGACTGCTTGGGCATCTAGCTTAGGATACACAAAGCAAAAGCGCGTAGCCGACGCTACGCGCCTTAAGGTTTTCAAAAAATTAGCGGTTGAAATACTTGGCGTTGATCTCGGTGTAGTCTTTCCATTTTTCTGGCAGGTCGTCCAGGGCAAAAATGGCAGACACCGGGCAGACCGGAACGCAGGCGCCGCAGTCGATACACTCTACCGGATCAATGAACAGTTGATTTGCGCCTTCAAATTGCGGCTCGTCTTTTTTGGGGTGGATGCAGTCAACCGGGCAGGCATCCACACAGGCCGCGTCTTTTGTCCCTATGCAAGGCTCTGCAATTACGTATGCCATAACTCTTCTAGTTCTCCATGATTTCCATTGAGCTGTAATGAACTAATGATTCTATCAGAAGAAGCACTCAGCATTCAGCAGTCAGCTTTTAGATCTTAGCCCTTGTCTTTAGACAAAACCAGGAAACGATCTCTTTGGGGAAACCACTCTTCCTATTTGTTAGACTCTCGAACCGATCACCCGATGCGTAGCCTGCACTGAGGTGAAGCCGAAGTGATCACCGATCAACCGATTCCTACCAGTTCTCGTTGAGTGCTGGGTTCGTATTCGACGATGTATCCGGCGACAGCGCTGGCAGCCACTGTGTAGGGGCTGGCCAGATATAACTGCCCGGGACCGCTGCGTCCGGGGAAGTTCCGATTTTGGGCGCTCACCACGATCTGGTCGGGACGCGTCGAAACTCCCGGCCCGGCATTAATACATGCTCCGCAGCTTGGCTCGATTACAATTGCGCCCGCCTGTTCGAAGATCTTCAGATAGCCTTTGCGGACGCAGTACTCGCGAGTCTCCTGGGAGCCGAACTGCAGGTAAAACTTGCAGGAGGACGCCACTCGTTTCCCCTGCTTCAGCGCCGCAGCCAGCACCTCTGCGTACATATCCATGTCGGCGTTCTTGCCCGCGGTGCAGGTTCCACCATAAGCAATCTCCACCGGCACCGGAGTATGCAGGTCGCGGATGAACTTGCCATTTCCAGGATCTCCCGGTGTGGCCACCATTGGTGTTATCTCGTCGGCATTCAACTCGATGACGTGAGCGTATTGGGCATCGGGATCGCTGTAGAGTCCCTGGCAAAGCTTCTCAGCTTCATCCTGGCTCATGCCTCGGCGCTCCATCAGGAATTCCACGGTCTTTCGGTCTGGCGCTACGATTCCTGTGAAGCCGCCAATCTCGGCAGCCATGTTGGTCATGGTGGCGCGTTCGTCCACACTTAGCTCTTCTATGGCCTCGCCGCAATATTCCATCACTTTAGCGAGCGCTTTGCCGCTGCGGATGTAATCCATGCTCAGCAGCAGCAAGATAAAGTCTTTGGCTGTAACGTTCGCGCGCCGCCGGCCTCGAACCACGACCTTGACTGATTCGGGAACTTTGACCCGGACATCCTTAGTGATCCACGAATTAAAAACATCAGTCGTGCCGATGCCGAAAGCCACACAACCCACTGCGCCCACGTGTGGAGTGTGCGAATCGGAGCCGACATTGAGCTGGCCCGGCAGAGCGTAGGATTCAGCAATCACGGAGTGGCAAATGCCCTCCGCGCCCTTACGGTCTTTCAGCTCTCCGTGCAGCCGGATTCCCTGCTTGCGGGCGAAATCTTCCTGCTTGATCTTGAGCTGTCCGGCAAGATCCAGCAGGCCCATTTTCTTCTTTTCTTCAGAGATTACCTCGTCAAGAAACGTGAGATGGTCGCGGAAAAAAAGGATGGTGCCAGGATCGTTTACTTTGGCTTCTTTGCCCACAAAATGCTCAAAAAAGATAGCTGCCATGGGAGTGACATATTCGTGGCTGAAGCGCAGATCGGTGCGGGCAAATCCAGTGTCACCCGGTTTCACATGGGACACACCCGCGTCGCCTTTTTCGTTGAGCATGTGACGGGCAAAGATCTTCTCGGCAATGGTCATGGGACGCTTGGCAGTGGTAATGGGCGGCAAAAAGACTTTTTTCTGCAAGCGGGCCACGTTGAACGGAAACAAACCACCGTGTTCGATCACCTGGCGGGTGATCTCGTCTTCACCCTTGGTGAACTCGCTCAGGAGAATTTCTTCTCCCGCACGAATCTTGTCGATGAGACTGAAATCGGTAGAGGTGAGTACACCCAGATTTTGGCAGTTCTGCTTGTAAATGCGCTCGATATTTTCCGCAATCACGACTTTGATGCCGGCGCACAACTCCGCATAAGGAGATTGCTCGCGGCTCGATCCCTTACCTCGACGCTTGCCGCTTATAGCGGCCACGAAGCCGCCTTTCTTGACGTCGCCCCGTTTGATGGGCAAATCATTGCCACACTTCAGGCCGGTATAGGGAAACTCGCCCAAGGTCTCATCGAAGAAGAAGCAGATATGGGCCGGTGTGATCTCGTCAGTAGAGATGTCATCGCGCAGCTTAGGATTTTTTTCAGGGTTGTGCGTGTCCCAAGGCAGGTCTTCCCCGGCAAGCTGGCGGCGGATCAACTCCGGATCTTCGGTGAGAAAAAGGATGCGTCCAGGGAGCTTTACCTTGTCTGGACGTTTCTGAATTGGGCGGGTTAGCAGCGAGGGTTCCACAATGAAATTTTAGCAAATGATTCGATGCAATCAGCTCAAGTAGGAGCCGAAATTTCAATTAGGGCCGCGATTTATTGAATCATCGTCAAGCGATCTTGTGCGCTGAAGATTACAAAGTTACATGATGATCTTCCTGGTGCGGATGTTTCACCATGAAGGGTGTTTGAGCCCGTCGAGGCACCAGCCCCGCCAGGGGCTGCTGCCTTCTGACCCACTCTTTATCTACCCCCCCTCGTTCCACTCGCTCTCTCAAACTTTTCAAACTTCTCTTCCAGCCCCCATTGTGTGCGGGCACGCTCGTTTTGATTCAGGAAGGTCTGGCATTCTCCCGAGAGTGAGTTCAGAGCTGATCCTGGCTTGTCTTGAGGGTGGCTGCAGGCAGCAGCCATTTTTGAGGCACTCGAATCTTCCCACAAGCCGCGTCCGGGCAAGAAGCTGTGTTCCAGGCTGGCTCGCGCCATGCTCTTGAGGTCCTTGTATCCAAGAAAGTCATAGGTTTGGACCGCGCGGAGATATTCGTGGGTCAGGTTGGAGCGCGAGACGCCTTCGTCGTCCGTCGCAAAAGCAACGGGAACTTTATGTTCGCGATAGAACTTAAGAGGATGATCGGCGCCACGCACCCCTAAAATCACATCGTTGCTCGTGAGGCAAATCTCCACCAGCACCTTTTTGGTGGCCATCGAAGCCACCAGCTTCTCGTGGTCATCTTCATAGGCGATGTCTACGCCGTGACCGATCCGCTCCGCGCCTGCGATCATTACCGATTTATGGATGTGGTCGCGGAGATATTCAGGGGGGACAAGCCCGGCGGCGAGTTCGCCGGCGTGAAGCGTCAGATGCACACCAGGATAGACACTCCGTAGCCGGTTGAGAACCAGCATCTGTTGATCGAAGTCGTGTACGGCTACATAGGCATCTTCCGGCTGCACCAGGTTCAGGCCCAGCACCAGAGGTTCTTTGCCGCCCTGGCTGGCCTGCTTGCTGTCTGCTTCGGACATGGAAAAACCAACCACGATTCGGGCGACGACCTGCTTCAGATCGATAGCGCGAGGCACCTGATAGAGATAACGGACTTTCACATCGCAACCAGCTTCGCGATGGGCTTGGTCATTACAATGCAGCAGAGATTGCCAGGCATCGTGAGTTTTCCTTAGATTATCCAAGCCCGCCTGAATGCCGCTTTGGAAGTTTGGGTCGCTTTCCAGGCTGCGGGCAACATCGGCGATTTGTTCGACATCTTCTTTTTCCCACTTGGCGGCGATCATGTTGATAGCGTTTATGGCTTTGCCTTCGTCCAGGCCATACATCAGCTCTAAATAGCTTTCATTTTGGGCGGCAGCCCGCCTGACCACTTCTGCGATCATCCCGGCGGTATGGCCGAAAGTGGCAGCGCCGAAGTTGCCGAACGTGGCAAAGAAGTGATCGTGTCCTGATTCACAGCGCGTCGAGAACGTAACAGCATCACCAACGAAGTCGCAATGCGGATGAAAGTCGCGCATGGAGAATGCATCGACCATGTCGCCAAACAAGACGCCGTCTTTGTAGGCGTCTTCAGCATTGGGCCGGCCCTGCACGGCGTCGCAAGGTTGCTGTTCGCTGCGAACCAGCCTGCCTTTGGCGCGATCGAAACACAGCTTGTCCGCGACCGCAAACTGAATAAAGGTTTCTGCATAGACGGCACCCGAGAGATGATTATGCAGATCGCCTCCCTTGGGCATTTGCTGGAGGAACGAAAGCAATTGCAGAGGGTCGTGACGGATGGAATCGAAATAACGAGCAGTTTGCTCCTCTGATGTGCGTTTGTCCGCTGCTCCTAGAGCGGAAGGCAAAACCAGAATCACTGCCAGAATCGACAACTGTATTTGCGACTGTTTTCGCACCGTACGACCTCCAATTCGAATGCTCTCCATCATAAGGGATTAGAAATTTACTGCAACGGTACAATAACAAGGGTTACTCGAAAGCGGGATCTATTGCCGAATTGTAAACAATGTGGAAGACCGCTGTTTATGTATGCTGCCGGTGATGTGCAGGAGTATTGTTCTCAGTGTAAGACCCAACTCCAGGCACGATCGAGGCAGGAGGTCTCGACAAGCCAACTTGCTGGCCGGATGCCGGTTACGGTTGCCTTCATTACCGTTAACGTTTTGGTATTTCTGGCCATGGTTCTCCGCGGTGTCTCTCCCTGGAGGCCCAGCGGACAGCAATTGATGGATTGGGGAGCGCTCGCACCCTTGGCTCTGGGCGACCAGTGGTGGCGTCTATTTACTTCGATGTTTCTCCACATCGGCTTCATTCACCTGGCGCTCAACATGTGGTGTCTGTGGAACCTCGGCTTACTGGCTGAATCACTGCTGGGAAGATGGACGTACTTGGCCAGCTATCTTGCTACGGGGGTTGGGGCAGCATTGCTTAGTTTGGCCGTGAAGCCTCTTCAACTGAGCGCAGGTGCTTCAGGAGCAGTCTTTGGCCTTGCCGGCGTATTGATTACCAGTTTGTATTTTGCCAAGCTCGCCATTCCGCGGAGTGCACTGCAAAGTACCATTCGCAGCGTGGCTCTTTTTGCGTTTTACAATCTGATCATTGGTTTTTCGATACCTGCAATCAACAACACTGCACATCTGGGCGGCCTGGTGACCGGATTGATCATCGGTCTGGCAATGGCCCCAATCCTATCTCGCCCCAAGGACCAACGCGCCACCGCCAAGTTTGCCGTCATGATAATTACGTTTTTGCTTCTGCTGATGGGGTTGCTGGCAGTCCGCCACTTGAACGGAAATTCGTTGTTTTGAGGCGGCGTAGATTATCATCTTTGAAGAACCATTCTTATGCCAGCATGTGCAAAATGTGGTAGCCCTCTGCAAGTCAACGAAGAGGGCATAGCGCCGGTCCTTTGCGACCGCTGCGCCGGTGTAGCTGTGTCCCGGGCTAGCAAAGGCATGTATACCGGCACTATGCGGGACTATCCGGTCACCGCGCTGCTGGCAGCGATCAACGTAGGTGTGTTTGTGGCCATGGTCGCAAGCGGAGTCTCTTTCGTGGATCCTAAAGGCCCCGATTTGGTTAAGTGGGGTGGGAATTGGGGCGTGCTGACTCTGGGAGGAGAGTACTGGCGGTTGCTGACCGCGGCTTTCGTTCATGGAGGCATCATCCATATCGTTCTAAACATGTGGTGCCTTCTGAGTTTTGGTCCCATTGCAGAGCGGCTGTTTGGCCGATGGCAAACGCTGGCGATCTATCTTTTTACAGGCGTCGGGGGAAGCCTGCTGAGTATTGGGTATGATCACCAAAGACTATCGGTCGGGGCGTCAGGAGCGATCTTTGGCATCGCCGGAGCGCTGCTTTCCGGAGTCAGGCTGGGAAATCTCTCGATCACCACTGGACAGAAGAGATCGATCTTCTCCAGCATAGCGATGTTTGCGTTTTACAGTTTTGCCTGGGGCATGCAGCCTGGCATGGATAACATGTGCCACTTGGGTGGCTTCGTCACGGGACTCATTCTCGGCGTACCTCTGGCTGCGCCTTCGACATCAAAAAGCAAGCACACCCTTATCCAGATCGCCACGCTCCTCGCAACGGCGGCGTTACTGGCAGTGGCTGGCAATCAGCTCGCACAAACTCATGGCCAGATGTTCAAAGCCGAAAACCTTATTGAGCATGAAGATTATGCCGGTGCGATACAACTGCTGGAGAGAAGGACCGCTTCTCATCCCGACGACGAAGACGCCTGGATGCAGTTGGGCCACGCCTACGAATTGAATCACCAGCCTGAAAAGGGCTTAGATGCTTTTGAAAAAGCAGCCAGGGTCAATCCCAACAATTCAAAGATACAAACTGCGCTGGGCTTCGCTTACCGGGCGACTGGACAGGTCGATAAAGAGATCGCGGCTTTCGAAGAGGCTACGAGATTAAATCCCGCAGACAGCCAGGTGCTGATGGTTTTGGGATTTGCGTACGAAAAAAAACAGCAGCCGGAAAAAGCCATTGTTGCTTTTGAACAAGCCCTCCAGCTAGACCCGAATTTGGACGATGCGCGCCAGGAATTGCAAGCGTTGCGCCAGCGCTCGCCAGAGCCAAAAAGCAAAGCAACTGAGAATTGATCATATGGAGATCGAGAACTTCAAGAAGTTCAAAAGAATCCCAGCGGTGCCGTCCTTTTCCGATATCAGAGTTTTCTACGGTGTTTTGAATTTCACTGCAGTCAGATGTTTGTTGTTCTGCTGCATGGGTTTCACTACCAGAATCGCGCTTCCACTTTGAGGCACGATGTCGATCTCGGTTCCCGCAGGGAAGGTCAGAGCGTCGCGAAAGTAGTACGTCGTGTTGAACTGGGGATTGAAATTCTCCACCCAGATCAACGGTTCGGTTGAGCCATCGGGTCGTTGGGCAACTACCTGGAGCAATCCAGCCGCCGGGATTGAACCTGGCTCAATGCCTACGGCCTGAACGGGGTGCTTCAGGATAGTCGTTCCAGCCAATGTCAACCGGGTTTCTCCAGAATTATAGGCGGCCTTTACCGCTGAAAAATCCGGGTTGGGTGGCAAATGGAGCGGGTTCCCTTGAGGCGCGCCGCCTTCGACCCATTCCGCAATGAGTTGAATGTCTTCCTGCGGCAAACCGTGATCGTCCTTGAATTCGCCGAAGCCCTTCACCGCATTCCAGGGAGGCATCCGGCGCGCCAGCACTTGTTGCTTGATCGACTCCGCCCAGGGGCGCGCTTCCTGGTAGGTCATCAACGAAAACGCTGAGCCGCCTTGATGATGGCACGACGCGCATTGCCGGTACACTACCCGCGAGACATCCCGCGACCATGTAATCTTTGTGGTGTAAAGCGGATGTGCATGCACCAGCAGCGCCAGTGCAGCAGAGATGCAAATGGAACCTAAGACCAGAAACCAACGGCGCATATTTGTATTTTACGCCTTCAAATCCTATACCTTGCATAGACGCATGATAGCGGTTACGTTAACGCGCTTCCGGCGCTGGGCTGATTGCGTAATCGGAATAACCACACCACGGATCTATAATGAATGTGCGATCGTTTTCATGAAACCAACTTTGTGATCAGGCCGTCGGAACTATCGTCAAGCGCGGTTGTGCTTGGCCCAATGCCAGAAGCGTCCGCAGCCGGAAAAGGAATCGAGATAAGGTCGTTTGCCGGATGGCCGCAAAGTTTGACCCCGTTAAAGATGAGGTCATCGTTTGTAATCTCCGGCGGGCCTTCACCCATGCCACCCGCCAAGGGCACTCCGAGATCGGCCAGCGGCAGAACGAGGCGTTCGAAGTCCAGGCGGATCGCCCAAAATATCTCCGCCGGAATTTTCAGTGGTCGATACCAATAATGGGTATATCCCATGGATGATCCTCATCAAACAGACTTTGCCGCCCCAGTCTTCTCCAACAACTGAAAGTATCTTTGTGCCCGCTCGACATCTTTTCCAATTTGGGTTCGCAAAACCTCCACCGACGGGAACTTGATCTCCGGACGCCGCCATTGCAGAAACGAGACCTCCACTTCCGTATGGGGGTTCAATTCAAGGGGATGAAACTCCAGCAGATGGGTCTCAATGGCAAACAGATCGTCGCCAAAGGTAGGGCGGATGCCCACATTGGTGACCGAGTTAAAGAGTTCATTGCCTACGCGGGTGCGGGTCAGATAAACGCCGTTACCGGGGACGAGATCATCGTAGCGTCCCAGATTAATGGTGGGCACTGTGTATTTGTGTCCATAGCCTCGTCCGCGATTGGGAATGGTGGTCACGCTGAAGTTGCGTCCCAGGAGCCTGCGGGCCCGGCTTACCTTGCCGCCGGCAATCAATCCGCGAATGTGGCTGCTGGAGACAGGCTCACCGCGTATCAACATCACCGGGCAGGCCTTCACGCCGAACCCAAATTCGCGCCCGTAGTCGGTCAAACGATCGAGCGTTCCCTGGGCATTGTGGCCAAAGTGGAAGTTCTCGCCTTCGTGAACCTCGCGGGCGCGTAACTTCCCTGCCAAAACGTTTTTGGCAAAATCAGAGGCCGTAGTAAGTGAGAAGTCACGCGTAAACGGGATGACCAAGGTCGCATCCAAGCCAAGACCGGCCAATAAACTCTCTTTGAGCGGCTGAGGCGTGATCAACCTGGGAGCAACGTCAGGCCTGAGAATCCTTACCGGATGCGGATCAAATGTAACCACAATAGCCTTGGTGCCGGTGGCGCGAGCGCGCTTGACCATATCCTTCAGCACCAACTGGTGGCCACAGTGAACCCCGTCGAAGTTGCCAACGCTGACGATGCTGGGACCAAAATCTGCCGGGACCCCTTCCAGAGAGCGGAATATCCTCATGCGATTTCAAACTCCAGCTTCAGGCCATCGTGCGCCAACCTGATGTTTTCGGGCAGCCCGCTGTTGGTCTCATGATGGGGCAGGTCGTGAGAGATATGCGTGAAAAACGCCCGGCGAGGGTTAAGCTCGTTGACCAGCCGGACCGAATTCTCCACCGTAGAGTGTGTGGGATGCGGACGGTGCCGGAGCGCGTCCAGAAATAAAATGTCCAGCCCCCGCAGCCGCTCCATCGATTCCAGCGGAATCTCGCTGAAATCCGTCAGGTAAGCGGCCGAACCAAAACGAAATCCGTGAATCTCCGCAGCGCCATGGACGATTTTAATCGGCTCGAAGCGCGCCCCAAAAAGCTCAAGCGAGCCGTTGATGTGATTCATCTTCACCCGCGCAAGGCTGCCGTATTTATAGTTGGGATCGAAGATATACCGGAACATGCTTTGCACCGCTTCCGCAGTCTCGGGATGGGCATAGAGAGGTATCTTATCGGCGTGGCGAAAGCTTAACGGGCGCACATCGTCGAGGCCCAGCACATGGTCTGCATGCGCGTGGGTGTAAAGTATGGCGTCGAGCCGCTGCACGCGCTCCCGGATGGCCTGCTCGCGAAAGTCCGGAGTGGTATCGATGATCACACACCGCTCCGCATACTCCAGCATGATCGAAGGCCGGGTACGGCGGTCGTGGGGATCGTCTGAGGTGCACACACGGCACTGGCAGCCAATGGTCGGAACGCCCATCGATGTGCCGCTGCCCAGAACCGTTAGCACAGCCTTCATTTGATCTTGCCGCCGGGACTGACGATGCCGGGCTCCGGCCGAGGCGCTTTGGCAATCGCGTTGGTGATCTCGATCCAGGCCATACGCAGTTCGAAAAGGACATTCTGCAAAAGAGTCTGCTCACGTTCGGTTAGATTGCCCTTGGTCTTCTCTTGCAGGATGTTGAGGGAGTCGATGGTTTGGCGGGCGCCGATGATGTCCACGCGAGGCTGCTCGCTTTCCTGGCGGATTGCGCCGAGTTGCAGAAGGGCCGTCATGTAGAAAGATTCGACCAGGCGTTCAAAGGTCATCTCTGCGGGAACGTGTTCCCGGTCTCCAGCCTGGCTGATCATCTCGTCAATCTGTTTGCCCGACGCGCGATAGGCGGCTTGCTGTTCCTGCTGCTCCGCAGCAGTGGGTGGAGGCGGAAGCTCTTCCTCATCCGCCGCAGCCTGTGATACCGGCTCCTCCACCTTTGAGGCCACATCTTTTGTTGGCGGCCCTGGTTTTTCTTGCTCCGCTGTTTCCGTCGCTTTGTCCTGAAGCAAGTCGCCTTCGATGGCAAACCTGCGGCGATCCTGCACAACAAATTCTTTATTTTTTTCCGACATGGTCGATCAACTCCCGATCTCAAATGGCAGGCTGGTGATCCTGCCGCTCTTTCCGTGGAACTGAATTGCCGATCCGGGCAGGCCGCTTTCACGCCGCACGTAGCCAAGCGCGATGTTCATTTCTGTCGCAGCGAACTTTACTCGAGCTTCGCTGGTTATCTCGGCTACGGCGCGGCCGCCTTCCTCAACCTTACCGAGACCGGGCAGCCCGTTTTCAAATTCGAACCCGGCAAACTTTCGATGCACCTGACCCCGCGATCGTATGCGCTCCACAATTTCCTGGCCGATGTAGCATCCCTTGGTAAAGTTCAGCGCCTGGCTCTGCTCTGTCTCCTGGGGCAAATCACGCTCGCGAATGTCCCGGCCATAGCGCGGAATGCCGTGCAGGATGCGCCAAGCCTCCAAAGCATCCGCCCCCACCGGCTGCCCGCCGGCCTTTACCAGCAGATCCCATATAGGTGCAGCGTTGGCGCTGCTCACCCAAATTTCATACCAATTGGGCTTCTGCTCTGGACCACGGACAATCGTGATGCCGATGTTGCCAAGCGTCTGGTCACGAGCTTCCAAAGGCTCCAACCCTACGGCTTCGATTTCTGCGGCACCAAGTACCGAGGGAGCCGCGGGCCCGCAGACGCCTATCGCAGTAAGAGTCTCGGTCGCGTCGGACAACTCCACATCATCCATAATGATGAAGTGGTCCAGGGTTTTCATGATCGCCGTTACCTGGGATTGGTCTGTATCCAGAAGCAGGTATTCTCCCCGGTTGTAAACGTACATATCTCCCAGGATGCGCCCCTGCGCATTGAGCAGAAAGTTGTAATTACCCCGATTCACCGGCAGATCGCGAACGTTGTTGGTCAACATGCCGTTGAGCCAACGCCCCCGGTCCTGGCCAGTCACGAGAATCTTCCCCCGCCAGCCCAGATCAAAAATGCCCGCACCTGAGTACAACGCGCGCAATTCGCCGCTTTTCTCAGAAAAACTTAAGGCCGTCTCTGCCATAAAGAGCAACATTTGATTATAGCTGGACAAGAAGCCTTTAGTTCTTAGCTGTTAGCTCTTAGGAATGACGAGGATTTCTGATTTCTAAATTTTTAATTTGTAACTTTTGCAAACCCGGTTCACTGCGTTCATTGGATCATCAATAATCTGAGGGCGTTAGCAGTGAATTTACTTATGAGTCTTCGGCAGCCCGCCTTTAATTTAGAGATGTGAGCGACGTGAGCCGAGGTGATCATTTCGAAGCTCCCGGAGAGGCAGCCAATCGATCGGCGTTCACATTCAAGAGCCGGATCGCTTCCAGGATCACATCGCCACTGACCCTGAGACTTTTCACGCTGAGTTTGTCGAGCGTATCGTCAGTCGTATGGTGGTAGACGTTGTTGTAGCCGTAGGTGTAATCAATGAGGTCCGCGACTGGAACACCCGCGTTCGCAAAAGGCGCATGGTCGTCAATGATTTCGTCGCTATCGGCAAAAAAATACGATTGATAGCCCAGGCGGCTGGCAGCTTCGTAGACCAGGTCTTCCAGCCATTCAGTTGAACGCTTGTCGCGGATGATGTCCAAGTCAGCATCGCCAATCATGTCGGCCAACAACAGGCCCTTAATCTTGCGGATGGTTCCATCTTGCTGCCATTTTGCCGCCAGATGGCGGCTGCCATAAAGACTGTCGGAATCCGACCATTCCTTGATCGCCTCCTCCCCGTCGAAGAATGCCAGCCATACGCTGTACCCTGGCAGCTTTCTTCCTCGAAGCTGGTCGGCAAGGGCCAGGAGCAGAGCGGTTGTGCAAGCGCCGTCGTTCGCTCCCACGTAGCGGGTTTTTCGGAGAGGATAATTCGTGTCGATATGAGATCCCAGGACAATGATGCCGTCTTTAGCGCCGGGAAATTTTACAACGATGTTGCGCATGGAAATCTTCCCAGCCGGTGTTTCCGCCACAAACGTATCTTCTTCCACCTGGTCGTTTCTTAACTTTTCATGGATGTAGGCGCCGATTCGCTGCTGGCCCCGGCTTCCATCCCAACGCGGACCAAAAGCCACGATCTCACGCGTATATTGCATGGCCTTCTCGGCATCAACATGCCTTGCAGGTTCTTGAGGCTCGTCGTAATGAGGAGGTTGAGAAGCAGCAGTCTGAACATCCTGTTGCGGCGCAGAGGAAGCAGCCGCAGACGAAGCGCTCTTTCCGCCACTGCATCCCAGACCCGCGAAGATCAGAAGCAAAGGCAACAAGCACGTCCCTTGAACGAACCATCGTGAAATAACCAACATGCTTGTCTACCTTGGGCTAGACTGATATTGAATCGTGACACTGCTCCATTTTCCTTCGTGCTTGCTCTCGCCTGTACAGTTGGGACACTGGACGGTCAGTTGCGTGGCCGAATCCCATGCCAAAGCCAGATGCAGGCCTCGGGCATCGCCGTTCAGCTTGAAAACCTCGCCTTCTTCGGCCTTCCCCGAGAAGAAGCCATGCCGAACGGCTTGGTTTGCAGGACGGAGATTTACATGGGCCTCAAGCGGTCCATTCTTACCGTACTTGCGCTGCATGACCGAGGCCGTCCACTGGTGGTCCGGGCTGGTGGATTCGGACACAACTGCATCAGAGCAGCTCGGGCGCAGGTGCAGATAAAGTGTGCCGCCCACGGCAATCAGAAGAACGGCTGGAAGGATCATTCCCCACGGACCCATGGCTGAATTGCCGGCTTTTTGCCGCTCGGCTCTCTTGCGTCGCTGCTTCGGATGAACAACCCATGCGACTCCGATGCTGAAAACGTAGAGCGCGATCATGGGTGCCGCAAAGGCCATCATGTTGGGAATATCGGTGGTTGGCGTAAGGATGGCAGCCAACACAAAGAACAGGAAGATCGCACCACGGATGTGCTTAAAGAGGAACTTGGCGTCCACTACGCCCATCAAGGCCGTGAAGCCGATCACGATCGGCAGCTCAAAAACAATGGCGAGCCCCAGAATAATTGTCAGCGAGAGGCTCAGATACTCCTTGATGGTGATGACCGGCTTGAAATCGCCACCATAGCTGATCAGGAAAGTCAGTGCCGCTGGGTAAGCGACCTTGAAGCCGAAATAACCTCCCGCGAGGAACAAGCCAACTGAAAGGATCAGGAACGGTATGATGTAGCGCTTCTCGCGACGGTAGAGGCCGGGAGAGATGAAGAGCCAGACCTGGTATAGAACAAAAGGGCAAGCCACAAAAATTCCGGCAATAAGCCCGATCTTCATGTACAGGTTGAAGGGCTCCGTCGGGTTGAGAAAGGCCAGCTTTCTGTCGGCCACCGGAATGCCGTTTTTGGCGAGTGCCTCCTGAAGAGGTATCTCCATCTGCTGGTAGATCAACCCGGCGAACTTCCAGCACGCCAGGAAACACACTCCGATCGCGATGGCTGAATAGACGATGCGCTTCCGCAACTCTTCAAGGTGCTGCAGAAGACTCATCGAGCCTAGCTCTCGCCGTTCTTCTTTTAATTCTTCTACATCAAGACTGGGCATCGTGGTCCTGCGGGATACTCTTGATACGGTCAGTCAGGCGACCCAGAGCGCTCGCCACAGGGTTGGGGTCCTTTACCGTAGAAATGATTTCGCCTGCTTGGGCCGAGATATTCTTGGCCGAGTTGATCGATTCCTCCAGTTCCATATTGCGGATCTCTTCTTGAATCTGGTTCTGGAACTGATTGCCGGCGCGCTTGAACTCAGCCACAAAGCGGCCCATCTCGCGGGCGATCTGAGGCAACTTGCGTGGCCCAAACAAAACCAGGGCCAACAAGGCAAAGAAAATCATCTCGAAACCGAAGTCCATAAGCTGTGTACGAATATGATACCGCAGGAAACCCCAAAAAAGGGGCGACCCTCCTGGGTTTTCAAGTGGTCAATGCAGAAGTCAGAAGTTCAGAAGTCAGGAGTGTAACTCTCTTCTCTGCCACGAAGGAGATGCATGTGTCACCCACTCACGGAGTAAATCCAAGAAGACCGCGAGGTTCTGATGTCCCAACTCCAAATTCAGCAAGAACTTTATCAATAAATTCAATAAAAGAAGTAATTTAACGGGTTGAAAAATCTCATTGCCAACACCGATGTGTTGAAAACATTAGAGATGTTGGATTTCTGATGCCAATTTGCGCCGACCTCACCCCTATTTGCGCCAACCTGATACCTGTTTGTGCCGACCTGACCCCCGTTTGTGCCAACCTGAGCCTGATTTGTGCCGACCTGACTCTCGATCGGAGACTCTCCACTCACGACAAAATGGCTGTTAGGCATGGTGTGGCGCTGGACGTGGTGAACTTGGTGAACAACGCTCTGGACAAAATGTCTGTGCGTTGTGTTGAATGGCAGTGTCATAAAAAATGCCCAAACGCATGATCGTACGAGAATAGCAATCTGTCAACAAGATTATCTTCTTTGTTTTCAACAAGATATAATCTTAATAGTAGTATTTTTATGGCCTCCTAAACTAGCAGTATTACTATGGCACAAATAAATATCATAACAATATTACTCAGGAAAAATTAACTTTTTGAGAAACCATGTCGCCCCAGAATGTTTCAATTCCGCTGCGCGGTGGCCCCGTTACTTCGTTCAGTGTCGCTTCTTTTACGGTGTCCACTAAGCTTGCCATGAACCTTCTCAACTCAAGAAATGCTCCTTCAGGTTTAGCTAGGTCTTGTTCCTCGAAAACAACGCAGCCGAAGGACCCGATGTGGCATCTTATGAGGAGGAAGAATTTACGTTTGTCAGGTTTTATCTTCAGGTTACTAAAGGGAATTCCACATTTGTGGGCCTCAGAAAGCCCCTTGGGTGGGCCTGAAAGAGTGCTATACTTCGAATATCCTCCGCACAATGAGCACTGGCTCTGCGGCTTAAGGAAACTCAATGTCTCCTAGTACGCGTCGTTCACTTTTCTCAGTTCTACTCGCAATCATTGTTTGTGGTTTTTTGGGCATCAGTTACAGCCAAAGAATCTCCTCATCGGGGGCCAGCGATTCAGAGGTCCGCGAGAACTTACGGCAATTTTCTGAAGTCTATGATTTGGTCGAGCAAAATTATGCCGAGCCTGTCAATCCCGATAAGGCCATCTACAATGGCGCGATTCCAGGCATGTTGCACGTACTCGACCCGCACTCCAATTTTTTCGACCCCAAGTCCTACTCAGCGATGCGCGAGGAGCAGCAGGGCAAGTATTACGGCGTAGGGATGCAAATTGCGCCGCGCAATAATAAAGTGATCGTCCTCGCGCCTTTTGCAGGTACACCGGCTTACAAAGCTGGAATCCGTCCGGGTGATGTAATCATCGCGGTCGATGGCAAGCCGACCGATAACATGAATACGGGCGAAGTAGCCGATCTGCTCAAGGGGCCCAAAGGCACCAACGTACACATCACAATTCTGCGCGAGGGCGCGGAAAAGCCCCTGGAATTCAACGTGGTTCGAGCGGAGATTCCACGTTATAGCGTGGACCTGAAGTTCGAAATCCGTCCCGGCGTCGGATACATGCATGTCAGCAGCTTCAACGAAACCACCGAGCACGAAGTCGAGCAAGCTTTGGTCCGTTTCGGGGAATTGAAGGGGTTGATCCTCGATCTTCGCGGAAATCCTGGCGGCTTGCTTAACGAAGGCGTAGGTGTTGCCGACAAGTTCCTCAAAAAAGGGCAGGTCATCGTCTCCCACCATGGGCGCAGTTCGCCTGAAAAAGTCTACCGTGCAGCGCGCGGCAATGGAGGCAACGACTATCCCCTAGTTGTCCTGGTAAATCGTGGAACAGCTTCAGCCGCCGAGATCGTCTCGGGAGCAATTCAGGATCACGACCGTGGATTGGTCGTCGGCGAGAGCACCTTTGGAAAGGGCTTGGTTCAGACGGTTTATCCCCTTGCTGAGAATACGGCCTTGGCCCTCACCACCGCCAAATATTACACACCGAGCGGCCGCTTGATTCAACGCGAGTATACGGGCCTTTCCCTTTACGATTACTACTACAACCGCGAAAATGAAGACTCGCCCGCAAACAATAAAGAGGTCAAGCTTACGGACAGCGGGCGGACCGTCTATGGCGGCGGAGGGATAACACCCGACGTTAAGATTCCCGCCAACAAGACCAACCGCATGGAAGATACCTTGCTGCAGAAGTATGCATTCTTTAACTTCGCCCGCAACTATGTCACTAACCATCAAGTGGATAAGAGTTTCGAAGTTACCGACGCTGTGGTCCAGGATTTCCATAAATTCCTGGATGCGCAAAAAATCCCATACACTGAGGCCGAATTGCACGACAGCCTTGATTGGATCAAGGCCGGCATCAAGTCGGAGATTTTTGTTTCACAGTTTGGACAGGAAGAGGGCCTTCAGGTGCGAGCCCAAAGCGATCCTCAGGTTTTATCGGCCCTGAACCTATTGCCTAAAGCCAAAGACTTGGCTGACAATGCAAAGCGGATTCTCGCCCAACGCGCGGCAGCACAGCAGACAAACCGATAGATCGATCTTTTTGATTGTTCAAAAGCCCGCTTGAAGAGCGGGCTTTTTATTGCCTTGGAAATTTAGAACCACCGCAGAAAGCACAGCGTAGCGGAACCATAACCAAACCCATTTCACCGCAAAGTACGCTAAGGGTGCAAAGGAAAAGCAAAGTCAGAATTACCACAGAGGCCACGGAGAAACACAGAGGAAGTCAATTCAAGACCAACCGCAGAGGTCGCAGAGTTGCGCAGAGGATTTTATGGACTTTGTCCGATCAAAAATTTTGCGAGAAAAACACGATTTCAAAGCGCCTCGTGATACGAAGGAACACAGAGGAAGTCGAATCAAAACCAACCGCGAATGCACACGAATCAACGCGAAATTGAAATTTCGCTTTGCCAGTTGATTTAAAAAGCGCTACACGCAGATGCTCGAGCGAACGGCGGAGTTGTCTCACCGGACCGAGCCTTCTCTTGTTCGGCGCTATTCCTTGTCCGCTATTCCATAGACTTCTTTAGAAAAAGTTTCAATTTTCACAATCGACCATGTGGGAATTTGCATTTTTTGCAAAAGACAAAACTTTTACCTCGCATTTACAAAAAATTAACAGATGCACCCTAATTGCGTTACAACGAAACCCTGAGTACCTGTATCGTAAGTTCCTGTTCGAATTCCTTTGCCTGATTTCCCGGAGAATAAAAAAAATATGAGAAGGTACCCCCGCTTCCTTTCTTTCGTTGTCGTGTTGTTTTTTGCCGCTTGCGTCTCTCCAAGCATCTTTGCCCAAACCCCAGATGATGGGGCCACCGCATTAGTACAGTCCGGCGGCCCTGGCTTCCTGCGAGTTACACCTCAATCTTTCGATTTATCACAAACTCCAATATCCATCGATTCCAACACGGTCCTGACGTTTCCCGCCGCGGCAGCATCGTCGCAGGAAATCTTTCTGACTGACAGCACGGCCGCCAATTCCAGCAGCATCACGGCGGGAGCAAGCACTCCTGCCCGAAGTAATTCCGCGCACGAAGGCGATGATGATGGGCATCGGGCGAATCGACCCACCATTGATGGTCTCGACAGCCTGGCAACATTTTCCAGCGCATTCATCAATCAAGCCGGGCCCAGCCTTGGCCGGTTCTTCTCGTTCACGATGATCGGCAATGATCCCCGGTTAGGAGGAACGACCGTTATTCCGACCAAGATCACGACGGTGAGTTTGCGGTTGCTCAACGCCGATGGAAGCCTCAACGTGAATGTTCCCTTCACCTTCAGTGACCTGGTCGAGGATTCGCCCAACTTCTCGGAAGCAAACTACCGCTCGGGCCGGCACATTCAGTTCGCCGACGCCATCCAGCGCGCCGAGTTCTTCAACATCATGGGTGAGGATTGGCACACGGTGTTGCGTCCGCGCTTTGTGAACAACGTTACTTTCACGATTCCGAGATTTGTGAACGTGCTGTTTCCCGATGGCTCGGTCAAGGCGGTCCAGGCTTACAGGGTGGGAACCGCTTCTGACGGCAACCACTTCGTGCTGTTGCTCGACCTGCTGTTCAATGCTCTCTTTTCCAACCAGGTTGTGAGCGACATTAACGCCAACAACTTCACCACCAATGCTGTTAACAACGTTTTATTGCCCAACACCTTCCTGTTCTCCATCAACAACCAGGGCCAGCCGGCAGGCTGCTGCGTACTCGGATTCCACACATTTTTCCGGGTGGGCAATGCTGTACCGCAGCCGCGCTGGGTGACTCAATTTGCAAGTTGGATTTCTCCGGGAATCTTCGGTGGCGGCGTGCAGGACATAACGGCGCTCTCGCACGAGACCTCTGAGGCCTTCAATGATCCCTTCGTCAACAACACCACCGCTTTATGGCAGTTCCCCGGGGTTCCTGCCAACTCAAAACAATGCCAGGGCAATCTCGAAACCGGTGATCCCGTGGAAGTATTAAACCCGTCATCGGTCGCCATAACCCTGCGGGAGCGCAACGAGGTATTTACCTATCATCCGCAGACGGAAGCTTTGTTGCAGTGGTTTGAAATGGGAGCAAAATCGAATGCCATCGACGGGGCATTCAGTTTCCCCAATGAAGCCGCCTTACCACACTCGGCCTTGCCGTGTCCGCAATAAGCGATTCAGTTCATTGCAGAAAAGGCGCTGAGTTTTTCAGCGCCTTTTGTGTTGAAGGCGAAATAAAAGGATTGATCACAGAGGACACAGCGTAGCGGAGCCACAACCAAACCATTAACCACAGAGGACACGAAGGAACACAGAGGAAGTCAAATCAAACCAACCGCAGAGGCCACAGAGACCGCAGAATTACGCAGAGGATTCCTGGTGGCTTACCAATCCAAATTTCCGAGAAAAGAAAACAGTTTCTGGGCTCAAGGCTGCGGGCCGGGAAAAACCCGGCTTCAACTGGTTTTCAACTCTTTATTTGCCGGACCGACCTTTCAACGCACCCGGGGGCCTTTCGGCATTCGCCTCGAAGAGACGCTTCTGCGCTCCTTAGTTCTTTGTTTTTTGCTGGGAATCTTGATCTGCCAGAATATAATGGTCATCGCATCAGCACCCATCGTCATAGGGCTTCCTCCGGCGATCTGGTGCGATGTCCTGGAGGGATCGTGAGCTCCCAGTTTGCTGCTTCAGTTTGCCTTATATCTCCTGCTTCTCACCCTAGAGTGTTTAGTCCATGCCGATATATATTGCAGGTAAAGCAGAAGTGTTGGCAAAAGGACATTGGGGCTAAAGTTTACCCAATGCCGGAAACGGATTCGCCATCGCTTTGAAGGATTGATGTTGAATAGTTCACCAACCTCGAAGAATTCTGCGAAGCACGCACCCTCCAGGCCGTGGCGTCTGCACATTGCTGTCATCCTATGCTCGGTATTGCCGCTTCTGCTGTTTTTATATGCAGGGCATCAGTTCATCCGCCGGTTTACCGTCAACAGTCTCCTGCAACAGACAGCAACAGATTTAGCTGCCAAGGTTATTGAACAAAACCTTACCGATACCCAAGCTTCCCTGCAATCGTTGGCTCAAGACTCTTCCATGATCGATGACTGGACGAAAATGGATTTACCACGCATCATGATTCGCTTACAGGACGCTCATGCACTGAAGCACGACGTGGCGGTCTGGGCAGTCTACGACGCTAAGGGTATTCTCCGCGCGAGCCGTCCCTCCATTGCAGGAGGAACGAAGCAAAGTGTTGCCAGCACTGCGTGGTTTAAGAGCGTAGAGCAAACGCGGCGTGTCTATGTTTCCGGCGTGTTCCAAGACGAATTGACTGGCCGTGGACCTATCGTCACAGTGGCTGCGCCGATCGTGAGCGGCAACCAACTATCAGGAGTGCTTGCCGTAACCTACGATCTGGAGACTATCAAGAGGTGGCTCGCAGGGATGCCGCCCTCGGCCACGCGCTGGATTTCGGTTGTCGATCAAAACGGTGTCATTGTCGTCGCGCCTGACCGCGATGGCGCCAAAGCAGCTCGCGATGTAAGCGCCTATGAAAACGTAAAGAAGGTCATAGCCGGAAAAGGCGGCACTGAATTTCTTTGGCAGGACGGAAAGCAGATTCTAGTAGGCCGGCGGCCGCTTTCTTCCGTGGGTTGGGGAGTTCTGGTGGAGTTTCCCGTCGAGGAAGTCGACAAAGCCATCTGGAGATTTGAGCGTCGCCTTTCCTGGATCGCACTGCTATTCGTCTTGCTGGCCCTTGCAATCGGCGGCGCGGGCGTAGTGTTGTATAACCGCCTTCGTGAAAGCCGGGAGCACGTCCGCCAGATTGTCACCACCGCGAATGACGCATTCATCGCGATCAACGAGGCCGGCATTATTATCGATTGGAATCCCCAAGCGGTGACGCTTTTTGGCTGGACAGAAGAGGAAGCTATAGGGCAGCCATTACACGACACCATCATTCCACCCTCCTACCGCGAGGCGCACCTGCGCGGCCTTACTCAGTTTCTGGCAACCGGTAACGGACCTGTATTAAACAGGACGTTGGAACTGACCGCTCTTGACCGCAACGAGCGGGAGTTTCCCGTCGAGCTTTCGATCTGGCCCATGCGAAAGGAAGGCCGAATCACATTCAATGCTTTTTTGCGCGATATTTCCGTGCGCAAGAAGGCGGAGCAGCAGATCGCGAAACTCAATGCCGAACTCGCTCATCGCGTTTCCGAATTGGAGGCGAGAAACAAAGAATTGGAGGCGTTCAGCTACTCCGTCTCTCATGACGTGCGCGCTCCGTTGCGCCACATTGCCGGTTTTTCACAGTTATTGTTAGAAGAGTGCAAGGAGTTGATCAGCCCTGACGGGCGAGAGTACCTGCAGGAAATTCAGCACAGCACGCGCCGCCTGCAACAACTTGTCGAAGACCTGCTGCGCTTCTCACGCCTCGGAGCGCAAGGGATGAAGCTGCAAATGACCAATCTGGGCGAGGTCGTGGAAGAAGTAGTGGCAAGTGTCGGACGGGACTTAGGCGGACGCAAAGTAACATTCGATGTTGCCCCGCTTCCCATTGCTGAATGCGACAGGGCCCTGATCAAGCAAGTGTTCATGAACTTGATTTCCAATGCAGTGAAGTTTACGGCCACGCGTGACCACGCGGTCATCAAAGTGGGCGAGTATCATCAGGGCGGAGAAAACATATTCTTCGTTCGTGACAACGGAGTTGGTTTCGACATGAAAAATGCGGAGCGGCTCTTTGAACCTTTTCACAGGCTCCACTCACAAGAGCAGTTCGAAGGCACGGGTGTGGGCCTTGCCACCGTGCAGCGAATCATTTTAAAGCACCACGGGCGCGTATGGGCCGAATCAGAATCTGACCATGGCGCATCGTTTTTCTTCAGCCTGCCTCCGGGGGCGTACACCTCTGCAAGAGTGTCCGCTCAAAACCCTCTGTAATCTGATTTAGCTAACGCAGTAGAGTAGAAATGGCAGTCCGAAGCTCAGCAAAGGCTACCGGCTTTTCCAAAAAAATGCTTCCCAATGTGATCTCGATTGAAGACTGACGCAGAACTTTAAGATTGCCGGACATATAAATAATAGCCATAGCGGGCCTTTGGATCCTGAGTTTTTGTGCCAAGCTCAGGCCATCGCCGTCGGGCATATCTATATCAGTGATAAGCAAATCTATGGCATCAGCATGATTTGCAGCGACCTGCTCGGCTGCCGAACCGTTTGGAGCAGCCAAGACTAGAAAACCACAATCCGTCAGGAAATCCTGCAATAGTGATAAGAGTTGCGGTTGATCGTCCACAACAAGGACGGTGGTGGCCGGGGGCAGCGCGCTTTCGCTCATGAATCCCTTTCATGACACCAATACAAACTTTGAAACACCCGGGATTTGAGGTCATTAGGATAATCGGATGTTCGCAGAGGGAGATAACTCTTTTCCAACTCGTTTATGACCTGAATAAAACTCGGGAGCAGAAATATGCCGCCCAATTCCCGGGCTACATTATTCTTTTCCTCTTTACCCACAGCTTGCGAAGCTGTGAATGAATTAAGAAATCTCTTGACTAGTGATATAGCTAGTATTATAAATCTCCTGTACTCTAGATTCCGTGGGAGTGAGGTAACTCATGGGTTTTGCATCGAGCGTGCAGGTCATCGAGCGGGCCAATCGTACCCGTCAGTTTTATCTGATTTGTCCGGCCCCCTTAGCCGAAGCTTTGGAACTGGAAAAGGGCGAGCGGATCGAATGGGTTGTGGAAGACAAACATACCTTGACCGTCAAGCGAGCGGTTCCCAAGCGGGAATCAGGGGCAGGACGAGGGAAACGTCATGACTAGCCTAGCCTAGAAGCAGAAAACCAACTACCGCTGGTCGGAATCGAGGTGCCGAGACAGGACAGCCAAGAGCCGTCCCCGGCTGAGCCCCGGCCACTTCCTCGCCTCAAACCCATCAACCGCCAGCAGATGATCTTGCGCACCGTGATGGTGGAGGATTTGCTGGAACCGGGCCATCCGGCCCGGGCCCTGTGGGAACTGGTGGAGGGGCTGGATTTGAGCCTTTTCTATAAAGCCATCTTTGCTGGCTAATTACTTCCCGATCCCACTTGTTCTCCCGGTTACAGCTTTTTGAAATACCGTTCTAATCGTCGTAGTTATAAAACCCTTTGCCGCTTTTGCGTCCGCGCAGGCCGGCGTCTACCATCTGCCGGAGCAGTGAGCAGGGGCGGAACTTGCTGTCTTTAAACTCGTCATACAGCACTTCAATCGAAAACAGAATGGTGTCGAGTCCGATGAGGTCGGCGGTTTCGAGCGGGCCCATCTTGTGCTCGAAGCAATTTTTGAAGATATCGTCCACCACCTCGGGCGGGGCGACTTTTTCCTGTACCAGGAAAATCGCTTCATTAATGGTCAACATCAGGACCCGGTTGGAAACAAATCCGGGTGAATCTCTCACGACGATAGGCCTCTTGCCCATAAGATTGAGCAGCCTGGTGGCCATGGCAATGGTCTCGTCGCTGGTGTGATAGCCGCGAATCACCTCTACCGCGGTCTTCAGCGGCACGGGGTTCATGAAATGCATCCCCAGCACATGCGCGGGGCGGCGGGTCATAGCGCCGATCCGGGTTATAGGAATAGCAGAGGTGTTGGCGGCGAAGATGCAATGCGGCGGACAAATCTGATCCAGCCGGCGATACACATCAGTCTTGACCGCCAGTTTTTCCGTCACGTTTTCTACTACAAAATCAGCCTCCCGCAGAAGGTCATAATCAGCAGAAATCTTGATGCGTCCCAGGATTTCTTCAGGGCCGCTGCCGGTATTCTTATTAAATAAACGCTGTAAGCGAATGTTGTTTCTGATCTGCCCGAGGGCGGACTCCAGAATGGAATCCGAGATATCGATCAACAGGGTGCGCAACCCGGCCTGCGCCAGCGCGTGGGCCAGGCCCACACCCATGACTCCGGCCCCAATCACACCAATGATGTCAAGATGAGTAAGGCCGGGTTTTTCGCCTGATTGCTTATTGTCAATCAGTGGCGGCTGGGCGGGCATCGTTGGCCTCCATTCCGGACAGTTCTGACTCATCCATGTTCTCGATCATGGTCAGTAGGGCATCCTCTACAAACACGGCAATATCGGATACAGTAGGCGACTTCAGAAGCGCCTCAAGGGGAAACTCGATTTGGAATGCTTCACGCAACTCCGCTGCCACCCGTATGGCGAGCAGCGAATTGCCGCCTAACCGTAGAAACTCGTCATGAATTCCGATCGGATGGATTCCCAACAACTCCTCCCATATCTCCGCAATTTTTTGCTCGGTGGAATTGCCAGGCGCGACAAATTCGGCCCCCAGATGTGACCGTGAATTCTCCACACCGTCGTATTCCGGCCTTGACGAAACTGTTTCCTGGGCGAACGAAACAGCCACGGTTGTTGCTTCCTGCGTTTGCTGAGGCCGCCTGCGAGGCGTAAGCCAATAGCGTTGCCGCTCGAAAGGATAAGTGGGAAGCAGCACGCGGCTTCTTCGTTCATGGCGATGGACGCCGGCCCAGTCCGGTTCAATGCCAGCCAGCCATAAATTTCCAAGAGTGCTGAGAATAAATGCACGATCCGGTTGCGCGTCCGACGCATGAGGCAGAGAGGCCAGCGTTACCCGGTCAGCCAGCCCCTTGCCGGCAAGATACTGTTCGGCAAGAGACGTTAACATTTGACCGGGACCGATCTCCAGGAATACCGGCGCGGCGGGCGTGCACATGTGTTGCAAGCCTGCCGCAAACTGGACCGGCTGCGTCAAATGCCGCGCCCAGTATGTGGCATCGGTAGCTTCAGCATCCGTAATGGGCTTACCCGTCACATTGGAAATGTAAGGAATTTTGGGAGCGCTTAGACGGATGGAGCGCGCAATCCCGGTCAATTCCTCGGCCACCGGCGCCATCAGCGGAGAATGAAAAGCGTGGGTTGCAAGAAGCCGCCTGCACGCCAGTTCGCCTTCGCCCACCAGCCGCTGTTGCAATGCATCAACCGCCTCCGGCGTACCCGCAACCACGCACAGTGATCTGCCATTGATGCCCGCAATAGAAATTTCCGGTGGGAGTAGCGGACGGACTTCTTCTTCTGACGCTGCGATGGCCAGCATTGCACCGGGGGCCAGCGCCTCAATTCTCTGCGCCCGGATCGCCAGCATACGCAAGCTGTCTTCCAGAGAAATAACACCGGCCAGGCACGCAGCCACATATTCCCCAATGCTGTAGCCCATCATGCTTTCAGGAACAATACCCCAGCTCATCCAGAGTTTAGCCAGCGCATATTCGATGACGAACAGCGCGGGCTGTGCCCACAGCGTGCGGTGAATCTCCTGCAAAGCTGGGGAATTGTCTTCGCGCGCTCGCTGCACCAAATCGCGGAAGGTCAAGCGTTCTTCCGTCCTGACTTCATTCTGCTGCCGCACTCTTGGATCGGGATACATGGTCTTGCGCAGGTCAATTCTCAGAAGCGGCTGGAGAAGCTCAGAGCAATGGTCCACATGCCGCGCGAACTCAGGCTCCGATTCATATAATCCGCGGCCCATATCAAGGTATTGGTCCCCTAACCCGGGAAAGAGGAAAGCGACCGGACGCCGCCGGGACGACGCCACAGCAGTGAATAGATGAGAAGGGGTCCTGGACTGCAAAATGCCGGTCGCGGCAGGGGCGTCGCGGCAGACAGCCATGCGTCTGTGCTCAAAAGCCTTTCTACCTTCCTGCAAAGTGAATGCGACATCGGCAAAGTTCTGTTCCTGATGTTCGAGCAGATGTGCGGCTAATTGGTCCGTAGCTCGTTCCAGCGTCTGACGGCTCCTGGCAGAGATCGTGATGAGTTGCCATGGTTTGGCGGGTTCCGACGGTTTCGTCTCCGGCGCTTCCTCCAGGATCACATGAACATTGGTGCCGCCGATCCCGAATGAACTTACCCCTGCCCGCCTCGGTTTATTGCCGTGCGGCCATGGGGTAAGTGTTTGGTTCACACGGAAAGGGCCGCGCCCGAAAGGAATCCCAGGGTTGGGCTGACGAAAATTCAACGATGCGGGAATAGAGCCATGCCGGAGGGACAGAATGGTCTTCAGCAACCCCGCTACTCCGGCGGCTGAGTTCAGATGGCCAAGGTTACTCTTCACGGATCCCACGGCAATGCTTCCGGGCTTGAGGCCGGCATGACCGTAGACCTGATTCAGGGCTGCAATCTCAATCGGGTCTCCCATGGGTGTGGCGCTGCCGTGGGCCTCGACATAGCCAATGCTGTCGCATTCCACTTCCGCTGCGGCCAGCGCCAGGGCAATGACTTCTGCCTGCCCTTCCACTGCGGGCGCAGTGAAACCAACTTTCCTGCGGCCATCGTTGTTGATTGCCGAACCTTTGATGACCGCATACACCGTATCGCCGGCAGCAACCGCGTCCTCCAGGCGTTTCAACAAAACAACTCCAACCCCATCACCGCTCAACGAACCGCTGGCCTCGGCATCGAAGCTGCGGCAGTGACCATCTACCGAGGCAATACCTCCGGGCTCGTACAGGTAGCCGACACGCTGGGGCACATTGACGGTAGATCCGCCGGCAATAGCCATATCGCATTCATAGGTCATTACCGCGCGAGCAGCCGCATGCACGGCAACCAGTGAGGTGGAGCATGCAGTCTGGATGTTCAAGCTCGGGCCGCGCAGGTTAAGGCGGTAAGAGACGGTGGTCGCCAGATGATCCTTCTCGGCGCCACCCATGAGGAGACGAAAAGCGCTCACTGAGTCTGCGCCCGTATCTTCTCCCGCAAGTTGCCATATATAAGAGCTGAATGACATTCCGGCATAGACACCGATCATCCCGGGAAATTTCTCCGGGTTCCATCCCGCCGATTCCAGGACTTGCCACGCACACTCCAGAAACAACCGTATCTGCGGGTCCGTCAATTCTGCCTCGCGGGGCGAGTAACCAAAAAAACCGGCATCGAAGAAATCGGCATCTTCCAGCGCTGCCCCGGCCCTGACATAGTTCGGATTGCGAAGCAGATCGGGGCTGATTCCGGTTTGTTCCAGTTCCTGTTCGGAGAAAAAAGATACCGATTCGATTCCCTGACTGAGGTTTTCCCAGAACCGCTGGAGGTTGGGGGCCTTAGGAAATCGTCCCGCCATGCCGATGATTGCTATTCCGTCAAGTGCGTCTCTGGTCATGGTGTGTGCGTCCTTCTTAGTTTCTGGATCGCGCTTTTTTGCCGTCCCGCGCGGTCCCGGGTTTCACGGGACTTCCCGTCGAAGTTGTAACCCGCATGAAGGAAGCGGACGAGAGAATCAATGGTGGGAAATTGAAAGAGGTGGAGCAGTTCAATATCAACCGCAAGTTCCGCCCGCAGCTTTTGATGGATTTGGATCATGCGGAGCGAGTGACCGCCAAGATCAAAAAAATTGTCATACACCCCCACCTGATCCATGCCGAGGGCGGACTGCCACGCAGCCGCGATGGTTTTTTCCAATTCGGTTCGCGGCAGCACAAATTCCCTGGTCAATTCCTCCTGGCCCAGAACGGACAACGCGGACCTATTCACCTCACCTTTGGCATTTTTTGGCAAATCCTGCAAGGCAATAAAAGCGATTGGAATCATATACAGAGGCAGCTTGTCATTGAGATAGTTCCGTAGCTCATTTTGAGCCAATCTTTTTCCGTTACGCCCCACGACATAAGCCACCAGTTCGCCATTGGGACGAACAACTGCCACTGCCTCCTGCACACTCTCATGGTTCGCCAGGGTAGTCTCAATTTCTCCCAGTTCCACCAGGAAGCCTTCGATCTCCACCCGATCGTCAAGTCTGCCCATAAGCTCGATAGTTCCATCCTCTCTATATCGGGCTCGTTCCCCGCTCCCACGCATCTGTCCACCCATTTCCGATGTAAACGGATTGGCAAGAAACTTCTCAGCCGTCAGCGAAGGCCGCCGCAGGTAACCTCGGCCCGCGGCAGGTCCGCCAATCCACAGTTCCCCCGGAACTCCAATAGCAACACGCTGGAGGTGTGGATCAAGAAGGCATATCTCTGCATTGCCGCGTGGCCTGAATCTGTTTCGCTCGCCTTCTGCAACAGGTGTGAGTATGGCAGAGGTGGAGAGCAGGAAAGAACTGGATGTCAAAAGCGGCCAAATTTCCAAACAGCTATTCCCTCGGGCGTGCCCATTTTGATGAGCCGTGTCAGCGACATCGCACACCGATACAAGACTCATCAGCGCTCTGTGTTCAAGCATCAGACCTTTGGCATGTCCCTCCGAGGCGGCCGTAAAGATGACACAAGCCAGGTTCCGGGGATTGATCTGAACATCAGGGTTGGTTGCGTTGTGCTGCCCTATCCTCTCCCATTCCGAATCCAAACAAACCACAGGTGTATTGGTCTCCGGGAGGCGCTTGCGCAGGCTCTCCACGGTCAGCAACACGGCAACTTCTGAACTGTCAATGATAGACCGCAAACGATCTTTGGGATTCTGGACATCCAGAGGCAGCCAGGCGCCGCCGGCTTTCAGAACTCCCAGCACGGCCACCACCATCTCCTTCGAATGCGGCATCAAAATACCCACGAGTAAGTCTGGCCCCACTCCCATGGAGGCGAGATAGTGTCCAACCTGGTTCGCCCTGCTATTCAGCTCCAAGTAGCTGAGTTGCGTTTCATCGAAGATTGCAGCCGGTTCTTGCGGCTGGCTCTTTGCCTGGGCTTCGAGAAGCTCAATGATGTTCGTCTCTTGAGGCGAAGCCGGCCTCGCGCAATTCCAGCCGGACAGGACCTTCTCGTCCAATTCGCTCATCATGGGCATGGCCCAAATCGGCTGGTCGGCGTCTGCAACGACTCCTTCCAGAAGACGCTCATAATGTTCCAGCATGTGCCTGATGGTCTCTGCCTCAAATAAATCTTTGCTGTAGTTAAGGCCAATCACTGCGTTCTGCCCAGCTTCTTCTACTCCCATAATGAGATCGAACTTCGACGTACCGGGATCCAGTTCGAATGGGACCATCTCCAGCCCGCCTAATTCCGACTTGCCCTCGATCGATCTTCGCAACGTAAACGCCACTTGAAAGACAGGGCTGCGGCTAACGTCACGGTCCGGGGCCAATTCTTCCACCAGCTTTTCGAATGCCAGGTCCTGATGCTCATACCCGCCCAGCACGGCTTCCCGCACTCTCCGCAGCATTTCGCGGAACGCCGGCTCGCCGCCCAAATTCGCGCGTATCACCAGCGTGTTCAGGAAAAAACCAATCAGCTCTTTCGTCTCCATCCGCTTACGGTTGGCTACCACGGTGCCAACGCCAAAATCCTCTTGACCGGTGTACCTCATCAGCAGCACCTGAAAGGCGGCCAGCATCGTGATGAGCAAGCTCGCCTTCTCTGCTCTCCCCAGGGCGTTCAAGCCTTCCAATAAGCCGCTCCGCAGAATTCGCTGCTCTGACGCTCCCCGGAAACTCTCTCTCGCCGGCCGCTCGTGGTCCGCCGGCAATTCCAGCACATGCGGCATTCCCTCCAACTGTGCCTTCCAGTACTCCATCTGCTGTTGGAATTTTCCTCCACTCAGCCCTTCCCGCTGCTCCAGCGCATACTCCCCATATTGCATTCCCAATTCCGGCAACGGCGACCCTTCTCCTCTTCCATACGCCTCATAGAATTGCCCCAACTCCCTCATCAAGAGCCCTAACGACCAGTCATCACAGATAATGTGGTGCAGCGTCAGCCCCAGAACGTGCTCCCTTTCCTCCGTCCGCACCAACACTCCCCTCATCAAGGGCGCCTGGCTTAACTCAAATCCCTTGCCCGCCTCCTCCGCTACAACCTTTCTCGCCTGCGCCTCTCGATCGCCCGGCTCTAACTGCCGCAGATCCACGACCGGCAACCTTACACCGAGCGCCGCCTCTACAACTTTCTGCCTTGGTTCGTCGTGTTCCATCACAAAGCAGGTCCGCAGGATTTCATGCCGCCGCGCCACCTCCTGCAGACTCCTCTCCAGCCGAGGAACATCCAGATCACCTTTGAGCCGCCAGGTCATAGGCACGTTGTAGAACGCATTGCCGGGGTTGAACCGGTCCAATACCCAAAGCTGTTCCTGTTGGTAAGACAGCGGGAAGAGAGAAGGTCTTGGACCAGAAATTGGCAGCGTTCGTACTGCATTCTTCTGGCCTGCTGATCTCCTTCCTGATGATTTCAAGCCGGCTTCTATCACCTCTGCCAGTTCTGCAATCGTGGGCGACTCGAATAATGCTCGTACAGGAACATGGGTTTCAAACGTGTTCCCCATCCTCGTTGCTACTAACGTCGCAAGCAATGAGTGTCCGCCCAGATCAAAGAAATTATCGTGCCTGCCAACCCGGGTGATTTCCAGCGCCTCCGCCCAAATTTCCGCCAGTTGCTCTTCGACTGAAGTGCCCGGAGCTTCGTAATCCTCGGCTCCCGAACTCAAATCCTCCCGCTTTTCCAATGCCTCCCGGTCTACCTTCCCGTTGCCTGACAGCGGCAACTCCGGCAAGGCCACAATGGCGCTTGGAACCATATATGCCGGAAGCGTACCTTTCAGATTTCGCCGCAACTGATCACAATCCGCGTCTCCAACCACGTACGCCACCAGCCTTTTACTTCCATTTGCGCCAGTCTTTGCCACCACTGCACAGCCCTGGACCCCACTCTGCTGTTGCAGCATCGCCTCAATCTCACCCAATTCCACGCGGTAGCCGCGTATCTTCACCTGGGAATCATTCCGTCCGATGTACTCGATCGTCCCATCCGCCCGCCATCTTCCCAGGTCCCCTGAACGGTACATCCGCGCTCCCTCATCTTCTTTTTCTTCTGTGGCAAAACGGTCCTTGAGGAAACGTTTTTCTGTCAAATCCGGACGATTCCAATACCCTCGTGCAACGCCCGCTCCCCCGATATAGATTTCTCCTATTACTCCCACGGGAACGAACTGCTCGTATTTATCCAAAATGTAAACTTGCACGTTCGGAAGCGGCTGCCCGATCGGCGGCAACAGGGGCCAACGGTCCCTATCCATACCCAGATGGAATGCGCTTGCAGCATGAGTTTCTGTCGGACCGTAATGGTTATTCAACCGGCAGTGCTCCAGGCTTTTGAAGAGCGCCCTTATCTTGTCATTGATGCGCAGTTGCTCCCCGGCTACGTTGATTTCCCGCAGCGCACAATCGAAAGGCTTCCCAATCTCGGCCACACCCTCGGCGAACATTTGCAGCCCCACAAAAGGAAGAAACAATCGCTGAACGCCTTTCTCCGTGACATAACGGGCCAGGTCTGTGGCATTGCGTCGTTTCTCTTCATCGATCAGGAGCAAAGTTCCCCCGGCGCATAGGGTGCTGAAGATTTCCTGAAATGAAACATCAAAGCCGAGTGCGGCGAACTGCAAGGTACGCTGTGGTCCAGCCCACGCGGATTCGTTCATCTGCCACGCAATCATGTTCATTGCGGCGCCTACCGGCATAGAGACGCCCTTGGGCTGCCCGGTAGAACCCGATGTGTAAATCACGTATACCAGATCTTTGACGGTCAGTCCGATGGTGGCATGCTCCGGGTTCGAGCCGGGTTGACTACTCCACGCCTCCGCGCCGCCCAGGTCAATTAACTTCAGGTCCGCTCTGATTTCCGTGAACAACTCGCGAAGGTGGCTTTGTGTCAACAACACCGCTGGCCTGCTGTCCTCCAGCATGAATTGCAAACGATCCTGCGGATATGCAGGATCGATCGGTACGTATGCTCCCCTTGCCTTCATCACGGCCAGCAGCCCCACGATCATTTCCAGGCTACGGTCCACGCATACGGCGACCAGTGTGTCCGGTTTCACGCCCAACGCTCGCAGGTAATGCGCCAGCCGGTTGGCTTGCCGATTCAAATCACAATACTTTAGTTCCTGCCCGTCGTACTCCACTGCCACGGCATTCGGCGTGCTTGCGGCATGCTCTTCGAACAATCTTGCGATGGTTTTGGCGCGCGGATAGTCTCTCGCGGTCTGGTTCCATTTTTGCAGTTGCTCTATCTCTGCCTCGGTCAACAAAGGCAGGTTCCACACCCGCTGTTCCGCATTCTCCACCACCGCCTTCAGCAACTGCTCGTAATGTCCCAGCATCCGCTGGATTGTCTCCGCTTCAAACAAGTCAAGGGAGTAGTTGATGGTAATCGCTGCGCCTGGCGTGGCCTCCTGCACACTCATGGTGAGATCAAACTTCGACATCCCAATATCTATCTCAAAGCCGTTCAACTCCAGGTCCCCGAATTCCAATTTGTCGGGCTCGCCAAGGGCCGTAAACAGCACTTGAAATATGGGGGAACGGCTGACATCACGGTCCGGCGCCAATTCTTCCACCAGTTTTTCAAATGACACGTCCTGATGCTCGTACCCGGCCAGCGCCGCTGCCCGCACCCGCCGCAGCACTTCACGGAAGGCCGGCTCGCCTCCCAAATTCGTGCGTATCACCAGCGTATTCAGGAAGAAACCGAAAATCGATTCCATCTCCGCCCGTTTGCGATTGGATACCACGGTGCCCACACCAAAATCCTCCTGCCCGGTGTACCTCATCAGCAGCACCTGGCACACCGCCAGCAGCGTCATGAATAAGCTGGCCCGCTCTCCCTTTCCCACCGCACTCAGGCCTTCCAACAGGTCGTTGCTTAGAATTCGTTGCTCTATCCCTCCGCGGAAACTCTCTCGCGCCGGACGCGAGTGGTCCGCCGGCAACTCCAGCACTTGCGGCATCCCTTTCAACTGCCCTTTCCAGTACTCCATCTGCTGCTGGAATCTTCCTTTGCTCAGTGCTTCCCTCTGCTCTAACGCATAGTCCCCATATTGCATTCCCAATTCCGGCAGCGGCGACTCTTCTCCTTTTCTATATGCCTCATACAATTTCCCTAATTCCGTCATCAATATTCTCAGGGACCAGTCGTCAGAAATAATGTGGTGCAGCGTCAAACCCAAAACGTGCTCCTTTTCTGCCGTCCGCACCAACACTCCGCGCCACAAGGGCGACTGGGTTAAATCAAAGGGCTTGCTACCCTCCTCCGCTATAATCTTCTTCGCCTGCTCCTGCCGCTCGCCTGCCGCCAACTGCCGTAAATCCATTACCGGCAAGCGCACATCGAGTTTTCCCTCAACTCTTTGCCTCAGTCCTTCCTGTTGGTCCATCACAAAGCAGGTCCGCAACTGTTCATGCCGCCGTACCACCTCCCGCAGACTCCGCTCCAGCGTGGGGACATCCAGGTCGCCTGCGAGGTTCCAAGCTAAGGGCACGTTGTAGAAGTCGCTGCCGGGCTGGAACTGGTCGAGAAACCAAAGCTGCTCCTGCTGGTAGGAAAGCGGGAAAACAGAAGGTCTTAGGGCAGCGGATCTCTGCGTTGGTTCTGCGTTTTTTCCGTCTCCCGGTCTCCTTCCCTGTGATTTCAACTCAAGCTCTATTACTTCTGCCAGTTCCGCAATCGTTGGTGATTCGAATATCGCCCGTACGGGAACATCCAGTCCAAATTGATTCCGGCACCTCGATGCCACGGAGGTTGCCAGCAATGAGTGTCCGCCCAAATCAAAGAAATTGCCATGTCTACCGACTCGCGTAACTTCCAGTACCGAAGCCCAAATCTCTGCCAGTTGTTCTTCTACCTCAGTACATGGAGCTTCGTACTCTTCTGAATCACCCCAATCCCAATCTTCCAGCTTTTCCAATACCTGCCGGTCGAGCTTCCCATTGCTCGTCAACGGCAACTCCTGCAGTCCCACAATGGCATTGGGAATCATGTACGCTGGAAGCTTGCCTTTCAGCTCCCGCCGTAATTCTTCAGGATTCCGTTCGCCAACCACATACGCGATCAGCCGTGTACTTCCATTCACGCCAGTCTTCGCCACCACAGCACATCCCTGTACTCCACTCTGATGTTGCAGGATCGCTTCAATTTCTCCCAACTCGATTCGGAAGCCGCGTACTTTGACCTGAAAGTCATTCCGTCCTACAAACTCAATCGTCCCGTCCTTCCGCCACCGCAGCAGGTCGCCCGTCCGGTACAATCGACCTCCCACCTCCCCACCAATCGGATCCGGCACAAACTTCGCGGCCGTCAGCTCCGGTCGGCCCATATATCCCCGCGCTACACTCGCCCCTCCTATGAAACCCTCTCCTAGCACTCCGATCGGGGTAACGTTCATCCACTGATCCAGAACATACATCCGACGGTCTCCGATGGGCTTGCCGATGGGCAGGGAGATCAGGCTCTCCGGCAAATCAGCAGGTACGACATAGCAACTGCTGAACACCGTGCATTCCGAAGGCCCGTACCCGTTCACCACCCTCATCCCCGGCAACTCCCCCAGCGCACGCCGGATGTGCACCACCGAGGCCGTCTCTCCCCCCGTCATCAGATACTTCAATCCTTCCAGGCACTTTAGATCGCTTTCCACAATCGAGTTGAACAAGGCCGCTGTCAGCCACAGCGTATTCACTCCTTTGCCTTGCACATACTCCCGGATCTCTTCACCACTCGTCACGCGCTGCTGGTGCGCCAATACGCTCCGGCCTCCGGTCAGCAGTGCCGGCCACAGCTCCAGAGTAAGTGCGTCCCAGTTCACCGAGGAATGCTGCAACAGCACGGTTTCCTGGTCGAAGAGGACATAGTCGGTTCCAAAAATGAATCCGGGAATACTGCGATGCGGTATCTCACTGCCCTTCGGTTCCCCAGTCGAACCCGATGTGTAGATCACATAAGCCAGGCATTCTGGATCGACACCCGTCTCCACCCGCTCCAGATTCGTCTCCGGCAGGTCCTCATATACAAACTCATTCCCCGGATCAACAATCTGTAGGCCTGCCCCAATTTCTCCTGGCAATCCCTGCAAGTCACTCCGCGCCAGCAGCGCCACCGGAGCACTGTCCTGCAAAATGAATTGCAAGCGTTGCTCCGGATACGATAGGTCCAGAGGCACATAGGCTCCCCCCGCCTTCAACACCGCCACCATTCCCACAACCATCTCTAATCCACGCTCCACTCCAATCGCCACTCGCGTTTCCGGCTTCACCCCGATGGTTCTCAGGTAATGCCCCAACTGATTCGCTTTGCGGTTCAGCCCTCCATACGTCAACTCCTGGCCTCGGTATTCCACCGCCACATTGTTCGGCATTCTGGCCGCACACTCTTCGAACATTTCTGCGACGGTCCTATCGCGGCCGTAGTCTCTGCCGGCCCGGCTCCATTTTTGCAGTTGGTCACTTTCCTCGCCGGTCAATAGAGGCAATTCCCAAACCGGCTGCTCCGGATTTTCCACAATGGCCTGCAGCAGCCGCTCGTAATGGCCCAGCATCCGCTTCATGGTCTCTGCTTCAAACAGATCAGTGCTGTAGTTGAGCGCAATCTTTGGGTCCCTGGACTCCTCGACATACATGGTGAAGTCAAACTTGGATGTTCGAATCTCTGTTTCGAACTCGCTTAGCTGAAATGGCCCGAACTTCGATTCCGTGGGTCTGGGTACTGTGAACATTACTTGAATGAGCGGACCACGGCTGAGGTCGCGATCCGGAGCCAATTCTTCCACCAGCTTTTCAAATGGCAGATCCTGATGCTCGTATGCGCTCAGCGCTGTCTGCCGAATCTGCCGCAGGATTTCGCGGAAAGCCGGCCCTCCGCCCAGATTCGCGCGTATCACCAGCGTGTTCACGAAGAAACCAATCAGTCCGTGTGTGTTTGTCCGGCTGCGGTTGGTTATGGATGTGCCAACTCCAAAATCCTCCTGCCCGGTGTACCTCATCAGCAGCACCTGGAACACAGCCAGCAACGTCATGAACAGGCTGGCCCCTTCTGTTCTTCCCACCGCGCCCAGACCTTCCAACAAATCGATATCCAGGTCTCGCGCCAGCATTCCGCCTCGGAAACTCACCTGTGGCGGCCGCGCCTGGTCCGTCGGCAACTCCAACACCTGCGGCATCCCATCCAACTGTCTTTTCCAGTATTCCATCTGCTGCTGAAGCTTTTTTCCGTCCAGCGCTTCCGTCTGCTCCAGTGCATACTTCCCATACTGCATTTCCAATTCCGGCAGCGGCGACTCATCTCCTTTCTCATACGCCTCATACAACTGCTCCAACTCCTCCATCAACACCCCCAACGACCACTCATCACAGATCGTGTGGTGCAACGTCAGCAGGAAAACATGATCTCCTTCGTCCAAACGCACCAATACTCCGCGGAACAAGGGCACCCGGCTTAAATCGAATCCCTCACTGCTCTCCTCCGCAACAATCTTCTTTGCCTGCTCCTCTCTCTCGCCCGGCTCCAAGTGTCGCAAATCCATCACCAAGAACCGCACATCGAGCCTCTCCGCAACAACCTTCTGCATCGGTTTTCCGTCTTCGTCCATCACAAAGCAGGTCCGCAGGATTTCATGTCGCCGCACCACCTCCTGCAAACTGCGTTCCAGCGTGGCAATATTCAAACTGCCTTGAATCCGCCAGGTCATAGGCACGTTGTAGAACGCAGTGCCAGGATGGAACCTGTCCAGGAACCAAAGCTGCTCCTGCTGATAGGAAAGCGGGAAGAGCGAAGGTCTCGCCCCGGAAGCTTCCGATGAAGAAGAAGGCAGTTGCTCCTGCGCCACACTCTGCGCTGTCTGAGCACCTGGAGCGCTAAGGCCCTCCTTCTCCAATAAACGCCGCAGGAGTTCCCGCTCTTCTTCCAATCTATCTTTCTTCAATGCAACCCTTCCTGAAGACATTTTTCTAAAAACCCTTAATGAAAGTTTTCCAACCACCAGATTTCAAGAGCATGAGAATACAACGCTAAAGTTGTTATTATTCCTTTGTATCTTCGCCATCCTGCCTGCGAGCATCCCGCCGGCTTCGCAACACATTGGCGCGCTGCCTGGAGGCGCGCTCCCGAATGTCAGAGATGTTGATCCCTTTTCCTCCATGCTCCAGCTTCTCGGCCAGCAGGCGTACCGTAGGATAGGAGAAGAAATCGACGAGGGCTATCTCTTTCTGCAGTTTCTGCCGCAGATTGAAACGTACACGGGCTACCAGCAGCGAATGTCCGCCAAGGTCGAAAAAGTTGTCATCCAACCCAACCCGCTCTATCCCCAGCACCTCCCGCCAAATACTGGCCACCATCTGCTCCATAGGAGTTTGCGGCGCCACATAAGTATTTCCCGCAGGCGCTTGCGGTAGCGATTTCCGGGTCGCCTTTCTGGCTTGGGGCACTCCCCGAATTTTTAATTCCTGCATTTCGCAGGCGCTCAGCGTTCCCAGATTGCAGACAAGTTGTTCCGGGTCCTGCACTGCCGAGGCCAGCAATCGCTCGTAATGAGCCGCCATTTGCTCGATCCGCCAGCGATCAAACAAATCCACGTTATAGACCCAGCCGATTTCCAGTTGCGCATTGCGCTCCACGGCGTAAACCTCCAGATCAAAGCGCACGCGCCAATCTTCTGCTGCCAGTGGCTCAATTTCCAGTCCTCTAAGCTCCTGAGTTCCTGAAAAAGCATTCTGGAGAGCGAAGATCACCTGGAAAACGGGGGTCCGGTTTAAGCTGCGTTCCACTGAGAGTTCCTCGACCAACCGCTCAAACGGGACGTCCTGATGCCGATAGGCCTCCAACGCAAACTCCCGCACCCGATCCAGCAGTTCGCGGAAGCTGGCGTTTGGCTCCACCCTCACTCGCATCACTAACATGTTTGCAAAAAAACCGATCAGGCCCTCCAGCCGCTCATCCTGGCGATTGGCAATGGGAGAGCCAACCACAATGTCATCCTGTCCGCTATGGCGATGCATCAGAACGGCAAAAGCTGCGAGCAACGTCATGTATAAAGTGGAGCGGCCACACTGTTTCAATGCCGCTACTTTTTCCATGGGCAAAGTTATTCCGCACGCATCGCCGGCGAAAGTCTGTAACGGGGGACGTTCTCTATCCCGGGGAATCTCCAGCTCTTCCGGTATTTCTGCCAGGTGTTCTTTCCAGAACCGGATATCTTCCTCCAGCAGTCCCTCACTTGGCCCTTGCACTTGCCACAAAGCAAAATCCGCAAATTGAAGAGGCAGGTCCGGTAATGGGTTCTCGCGGCCCTGCGAGTAAGCCTCATACAAATCCCTGAACTCCCTCATGAACACGCCCAGCGACCATCCATCCGATACGATATGGTGGAATGTTCGCAGGAGAACGTGATCTTCCTCCGCCAGCTTAAGCAGCTTCACGCGCAACAAAGGACCATGCGCCAGATCGAACGGTTCATACCATTCATTGTTCAGGAACGCCATCACCTGCCGCTGCTGCTCCGTTTCGGAAAGGCTGCTGAGGTCCGCAAATGGAATTTCTACAGTAAGGCCGGGAGCGATGATCTGTACCGGCTCTCCCTGCTCTTCTCCAAAATAGGTTCGCAGGCTCTCATGCCGGTCTGTGATCGACTGGACGGTGCGCTGCAGTGCGTCCACATCCAACCTGCCGCGCAACCGCAGCGCCTCCGGCATGTTATATTCCGTGCTGCTGCCTTGCAATTGATTGATGAACCATAGCCGCCGTTGGGAATACGACAACGGCGCGCGCTCAAGGTTGGGGTCGCGTTGCAAAGAACTCCGGGCTTTCCTGCTGTCGTGCAGCCGGGAGGCCAATTTGGCGATGGTTGGCGATTCAAACACGCTGCGCAGCGCAACCTCGACTCCCAGAATTTCGCGGATTCGGCTTACTAACTTAGTCGCCAGCAGCGAGTGTCCGCCGAGGGCAAAGAAGTCGTCGTACACACTCACGCGGTCGCGGTTCAACACTTCCGCAAACAGATCACACAATATTTCTTCCTCGCCATTGCGCGGGCCTACATAGCCTCTTCTTCCGCTCCATTCTCTCTCCGGAGCGGGCAATGCTTTGCGGTCAACCTTTCCGTTTGGCGTGAGCGGCAATTGTTCTATCTCCACAAAAGCGGATGGGATCATGTGGTCCGGCAACCGCTTTTTGAGGAACTCCCTGAACGCCTCCGTCACGACACCCTTCGTAACCACATATGCGACCACTCGTTTTTCTGCGGGTTGATCTTCCCGCACGATTACGGCACATGCTTCAACTCCTTGATGGGCATGCAAAGCCGCTTCGATCTCTCCCAGTTCAATACGGTAACCCCGCACCTTTACTTGTTGGTCCCGTCGGCCGAGAAATTCCAGATTGCCGTTCTGCCCCCTTCTCACCTGGTCGCCTGTCTTGTATATCCTTTCTCCCGCGTGTCCAACGAAAGGATTAGGAACGAACTTTTCCGCCGTCAGCCCCGGCCGGTTTAAATATCCGCGTGCGACTCCCTGGCCTCCTAGGCACAACTCGCCGATGACTCCCACCGGTACTGGCTGGTACTCGCTATCCAGTACATAGGCTTGTGTATTGCTGATCGGTTTTCCGATCGGCGTCCTCCCAATTACCTCTCCTCTTTTGAAACAGGCGTAAGTGGAGTACGTGGTGTCTTCCGATGGTCCATACAGATTGAAAACCCGCTCCACTTTTGATTCCTCGTAGAGTTGCTCCACAGTGTTCGGCGGCAGAGCTTCTCCAGCCAGGTTCACAGTTCGAATCGAATCGGGTATGCCTTTAATTCGCAGCAACTCCGCCATTACAGATGGCACTGTGTTGAGCAACCTCACTCCCGGATTGCGCCCCATTTCCGCCAGACTCAGCGCATTCTGTACCACGATTGTCTTTCCACCCCAACTAAGCGGTGCAAAAATCTCAAATACCGAGAGATCAAAACAGATCGACGTAGAAGCCAATACGGATTCCAGCTCCTTTGCCGAAAATACCTCTCGCGCCCACTGAAGCAGGACGTTTGCACTACTGTGCTGGATAGCCACGCCTTTTGGCGTGCCTGTGGACCCTGATGTGTAAATCACATAGGCAAGATTTCCCGATTGAAGCGGAAGCCCAATATTCTCTCCACTCTCCCGCTCTATCGCAACCGATTCCTGGTCTACGTAAATCACCTTCGCAGATTCCGGAGGCTCCTCCCATAAGCCACTTTGGGCCAGCAGCACCGCTATGGATGAATCCTCCACCATGAACTTGAGACGTTCTGCCGGATAATGAGGGTCCAGCGCCACATAAGCCCCGCCCGCCTTTAGAATCCCTAGCAGGCCGATCACCATCTCCAAACCGCGTTCCATGCAGATTCCCACCCGCATCTCCGGCCCTATTCCCACTTTCCTTAAATAATGTCCTAACTGATTTGCTCTCCGATTTAGCTCGCCGTACGTTGATTTCTGTCCTTCAGATTCCACCGCTATGGCTTCCACATTTCTTCTCACCTGCTCTTCGAATAACTCATGCACACACTTTTGGGCGTACGCCGCATCCGTCTGGTTCCACTCGTACAAAAGCTGGTTCCGCTCACCCTCTGACAAGAATTCGAGGCAATCGACTATCTGCCCGCTCCCGGCGACCATCCCTTGCAACATGCGGTGCCAATATCCCATGTAGCGCTCGATGGTTGCTTTCTCGAACAGCGCCGTGGCATATTCCACACCACCTGCAATCTGTTCGTTCACCTCCCATAAAGATATGGTTAGATCAAACCGGGCTACGCGGTGCGAAGCCATGTCCAGTCCCAGCGTCTTCAATCCCACCAGTTCCAACGCGCCCCTGGGAGCGTTCTGCCAGGCAAACATCACCTGAAACAAGGGACTATGGGCCAGGCTGCGTTCAGGTTGTACGATTTCCACCACCTGCTCAAAGGGAATATCTTGATGTTGCTGCGCTCCCAGCGATTGGCTTTTCACTCGTTCCAGCAGCTTCCCTACACCAGGTCTGTTGGATAAATCGGTCCGCAGCACCAGCGTGTTCACAAAAAATCCGATCAGCCCCTCAAGCTCTGTTTGTCTCCGGTTGGCCACTGGCGTCCCAATCAAGATGTCCTGCTGCCCCGATAATCGCCCCAGCAGAGCCGCCCATCCTGCCAGCAAGGTCATATATAAGGTGGCTCCATGCTGCTTGCTCAGCTCCCTCAGCCCTGCCGTCAACCCTTCATCCAACACCACCTCGTGCATTGCACCCGCATACTCCTGGTCTGCCGGCCGCACATGGTCGGTGGGTAACTCAAGCAAGGTCGGCGCCCCTGCCAGTGTGGTCTTCCAGTATTCAGCCTGCTGCTGTAGAACTTCCCCCTGCATCCAGTTTCGCTGCCACACGGAGTAATCTGGATATTGCACACCCAACTCCGGCAACGGATCGCCTTCCCCTTGTACAAACGCCCGGTACAATACGCTCAATTCGTTGAGCAACACCCCTATCGACCAGCCATCGGAGACGATGTGGTGCATGGTAATGAGCAGCGCATATTGATCTTCTGCCTGCCGGATCAGCCTCCCGCGAATCAGCGGACCGGCTTCCAGATCAAAACTCGCGTGAGCCTCTTCTTCAACTACCTGTCGTAATCCTGCCTCCGGATCCGCCTGTTGGCGCAAATCCTGATCTCGCAAATCAAGATCTCGCAAATCCTGGTCTCGTAAATCATGGTCCCACAATGAAAAATGGCTGCTTTCCGCGCCGGCAATCCGCTGCACTGGTTCGCCATTCGCCACCACGAAGGTGGTGCGTAACGCTTCATGACGCTGGATAAGACGGTCCAGGGCCAGGCCCAACGCATGCCGGTCCAGCTTGCCCACAAGACGCACGCCGAAGGGAATGTGATAGACCTCGCTTACTTCTTTCATCTGCGCCAGGAACCACAACCTCTGCTGCGCATAGGAAAGAGGAAGAGGCTGCTTGCGATCAGCTTTCGTGATGGGTAGTACTTGCGCCCGTTTGCCGCCAGCGATCTTGCTGGAGAATTCGCTCAGACTGGGATGCTCGAATACGTCGCCGACTTCCACTCCCAGTCCGAGCGCTTCCTGCACTCGCGCAATCATCGTTATGGCCAATAGCGAGTGCCCGCCTAGTTCAAAAAAATTATCGTGCCGCCCAATCCTTTCCACTTCGAGTACTTCCCGCCAAATCGCCGCCAGCGTTATCTCGATTTCTGCTTGCGGCTCCTCATACTCGCTTACCGAGTAAGCATTTCCATCCGGGGCCGGTAACCGCTTCCGGTCCAGTTTTCCATTGGGCGTCAGCGGCAATGCTTCCAGCCATACATAAGCCGCCGGGACCATATACTCCGGCAGGCTTTGTGCCAGATAGCTGCGCAATTCTTCTGTCCCGATCTTTCCCCTGCCATTACGCTGCTGAAGGTCACTCACGCTTTCTGTGTAATAAGCCACCAGACGCTTGTTCCCGGCGGCACCCTCCTGTGCTACTACCACCGCTTCCCGCATTCCGCCGTATGCCAACAGCCGCGCTTCAATTTCAGGCAACTCAATTCGGAAGCCGCGAACCTTGACCTGAAAGTCGTTCCGTCCTACAAAGTCAATCGTCCCATCCCTCCGCCACCGCACCAGATCTCCAGTCCGGTAGAGGCGACCTCCGCGTTGAGCGCTATGCGGATCGGGCACAAACCGTTCTGCCGTCAGATCCGGTCGCCGTAGATATCCCCGCGCCACACTCGCTCCCGCTATATATGCCTCTCCTACTACTCCTACTGGCGCTAGGTTCATCGCTGCATCCAGCACATACATCCGGCGGTCTCCGATCGGTTTGCCGATGGGCAGAGAAATCACCGTCTCAGGCAAATCTCCAGGCACGACATAACAACTGCTGAACACCGTGCATTCCGAAGGCCCATACCCGTTCACCACCCGCAACCCCGGCAACTCCTCCAATGCGCGGCGGATGTGCGGGACCGAGGCCGTCTCTCCCCCTGTCATCAGATACTTCAATCCTTCCAGGCACTTTAGATCGCTTTCCACAATCGAGTTGAACAAGGCCGCCGTCAGCCACAGCGTATTGACTCCTTTGCCCTGCGCATACTCCCGGATTTCCTCACCACCGATGCTTCGCTGCTGGCACGCCAGTACGCTCCGGCCTCCGGTCAGCAGTGCCGGCCACAGCTCCAGAGTAAGTGCGTCCCAGCTCGCCGAGGAATGCTGCAACAACACCGTTTCCTTGTCGAAGCGCACATAATCAGTTCCAAAAATGAATCCGGGAATACTGCGATGTGGAATCTCACTGCCTTTCGGTTCTCCGGTCGATCCCGATGTGTAGATCACATAGGCCAGGCATTCAGGATCAACACCAGTCTCAGCCCGCTCCAGATTCGTCTCCGCCTGGTTCCCGGCCACAGCCTCATTCTTTAAATCAACAACGTGGACACCAGCATGGATTCCCCCTGCCCAATCCGGCATATCACCTTGCACCAGCAACGCCACCGGAGCACTATCCTTCAAAATGAATTGCAAACGCTCCGGAGGGTACGATAGGTCCAGTGGCACATATGCTCCGCCTGCCTTCAGCACCGCCACCATTCCTACAACCATCTCCAGGCCACGCTCTACACCAATCGCCACTCGTGCATCCGGTCCCACTCCAATTGTTCGCAAGTAATGCGCCAGTTGGTTGGCTCTGCGGTTCAACTCCGCGTAGGTTAAAGAATTATTCTCAAATACAATTGCGGGCGCTTTCGAGGTCTTTCTCACCTGCTCTTCGAACAACTCATGCACGCATTTCTGTTCACATTGAATCTCCGCCGGATTCGACTGCATTAAAAGCTGCCGGGTTTCATCCTGAGTCAACATCGGCAGGTCCCAAATTCGAAGCTCAGGTCCGGCTATTGCGGCAGCCAGTAAAAGCCCAAAGCGATGTAGCATCTGCTGAATTGTGTCAGCTTCAAACAATCCAGTGTCGTAGTTAAATACCAGTTTGGGAATCTCACCGTCTACCGCGATTAGCACCAGATCGTACTTGGAGGTAGTGATTTCCGGTACTATCGGGCGCACCTCCACACCTGGAAGCTCAACCGGTGCAGCCCCCGTACCGTTCATGAGCGTAAATGTCACCTGAAACAGAGGCGAACCACTGATGTGCCGTTCCGGCGACAATTCCTCGACCAGCTTTTCCAGGGGCAAATCCTGATGATCGAAGGCTTCCAGCGTCGCTTTCCGCACCCGGCTGAGCACTTCCCTGAAAGTCGGCTCGCCCGTCAGATCAGCACGCATGATCAGAGTGTTCACGCAGAATCCAATCATGCCCTCCAGCCGTACATGACTGCGGTTCGTTATCGGCGTTCCCACTCCGAAGTCCGACTCTCCCGTATACCTCGACAGCAGCACCTGGTAGATGGCCAGCACTATCATAAAAACGCTGGCACCCTCTTGCCGGCCGGACCATTTCATTTTTTCCCAATACGCCCCGTCAATCAATGCCGTTTCCATGCTGCCACGACGTTGGGTCATGGCCGAACGCGGCTTATCTGTCGGCAGTTCCAAAACTTCCGGCATTCCAGCTAACTGTTTCTTCCAGTACTCCATCTGACGGACAAAAACCTCACCCTTGAACCATTGGGCCTGCCACATCGTGTAATCCGCATATTGGATTGGCATCTCCTTGAGCGGAGATTCCCTCCCTTGCACATAGGCGGCATAGAGCACCGCCATTTCCTGCTGCAAAATCCCCATAGACCACTCATCCATCACGATGTGGTGAAAGCTCAACACCAGAATGTGTTCCCGTTCGCCCAGCCGGATCAGCACTCCACGCAACAACGGTGCGCTTCCCAGATCGAACGGCTTTGCGGATTCCTTTGCTACGATCTCCTGCGCGTGTTTTCTTCTGTTTTCAGTGCTCTCCTGAATGCTCAAGTCCAGCAGTTGCAGCCCGAACTCTATCGAATCCTCAACCTTCTGCACAGGCTCGCCGTCCTCCACCGCAAAGCAGGTCCGCAAGGCCCCGTGCCGCCGGATGATTTCTTGTGAACTCCGCTCCAGAGCCGGCACGTTCAGATCTCCGTGCAGTTCACACATCAGGGAGATGTTGTAGAAGTCGCTGCCCGGTTGCAGACGGTCCAGAAACCACAGGCGTCTTTGCGCCAAGGAAAGCGGCAGCCGCTCGCGAGTTTCTGGTGAGGTAATCTCCCAGCCGCCGGAGCTAAGTCCCTCTTTCTGGAGCAAAAGACGCAGTAGTTCCCGCTCTTCTTCTGCCTGATCTTTTTTCGACACGGCTCTTTCAGGAGGCATTTCTATAAACTCGAATTTTTGATGGGCTGAAGTTCAGGAGCTCCCGGATTGGGAGATGAAATGCCTTGGTGCGAACCAAAACGTGGAAGTCTGGGGCCCCTGATTCATGACCTGTTGCCGGATATCGTCACCCGTTAAAGCACTATTATTCTAACGGTCTTTCGAGCTGGTTTTTCCATTAAAATCCATCTCTCAATTGAGCACTGCTACTACCCCATATGTCACATTTCTGGCACTCATGTAAATACCGGATTCTCTTTTTAACCCAATTGCGGATTAATCAAACTTTTACATGCCGCTCCTGCCACTACATCCTCGAGCGCCGCATTCACTTCGCTCAGGCCATAAAATTTCAAAGGAATTGCTGACCAGGCGGCGGAGCGTGAGGGATCGGTCATCAGTCGTATGGATTTGTAGAAATGGGAAAAGTCGGAGCCCCAGCAGCCTCGCACGTCGAGGTGCTTCTTGTTCAGATCCAGATGCGGATTGATGGATACATCGCCTGTATCGGTGTATTGACCAACAATGACCACACGTCCGGCATCGCGCGTGAAGCGCATTGCGTCAACCACAGCTCTTGGATTGCCGGTAGCTTCGATTGTGACGTCTGCTCCTCTTCCATCGGTCAGATCGCGGATCCAGTCTAACCTTTCGGCTTCCGTACAGGTTGTGAAGTCCTTGGTTTGATGCGCGCCTACTTTCCGGGCAACCTGCAGACGTGCTTCCGGGGCGCCCAGGCAAAAAACGCGATGTGCGCCACGCAGCAATGCACAAATAATGATGGATAGTCCCACAGGGCCACTTCCGAGTACCAGCACTATGTCTCCGAGTGAAACCTCCGCGCGCTCCACTGCATGTACTGCGGTGGGCAATGAACACCCCCCGGCCATGAATCTTTGCGGATCAACACCATCCAGGCTTAAGCAGCGCGTATTCGGCTTGAGATAAACCGATTGCGCCCATCCGCCCGCTAAGCCATCTGCCACGCCATAGGTGACCCCATAGACTTTCCTTTTCGGACAGCGCGTGCTTGTTTTTGCAACTGCGCAATACCAGCACATACCGCATGTTCCATGCACATCGAGAAACGTGACCTCATCTCCCTCGCGAAATCTGCGTTCATCGGAGTCAAACAAACTGCCGCGTATTTTGCGCAGAACTCCCACTGAGACGTGCCCAGGAATGATCGGATAAGGCACTCCGGCCAGGTGCCCTGCATGCAAGTGAATATCTGTCCCACAGACCTCGCTCAGGCGAACATCCAGGACTGCTGAGTTCATTTCCAGCTCAGGTTCGTCAAACTCACGCACCTGTATCGGAACACCTGGTTTTTCCATGACCGCTGCCAGAATTTTTTGCAAGGATACCTCAGCCTTTCTGCGCATTACTGTACTACTTTTCGTACTTCGTTCTTTCTCGCAAAATGATCTAGCAAAGACTTATTTTGAATTAGAAGAGTGACCGTAAAAAAATGCTAAAATACGGGGCTATCAATGGAGGGGGACAATGACTGAAAAACCGAAAAGACTCTTATTGAATCAGGAAACACTGCGCAGCCTCTTTGAACCCGAATATGATGGCAATCTGATTGCCGGCACCCATACGTGTTCTCCAACTGTGTGCGGAGCCTTTAGCTGCCACACTACCCCTTGCTTGCTAAATTCATAGTTTGTGGCTGCAGTAACCGCTTCCGCGCCAACCGCTTCCACCCCGGCGATTGAGCACCCTCTGCGCAATCCGCAGTATCGCCTTTGGTTGATCGGTGGCACCATATCACTTCTCGGGGACCAGTTCTACATGGTGGCCTTGCCCTGGCTGATCTTGGAGAAGACCGGTTCGGCTGTAGCTATGGGCACGGTCATGATGGTGGGCTCTATTCCGCGCGCTCTTCTTATGCTGATGGGCGGGGCCATCAGTGATCGCATATCGGCGCGCAAGATCATGATGACCACGGCCACGGCACGTACGATCTGTGTGGCCGTAATCGGAATTCTCATCTGGTTCAGCATTCTTCAAATGTCGGAACTCTACGCCCTGGCAATTATTTTCGGCGTAGCCGATGCATTTGCCGCTCCTGCTGGAACAGCATACTTGCCGTCCCTTTTAAAGCCTGAGCAACTGGTGGCGGCTTCCTCAGTCGGCCAAAGCGTAGGACAAGTGACGACCATAACCGGCCCCATCCCGGCGGGATTTGTAATCAAGAGAATGGGCGTGGCCTGGGCCTTCATCATAGACGCAGTCAGTTTCCTGTTTATCATCGGCGCGCTCTGGAAACTACCCGACCCGCCCAAATCTCAGGCTCCACCGAAAGCGGTATTAACCGCGATTGCAGAAGGTATTGCGTACGTTTTAAGAGATGTGCCTCTGCGTTCATTGATGCTGCTGGCCACCATGATGAACTTCTGCTTTTTCGGGCCGGTTGGGATTGGTCTCACCTACTTGACCAAGACCCTCTTCGGCTCACCTGCCATCCTGGGCGCTTTGATGTCGGCTGTCGCCGTGGGGAGCCTGTTAGGCGCGCTGCTGGCTGGCGTGTGGAAGATTCGCAGGCGCGGCCTCCTGATTCTTCTGGTTGCCGTGGTGTTGGCCCCTTGCCTGGTAGCTATCGGGTTTATAGAAAGATTATTGCCACTTGCCGGGTTGCTATTCGGAATCGGCGTTTTAGCGGCCTTTATGAACGTCCACATCAGTGCCTGGGTGATGCAGCGGATCGATGCAGCGGTGCGGGGACGAGTGGCAAGTGTGCTCATGCTCGCCACCTTCGGAATCATGCCTATCTCTTTTGCCCTTGCCGGATTCCTGATTGCGTGGAACCTGAAATTCACGTTTCTGATCGCTGGCTTGGCAATGTTGATAACTGCCGTTGGGGCATCGTTACAGAAATCAGTCAGGGAGATTGAATAGAACACCTACTTCGTAATATCTTCCTCGAAGATGGCTGAAAGCGGAAGAGAGTAGGAATGGCCGGCAAAAATGGTGTCTTCTTCGAGCAAGGAGGGCGCCCTCACTTCCCGGGTGCCACGGACATCATGAATCTCCACAGTTTTCAGCTTCGGATAAAATACCCACACTGCTTGGCAACCAGCATCCAAATACTGGTGAATCTTTGTGAGCATATCCTGCGCCGAGTTGCCAGGGGAGATAACCTCGATAGCGAGATTAGGCACTCCTTCAATCGGTGAGCGATCAACATAACGGCTCAGTCGCAATGAATGCTACGTCGGGATTGCGAACGACGTCAGAAGCAAGCCGGAAGTCTTGTTCTGCCGTAACACCACCGAGTTGGTTCCGTTGAACAACATCTTCTAAGTGTCGAGCAATGCGCTGACGAATCCGGTTGTGACGATAGGTCGGTGACGGTTCCACGATGAGTGCCCCCCCCGTCCAATTCAAAGCGTTTCCCTGGTTCTTCTGGAAGTTGAAGAAATTCTTCATAAGTCAGCTTGGTTGTGGTGTCCATTGAGGATCCCCCTCCAGCGCTTCACTCTTTCGTCTTAATTGTAGCGTTTTCACCCTGCGGTGTTGGATTCAAAAAAAATGGTTGCGGCATGGCAGATCCCTTAAAAGGGAAGTATTCGATCAAAAAAGTTTTGAGCAGCGCACGGCGGAAAGCGTCATGTAGAATTGCTGCTTCTCCAGGTTTCACTAACTTTTCACACTGAGCCAGGGGCTGCCGCTTTTATACTTCCAACTCCGCCGTCTACCCTGGACAAAAAGCTCCCTCAACTGCAAGCAAATTTTTGGATGCAGAGTTTCCTGTTACAGGTCGCGGAGCAGTGTTTCCTGGGGTGCAGATGACGGGTTCGAAACCAAAGAGTTCTTCTCGAAGATGCCCGCCTCGGTCTCCGGGCGAACAATTTGAAAGGACCTGAAATATGCACGCAGATTCATCGCCTCTGGTCAAGAACGCGCCGCAAACGAATCAACCCGACCCACTCGCCGTGATTGCCCACAGAGCCGAGGCCTCGACCAACGCATCGGGCGCAGCCATCGCCCTGAAAGACCCGGCCAACGGAATGCTGGTATGCCGCGCACGTAGCGGATCCCACGCCCCAGATTTGGGAACGACGCTGCACAGAGAAGGCACCTTCGCCGGGCTCTGTGTGGAAATGCGCCAGACGCTCTCTTGCGACGATACAGAAAAAGAGACGCGTCTCGACGCCCAGGCTGCCCGCACGTTGGGAATTCGCTCCATGCTGGTGACACCCATCATTCAAGGACCGGATGTTATCGGGGCTCTGGCTGTTTTCTCGTATATCAAGCGCGCGTTCTCGCTGGCGCACCGCGAGGTGTTACGAGCGCTCTCCAATGAAACTGCCGCCTTGGTGGCCAAGTCAGGACCGGCATTAGCGGGTGGAGACCTTGGGGCAAGTCTCCCCCAAGTGAGCGCAGCGGCGAAAGAAGCGCTCCCCTGGCCGGTGACCCCAGGCGTTGGTAAGCAGAATGCCGCGCCCGCTCACGAGCCAGTTCGTGTGGAGGCCCCGCCGGAGGCGCTCAAAGAGCAGCCCAAACAAGTCAAGGCTTCCGAAATCCAGCCGCTGGTCTCGAAGAGAAAGAGATTCGTGATCGGCCCCATCCTGATCGTCGCTCTCATCACGGCTGTGATTGCTACTGGTGGATGGATGGTGTGGAGATCGGGGCGATCCACGCCGGTTGCTGCTGCCGTGCTGCCGGCGATTCGCCTTCATGGCTCCAACACCCTTGGTTCCGAATATATTCCAGCGCTGGCCAAAGCCTATCTCAACCATATTGGCGCGACCGCAATTCAAGCACAGGCAATCAAGCCGGAGGAGCTTCTGGTAGGTGGAATCACTCCCCAGGGGAACCCCCTGCGCCTGGAGATCCAGTCGCACGGCTCCTGGACCGGATTCAAGGATCTGGCCGCCAACAAAGCTGATATCGGCATGGCTTCCACCCAGCTCCCTGATCCTGAATCGATCCAGGGAGACGGCCCGGATGCAAAGGAAGAGAGAGCCGCACTGGAGCAACTGAAAGGATTGAAAGCCGCTGAAACCGAATTCGTAGTGGGATTGGATGGACTCGCCATCATCTCCACCACGGCGCGTCCCGCGCCCTCTTTGACGAAGCAGCAGGTGTGCGATGTGTTCTCCGGAAAGATTGCCGGCTGGGCGGAGATCGATTCTCATTTCACGCCCGGCCCAATCCGGGTGTATGCGCGGGATAAGAATTCCGGCACCCGCAAGACCTTCGTGGACCTGTGTTTTGGGGGAAAAGATACTCTACCCGCGAAAGGGCCTACTGTGTTCGAAGACAGCCAGGAGCTTTCCAATTCGGTAGCCAAGGATCCCAACGGGATCGGGTTTGTGGGCCTTCCCTTCGTTCATCCGGCTAATTCCGTTTCCGTAGATGGCCGTTTACCGGACGAATCCAGTGTGCGCCTGGAAGAATACGCATTTACCCGCCGGCTATATCTTTATCGTCATCCGCACCGGCCAGGCGAGGCAGAATTGACCGGCGAAATTCATCGAGTTTGCCCTTTCTCCGGAAGGCCAGCGGGTGGTGCGGCAGGCAGGGTTTGTAGACCAGGAGGTGCGGTTAGAGTCACCAGATCCTCCCCGTGGCGCGCCGCGCGATTATCTGGCGCTGACCGCCGGCGCGAAAAGGGCTTCGCTGGCATTGCGCTTCGAGTCGAACAGTTCCCGCCTTGAAGGTAAGGCGTTGCGCGACATCGTCCGCCTGAAGCGCGTTCTCGAGGACAATCACGCGCTGAACCAAAGCATCCTCGTGCTTGGGTTTTCCGACGCCAACGGAACACCCGGTCGTAATTGCGCCATCTCGAAGGAGCGGGCGCTGGCTGCGGAAGATCAGTTGCATAAGATAGGCCTGCCGAATACCACGGTCGCCGCATTCGGACAGCAGCTTCCACTTACGAATGAAGCCGGACCTGAGGCCATGGCCAGAAACCGGAGGGTGGAAATATGGGTTGCCGCAAATGTTGCGGAATATTCCGGCCCAGGGATATGCCGGTAGCACGAGCGCAGATCAAACTTCATCGATCTGGCATAGATTTTTCGTTGGATATAATCGTTACCATAAATGATTCACCCTGAGCTTCTAAGCCGACTCTGCCGTGCGCGCGATCTATTGCGGGATTGGGAAGACGAGCCGCTTTCCGTCAGCGCCGTGGCTCGGGCTTCCGGTCTCACGCGTTTTCATGCTTTGATGGCGTGTTTGGCCGCATCCCGGTTCTTGGGAGCTAGAAAGTCACGGAGACGAGCCACATCCCGGAGGGCGGGTTGGGACCACTTCAGACATGACATTTAGGGGACGCGGTATCTTCGCCCGCTTCAAGCTTGGCAAGCCAGGCGTCGGCTTCCTCGGCCGTGAGGTGCAGGCCGGTCGTCTGGAAGCTGGTCCAGGCAGCAAGCGCGTCCTGCCAGAGTTTTTCCCGCTTTTCTTCGCGCTCCACGTACTGCTCGATGGCTTCGCGCATGATCCAGTGCGGCGACCGGCGGCGAGCCGATGCGAGCCGCTGTAAGCGCTTTTTTATTTTCAGATCGAGTTTTAGGCTGGTCGTAGAAGCCGTTGGCATCGTGGGTGTCCCAAGGTGTTATCTATTAACAATACACCATGTTCTGTTTGGCAAAAGCCCGCCGTGTACAAACAAACTTACTGCTTTCGGTGAAGAAGTAAATCCCTTGCTGAAAGAAGAGGTGTGCCATCGCCGAGAGGTTCGTGGCGAAACTCCATATCAAGGTGCCGGAGCTGGGAGCCGCTTTGTTGTCAACTGCTTACGGCTTTCGGGGTCAAATAAGGGTCGTGATTGACCCTATTTTCCTCGTAAGTAATTAAAAAGGAGTTATTGGGGTGGGTAGTGGGGGTCGAACCCACGACATCCAGAGCCACAGTCTGGCGTTCTGCCACTGAACTATACCCACCGTCTGTGGAGACCCTTATTTTACACGAAAGAGCGTCAAGAATCGGGTGATCGGGTCATCTGGTGATCGGGTGATCTGAAAACCAGATGACTTTTTTTAACCATTCAATTCATCGAGCACGAACCTGGACCTCTTGGGTCGCCGCAGGCGCCGCATGGGCCCATGCTGGGTGAGACCGCTGCCGGCTTCTCACCGCCTACAGCAAATCTTGAAAGTTGCTGGTCGAGTTTTTTGCTCTCGCATTGCGGGCATTGCGGCTGTTGGGAGCCCAGCACGATGCTCTCGAAGCGATGATCGCATTTGCGGCAGATGAATTCAAAAATCGGCATGGATTCAAACGTCTCGGGTTAAAATTCAATTCAGCCCCTATTATAAATGTCCCGCAACTCCCATCACTTCGGCTTGTTTCACTTCACCTCAGTGCAGGCTAATTCTGTTTCCGAGCCGTTTGTGCCCCGGCGTTTTCTGCGCAACAATCATGCTCAAACCCTGGCTGGAAACTTTCTTCCTCGCGAGAGCCGCCTGCCCCAGCCGGAAGAGCAGTTGTTTCAGGTGGAAGAGAGTGTCCAGGTACTTTGCCACTGTCATTGGCAACAAGAGCGGTCCGGCCGCCTGACCGTCATCATCTTGCACGGGCTTGAGGGCTCGAGTCTTTCTCAATATGTGATCGGAACCGGTTCCAAAGCCTGGGACGCAGGCATGAACGTGGTACGCATGAACATGCGCAACTGCGGCGGTACCGAGAAGCTTACTCCTACTCTTTATCATTCCGGCCTCTCGAGTGATGTCGCCGCTGTGGCCCGCACTCTGATCGAGCGGGACAAGTTACAGCATATTGCCCTTGCCGGCTATTCCATGGGCGGCAACCTGGTGTTGAAACTGGCGGGTGACTGGGGCAGCGCAGCGCCTGCACAGCTCAGGGCCGTAGCGGCGGTTTCGCCTGCTTCCGATCTGGGGGCCTCTGCCGATGCTCTCCATGATTTGAAGAGCAATCGCATCTATGAATGGAAATTCCTTACGGGGCTCATGCGACGCTATGAACGCAAACGCGGTTTATTTCCAGAGACCTATGCCAAGCCGGAGCGGCGTCCCCGGAGCATACGCGAGTTTGACGACATGATTACCGCGCCGCACTGCGGATTTACCGGAGCGGATGACTATTATGATCGCGCCGCAGCCGCGCGCGTCATCGACAAAATTTGCATGCCTACCCTGGTGATTCACGCCCAGGACGATCCTTTTATCCGCATTCTGCCGGAGACTCGCAAGAAGCTGGAAGCCAACCCGCACATCACACTACTGGAGCCGGAGCATGGAGGACACTGCGCATTTCTAGCCCAGCCGAACGGCTATGATGGGCGATGGGCAGAGCGGCGCGTCGTCAATTTTTTCCAGCATTTCTTTCAACAGACTTCTTCCCCAGCCACTGGACGGCCGGATGCAGGTTGATTATTCCATCGAGCTTGGTCCTGACGATCCTACCCTGGAATTTCCCTGGGCTTCGGATGACGGAGCCGTCCGGTATTACGATCTCAAACAACATCCTGAGATGGTGCTCAACATCGAAGAGGCGCGCGATCATCAGGAGCTGAGCGAATTCTTGAGCCGCATCAATGCCGCGTCCTCGCCCTTGCAAACGGCAAAATGCGATGTTTGGTTTACCCAGGAAATCCTGCCGGAAGAGGAGATATTTGGCGCTTCCTGCAAATTTGCCTGCTATGTGGATTTGTTGTTCACGTCCGGGGAGCTTCAGACTTCTTTTGAGAAACATGAAGCGTTGGCCCGCGATCTTTATAACCTGCTGCAACGCGCGCCCGAGATGGCAGCCGCCATGGAATTTACGGTGCGCCGCTGCCACTACCACGCCGGCTCCGTCGATGGCTTTTGTATCACTGCGTACATTTATGGTTATGGGGACAGCGAGGAGGAGGCCGCGCAGCGGTGGGCCATCGCGCTCAAGCTGCTGCAACATGCGTTGGTGCAGGTGACTGCAAGCCTTGCCCGATCAAGATGACTTTTTTACAAAGCCATAGGGGCAATGGCGACAGCCTGACTCGCAGCAATACCCTCGTTTTAGAAGATAGTTTGAGGTGAAGACATACTTGCCGTCTTCAATGTAGTAGTCTTCGCCTTCGACGATTGGCGGTAACTCGTTCGTCTTCTTTTCATTAGCGTTCTGCATTCATTTGGGAAAATCAGCGGTAAATTTTAAACATCATCTCATCCCATCAATTGCTATCGGGCGGAGCGCCGGGGTCTCGACTACGACTCCATCTTTGAAGCTTACGTATTTGCCGGAGATGGCGGGCACTCGCTCTCCTGGCACTACGATGCCTGCAAGATTTAAAGGATCGGCGGCTGAGATCGTGATGGTCTCTTCCGTGGGTGGAAGGTTTCGCATGGCCCGCAACGATTCTACGGCTATGGGCAGCGCGAACTGTTCGCCGATGAATGAGGTGATGAAGCGGCCTCCGCGGATCTCGCCCCGGTCTTCCAGGCGGCGGAAGGCAATCAGGATCTCGCGCCAGCGTGGCAGGATGCTCTCGCGAACCAGCAACTCGCGGAAGACAACGCCATAGCGATGCAGCAACATGCGGCAGACGCCCTCAATGGCTTCGTTTGCCTTGTGATGGTCAGGCTGGCTGCCGGATTGATCGAGCAGAGACCAGCGTCCGGCGCTGTGCCTGGGCCGATTGGTTTTACCCGTGCCCTGGCCGGAGCGGCGCTTGGGATCGATCAGGGACCGCAGGTTATCGAAGCCATCGGCAGTCACCAATCCCGCCGCCACCAGTTCCCAAAGCCCGGTCTCCACTTCGGCTTTCAGTTTGCCTGAGCCGCGTACGATGTCGGCAAAAAACGAAGCGCCCCGGGAGCGGAGAAAGGCCAACACCTCATGGGCAATCGGACTGAGTCCGGGAGCCTCTTTCTCCAGATCGGCATGGGCAGAGCGAACGCTCGGCAAGGCAAGCCACTCGGCCTCATCGCGCACGAAGAAGGTAATCGGCGCAACGCTCGTAGGAACGATGCGCCGGGTCGCGCCCGCAGTATCTTCCAGCATGGCTGGATGAGCGGAGAGCCGGCCCCATCCCACTGCGCCTGTCATGCAGAGCTGGTCGAGGAGTTTAGGGTCGTAGTTACTGATGCGCCGTTCCAGGATCTGCCGCTCCCAGGCGCTTGCGGGAATTTCAAAACCCTGCAACTGGCGCAGCACCTCCAGGGTGCCGTGCTCATCGCGAACGTGCGAACCAGGCGAGACATGTTGCCAGCGAAACAGCCAGCGCATGAAGGTTGCCGCGGTGACCGGTTCAATCTGCTTGCGCAACGAACCGAGGGTCAGGCGATGGATACGCGCCAGCAAGCGGCGTTCCGACCATTGAATTTCATGACTGCCATTCTTCTCGAAGTTGCCGCGCAGAATTAATCCGGTCGACTCGATGCGAAGTAAAGTTTTCTCGATTTCAGTAGTAGGAAGGCTGAGGATTTTTGCCAGACCCGATGCGGTGACCGGGCCTAGATGCGTGAGCCAGCCTGTGATCATAGACTTTAGAGCATCGTCGTACGACGGGGCTTCGGTTTCTACCTGGGGAAGCCTATCTTCGAACTGTGCATTTGGGTAGATGGCGGTGAAAGTTTTTTGTTTCTCGGCAGAAACCCAAAAGAAATCTGTCTCTCGTCCCTGCGGGACTGAATCTCCTTCGTGGTCCTTTGTGTCACGAGGTGCTTTGAAATCGTGTTTTTTCTCGCAAATTCTAGATTGACTTGAAATCCCCATTTCTTCTCTGGGGTCTCTGCGGTACTCTTCGGTTGACTCTTGGTTTTGATCTTCTCCGCGTCTCCGTGTCTCCGTGGTGGATTTTGGATCTTGGTTGTGGCCCCGCTGCGCTGTGTCCTCTGTGGTTGGCTTTTGGATCGCTCTGGTGGCCCGATTCGATGCACGCAACTTCTCGAATAATGGCCGCCAATCTTCTGCCATGCTTTCCGGCAACGCGATCAGACTATGGAGAACATCGGCCAATTCGTCCGCGTCGCGAACGTCAGGCCAGGCATCGGCACGGACTTGCGCTATGGCTGCGGGATCGAGTGCTCCGACTTCGTTGAGCACAGAGTCCGGGAGCACGCGACGCATCTCGACGGCGCGGGCACGACGTTCTTCGAGTGGTGCATCGTCGAGAAAAGTATAAGGATAGGTGTTCAGAATCTCATGAGAGAAGACCGACGGAATCGGGGTGTCAACGGCGATGCACTTGATCTCTCCTGAGTTGATCTGGCGCAATACCTGCTTGAGACCGTCGAGATCAAGCGCCTCGTGGAATATGTCTTTCATCACCTCGCGTACCAGCGGATGGTCGGGGACCTGAATTGGCCCATCGACATTTTCCTGGCAGGCAGCCACGTCGGGGAAGACCGACGCGAGCAGGTCGGCGGAGCGGGTTCGTTGCACTTGCAGAGGGATCTTCTTGCCATTCCAGTAACGAAGCAGGGCGAGAGCGCGATTGGCGTCCCAGCGCCAACGCGTCTCGAATACCGGGGAGAGCAAAGCTGCCTGCTGTAGCACTTCTTTTACGGTGTTCTCGTGCAGGAAATGAAAGACATCGGCCAACGGGAAGCTGTGCTGCTCGGCCAGAGCGATGTTGACTCCATTGTCGGTGGCTGCGGCCTGCAGCTCAAAGTTAAAGGAAACGCAGAACCGTTTGCGCAACGATAAGCCCCAGGCTTTGTTGATGCGCGCTCCAAAGGGTGCGTGGACCACAAGCTGCATCCCGCCACCTTCATCGAAGAAACGTTCGGCAATGATGGTGTTCCTGGTGGGTACAGCCCCCAGCACGGCGCGGCCGGTCACAATGTACTCGATAGCTTGTTCCGCGCCGGAATCGTCGAGGCCGCATTCCCGCTTGAGCCATTCGACGGTCGTGAGCACTTCGGGAGATTTCTGGTTTACGAATCCGGGAACCGTGTTGGGAGTGAGGTCGCTGATCGCCAGTCGCAATTCCCCTATCTGTTGCGAGAGTTCTTCGGTGCGTCCGGGAGCTTCGCCAAGCCAGAAGGGGATGGAGGGCGGCGCACCATGAGCATCTTCTACCAGGATGCGTCCGGCATTCTCGACGCGACGGATGCGCCAGCTCGTATTTCCAAGCAGTACGATATCCCCTTTGAGACTCTCAACCGCGAAATCTTCATGCAGGGTGCCGACGACCGTGCCTTCCGGCTCGGCCACGACTGTATAGAGAGCGGTCTCGGGAATGGCCCCGCCGTTCATGATGGCAATCATGCGCGCGCCGCGCCGGGCTTTGAGTTGCCGGTTCACACGGTCGCGATAGAGGTGGGCCCCGAAGCGTCCGCGCTCGGCCACGATGCCATCGGAGAGCATGACCAGCAAGTCGTCATAATCTTTTCGCTCTAGCGCGCGATAAGGATAAGCGCGGGTGACCACCTCAAACAGCTTGTCTTCGTTCCACTCTTCCGCCGAGCACATGGCCACCATCTGCTGGGCAAGCACGTCGAGCGAGGCTTCAGGAATGATGAGCCGGTCAAGCTCGCCCTGACGGATGGCTCGCACCAGGGCCGCGCATTCGATGAGGTCGTCGCGAGTGGTAGGGAAGAAGCGCCCTTTAGGGATCGCGCCTCGCCAGTGTCCGGCACGGCCCACACGTTGCAAGGCAACGGCAATGGAACGAGGCGAGCTGATGTGGCAAACGAGGTCTACATGGCCAACGTCGACGCCCAACTCCAGCGAGGCCGTGGCAACCAGTACTTTGAGCCGGCCTTCCTTCAACCTGGTTTCCGACTCAAGCCGCAGCTTGCGGGCCAGGCTGCCATGATGCGCGCCTACGGTATCTTCGCCCAGCCGCTCGGCAAGGTTAAACGCCACGCGCTCGGCGAGACGGCGCGTATTCACGAAGACGAGCGTCGAGCGATGCTGTCCGACCAGTTCGGCGATGCGGTCGTAAACCTCGTCCCACAGGTCGTTGGAGGCGATGGGGCCAAGCTCCATCCCCGGCACCTCGATGCCCAGATCGAGTTCGCGCTTATGTCCAACATTGACGACAACGGGATCAGGACGCCCATTGCCGGTAAGAAAATGAGCGACAACTTCGATCGGCTTCTGGGTCGCTGAAAGTCCGATGCGAACGGAGCGGCTCCCCGTGAGGTAATCAAGACGTTCCAAAGAGAGGGCCAGATGAGCGCCCCGCTTGTCATCGGCAACGGCATGGATTTCGTCGACGATCACCGTCTTTACGTCGCGCAGAATGGCCCGGCTTCTATCGGCAGTCAGCAGGATATAAAGCGACTCTGGAGTGGTGACCAGGATGTGCGGAGGACGCTTCAACATCTTTTGACGCTCATGCGTCAGGGTGTCGCCGGTGCGGACTGCCGTGCGAATCTGCGGCATCAGCAGTCCGTTTTCGCCGGCGAGAGCGGTTATCTCTGCAAGCGGGGCTTCAAGATTCTTCTGGATGTCGTTACCCAGGGCCTTCAAGGGAGAGATATAGAGGATCTCGGTGCGGTCCATCAGGTCGCCGGCTATGGCTTTCCGCACCAGAGCATCGATGCAGGTGAGAAAGGCAGCCAGCGTTTTACCAGAACCTGTGGGCGCGGAAATAAGAGTGGTGCGTCCGGCCAGGATATGCGGCCACCCCTGCTCTTGAGGCTCAGTGGGGGTGCCGAACTTTCGTATAAACCACTCCTGAACGATTGGATGGGCCCAGGCCAGGGGATCAGGGATTAAAGGCATTGAATTATTATATACAATTTTCGCTAAATATTCGCTGAAAGAAGCACCCAGCAATCAGCCGTCAGCATTCAGCCCGCTCGGCTTTTCGGGCTGAATGCCAACAGTGTCGTGGGCATGGTTGCGGACTTCCCACACTTCGCAAAAAGCGCGAAAGGTAAGGGCCCCCACGCAAATTCTCTTACCGTCATCTCCTCGATTTTCAGATCACCCGATCTCACCTTACTTGGGCTTGTTTTCGTTCATGTGTTGTTCCATTCTGGCACGCATGTCGTCGAACTTCTTTTTTTGGTCGTCGTTGAGGATGTCGCGGATTTTCGTATGTGTTGATTCGTGCAAGGTAGTCAGCTTTGCTCTGCGATCTTCAGGTGAGAGTGACTTATCGGCATGCACGGCTTCTGCCTGTTTGTTGGTGTCGTCAAGGATAGCTTTTACGGCAGTCTGCTGATTATCGGTAAGGTTCAGAACCTCAGTGAGATGCTTGAGCTGGGCTTCTGGGTTCGGCATGTGTCCGCGCCTGGCATGGCCGGCGGCTCCGTGTTCGGACTGCTTAGCATCATCCTGCGCCGGCTGTTGGGCAAAAGCTGCTAAAGCAAAAAAGAAAGTAAAGAGACAGAAAATCGACCTGATGTTCCTCATGGCTTGATTCTCCTTTCCTTCTATTTTCCTACTTTTTGGTCTGGGGCGCATCCCGTGTATCTATACATTGTGCAGAACCACGACCAAAGAAAGTGACCGCAGAGGGACGAGGAGGGCGCAGAGGCATCAAGGGCAAATTTGTTGAACATCGCAAGTCGAAGAATCAGACACTCCACTACGGGCAGGGGCCCGCGCAAATTCCCAAAAAGGGATCTGAAAAGCCGCGAGCGAGCCAGAACTCGCTAGAACCTTGTAAAAAGTTTGTAAAAAATTGTTTTCATAGGCTAAGGACCCGAGATGACACCGTGAACCCTATATTTTTTTCGGCCTTTCTACCGGTTTTTTCGGACGACACCCCTGAAACGCCCTTTACAAATTAATGTTCTCTAATTTTACTTGACTTGCCCTCGGTACTGAAGTAACGTTCCCCACCTCTTCCCTTGCTGATTAGGGAGAGAACCTTAACAACAGGAGGGAAAGAGAGATTCTCCTAATTTCGCCCAACGCTTTTATAGCAGGCTTCCGGGAACCATTTTGCTTGGGTTGGGCGCTAAAACCTTACGTGGGCAATCCGTGACCCGCGGGGGTATCGAGAGATTTTTCAGTCGACGGATGAGGAGACTTTTGAATGAAAACTGCTAAGCTCGTGTCGGTTTTATCCTGTGCTGTGGCGATGCTGCTCCTTGCCGGGACAGCATTTGCCCAGCATGATCCTGGGGTTCGAGGCGGTCCAGCGGGCGCAGGTGGCCCCTTGGCTGGCTTGAACTCTGATGAAGTGAGCTTTTTTAATGCGGCCAAAGATCGGTTCCAAGAGATCGACTCTGTTTCGGGCACCATTCCTGGCGAAGCAGGGGTAGGCCTTGGCCCTGGTTTTAACGCCAATAGCTGCGCCGCGTGCCATGCACAACCGGCGCCTGGTGGCACCGATCCAGCGGTCAATCCGCAGTATGCAAATGCTGTCGATGCTGGAGCTGCCAACACTATACCGTCATTCCTTTCACCAAACGGACCTGCTCGCGAGGCGCGTTTCATCAACAATCCTGACGGAAGCGCCGATGGTGGCGTGCATGATCTATTCACCATTGCCGGCCGTTCCGATGCGCCAGGATGTACTCTGGCACAACCGGATTTCGCGACACAGGTAGCGAACAACAACATTATCTTCCGTATTGCCACTCCGACATTTGGCGCCGGCCTGATCGAAAATACCGCTGATGCCACACTGGAAGCCAACTTGGCGAGCCACGCTTCAGCCAAGGCTGCCCTGGGAATTTCGGGACACCTGAATCGTAGCGGCAATGATGGTACTGTGACCCGCTTTGGGTGGAAGGCCCAAAACAAGTCCTTGTTGATCTTCGCTGGGGAGGCCTACAACGTTGAACAGGGCGTAAGTAACGAAGTGTTTCCCAATGAGCGCAATGCCGTCCCTGGTTGCGTCTTCAACGGCACTCCCGAGGACCATACCAACCTGACAGTCGCTCCTGGCGGCATTAGCCCGGCTTCGGACTTCTCGTCGGATACCGTAAACTTTGCCGCGTTCATGCGCCTGTCAGCTGCTCCAGCTCGTGGACCACAAAGTGCTTCAACTCTCCGTGGCGAATTGATCTTCCACGCGATCGGCTGCGCTCTCTGCCATACAGCCAACCTCACAACGACTCTGTCGGCCTTCACAGGCCAGAGCAATCGGACCTATCAGCCGTTCTCTGACATCGCTGTACACAGCATGGGGAGCGGTTTAGCAGATCGTGTTGGCCAAGGGAACGCTGATGGAACGCAGTTCCGTTCAGCGCCACTCTGGGGTGTTGGCCAGCGCATCTTTTTCTTCCATGATGGACGCACCAGCAACCTGCTGGCGGTGATCCAGGCTCACGAGAGCAGCGGCTCCGAAGCCAATCAGGTGGAAGAGAACTTCGACATGCTTTCGGCAAGCCAAAAACAGGACGTGTTGAACTTCCTGCGCTCGCTGTAGTTTGAGCCGTTTCTTCAACAAGCCGCGGATGGCAACATTCGCGGCTTTTTTCATTGATACAAACAATCCAGACAACAAGGGCGCAACGAAGGCACCATGCAAAGTGCCGCAATAAAAATCAAGTACCCCATAAGTGGCTAATAACAAAGGCCTTCACTCACTTTACGAATAAAAATATAATTCTTCTTGACTCAGCCTACATTCTGCTTGACTTCTAATTGAAAATGAATTTCAATTTCATTTTCAATTAGACGGACAGGGCAGGCTAAATGCAGACCAGCATTCAATCGACCGAAACAGCAGAGGAAAAGGCCCAGGCTGCTGAAAAAATGACCTTTCAAACAGCTTTGTGTCAGGACAGGCAATGCCCTAGCACACATCAATTCTTGAACTCGCAGCATCCGCGCTGGACATTCCTTCGACTTCTGCTCCTGGTTTTGACGATTGCTTTGGGTCCCGTTTGCTTCGCACAGGAAAAACCTTATTTCGTCACCTACACGCACGAGATGGAGGAGCCGGGCAATCTTGAGATCGCCATGTCGAATGTCACCGGCAAACCACAATCTGCAGACCGATTCTGGGGCAGCGCGATGGAATTCGAATACGGGGCGACGGGCTGGTGGACGACGGAATTGTATCTCGATGGCGTGAGTATCCCTCACGACAGCACGATCTTTACTGGGTATCGCTGGGAAAACCGTTTCTATCTTCTGTCGCGCCAGCACTGGATCAACCCGGTGATCTACGTGGAATTTGAAGACATCAATGGAGCGGACAAGAGCCTGCGGGAGGTGGTTGGCCACGATGGCGACAGCGATTTTGCCGGCAGCAATTCAGAGACGCGGCAGGAAAAGAAAAGAGAGATGGAATTCAAGATGATCCTGGGCAGCAACTTCAAGGGCTGGAACGTGAGCGAAAATTTCATTGCCGAAAAGAACCTGGGTGGCGGGGCCTGGGAATTTGGTTATGCCATTGCAGCCAGCCGTCCTCTCAAGCTTCTGGCCAGCGCCAGGAAGTGCATGTTCTGTCCAGACAAGTTTGCTGCGGGAGTCGAGATGTACGGAGGCTTGGGCGACCGCCACACCTTTGGACTTCACAACACCTCGCACTATTTTGGTCCTGCGGTCAATTGGAAATCCCCTGGGGGCATGACTCTGAGTTTTTCACCGCAATTCGGCTTGAACGACTTCAGCGTTCCACGCCTCTACCGATTCGGCGTTTCCTATGAGATCAACCAGGTATTCAGGAGTATGGGATTTCTGCGGGGCCAGCGGGAGGGCAAATGAAAAGTCGATCGCTGGTCTGGATCTGGTTATTGCCGGCTCTCCTGTTCCTGTTGGGCGCTGCCGCTGGAGAATGGCTGACTAAGGTTCCAGCGCGCGAACATCAAAAGACCAATCCTTTGAAAGATCAGCCGGAAGCCATACAGGCCGGCCAGTTGCTTTTTGCCGAACACTGTGTCTCATGCCATGGCCAAGATGCAGAAGGAAAGAAAGACCGTCCCTCGCTTAAGAGCACGCGCGTTCAAAATGAAGCCACCGAGGGCGATTTGCATTGGCTGTTGGTGAACGGCAACCCGCGCCGAGGCATGCCATCGTGGTCGCGCCTGCCCGATCCACAGCTTTGGCAATTGATCAGCTACGTGAAATCTTTGGCACCCAAAAACTGAGCGATCAATTTGAGTTCTACGCCGGTTTAGTTAGGGCACCGGCGTAGCTGGCGTCCATCTGGGTACCGTCTACCCCTTCACCGCCAGCCGGCATCCGTAGGAATTAAGATGGACTGCGGATTGCCAAGGCTCATTGATTTCGGAGAGGAATCGGGCTAGCGATAGATTGAACGGGAGGCACGAGGCCTCCATTGGGTTTCAAGGCTGCGTCAACAAGTTCCAACAGAATCTGTGGGTGTTCGAACAGAGTCCCTTTTTCCAGATATGCGAAGGCCCCCGCTTTTCGCAGTTTGCCTTCATTCTTCTGGGAGAGACCGGTCACCACAACGACCGGAATATCAGCGGTTACCGGATTAGTTTTCAAACATCGAAGCACTTCTGGTCCGCCTATCTTGGGCAGCAGCAGATCGAGGAGCACAGCATCGGGAAGAATATCGTTTGCGATCCGCAAGGCCTCTTCACCGTCGACCGCCATGGCCACCTGGTACCCAACTTTGTCCAGAATATGTTCCACGGTGGTCCTCATAAACCTACTGTCGTCAACTACAAGTATGGTATTCATGCGTGTGCTCTTGGTTACTCAATAGATTTATCGGCAACAACAGCGAAAGGCTTTAAAGACAATTGAATCGTGATTTCGTTGGGCGTTATGTGATCGAACATTACGTAGATCCGAGCTACCGGTTTTCCGGCCTTTTGTCGTTTGCCAGTTATCTGGTTCGGAGACAGCGTTAGCGAAACGCTATAATGCGCGGCATGAAAACTACATCTATTATTCTTGCTTGTATTCTCATGATTGGGTCTGCCTCGGCCCAGGCTTCGAAATCGAAGCCGGCATCCTCGCGCGCAGTTCATACCAATGTTTATACGGTCCAGGAGGGATTCGTGGACACCAATGGTGTCCTGATCTATTACCAGATCGTCGGGCATGGAGCGCCGCTGATGGTTGTGCACGGCGGGCCCGGCGCGTCGCATGATTATTTCCTTCCATATCTTATGACCCTGGCTCGAACCAACAAGCTCATCTTTATCGACGAGCGCGGATCAGGCCGTTCGGAGCGCCTCGAAGATGTGACTAAGTACACGGTCGAAAACATGGTGGAAGACGTGGAAGCCGTTCGCCAGGCGCTCAACCTGGGAAAAATCAGCTTGATGGGCCATTCCTACGGCGGGGTGCTGGCGCAGGCATACGCGTTGAAGTACCAGAAGAACCTTTCGCACCTTATCCTGGGCAGCACTTTTCACAGCACCTCGGCGATGAATGTGGTGCTGGCCAATGAAAAACAGCAAATGCCCTCTGAGAAACGTGAAAGGCTCGAAGCGTTGGAGAAAGCAGGCCTTTTTGGCAACGGTAAACCCTGGGAAAAGGGACGATACACTACCGAATACGCTGAACTGGCCTGGGGCGACGGATATTTCCCTTTTCTGTACCAAAAGCATCCCGACCCCAACTACGATCCGGTAGCAGGCAACACCACGAATTCCTGGGACTTGTACCGCGAGATGTGGGGCTCCCACGGAGAATTTGTGATTGACGGTAATTTGAAATCCGTAGAGTACACCGACCGGCTGTCGAGCATTCATGTGCCAACGCTGATCATCTGCGGCGACCATGATGAATCCGATCCTTCACTTTCCCGCACGATGCACGAAAAGATTCCCGGATCAAAGCTGGTCATCATTCCTCAGGCAGGTCACCTGGTTTTTGTAGACCAGCCCACGCTGTATTTGAAGACGATTGATGATTTCTTGCATGGGAAGTAGCACTCAGCCGTCAGCATTCAGCACTCAGCCCGCGAACGGTGGGCAAAAGGAATACAGCGTCGCGGGCATGCTCCCTCAATGATAGTCGACAAAAGACACATTACTCCTCCCGCAATGCCACTGTTGGGTCCAATCCGGCTGCGCGGCGGGCGGGTAGCCATGAAGCCATGGTGGCGATCAGAAGAAACGCGATTGCCGTGGTTATGAACGTAGCTGCATCGGTGGCTTTCACTCCCACCAACATACTGGTCATGACCCGGGTGAGGGCATAAGCAACTGCCAAACCAAGCGCTATGCCGATGATGCTGAGGAACATTCCATGCCCTACAATGAGCTTAAATATTTTGCCTGGTCCGGCGCCTAAGGCCATGCGGAGACCTATCTCGGCGGTACGTTGCCGCACCGCGGTTGAAAGAACGCCGTAGAGTCCCACACCGGCGAGTAGTGCCGCGATCACGGCGAATATGCCAATGAGCAGCAGGGAAAAGCGCGTTCCAGCCTGCGCCTCACGCACCAGGGTGTCTACCGGCTCCATCCGGGCAACGAGGAACTTGGGGTCGAGACGCTTGATGACCGCGCGAACTTCGGCTCCATAAACAGCGGAATCGTTGGCACTTCGGACAGCCCACTGCGCCACAGCACCTGAGTTCAGGAAGGCATCAGTAAAGTAGACCTGTTCGCGTCCAGGTTCGATCAGCGAGACGTCGCGCTGGTGCGCAACCACACCAATGACTTCAACCCACTCTGGCTCCGGCGTACGAACTCGGATAAGAATGCGCTTGCCTATGGCCGACTGTCTTGGAAAGGCTTTGTCAGCCAGGAATTGATCGATAACCACGACGTTGTGGCCAGGTCCGGGTGCGTTGTCACCCTCGGTAAAGGTACGGCCGGCGAGCAGTGGCGTGCGCATGGTTTCAAAATAGCCGGGCAGAACAATTTGGAAATCAACCGCTTTGAACTTGGTGTTGTCGGTAAGAGCTTCCTCTGTACCCCAACGAATGGGAGAGAAGCCGCCAGCGAGTGGGAAGGGAAATGATGCAGTGACGCTCTGGACGCCGGAAATCGCGCGCAACTGTTCCTGGATTTGACGAACAACAACGGCGCGCTGCTCTTGCTTGTTTCCAAAGTTTCCAAGAATCTGAAAGGTCAGCAAGCCGCGTGGATCGAAGCCCGGGTTGATCCGTTGCAGTTCCATAAAGCTGCGAACCATCAGCCCTGATCCGATGAGTAGGACGAACGACAGGGCAACTTCAAAGACGACCACCAGGTTTCGCAAGAGGCGTCCGCCAGCTAAGGCCGGGCTGCGGCTCCCGCGCAGGGCATTCATGAGATCAGGGCGGGAGGTACGCCATGCGGGCATGATGCCGAAAATAACTGCGGAGGCGAAACTCGCTACGACGGTGAAGCTGAGTACCCAAACGTCGATTCGAATGGACTCAAGGCGAGGAAGATTGGCCGGAGCGATCACACGTAATTCGTGAATTCCCAGCCATGCCAATCCCAGCCCGGCTAAGCCACCCAAGCCTGCAACCAGCAACGCCTCCATCAGGATCTGCCGCACCAGACGCCACCGGCTACCGCCCAGTGCAGCCCGAACGGCTAGCTCACGTTCCCGTAACGAGGCGCGGACCAACAACAGATTGGCTACATTGGAGCAGGCAATCAGCAAAAGGAAGATCACGGCTCCCATAAGGGACCAGATGGCCGGACGCACTTCAGCGGTCATGTGTTGCTGCATGGGCTCTACGCGGAGGTAGTACCCGGCTGTGTTTTCGATAGGAAAGTTCTTGCGGCCCTCGGCAGCCACCGCATCCGCGGCTGTTTGCGCGGTTTCGAGGGATACACCCTCTTTTAGCCTGGCTACTGCTTGAATCGAGACCTGGTTGCGATTGGCAGTGTCGTAAGCCAGGCGGTTGGCAATCCAGATATCGGGCGCAGCTTCAGTATTCGCGCTGGGCGGGAAGTACAAATGAAAGTTCGGCGGCAACACGCCAATAACCACCGGGGTGAATGGCCCGCTGGTAACCATTGGACGTCCAAATATCGAGGTATCGCCGCCAAAACGCCGCTGGAAATATTCATAGCTCAGAATCGCCATGGCAGGGAGCCGCGGTGGAGCCGGAGCGGCAGGAGCAACCGGCTGGGCGGCGCCCGCAACTGCAGGAGGCTGGGGCTGCGGCAGGCCATCGTCGTCTGTAAAATCACGCCCCCTGAAGACTCCGTTGCCCATCAGGCGAAAGAAGTTGGTCGTGACCACGGCAACTTGAACTTGCTCCGGAGTGCCGTCGGCCATCGGCAATAGGTTCGGAAACGTGAAGACGCCGGCCATATCCTGGAAGGCCTTCCTGGACCCTTCGCGCAAGTCAATGTAGTTGGAATCGGAGAGCGGAAAATCGCGGACGTTGCGCTTGCGCAGGTCGGAGGCGACGATAACCAGACGGCCTGGGTCTTTAAATGGAAGAGGCTGGAGCAGTACCGCATTTGTGACACTGAAAATTGCGGTGCTGGCGCCTACACCTAGAGCAATGGTCAGGGCCGCGGTTAGCGTAAAAACAGGACTCTTTCGCAGAACTCGGGACGCGAAAACCAGGTCGCGTAAAGACATTTATTTATCCTTTTTCCGGGGCAGTGGTGGGTTAAGGATATCACTCTGATTTGCCGCTGCAGCATTTTCTCCATCTTCCCTAATTGTGGAACACTAGTTTTCCTGAGGTGTCAGCCCAAGGGGGGAACCCTGGAGATTTCTGCTTACTCGTCCGCTACAACCTCTGGGGCTCCCTAATGTCACTTACCTTTGGGATCTTAACCCTGTTAGAAAAAAATCGCCATCCTGTCTATGACTACTACTGCGATGTCAAGGGCCTCGCGAAGCGGACGAATGCATAGCACTGGAAATGCACTCCAGCGCCCCCAAACCCTTTCCCCTCCTTCCCCAGAGGGTTTTGCTTTTGCCTTAGGGGTTGGGTTTGCCTTTGCTGTTCTCGTTCCTGTGCTTCATGACCTAGATCTCGTAGTTGCTGAATCACCAGCGGTGGTGCCACCAACCATCTATTCGTACTCTTTACAGAGTTACATGATTGTCAATGCAAACTCCCGCATCTCCATTACTTCTGCTTGCCGTTCTTACAGCGGAGGCAGGGCGCTCACTCAAGACTTCAGCCTTAGCTTTCTTGGCTACGGATGACTCGATCTACCCTGCATGCGAACCACCAGCTCTCGACCACTTGAAACTAAACGCAGCCTTGGCTCACTACCATACAGCCGCTCTGGAATCAGAATCTCTCGAAACATTTGTGCAGAGTCCCACCTTTTAGCGTCGGAACACTCAGGGAAACAGGTCCAATTTCCGTTATTAAGGTAGGGAGCTTTCATCTTGTCAGGAGAAAGGCAATCAAACTTGCAAGGTCTGGGAGTTTCCGGATGATTAAAACCGCAATTCGGTCGGGTGGAAGAGCAGATATCCTTGCCGAGCTGTGGAACGCTTTGCGCGATGAGAGAGAAAAGCTACTCCCGTATGTTGGAAAAGCGAAGTCTTATCGCAACGAGTGCGGCTGTACCATGGGCGGTGTTTTTGCAATAGGCGCGCTGATGCTGCTCATTTTACGCGGCATCTTTTTCACCCACGCAGGAGGCGGGCATTGGCATGCCGCGATCCTTCAAGGAACGGCATTTGTGTTTGGCGCCTGCATGCTGGGCAAGGGAACAGGAATTGGCATTGCGCGAATCCGACTCGGCCTGCTCTACCGGGACCTGCGGCTTCGATATCACAGCGAAGGGAAATAGCCATGTCTACATGTACAAACGTAGTTGACACCATCAGCATTGATTGCAAGAATGCGGGCACGAAGCTCGAATATGGCTGCACCAGCTGGGCCGCGCAGGGAATTCGGACGTGCTCGCAATGGGCTGATGAGGGGTCCAATCAATGCACGTCCTGGAGCAAATGCCATTGGTATACACCATGGAACTGCATTGCTGGTTTCTTCTGCCGCGCCTTTTATTGGGTCGCATCCTGGGTCTGTATCGCTTTTCTCATAATCACATTGTATGTGTGCTTGGCCTTTGGTTGGATTGTGGTGAAAATTTTATGTCCCGTTTTGTGGCTGGGGATGGACCTTATTTGCTTCGTGTGGAACCGCTTCTGGTGCGGTCTGGTCGCAATTGCTCAAGCAATATCGAACCTCTTTGGAAAAGATCCCGGAATAGCGAGAATCGATCACATATTCGTGCTGATGCTGGAGAACCGGTCTTTTGACCACATGTTCGGGTTCAGCGGAATCAAAGGGGTGGACCCGAAAGGGAATCCGACCGTCTTTAATGACGGCTTTAGCACGAATCTCAGCAATATTGATCCCGTAACGCAGACCCCCGTCTTCGTTTCCATGCCGGCAGATTACAACCTGAGCCGGGCCAGAGACGCGAACGGGAAACCGGCAGGTGATAAGGACCCGGGCCACGAGTTCGACGACACGCTTACACAGTTGTGCGGCAGCGGGGCATCGTACGATCCCAACGTCGGCTATCCAGCCATCAATAACTCCGGGTTCATCCAAAGCTATACGGAGTATCACGCTAATATTCCGGATCGCATCATGCACTGCTTTGATCCGGCGCAGGTGCCGGTGCTGAACCAGTTGGCAAGAGAATTTGCCGTATGCGACCACTGGTTCTCCTCGCTACCGGGACCAACGTGGCCGAACCGCCTCTTTGCCATGGCAGCCACGTCCGGCGGGTTGGATAATAGCCCCGACGCCGTTAACTCAGCATTGCTAGCTTCCATCAACGGCTTTGAGTTCGAGAATGGCAACGTCTTTGACCTGCTGGATAGCAACTGCATTCCTTGGAGGGTATTTTCCGGTGACGATTTTCCGGTGAGTGCCTTGCTGCAAGGCATGGATCTGAACCGGCTGCGACACAAGATCAGGGATTTCGACGACTTTGCTTCCGAGGTCAACAAGCCGGACTTTGGCGACAACTTTGTTTTTATCGAGCCCAAGTACGGAGCGCACACGTTTGATATAACTGGCCCCGGCCATTTTACCTGCGGAAACTCGATGCATCCTCTGGATGATGTCACGCGAGGAGAGCAACTGGTAAAGACTGTTTATGAAACCATCCGCAACTCACCCCATTGGGAGCGGAGCATGCTTATCGTTGCCTTTGACGAGCATGGCGGATTCTATGACCATGTTGCGCCTGGTGCTGCCGTCCCTCCGGGAGACCAGGTCGTCGCCGACTATTCAAAGTTCGGCTTTAAATTCGACCAATTGGGCGTCCGGGTTCCAGCGCTGGTAATTTCCGCACATACACCGAAAGGAGTCATCGATCACACGGTTTATGATCACTCCTCAATTCTTGCCACCGTGGAACGCTCCTACCGGCTCAGCAATTTGACCAATCGCGATAAAGCGGCGAACGACGTGCTGCATCTGATGCCGCTGGACAATCCGCGGACGGATGCTCCAACCACGCTGAATCCGGTGGCAATCTCGGATATTCCGTTACCGTGCGAGCAGGATGACGAGACGGAGCAGGACCGGCTGATGGCGCAGCGGGCAGAGCTGCGCATCGCCCAGCGGGCGCTAGCATACCGGGAACGCCGAGTGGAGGAATATCCGGTTCCGCGAACGCAGATCGCTTTCCTGGCTGTTGCCCTTTTGCGGGTACTGGATGACGCTGAGTATCCGGACAGGTTGCAATGGATCGAAGACCATAAGCAAATTAAAAATGGAGTTGACGCAGCACTCTTCATGACCGAAGCCAAGTTGAAGGTGAAGTTTAGGGTTGACGTGAAGAAACTTGCCCGCAAAGCGCAGGAGAAGACAGAGGATCGCGGCTCCGTTCTGGAGCGATTCAATATCCGGTGAAGCGTAGCCAGCGAGAGTACAGGGCCCTAGCGGCTATAGGGCTCCCTCGCTCCGCTCGGGATGTTAGTCGTTTATGCGCGTTGCAGCGTGAATTTTGTTCTCGTTAGCGACGCACTTTACCTCTTCTGCTCTGTGACACGTCACTAAGTCATTTAGTAATCCGTGTGTATCCGCAGGAATCTGCGATAAGTTTTTGTTTTGCGCGGGCGTGACTCTGTTCCACGTCGATGCCGAGAGCGTTCTATCGCGCTGCTCCGGTCAAGACAGCTTCTTCTTTTTTTACTGTTTGCGGTGCCTTCCTGATCATGTCAGAAGCTTTCTCGGCAACCATAATGGTGGGCGCATTGGTGTTGCCTCCCGGGACGATAGGCATGATCGAAGCATCGATCACCCGCAATCCTTCCACCCCAAACACACGCAATTCTGAATCAACCACAGCGCTTGGGTCTTTGCTGGCGCCCATCTTGCAGGTTCCGACTGGATGGTACAAGGTCTCGCTCATCTTGCAGATGTGGGCGCGCAATTCCTGATCGGTCTGTGCGGCATCGCCGGGATGGGTTTCCCGGCCACGATATTTTTCGAAAGCTTTGGCATGGAAAATCATGCGGGTGATTTTGATGCCTTCGACCATCACATCGAGGTCGCGCGGATCGGAATAGTAATTGGCAAAGATTCGGGGAGAGTCCTGAGGATTAGCGGAGCGCAATTGAATGCGCCCCACACTGCGAGGACGAACCAGTGTCGGTCCGGAGGTGAAGCCGTGGCCTTCGATGGGTGTCAGGCCGTGGTTAATGAAATATGCAGGACCAAAATGGAACTGGACGTCGGGTGTGGCGCCCGCCAGAGATGTCTTAATGAATCCGCCGCCTTCACCCACGTTCGAGGTGAGCGGTCCCTGCCTGAAGAGAAGGAAGCGAAGCAGGTTAAGAAGAGTCTCGGCCGAGGCCAGGCTCACTGGCTGCGTGCATTCATGGGCTACGGGAACTACAGGGTGGTCTTGTAGATTCTCACCCACGCCGGGCAAATCGCAAACTACCGGAACATCAAATTTTCGAAGCTGAGCGGCGGGTCCAACACCGGAGAGCATCAGCAACTGCGGCGAACCTATGGCTCCCGCAGAGAGAATGACCTCGCGATCGGCATGGGCTTGCATCGCCTGGCCTTTGTCCACGAAGCTGACGCCTCGCGCGCGCTGGCCTTCAAAGAGAATTCGGTTGACTTGGACTTCGGTCCGCACTGTGAGGTTGGGGCGTGACATCGCTGGATGCAAGTAGGCAACTGCGGCGCTGCATCGCTTGCCTCCTCTCTGTGTCACCTGATAAAGCCCGAATCCTTCCTGAGATGCTCCATTGAAATCAGGGTTGCGGGAGAAGCCGGCTTCCTGGGCAGCTTCAATGAAAACTTCGGAGAGCGGGTTGGGAGAGCGCTGGTCGGCTACGTTCAGCGGGCCATCCACGCCGTGATATTCAGAGGGTCCGCGCTCCTGATTCTGGGCCTTCTTGAAGTAAGGCAAAACATCCGAGAATCCCCACCCTGGATTTCCGAGATCGCGCCACTGATCGTAATCTTTGTGATTGCCCCGGATATAGATCATGGCATTCATGGAACTGCTTCCGCCGAGCATTTTCCCGCGTGGCCAATAAAGACTGCGGCCCGACACACAAGGCTCAGGTTCGGTGTGAAGGTTCCAATCGCAGGCTGTCTGAAACAACTTCCCGAAAGCGATGGGCATGTGGATGTCGCGTGGGGTATCCGGGCCTCCGGCTTCCAGTACCAGGACTTTGATTGCGGGATCTTCAGAAAGGCGGTTCGCCATGACACAACCCGCCGAACCAGCGCCGATAATGATGTAATCGTAGCTTTCCATGGAGGCCTCCCAGCGCAGTAAAACTGAAGCACGGAAAGTATACGTTTTCGGTTGGGGGCAGGGAAACGGCAATTTCTAAAGGACGACTAAATATAAAACTTCAGGGCCGCCTTTTTCAGGTTCAACTGGCCGGCCAAGTCCTCTGCTATTAAATCCAACGAACACATAAGAATTATGTAGGAGACGAATCTATTGGACGCATCAAGAGTGTAGGCCCTTGCGGTGATCAGGCCGACACCCCTGTCTTTGAATTCAGGACGCGCATTAGGATCGTCGACGAATGCTAGCGCTCCAGAATCTCCGGGTGCAGCAAAGATCTCTTTAGTATCAACACCCAGCAGTTGTTCCAAGGAATACGTTCCAAAAGTGAAATCGATTGGCCCTTGCCATTGCTGAATCGTTACTGACGATGTCGTGTCAGGCGTTGTCCGGCCATACTTGCGAATTCTCGTATTGCTAAGATCGGTGAGAAACTTCGGGTCGAACTGGCCAGCGGTTGAAAATAGCGGTGCTAGAGGATCGAGGGAGGATGCCCTACGTTTCGTCGAATTGCCTTTTAGCTCGGCGACAGCGTAATCCACAGTATTGGGTGGATTGGGTGAAATGGGTGGATTGGGTGAACCGGGCGGATTGGGTGGAATGACTCTAGGTGGCCGCTGAAATTCAAAAAAGTACGATCTCGATCCAACAATAGGGCCTCCAAACGGATCTTCCAACAGTCCCGGATTGACAATGTTAGCGCGGTCGGGAACCCGTCCGTTGTGGGCCACAACGTGATTGCTTCCAAGAATGTACGTCGTTCCGCCGGCCTCGACCAGACATCCCAGCGTTCCTGTGCTGAAAGGGGACACATTATATCTCGATGAATCCTGCGGGCTGATGGAGTCCCCGCTTTCGGCCAGGGCTACAAACCGACTGGTGCGGACCAGCATGGAGGTGGGAGCCTTCGTTCTAACTTCGTCTACGACGCATTTGGGAGCTAAGGGATTCACAAATACCAAAAGCTCCGGCGCTTGCTGTGCTGCCACTTTCTGCTTTTCTGCCCGAATGATGGCATCGGCACTGTTGCGCAGAAAACCAATGGCAACCCCATTGACCCAGGGGTTCGGCTTTTCTTGAAAGAAGAAGATAGCGAGCTGTTTGCGGGCGGCTTCAAGGTTCGCCTTGGGAGAATTTTCAGGTTCATTTTTTGGTTTTTTGGATGGCATGTTCTCACTTCCCTATGTGCCAGGTTTTATGGTGCCGCAGTTGGACGCCCGGTCAGCCAGGGGATCGGGATCGCTCCATACTCCCTCGATCGGTTGTCCGCTTTGTTTGAGACGGCCCAGCCGTCCTAGCCGTGCTGTTCGCAACATGAGGTGTTCGAGTTCGGCGTGAAGAAAAGCAAAATCTTGAGTACCATTTTCGATAAAACGATCTCCATTACCTGGATCGATCTCGAGTCGGCTTTGATAATCACCGTAGTTTGGGTCATTAGGGTTGATCCAAGGCGCAGCGAGCGGTCTTGGGTTGTTCTTGAATGCCAGTCCGGGATAACCCTTCAGCACATCCTTTAGAACTTCGTTGGTCCTGATTTCGTGTTCCTCACCCTCTGGCTCAGGTGAAGTCGAGATAATGTGAAGGCTGATCGCGCCGCCTTGTGCGGCACAGGGCTCCCAAGTATGGCCGTCAAGCATGACATTATTTTCATCTCTATATTGGTAGATAAGCACCTGAACTGTGGCAATGTCGGTGAATGGCGATTGTTGGTCTTGTGTCCGAACAACATAGTCGGCTGGGTTCGCGGTAGTATCGACAGTGGTGTGCAGCAAGCTGAGGATTTGTTGTGGCTTGTACAACCAAAGAGTTGCGGCCCTTTTTTGCGAGGTTAGAGAAGTCTGCGGCAGGTCAATCGTAAAACGTAAGGTATCGTTGCCCGGGTCGACACCGAGCAAATACATGTCGTTTCCCAGAGCAATCTCGGTCTCGGCAAGCCAGCCGCCGGCTCTGTATACGTGGCCGGGAACAGTGGGTAGCACGACTTCAAGAAAGCCCGCAGGCGGGTTAGGCGGTATAAAGGGATTAAACTGCGGAGGTTGGGGTGTTTCCCTCACCACGAACAAGCCGTGCAGAAATACATAAAGAGTTCCCGGATTCGGATTGGGGGGAGGGGTGGCCATATTTCTCTCCTGTCAAACTACCTTGTCCGATACAACTGAAAACCGGCCCAATAATAGGGATGGGCCCATTCGGACTGTCGCATCTTCTGCTGAGCCGTGTGCAGCGCTTGGGCCGGTGTCTTTCCTTGTCCCAAGGATGAATAAAACTCTTTCATCAACTTCAGGGTTGCGCCTGAATCGACAATCCAGAGGGCGGCAACCACGCGCGAAGGGCCGGCCCTAATCAACGATCGGACCAGACTGTCAGGGTTGTGAGGCCCGCGTGTTTCTCCTGCGGCTGCGGCGCAAGCTGAAAGCACAACCAACTGGACGCGCGACCAATCTTGATGCGCCACCTCGCTCGAACGCAACGGATCGTAATCGAGCGCGGAATCTTTCGTCGCGAACAATAATGCTCCGTTCTCTCCATTTGCATACCCGTGGCCGCTAAAGTGGACAATCTCAGCATTGTGAAGCTGGCCTTGAAAAGCCGCGATAGTCGCCTGTTCTTTGAGCAGTGACACGGCTAAAGGGAAGGCGTTTTGAACTTCAGCCGCTTCTTTCAAGCTATTCGACAGTGACGGAAACTGCCCGGCGCTTAGGCCCCGCACTACAGGATCGGCCACCACCAAGACCGATGTTCTCTGGTTGAAGACCTCCTGCCGAAGTTCGCTGGCTCTAACGCCAACGGAATTCATGATGAAGAACTGATCGCCCAGATATCTTTCATCAGGCGACATCAGCGCCTGCACTGGAATTCCAGCGAGATCTCCATCAAGCTCGACAATCAATGGTTGTGGCAGGCCTTGACTGCCGGCCGTTTGCCTCAATTGCTCCGCGAACGGCCCAATCATCCACTCATAGAGTTGTTGTGCGTCCCGGCGCAAGCTCTGATAATCGCTTTGCGAGTCACTACACATCCCGAGGAAACGTTTTACGATCTTGGCTGTATGGGGCTGGGGAGCAAGCGGGTGAAATGTGACTTGGTCTCCTTGAACAAGCCAGGCTGCAAATCCATCCGGCAAATGGACATAAGAGAGCACCGGGACATCAAGGCGGCGGATGCTCTCTGGACTGATCCCTGCATCAAGCGCCTGGTATTGCTGCCAGGTGTGCAGCGCATCCAACTTTCCTCCAGGAAGTGCGAGGGTCACAGCCACCAGTCCCTGGTAACTGCGCGCCATGGATTTCAGCACTCCCGTACGTTCATCATCCTTCGATGCCAGACGTTGCTTGCCTCGCGCAATGCTTTCGCGAAATGCAGTCTCGGCCTCGGCCATCTGTCCCTCTTTTCGATAAGCTTCGCCCAAGGTCGAATAGTAGTTCTCGGCATCGGCCGAAGCTGCGCGCATCACCTTGTCGTGTAGTTTTTCCAGCCGCTGAAGGGCGCTATCAATGTGGTCCTGTTTCAGTTCTATCGTGGCCAGGTCAGCTCCCGGACCGACCTGATATTCAGCGGGAATTTTGTCGAAAAGTAGATCGCTTTTTTTGAGGTGTTCCTGAGCTTCGTTGTCGGCTCCGACGGCTTGTGCGGCGACCGCCAGGTTAAACTCGGCGGGTGCTTCATAGAGGATATGCGACTGTGCCTTTGCTGCCCACACCGCGCTTCGTGCTAAGAACAGCGCTGCATATTTTTGGCCATCTTCAGCCGCAATGTCTCGCAATTCATCCGCAACTTGGTAGAACAGATAAGGCTCGTAGCTTCCCTCCCAAAAGGTATTCAACAAATCTTTCGCTGCGTCGAAGAGATTGGAACGCGAACCGCTGTGCCGGAGACTGGAAAGATACCTGCTTCTCGCCTCCACCGTCGTGTTATTCATCCCTGCCTCGCTGCTAATCTTGATGGCCCTGCGCAAAGGAAGCTCCGCCGCTCCCAAGTCACCCGCCCACATGGCGCAAATCGCGTCCTCGATCTCAACTCGCGCTCTCATGCGCGCGTATGGATGGGATTCAAGGTCGTGCCGGAGCGCTGCAGCCGCCACGCGGCACTCCGGTAAGCGCGATGCATTGTGCAGTAGAACCAATTCTCTATAACGGGTTTGCAATACGCCAGCATTGTTGTCGGCGCGAAGGAAGATTTGGGCTGCCTCATGAATATCCGCCAGCTTGGCCGCATTGTTCTTCTGCTGGTCAGCATCTTCCAGCTTCTTAAAGCCTGCAATCATATTTGGGCCCATACCGGAGGCCGCAATGTGCGCCAACCAAAAATCCTTGTGCTGTTTCAGGTCCTCAGCCAATGTAGTGAGTGCTTCACGCTTGTTTTGATCCGTGTTGAATTCCAATAGCCATTGCTGAGCATAATCAAGATAGCTTTCCGCGTTCAAAGAGCGGCTTGCCGGGGGCAACGCCAGAAACTTCTTCGCATCACCCTGAACTTCGCCTGGGGCTGTCTCGTGTACTTTGAGTTCTTTTTGGAGATCATCAAGGTGATCCTTGGCCTCCTTTCGCCAACCGTCATCGGCCTCGCCAAGGTTGAGATATTCTTTCCAACTTTTGATGGCCTGGTCGTAGAGCTTCATTCTTTCCTGCACTAAAGCCAGATTGAATACTACTTGAGGGACGGGTGTTCGCAGACTGAGAGACTGTCCCAGGTACTCAGCGGCGGTACTGTAGTCGCTAAATCTCGTTTCAATATCGCCCCGCAAAGCATAGGCTGCTCCCAAATCCGCCAGAATTTCCGGATCGTCGGCGCGGAGGATCAGAGCATGTTCCAGCGTTTGCACGGCATCATTGGCTTTACGTTCCATCATTTGTGACTCGGCCCACAGGCGAAGCAAATCGGGATCCGAGGGATTCTTGCTCATCTCATCTAGGAGCTGATCTTTGGCTTTCACCAGCGGGCGTAGCCGGTCGAGCTCCGATCCTCCTCCCATCGGCAGGCGAACTGGGGCCGAAGCCGCGCCCGGCAAGCGCAGATCAAAAGAACGTCGCTCGTGATAGGCTTGGGCCAGGAGAAGCTGTTGCTCGCGATAGGCCTGGACCAAAAAGTGTTGGGGACGATTCCGTATCCGGTCGACGACAATCCACGACAATCCTGCGACCAGTATCACCGCCGCAGCAATCGGAGGAAGCCACCTCCGCATGGTGATGACTTTTTTGGGTTGCATGCGGCGTTTAAGTTCTTTCCATTCGTCCGTCAGATCACCTGAGGCAGGGGTTTGGGCGTCGGCCGTAAACTGCTCATATTCCTGGAGCTGCTGGCGGCACGAAGCGCATCCGGCAAGATGTCCCTCAATCTCTTCGGAGCGCCGGCCAGAGAGCTTTCCGGATGCCAGCGCGGCAAGCTCTTCGAAGGAGATGTGCCGTGTTTCGTGATCCATGTTTCGAAACGCCTCCAGGAGGTGACGACGAAATTCGCGCTCTTCCATCTTTAGAAGTCCCCCGCGAACGGTTGCTTTTCAAAATACTGATCCAGACGGAGCCGCAGGGCCTCAATCCCGCGATGGACGTGGACGGCCACCGTGCTTTCACTGATGCGGAGCCGCTCGGCAATCTCTTTGTTGCTGAGGCCTTCGTAGATGCGGCCCTTCAAACAGTTTTTCATCTGGCTGGGCAGATCTTCCAGCACTTTCTGGACGCTCCTGGATTTCTCCAGTTCCAGGACTTGGTTCTCCGGGTCAGGATCGGACGCAGCCAGCCGGTCGATAGCAGTGTCGTTGTGATCGCCCGCCTCCGCATCACGATCGGCGGCAACAGGCTGCAATTTGGGACGCGACCTCTCCCGTTCCCAAAAACGGAGGGCAACGTGATTGGCAATGGAGAACAGCCATGGAACGAAGGCATCTTCACTGCGCAGGTTCTTAATGCCCTGATGCACAGCGACAAATACATCTTGCGTAAGGTCCCGACGATCTTCGGATGAGAGACCCTTGCGGAAGAAAAACGAAGAGACTGCGTGATGGTATTTCTCAAACAGGCAGCGAAAACTCTCTTCCGAATAGCGGCCTTCCATGAGTTGCCGAATGACACTCTCGCTCGCATCATCCGGCATGGACATGCCGCATATCATAGAGGCGGTGCGTTCGATAAGCAAGGCTACAGATACCTCCGAAGATGACGCTCAGTATGCCGTGACGAAGCACCGGGACGCACACAGACGCCCATCATGCCCCATCGAATCCCCTGACCTTTCGGTAGAAAGGCTCTCCTCTACCTGAGTAAGTCCGTTCATTGCGGAAAATTCTTTACATGGGGTTCGAAATTATTTCCTGCCTCTATCGGAAAACTGCCGAAAGAAAAGAGTTGGTGAAAGTCAAAGTGACCAAGAAAAAGCGCAGAGTGCTCGCGCACGAATTTTCTACCGCGAAGTAAAGATTTTAACAATTCAACGGACTAACCATTCAGCTAATAAAAACCACCGGGATCGCCCCGGTTCCGATGAAAGGAGGGACACATGTCCCAATCAAACATAGCGACAGAAATTGTGGATGAACGAAAGGATGAATGTTGTACGGCTCACGGCGAGCTGTCGGTGAGTGAAATTCTTGTACAACCTATAAACATAAAGCGTGCTGTAAAGGATGCAGTAATTTCAGGTCGGACCCGAGGGCAGGATCAGAAAAAATGTCGCACGAAACCTCTACCGGTTTACGCAAACTTGGCAGCGGCAGTTGTGAATGTGTCCGGCGACTTGACGATTGATCCTGACTCCTGTCCCGTCCAGTTTTTCTTTGATCAAGGTCCTAACGGAACTGCCACGTTCCCTGCGGGTACCAATGTGGGCGTCACGTTCCCAGTTGGTGCGCGCAAAGCGCTGGTGGGTCGCTGCGTATTGGATCCCGAAGAGGACAAAAA
>DASZFU010000068.1:0-1527 GCA_035939495.1 Candidatus Angelobacter sp. | reverse complement strand
TTCTGGATTTTGCTTTGCATAGGCTTCGTAAATCTTCAGCGCTTCCTCGAATGCCCGCCATCAGTGGCTGCTGCCCACGGAATTTGTGGGTCATTATTAACCAGAAAGGAGACATCAGATGACCCGACAAAATATCCCGCTCGGCAGGATCCTGGGGATTCCCGTTGGTTTGGATTATTCCTGGTTTCTGATCTTTGCGCTGTTCACGTGGTCGCTGGCGGAGAGTTATTATCCAGCCGAGTTTAAGAACTGGCCGCCGCTGCTGTATTGGTTCATCGGTGCACTGACGGCCATCATGCTCTTCGTCAGCGTGCTGCTCCATGAACTGGGGCATTCGGTGATGGCGCTGCGCTATAAAATGCCGGTGCGGAGCATCACGCTTTTTATCTTCGGAGGTGTCGCCCAGATCGGGGCTGAGCCGCCCAGTGCCGTCGCCGAGTTTCTCATTGCGATCGCCGGTCCAGCCGTAAGCTTTGCCTTGGCCGTCTTTTTCTACGCGGTGCAGCCAGCTGTTACCGGCATTCAACCCCTCTTGGGTCTGGCCAAGTATCTGGCCTACATCAACCTTGCGCTGGTAGTGTTCAACTTGATCCCTGGTTTTCCGCTGGATGGCGGCCGCGTGTTTCGGGCCATCCTCTGGGCGGTTACCAAAAATATGCGGCGCGCCACGCTCATCGCGGCTAACGTAGGGCGGTTCTTCGGGTTTTTGTTCATCTTCGTGGGCGTCTGCCAGGTGTTCTCGGGCAACATCGGCGGCGGACTGTGGACCGCCTTCATCGGCTGGTTTCTTGACAATGCCGCCTCAGCACAAGTGCATCAGGTTGTGTTTCAAGGTCTGCTGGCGGGCCACAAAGTTTCGCAGGCAATGAGCAGTCACTGCGCCACTGCTCCTGGGGATCTGACTCTGCAACAGTTGGTAGACGAACATGTCCTGGTAGGTAGCCACCGCTGCTTTTTGATTACACGCGGACAGGACGCCGTTGGCCTAATGACCTTGCATCGGATTAAAGAGGTGCCCCGTCGCGAATGGGCGACGACGAGTGCCGCCGAGGTCATGCTTCCCTTAGAACAATTGAAACGCACCGATCCTGACACTGAGCTATGGACTGCGCTCCAACAAATGGACCGCGATGGAGTCAACCAGTTGCCAGTCACGCGGGATAACCAGGTAATCGGCATGTTAAGCCGCGAAGATGTCATCACATTCCTACGCACGTTACAGGAACTCGGAACATAGCAACCTGAGGAAGAGGTCCCATGTTCGAAGAATCCGCAAAACTACTCGTCTGCTTGATCCCTATTTTTTTACTCGCCGTGATCATCCTGCCGCAGACGATCCGCATCCCTGCGCGAGTACGAGCGCGGGGTGATTTTCCGTCTAGGCAAGCTGCTCGGCACAAAAGGGCCCGGATTGATTTTCCTCATTCCGATCGTCGATCGCCTGGTGAGGATGCATCTACGCGTCGTGACCATCGACGTCGCGCGCCAGGAAGTCATGACACGGGACAACGTGCCGATGACCGTTGA
>DASZFU010000067.1:0-39467 GCA_035939495.1 Candidatus Angelobacter sp. | reverse complement strand
ACGAGACCGCATCTCGCAGCGTGGGTGCGGAGGCGTCGTGAAAGAATGGCCCCAGGTTGGCGACGTTGAAAAGCTGGCGGACGCTGAACGCACGCGACCCGCAGGGTGTGCTGGGCTCGCAGGGAAGATTGTCCACTCCAGCCGAGTTGACGACCTGGTTCACCACACCCGTGTTGAATAGCGCTGAGTCGGTGAGCACCGTCCCGCTGTGACAAAACGAGCATTTGGCAGCGCCGAAAAAGTCATTAAAGCCTCGCTGTTGCGCGGCGGTGAGCACGAAGCTGTTCAAATTGAATTTATTCGGGTCGGTTCCTGCCGGGAACTCCTGTGCCCGCATGAATGCTTCCATGGCGGCCAGCTCATCAGAGGCCGGCAGCCGGAAATCCGGGCTCGATCCACCGCTGTTCCGAGCCAGCGTCCGCGGGAAGTGCTGGGTGACGGCTCCCGTCGCGAACGATTGCAGGTCGGGGACGCTGCCGCTAAGTCCAAACGGGCCAGTTCTTTGGTTCAGGTTCAGGAGGTGGGGAGACTTGCGGAATACGGGCGCGGTCGGGGGAAACCCGTCGATGTTTTCCAGGATGAGACCACGGCCTTGAGGGAAGTTCACCGTATCCACGCTCGTCCTCATCCGCTTCGGATCTTCCAGGCCGAGCACAGGCGAACCTGCAACGGCGCCGAGACTTCCTGCCGTGACGCTCATGACGGTTCCCGAACACGAGTTGCCGTCGCTCACGGTGCCGGACAAGGCCGGGTTCATGCCGCCCGAGACAAGATACGTGGTCGGCGAAACCTGCCTCAGCACCTTAGCTGTCGCTCCGCCTCCACTCGTTATGGTGCCCTGCAACGTACCGGTGCATGACGCGGGGGGGCCCAACACCGTCTGGGTCAGAACCAGCGTGTTGAGATTGAAGTCGAAGCCGGCATCGAAGCTGGAGGGCTTTGTCTCGCCGATGAACAGCGGGTCGAACGTCGTGGAGACAGTACTGAATCGCGACTGGATATTGCTCGGCGGCAACGCGAAGTTCAGGCTCGCTACGTGACAAGTTGCGCAGGTCCGCCCATTGCCCTGGAAGGTCTCGCCGTTGAACAGATTCCCGCCCTGGACGACTTGGGTGGCGAGCGGGATGGTGAGCGTCTTTCCCGCATCGTTGGTCGGCGTGGGTGTCGTATTGATCACGAAATCGGAGTTAGGGACGGAACCACAAGAGGTAGAGGTGCGCTTCAGGCTCACCGTATTCATGATGGGAAGGGCGGCCGTCGGGGGACCTGCTGTAACGGTGCCGTTGCAGCCGCCGAGGTCGCTTCCGGTCTGGGCAGCAGGAAAGCTCCCGTAGGAAACGCAGTCGGTTCGTGAAAACGCATTGGGATTCAGCGGATTGTTCGTGAAGCACACCTTCCCGCTAATGGGGCTCAGGAGCGGCGGCATAATGAAATCGGGAGTCGGTGCTCCAGGCAGGTTGGCAAAGTCCTGGGTCGCAATCAACTGTGGGTTGGCATCGAAGGGCACACTGTGCGGGAATTTGAACTTGCCAGTTTCTCTTCCCGTGGCGTCGAAGAACACTAGCATCACCCTCGATTGAGTCTCGCTAAACTGCGGGCCCCATAAGTTGCCACCTCCCTCCTGCTTGATGACGATGAATTGGATTTTGGAGTTGCCATTGACGCCGGCCATGATCTCCTGAATATGGTTCTCATCGTTGGTCGCAAAAGCGCGGCTCGAAGACAGCATAAGAACCACGCCGATCGCCAGGGTATAGGCGAGTTGCAGATTCTTGTTCCGGTTAGTCAAGGCGATAGCTGAAACTATCGAAAAAGAGCGAAATTGCTTAAAAATGAAAGAGATAAGACCGGCTAATTGCAGGGAAAAACCAGTTAGTCTCACAAATCCGCCTTAAATAGTAGTTTGTTGGGGCCCGGACGGCTCAGTGATCCTGGGCCGCCTGTATAACATAAGTGCCTTTCAAGCGCCAAGCGTTTCAAAATGCAGTCAGAAAAACACTTTGATCGGCTCCGGCGCTCATCGCGCAGTACTATGCCGTTGCGACAGGCATAGTAGCTGAACGTTATAGACACCAGAATTTGCGTTCGGTATGCGAGTTTAACAATATATTTATAACGCTCAAGCGGTAAGGTGTGACATCGGGTGTTTGCCGCAGAATGTCATGCTGTACAAAAAATGGAAATCAACGAAGAACCACAACAGCCTTGCGCATATGACGAACCAAAGCGTGATCTGGTGGTAATGGGAGTCGCCGGATCGGGCAAGAGCGTTGTTGGGGCTCTGCTCTCGGCAGCCTTGGGTGGCCAGTTGAAGAACCACGCCAATCGCCAGGATATAGGTGAATTGCAGATTCTTGTTCCGGTAAGTCAAGCCCTTGGCCTCCTCTTTCCGTATTCGGCATACGTACAGATCCTTGCAACCGGGATTTCCATTCGGCTGAGTGACCTTTTCAGATGCGCTAGCGGAACATAGTAAGATTTCGCGAATCAATACAGGCAGCACTGAAAATCGGCGGACATTCAGCAACGGAACGCGCCGAGGCGAAGGGGCAGGCGAAATCGCAAAGATCATGAGCGAACCAGATGAGAAAGTTCCGGAGCGCTTGCGTCAATGGCATTGGGTCTTTCTGCGATGTCACTCGATTCGGCTGTAACGTAACATGCGTTTCGCTCCGCAAATGCGCCAATACAAACCTTCATTCCTTCTGAAAAGGGCCTCCGTGCGGGCCCGGTTCAACTGATGGCAAGTGGTCAGGTACAAGGTCCGAGAAATCTCTGAATGTGCCGTCTGTCAAGCCAAGCGTTCTGAGAACTCAGAGGCAGTCGCAGAATCCCTATCCCTTTTGCCCGGTGACTTGACTTTGAACGGTACGAATATCGAGGCTGTTGTACCACGAGTGTTAGGCTCGCCGTTACTACTCAGTCGAATGCTGCCGCCATGCTTCTCCATAATGCTGCGGCTCACCCAAAGTCCCAGTCCCGTGCCGTTGTGTTCCTTGGTGCTGACGAACGGACTGAAAAGCCGCGCTTGCAACTGCTCAGGAATACCGACGCCGTCATCAACAACGCGAACCACGACGCCGTTCTGGCCGGATTGCTGGACCGCCTCCGAGTAAATCTTGATGTTTCCACCATCAACCGTCGCCTCGACGGCATTCTTAATCACATTGGTAAACACTTGGCGCAGCTCGGAGGGAAAAGCTTCCACTTCACCCTTAAATCCCGACAACAATTCGATTTTCCTCCGGTCCTTCGCAATCGTCTCTTTAACCAGAACCACGACTCCTTCGAGCAATTCCGAGAGCTTCACCTTGGAAGCTGCGCGTGATTCGCGGTGCAGGCTCAGCATGTTCTTGCTGATCTCGACGACCCGTTGTACCTCCTGCTGAGCTGTCTCAATCAACTGTCGGGCCTCGGGCTGTATGCCCTCTTGCTGGTCGAGAAGGAAGAGAGTGTTACCCACCGTATCAAGCGGGTTGTGGATTTCGTGTGCGATGGACGCGGAGAGACGACCCGCGATAGCCAAGCGCTCGTTCTGGTTTAAAGCGGCTTCGAGCGCGCGTTGTTGCGTCACATCACGGAAGATAAGGACGATTCCTACAATTTTTCCATTGGAATCCCGAATCGGCGCAGCGCTATCGTCAATGGCAAAGTCCTGCCCGCCCTTGCTGATCAACACGGTGTGGTTAGCCAGTCCAACTACGTGGTTTAGCCGGCGCACCTTGTCCACCGGATTCTCCACGGTTTTGCGAGTTTCCTGATTTACGATTCGAAAAACTTCGGAGAGAGGTCTGCCAATGGCTTCTTCGGATTGCCATTCCGTCAATTTTTCAGCGACCGGATTCATCAACGTGATCAGGCCATCAGGGTCGGTTGCGATCACAGCGTCACCGATGCTGGTCAGAGTCGTGTGGAGCCACTCCTTCTGTGCAGCTAGCAATTCTTTGTCCCGGACCAATGCTTCCCGTGCGGCTGCCAGTTCCGTTATGTCGTGGACCACTTTGGAGGCTCCGATGATCTGTCCATCTGCATCTTTGATCGGGGAAACGCCCACTGAAACATGGATCGGTCTGCCATCCTTGGCTATGCGAATGGTCTCCAGTCGCTCGGAAGGCTGCCCTTGGCGAATACGCTGGAGAATTGCGGCTTCCTCATCCAATCGGTCGGGAGGAATGAGAACAGTGATCGGCTTACCGACAATCTCTTCTCGCTTATAGCCAAAGAGCCGCTCTGCGCCGTCATTCCATGTCTGAATGATGCCGTCAAGGTTCTTTGTTGCGATCGCATCACCGGAATACTCGACGATAGCGGCGAGTTCGGCGGTCGCCTTTTGCGCTTTGCGTTGCTCTGTCACGTCACGGAAAACAAGGACAATGCCCGTCAGCGTGCCATCGTTAGCGAAGATCGGCGCACCACTGTCGTCAATCGCAATCTCTTCTCCACTCTTGCTGACCAAAATTGTGTGATTGGCCAGCCCCACCACTCGCTTCAGGCGGCGCACTTTCTCCATCGGGTTTTCGGTCGTCTGGCGAGTCTCTTGATTGAAAATCCGGAAGACTTCGGCGAGTGACTTGCCTCGGGCCTCGTTCAACGACCATCCGGTCAGCTTCTCAGCCACCACGTTCATAAGCGTAATCAGACCGTCTGCATCGGTCACAATCACTGCATCACCTATGCTAGTGAGTGTTGTCTGAAACCAGTCTTTCTGCTCCTGAAGTGCCCTTGTCGAGCGACGATAGACCTGACCGGCATAAACAACGGCGGATCCGCTCATCAGGTAGAGGGCTCCAGACAACAAGGCCTGATTGCTGAAACTAAAGTGGTACTGTGGAACGACGAAAAGCACGTTCGCTAACAGTGCGCTGCCTACAAGTTCAACGAGCGCTGGATACAGGTCGCACGTCAGGCTGACGACTGCCACGGCGACGAAATAGAATACGTATGGAAGGCTCCCACCCAGGATTGGATTCAGGAGAGTACGAACCCCGGTTGAAACGACTAGTACCAGCAGTGCAAAGGCATACTGCGACGCAGAGCTACGCAAAGCCGTGGTCCGTAACCTGAAGTCACTGGGCATGCCTCCTATGTTAAGAAGAATATGTAATCCTCTGCGGTTGCCTGTTTGAGGAAGTCCGTCATGGACCAGAGATCGCTTTGGCCATTTGCGTCCTAGTGAGCAACTCTGAAACAGCTTTCAGCATCATCAGCGGGCCACCCTCGCCTTTGGTCAGGGATCGATCCACCAAGGCCAGGGTTTCGTTGGGCAGATCGACATAGGCAGAAAGCATCACGATGGGAATGGAAGGTTTGAGGTGCTTCATTTTCTCGGCCACAACATCGCCATTCATCCCAGGCATTTTGTAGTCGAGGACAACCAGATCAATTGGCTCAGCAGAGAATATCGCCAAGCCGTCCGGGCCATTCTCCGCTGTGACCACACGATAACCCTGGGATTCCAGAATCATTTTGCGAACAGCAAGGCCAGTGGTTTCATCATCCACACAAAGAATGAATTCGCCTTGGCTTCGAGCCTGGGTTTTACTTTGACTTGTCATTGTGATTCCGCGCGGGTGTCGCGCAAAAATAACTTATAAGTATCATACACTGGAAATTCCCAGGTGCCTTCCAACGGAATTTGCCTTAAGCGGGATTACGAGCGCCTTGTCCCAGGGCCGACCAACTCTGTTTTCCCTGCTAATTCGATGGCTTAGTCCGAAGACCATTTTCCAATTTTCGAGGTGTAATACTGGCAAATCACTGAAGACGGTGTCTCAAAGCATCAGTTAGGCTCCCGGCTAACGGGTGGACTGTAATCCGGCTTGGGCAGCAGCCGGTCACGATCGTAAGGTGGGTCTTCCTGCGCGGGAAGGGGATCATCAGGGAAATCTTTATGCCAATGCCGGCGCCAAGCTTTATCAGCGTAATACTTGAGGTAGAGTTGGTTATCTTCGTCGCTGCCGCTACCGAGCAGTTGGATATGCCAGGCCGAATTTGAAGCCTGCGGCATAGCCTTGGTTTCCTCCTGCAGGGAATCGGTCCATAGATGCCGATAGAGCTCGCGGTCGCTGAGATGATCTGTCTGCTCGATAAATACTCGAAGTAACGCGAGCTTATGGATCACCTCCCAAAGTTTTGCCGTCAGCTCCTGGTCGTTGAGCGAATCCGGCGGGGGAAGCGAAACGCCCGCTCTCTCCAGTTGCTGAAAGTGAGTCGTCCACGGGGCTTCCTCGTAGTCCACCACGTGTTTCCAGAACGACTCTTCCGCTTCAGCCGGGCAGTCGTCCAGTCCGTCCAACTCCATCTGGCCGTTACAAAGCTCTTCTGCACGGCGCTTCAAGTCCTCGATCTTCTTATCCCGGTTGTCCTTTGCTTCCTGCCTTGCCACAATTACCTCCCGGCATGCAGACCGCACACCATCCGAACTTGCCTAATCTAGTCGCCAATGCTACGCGAGTCCGGGGCGCTTTTACAAAGAAGAGGTCGTACCGGGTGTAATTAAAGTGGGAGTCAATCGTCAGGCTACGAAATAGTTTGGTTTCCAGCCGGGGGTTTGTTCAGCACGCCACTTGCTACACGACGATTACCCAAGAGAATCCTTGGTCGAGTAGGAAAATTAAAGTATTTTAATGCTAGAGCTTGGGCTTAACGGGTCAAAAGTTGGTTTAATGTTGGTTTAAAGTTAACAAGGGGGTGGGGGGTGGAGGAACCAATGGTTAAGATTCCACAATCTGTGTTTTTGGGACAGCTTAAGCATGTTGCGAACATAGCTCCGCCAACCTGTGCAAAATGAGCCACGGAAGTTAAAGTCCCCGCGAGTGACTCGCATTGTATTAAACCCTTCCCCGTTCGCTACGCTCAGGGTCAGGGTCAGGATTTCGCCTCGCGGCTCGAACGCCGCGAAAAGCGGCTCAAGTTAAAGTCCGCGCGAATGACCTTGAGTTTTGCGAATCGAAAGTCCGATCCTACCATGATTGTATCATTGTGTCAAGAATAAATTAGTAGTAGTTTTATGGCCTGGTCTTAGCTTGACGTGCCGCGCCAACAGCACTTATCTCTACGGGTGTAATTAAAACTGCGAGTCATGATGCTTAGCATTTGCTAGCCCCTCTGAGATCACTCTCATATCACTATGTTTTCGATTTGTTTCCGAGTCATCACTTCATCTAAACTTTGGCATCCGGGAATAATTAACCATATATTGATGTGAAACACTCGATGATCACTCGGCCACGCACCGATGAAAATATTCAAGAAAGGATTCGTTGGCCTTTGCCCCGGCGCGGTTCCTTTGTGAACGCGTGCACTGCTTTCGGAGGCCTCTTTGCGTCTGCCATGCAACGAACGAGGGCCGTAGTCTGCCTTCTTTTTCTTACGACTATGCTGCATGCCGCCAGGGTCTCTACGATGCCCTCCATAGCAGTCTTCGGGGAAACAGCAATTGAGCACTTGTCGCGCGGCAATAACCTCGCTGCAAAAGGTGATCTGGACGGCGCAATTGCCGAATTCAAAGCCGCGCTGCGCATCAATCCTGATTTTTTCGAAGCGCACAGTAACCTGGGCAACGCTCTTAAAGCTAAAGGAGACGTGAAGGGCGCAATTGCCGAATATAGAGAGGCGTTGCGGATTAATCCCGATTTTGGCCAGCCGCACTATAACCTCGCGAACCTACTCAAAACTGAAGGGGACGTAGAGGGAGCAATCGCTGAATATAAGGCCGCTCTGCGGATCAGTCCTAATCTCGCCGAGGCGCACTATAACTTCGGCAACGTGTTACTCCAAGCAAAGAAGGATGTAGACGGAGCAATCGCCGAATACAGAGCCGCATTGCGAATCAAGCCCAATTTTGCCGAAGCCCATGGCAATCTCGGCAACGTGCTACTCGAATCGAAGGGAGATGTAGAAGGTGCGATCACCGAATGCCGGGCCGCACTACAAATCAATCCTGATTTTGCGGAGGCCCACGGCAACCTTGGCAATGCGCTCAAAGCCAAGGGAGACCTGGAAGGTGCAATCACCGAATATCGAACTGCACTGCGGCTCAATCCCAATTCTGCCGAAGCCCATGGCAATCTCGGCAACGCATTGCTTGAGGATGACGACGTGGAGGGCGCAATCACCGAATACCAGGCTACGTTGCGAATCAATCCCAATCTTGCCGGAGCCCATGGCAATCTCGGTAATGCACTCAAGACCAAAGGAGACGTGGAGGGCGCGATCGCCGAATATCGGGCTGCGCTGAAGATCGATCCGAATCTTGCCGAGCCACACTACAACCTGGGCAACGCGCTCCTCGAACGTGAGGATGTGGAGGGAGCAGTCGCCGAATACCGGGCTTCGCTACGGATCAATCCTAATCTTGCCGAAGTCCATTACAGCCTTGCTTACGTGCTCGAAGAAAAGGGAGATCTTGCCCATGCTCTTGAAGAGTACCGCCGGGCGTATCAGTTAAAGCCAAGCGATCTTGCAAAACAGGGGATGGAAAGAGTCAGCAGTAAAATGTCGAGGCTAACCAGCCATCAGTGACGGGTGGCGATTCTTATTTTTCCTCCGGAGTTCGGGTAACCCATTGCGCGTCCAGATTCTTCACTCGTAGATGTTCCTTTGGAAAATGGAAAGCACCGCCAAAGGCAACGTCATCGTTCTTCAGCATGATTGATGAGGTTGATATGGCTGTACCCGTCAATACCTTTGGAGGAGGTTCATTGAGAATTGCGGTGAACGGAACGTCTCTTCCCGCGATCTCGATAGACTCAAACCGGACCGCAATCTCCAGCCCCGAGATAGGCGTGGACTGCCAGCGAACCTTGATCAAGCGACCATGAATGCGGGCGCCTGCCGGAGCGATCACAGCTTTGTTCTTGCCATGCATTGGCGATCGAAGAACTGCTTCAATGGGATCTCCGGCCGCTGCAGTATCCGAGTCAATAGGAGTGTTGACGCGGGCATTAAAATGTAATCCTGCGGGTAATGGTTTTGGTGGCTCGAGCGGTGACGTTTCCGCCTGCGTCGCGGAGGTGCTCTGTGAATCCAGAGGAATTATCCGGGATGTAGCTGCATACTCGCGGCAGTTTGCAAAGATCGCCTGGCTCTGTGTTTCGGTCCCAGCGGTGTTCAATATCTCAAGGCGTGTCTCTCGAGGAATCAGGGCCAATCGGTCGTGAATGGAAGTCCGTCCGTAGGTGAGCTCATTGGTCGCCTGGCAGGCAGAACTGCTGGGAGGCATTTTAGGGATCTGGACGGTCAACCCCGCCAAATCCGCAGCTTCGGGATCAATCAAGAGAGTGCCGTTATAAGCAACCGGCGCCCATCCATCTGACGCCCTGACATGGTAGGTGCTTTTCTCGAGCGGCATGTCATAGGAGTATTCCAAGAGGCGCTTGCCGTTAATGACTTGCTCCCGCTGGAAATGGAGCGTTGTCCGGAGAAGGATTTCGCGGAGAAAAACGCCGAAATCTCCCGTGCCCAGTGGCCCTTCGCCAGCCAGTTTTTCCAAATTGTTGTTGGCAAACCGGGGCGCGCCTACCCAGGAAATGACGTTGGTGCCGTTGGCCCATGCGACGTCCAACCGCAGCCGATCCCAGGCGAATGCGGGCGGCCTGCGTTTCCCAGCGTTCGCGATAAGTGCTGAACAGGATGTGCCGTGGGCCCGCGACCGGGCATCGTAATAGGTCCGCGTAATCGTCTGTACGCAAGTGTATCGCGGCATGCGATCCAGGTCTGCCAGCAACCGTTCCTTGGTCTCCCGTAAGGTGGCGGCAGGATCAGCCGCTTGCTGTCCAAAACCGTCCAAACAAAGCAATATCCCAAGAGCCAAGACAGCCCTGAATCGAGATCTAATCTCGGCGTGCGGTAACAAATGATGATAAGAAGAAGACGTCATAACCGTCGGTTTTTCGTCACGTAGTGTACTTCAACGAGGCATTCAGTATCGGTGCGCCTAACAAAGTCTGTATAATGCCGCGACCTCATTAGTATGATAAGTCCTCATCAACGTAAACACCTGAGGATTAGTAGGTAACACCTTGTCGAAACGGGCGCTAGTTCTGGGCGGAGGAGGGCCGGTCGGGATCGGCTGGGAGTCTGGAATTGTGTCCGGACTCATGGAAGGCGGGGTGGATTTATCGCAAGCCGACTTGATCGCCGGCACTTCGGCGGGGTCATTCGTCGGGGCCAATCTTGCGATGGGGCGCGACATTGCGCACCTTGCGCAAACCTATATCGCCGAACAGCAGGAACCCGCTCCCGCAGTGCAGCCAGCAACGTCGGCTCCCGACCTCTCGATTCTGATTGAGAAGATGCAGGAAGCTGTTTCTGGCGTCCGCCCGGCAAAAGAGGTGCGCGCGGAGATCGGGGCATGGGCGCTCACCGCCAAGACGATCAGTGAGGAGGATTTCATTGCGAGCTTCGGCGGCTGGTTCTCTGGCCTTCCCGAAGACGCCTGGCCTGGGCGGCCCTTCGCCTGCACCGCGGTCGACGCCTCCGATGGTTCGTTCGTGGTTTGGAATCGCGAGGCCGGCATCGGGTTGGCGCGAGCCGTGGCCTCGAGTTGTAGTGTGCCGGGCATCTTTCCGCCTATCACGATCCGCGGACGCCGGTATATCGACGGCGGCATGCGTTCGACGACGAATGCAGATGTAGCGAAAGGCTATGATGCAGTGCTGGTGGTTGCAGTGACCGCACGCATACCGGATCCCGCCATGGCGGAGCGTTTCAGCAAGCCTTTGGAGAATGAGCTGAAGATTTTGCGCCAGAGCGGTGCTCGGGTCGAATTGATTAAGCCAGATGACGCGAGCCACGATGCATTCGGCATGAATCTGATGGATCGCAGCCACCGTCCTGCTGCTGCCAAAGCCGGCCTCAACCAGGGACGAGCCGATGCCGCGAGACTTCGATCGCTCTGGAGTTAGAGCGGCGAGAAGGATGAGAGTCGCCTTCAGGCGACCACGATAAGAACGCTTCAGCGGCCTGATTCACGTCTTCGCGTGGCGTGCTCTCTCTTGGCGGGTTCTTAGCTTTGGGCTTGGGAGTCTTTTTCTTCGGCGTATCACTACCAAATTCTCGACTGTGGGTTAGCTGGGTAATCTGAAAGTTTCGACACTCACGTTGTTATAGGCGCCTTGGGGACCATGCCATTGAAAAAGCTCAGGATGAATGAGATGGGCCAGCAGTTCTGTTCCGTCTATCACGCGGGGCCCAGGGCGAGCGAAATAAGAATTTGCGTCCACTGCATATACCCGTCCCGCGCGAACTGCCGGCAGATCAAACCAGCCCGAACGACCAAAAAGTTCAGGAGTAAGTTCCATGACCTTATTCAAATGGCAGCCGCATGGCATGATGATCACGACTTCAGGAGCCCATTTCAAGACATCATCCCATGCGATCCGAATAGAATCCGTTCCTTGGCGTGAAAGTTCATCGATACCACCAGCGATTCTCACCATCTCGGGAACCCAATGTCCGCTGCAATAAATGGGGTCAATCCATTCCATACAGAACACACGCGGACGCAACGACAGCGACTTTGTTGTTGCAGCGATGCTTTCGATCCGGTCGCGGCCGGTCGCGATCAAATTTTCGGCCTGGCTAAGGCGGCCGGTCGCTTCCCCTAGTTCCCGCAAGTTATCATCAATCTGTCGTAGAGATTTGGGCGTCAGCCAAAGAATTGTTGGTTTCTTGGGCAGTAAATTCAGGGCCTGCGTAACCTCGTTCCCCGAAGGCGCGCAAACTTGGCAAAGGTCCTGGGTCACGATCAGATCAGGCGCCAAATCTCGCAAAAGATTTTCGTCCACCCAATAAACGCTTAAGCCCTTTTTGATTCTTTCTGAGACTGCCTGGTCAATCTCCGCCTGAGTCATTGTCTCCACAGGAACCGCGCTAGAGACTACAATCGGCTTTCCCTTCACCGACGATGGATAATCACACTCATGGGTAATACCCACGAGTTGATCCTCCAATCCCAGGGCACACAGCATTTCAGTAGCAGAAGGAAGAAAGGAAACGATTCGTTGCGTACTCATTTGTTATTGTCTCCATCAAATGGGGTCGCGATAAACTGCTTTACATCCCCCCTGGCGCTCCCCGCAGTTTATAAAGATCCTGAGTGCCGGCAGGAATTCCCAACAACTTGAGGTAGAAAAAGAGTTGGTACTTGTGATTCATCAGATGCTCCAGATTTCCGAGCAGAATTGTCATGAGCAACTCTCCCTGTGGCACGAAGACCGTCGGTAACTTACGGCCCAGATCCTCATCAGTGCAGTGGGCGAATCCTCGGGCTATGCACGTTGAGTAAGCTTGAATTCTGTTCTTTGCCTCTTCCGGTGCGCAGAGGTGATTGACTGCTAAGGAATGCAAAACGGCAAAATCGCTAAGATGCGCTGGAAATGCAGCATACAGTGCAGCGCAAAAGCCGGCTAAGCAATCCAGAAGATGGCCCAGCAGGTGCCCTAAATCAGTAGCTTCAATTTTCAGTCCAGGCACCATGGGATGTCAATCAAGGCGCTCTATCGGCGCCATTCCCACCAAGTGGGCGGTCAGTTCAACGGTCTCCATTACCTTTTGTTGCACCGAATCTGTGATCTCTCGACCGGACAATCACTACACCTGCCCATGAAACAGTCCTCTTTCGAATCAGAATTATACAAGCTTACGGCTGGGCCTTTCTCTTGTGGAGCTTGTCCGCCGCACAGTGTATCTCGTTTACGGACGAAGCTTTTTCGTCAGATCCTCTAAGGCGTCAAATGCAATGGGACTGGGATAGTTGATGCGATCATCTGCATAAATAATTTTGCCTTTTTTGCACAGCTTGCAGCCTCCTCCACCACGACTGGCGTTTTAAGTTTGTGAGATGCGTTTGTAAGATGTTCTCAGAACCGCAGCGGCAGGTTTCGTGCACTATGAAGAATCGCCAGGATATGGATCATCTCACGACGGATGCGATAAAAAAAGATGTACGGACTATTTGTCACAATCAATTCGCGGGGTGCCCTCGATGCGGCCCTGACGGCCAGCCTCAGGATAATCTTCTAAAATCTCGATAGCGGAATAAATTCGCTCCACAAGCACTTCTGCCACGCGCAGGTTGTTATCTGCCGCATACTCATAAATTTCTTCCAGTTGATTTGAAGCTTTCGGCGTCCAGCGAATTTTCATCTCTGCCTGCGACGTCTCTGCATCTTCTTGCGCATTCTTTTCATCACTTCATCATGATCGATGAGTTGTCCGGCATCGGCTTCTCGAATACCTTCTTGAATTTGCTCGATCTGCCAATGATGCAATTCCAAATAGCTATTGACCGCTTCGGTTAGCAGGTAAGTGCGGTCGCAGTCCTGTGATCGTGCGAGTCGATCAAGTGCTGCAATTGTGTCTTTTTCTAAGCGCAAATTGACCGGCCGCTTCATGATTAATTACTACACTAACTTCTGCAGCCTTCACAAGCATCAAATTGGATGCTAGAATAATGCTGGAGAAATGAGCTGTGATTGACATTAGCCAGGATATCCAATCCCTCACCACATTCAAGCGCAATTCATCGCAATTAATGAAACGCATGAGGAAGTCAGGGCGTCCGCTGGTACTGACAGTTAAAGGAAGGGCGGAAGCGGTTGTCCTCGACCCCATGTCTTACCAGGACGTAGCGGGTTACTTGGACACGGTGGTGGCGATCCGTAAAGGGCTTGCCCAAGCTAAAAAGGGTCTTGGTCGTGCGGTCGATGATGTCTTTGATGATTTGGAAGGTCAAGTTCACCACGGAGCAAGGCTTCCACTGGAACCTCCGGAGTGACCCGTGGCGATATCTCACCGTTTCACCGGATAATCCAATGCCAGGCGAAAACCTATTGTGGGATGAAAATAGTCAGGTTGCCCTGAAGTTCTGAACGCACATTCCAGACCAACCGGGGGCAGCGACCAGGCGTTACCGCGGATGGCATACTGTCCATACTCTGCATCCCCGGCGGCCGCGAACGGTTTGTAAATTGATGACGTCCACTCCGCTACTCCTCCGGCCAGGTCGTGCACACCCCACGGCGATTCATCTTTGTAGTCTTCCCATTTCCAGCTTCGGTCTCCGGCGGTATCGTTGTAGCCTTGCAGGATGAAAGCAAATCCCGGAGTATAGCGATTTCCCCAGGAGTAACGCCGGCCATCGGCGCCACGGCAGGCGCTTTCCCATTCGTACTCTGTAGGCAGACGGTAGGGCAGCCCGTCACGGGCGGAGCGCCATTGGATGTAAGCCTGCACCTCGTTGAATGAGATTCCACGAACTGCTGAAGCCAGAAACCATTTGGGATGCTTGGTATTGATTGCACTGAGAGAACCGTCAGGCCCCATGACCACGATTTTTTTGCCGAAATCGCGGGGCACGTATTTTTCCGCCTCAGCACGTTTGTGGTCTGCGACCAGGGCCTTGAGAAATTCTGCGTAGTCACCCATGCTTATCTCATCGTGAAAGAGGAGAAATGGGCCGACGTTCACCGACTGCACGGGAAGCGCATTGGCAGAGTCGCCGCCGACGCGCGCTGGGCCTCCGGCAACGTAGAAAAATCCCGCCGGCAGTTCATCCGGCGCGGGCAGGTGAATGGTCTGCTCCACGCGGCCCGACATGGGAATGTAGAGCGGAACGCGTGCATCTGCGCGGTTGGGGCTGCGCGCCAGCAAGAGGTAGCTCCCAGGCCGCAGATGCAAGTTGTGGATCTCGTCATGCGAGACCAATGCCACTTCGGGAGGCGACAGATTGAATATCGTGTGCTCGCCTGCAAGCACTGCCGGCCCGGAGACTGCGCGGGTTTTTTCGGATTGCAATGCCGTTGCTACAACATCACGGTTTTTCAGATCGTAAGGAACCGGAACCAGCCGGGAGCCAAACGAACCATCCGTAAGCCGCGAGTTCATGGGAACGAACTCGAAGAGATAAAGCTGGGCGCTAGGAGGATCCAAAACCAGATCGGCCACTGCCGAACCGTTCAACTCGGCTGAATAGCGATTGGTCTCTCCACCTTCGTAGCGGTTGACTTCGAGCCGGGCGTTTTTCGCCAATGCCGAGTTTTCCTCGCGCATGGCCACGCGCCATTGCTCCAGGTAGGTATCAGAAAGCAGTCTCTTTGTAGTGGCACGGCTGGGAGCCAGGTCTAACGCCCTTTGCAGATCAAGAAGCACCTCGTTCAACTCATCGTAAGCTTCCCTGGAATCAGAATCGCTCTTGGCAACAGCCTGGTGATGCTGCTGGAAAGCGGCCAGCTTCTGCTGACCATCATGCTGGAGTCCTCTGATCCGCCATTCACGCAAACCATAGTAGGCGGAAAACAAAATTACGATGACTGTGAGCGCGGCAATGGAACTAATCTGGGCCTGTTTGCGATTGCGCTTAAGCCATTTTTGAAATCTCTCCCATGGAGTCATGGGGCAGGCCGCCACTGGCATGTGTTCCAGATAGGCTTGAAGGTCGTTGCGCAACTCTTCGGCAGTCGAGTACCGTTGCTCAGGCTCCCGCGACATCGCCTTGGCGCAGATGGCTTTCAATTCGCGCGGAACTGGATGGAATCCGACCGTCCCTGTGGTCAATTGTTTGGGCGATGACGTCTGGACCTTTTTCAGTACTTCAAGGGTCGAGTTGCCTTCATATGGAGGACGTCCGGCGATTACGTGATAGATCACAGCACCCAGCGCGTAGACATCGCTGCGGGGACCGATGCTTTGCACCTGCCCTTGCGCCTGCTCGGGCGGCATATAGGCAGGCGTTCCCGCGACCGATCCCTCCATTGACGCCTCTGGGCTGAGAGCATTGAGAGCGGTCAAAGGAATGGTGTGCTGTTCTTCTTGTGGGGTCCCGGCGTCGAAAACTTTAGCGATGCCCCAATCGACTACCAACACCTCACCGTAACGCCCCAGCATGATGTTGTCAGGCTTCAGATCACGATGAATCACTCCCTTGGAATGCGCGTAGGCAATCGCCTGGCACACCGAAATGGAAATCTCGAGCATCCGCAGTGGCGTATAGACATCCTTATAACGCACGCCCGGAGCAAGCTCCTGATTGGTCTTGCGCTTCTCGATGATGCTCTTGAGAGATTCCCCCTCGATCAGCTTCAGGGAAAAATAGATGCGTCCCTGGGAGTCGATGCCGAGGTCATGGATGGGGACAATATTGGGATGCTCTAGCTTGCCCGTAATTTGAGCTTCTTTCACGAAGCGCAAAATCGCTTCGCGGAAATCCGAAGTGGAGCGCAGGCGCTTGACCGCCACAAATCGATGCAGGTCGCGGTCCCAGGCGCGAACTACTTCGCCCATGCCTCCCGCGCCCAGAGCTTGCAGATATTCGTATTTCTCTGGAGCGGTCATGGGTTGGAGCTGGCCATTGTCGACATGTAAGCCGAGGCTGAACAAGACAGAGTTAGTCCGTTGCGCGCGGATGGTCGGAGCGGATTCCGGCTGGGTGTCCGTCCGCGAATCGATGCGCATGGTCGTCTCATCCATTGCAGGATCAAATGTTTCTTGCCCGTTGACCGAAATCATTACGGTTTTTTCCTCCGAGCAGGAGCATCTGACTTCCTGGCTTGCGCCGTTGGCCGTATACAGACCGCCGCACTTTGTGCATTTCAAAATCATTTTGGTTTTCCGGGAAATGTTCTTGAATTAAACAATATTTGCCTGCCGGGGACAAGAGAAATGCGGTGCCCGGTCGGGTTGGAATTCCTTTTCAAATAGCCGCAAATACAGAATTGCCATCGCTTAGACCAATGGACATTGCCGGTGCTACCTCGCTTGAGACCAGAGGAACGACCTTAAGCGTCGATGGAAATGCTCTGGCAGCCGCGAAGCTTCTGCGAGGGAATTAACAATCGCCTTGCTGTAAGCTGTTGCCGTGAAGCCAATCAAGACAATCGGTGGCTGTGCAATATTCTTGAGCTTGTTATCGTCGCTGGCGTGCAATCGTACGACCCGCTCTGAGCCAAGTCAAAAAACCTCAACGGCAGACGAGTTGGAAGTTGCTGCTCCTTCGGACCTGAAAATGCGAGTAGCCAAAGAGGATTCCGATCCAACTCTGTGGCTGAGTGTCACCGGCGAGGCGTCCGGCCGAGATGCTGTCCTAGTCTTGTTGCCGGAACATGTTACCGTTCGCAAACATGGATCAAATGAGGCACAGCACCTGTATCTATGGCAAGCCGGGCACGATGGCTCCCGGCCTTCTTGGCTGCGTAGGGGGCATGCATTGCAATACGAAGTGGAGCTTGCGTCCGGTATACACTTTCTCGCCAGGGCTTCTCTTCAGCCGGATGGTGTCTTGTTGCACTACGAATTCGTTAACAACTCCGGCGCCGATTTCGATTCGGTCCAGGCCGTTACAGACCCACGAATGGTTTCACCACTGCTCCATGACGCGCGGCTGGAGCGGACCTACGTTCATGAAGAAGGTCGCTTCGTTTTACTGGCGTCGGACATGCCCGAGCGGATCACGATGCCCATCCATCAGTGGCTGCCCAACCGCTATCGCATCTCGTACTCTTGGCCAGTTGAGCGAACTTTCACGCAGAGGCAACCGGGCGGGATCACCTTCTTTAACGCGCGCAGGCGTGTTGACGAACCATTCCTGGCTACCGTCTCCAGCGATGGCCAATGGATCATGGCAACGTTCTCTCGAAATCCAGGCAATCTGTGGACGAACCCCGACCTCACGTGTCAACATGCGGACCCGGACATCCCGCTTCAGCGCCATAGCAAAGGTGTGGCTGAGGAAAGAATACTTCTCATCCGGGGAAGTCTCCAGGATGTTCTACGCAAGGTCGTCGAGGAAAAAGATGGCTTGGAGTTGTCGCAATAAGCGGCAAATTTACTGTGGTCTCAGGCATAGATGAAATTCACCTCAAGTAGATTTCTTTGTCCTTTTTTTATTCTTGCCGTAGACTCTTCAGCAAAGATGCCAAACATCATCACAAAAATCAGACGATTCAAGCCGGGCAAACTGACTCATGTCGGATGGATCAGAGGAGTGGACCTTTATGTTCACTGGTCTGTATTTTTGATTGTCGCAATTATGATTGTGGGAACCATCCAGCGTCCGGTTGTAACCGTGGTTGGGTTATTCTCATATCTGGGCGTACTTCTGATTCACGAGTGCGGCCACATGATTGCGGCCCAACGCCTGAGATGCAAGGTCTGGGCGATCGAACTCTATCCGTTCGTCGGATTCTGCCGATACGAAAAGCCATGGTCGAGGATCGATCAGTGCGCCATCGCCTGGGGCGGAGTTGTAGCGCAGGGTGTAGTCGCTGTTCCTCTGGTGACCTGGGTCATGGTATTTGGCTACACCCGAGTCGAACCCATTAATATATTCCTGTTCGTGTTGGGCACTTACAGTCTTTTTGTTGCAGCATTCAACCTGATTCCGGCTGCTCCGCTCGACGGCGCAACCGCCTGGGGCCTGATACCGGCTTGGCTTGCCCATCGTCGAGAGCGCCAGAGGAATCGCGCCATGAAATACAGATCGCCCAGATGACAATGCCACCAACCTCGTGCCGCGAAACTTGACTTGCCAATACAATGTTTACATTGAAAGAGGAGAAGCAATGACGATTCAAGTTCAGCTTAATCACGAAACAGAAGCGCTGCTCCTGGCCGAAGCAGAAGCCCAGGGCGTTGCGCTGGAGGAATTGGCCGAGCGGCTCTTGCAAGAAGCTTTGGCATTGCGTTCCAAGCCCAAAGGGAATCTTAGCGTTGAAGAGTTTCATGCCATGCTGGACGCTCTTGCTAAAGGATCTGAAAGTTTGCCGAATCTGAGGACTGAGAGTTTCGCACGGGAAAGTTTTTATGAGGATTAGCAGTGGATGACGGGATTGCCGTATCTGATCGACAGCAATGTTCTACTTCGCTGGATCAAACGTGATGAATATATCTTAACGTTTAATGAAAAAGATTTTGCCCGCTATACAGACATCGAGGCAGTTCACCCTTTGTCAAAATTGGAGCGCAGCTAGACCCTTATGAGAGCAGCCATTCTTCACGAATTCAAACAGCCCTTGGCACTGGAAGATGTTCCCGTGCCCAGTCCTGCCGCGGATGAGGTACTGATCAAGATCGAGGCTTGCGGCGTGTGCCATTCTGACCTGTCGATTGTCGAGGGTGAATGGGCGCAACTTAAGAGGCTCATCAAGAAACCTCTGATTCCCGGCCATGAAGTCGTCGGACGTGTGATGGAAAAGGGAAGCGATGTCCATCATCTGAATGCCGGTGATCGTGTGGGCGTGGCTTGGCTCCATTGGGCCTGTGGTGAGTGTGAACTTTGCCTGGAAGGCCTTGAAAACCTGTGTCCAAAGCAGACCATCACCGGCGGCAGCGTGGACGGAGGTTATGCCGAGTTCATCAAAGCAAAGGCGTCACACGCCCTCAAGGTGCCGGAAAATTTGACCCCAGAGGAGGCGGCGCCCCTGTTTTGCGCCGGAATCACGGTCTATCGCGCGGTAAAACATGCGGGCATTCAACCCGGCCAGAGACTGGCTGTATTTGGTATTGGCGGGCTTGGCCATCTGGCAGTGCAGATTGCGAAAAGCTTCGGGGCTCAGGTGATGGCCGTTGATATTGCTGACGACAAGCTCCAATTGGCCACGCAACTGGGTGCCGACCAGACTATGAATGCTTCCACCGTAGACGTCGCCAAAGCCTTTCGCAACATGGGTGGAGTCCACGCAGCGATTGTTGCTTCGTCTTCGAAGGCGGCTTACAACCAAGCTTTTTACGCGGTACGGCCCGCAGGTACCCTGGTGGTCGTTGGGCTACCCTCAGAGGACCTTTCTTTTCCGGCCATCATGATGCGTGAAATAAGAATAAGGTCCGTGGCTACGGGTACCCGGGAGGATATGCGAGCGGTGCTGGAGTTAGCGGCGACTGGACAGATTCGCTGCCTGATTCAAATCTGCCGCCTGGAAGATGTGAACCATATCTTTGACCAGATGCGCAAAGGGCAAATTGCTGGACGAACCGTCATCAAAATTTGACGCCCAACTTTTAAAGTATTGAGACCATCTTGCCAAATAAAGAGGAAGAAAATCGCCTCATAGCTCCACTATAGTTAATATTTTCTAATATTACCTCTGTACCGTTGCCTTAAAATCCCTCCAAAGTTTAAAGTCTTCTAACAAAGTAAGCGAGTGCCCATGCATAGAAAAAGTTCTTTTCTTCTGTTTTTTTTGGCTGCGTCTCTGCTGTGCTCAGCAGCTCAAGCTACACAATTGGCCGTGGTGGTGGACAAATCTAACAGCACCTCTTCCCTTAGCTCGGCCGATCTCGCCAAGATTCTGAAGCTCAGCAATGCCAAGTGGCCGGATGGAAAGCAGGTGGTGCTGGTTCTCCGAGGTGTTCCGGGGACCGAGATGCAACTGGCCTTGCAGAAGTTGAGCAACATGTCAGGCGATCAAGTTAAAGACCTGATGAACTCACACCGGGGCGCCATCGTGGTGGTGAACTCTGAACAAGATGTACTGAAATCTGTGAGCACGATTCCGGGAGCCATTGGTCTGGTGGATGTATATTCGCTGACCAGCGGCGTGAATGTGTTGAAAGTCGATGGCAAACTTCCATTAGAGCCAGGGTATCTGTTGCGAGGCGGCCAATGAAAGCCGGTGGAAATGATTCGTCATTTCCAATCGTTCGACTGAAAGCCACTGTCCTGGTTCTGTGCCTGATCAGTTTCGCCTTCGCCGGCAATAAAAGCTCAACCCAATCCAGCCGAATCAACGTTACAACCACCTCCGCTGAGGCGCGTAATTTGTTCAATGATGGCTGGTCCAAGGTACAGACATTTCGTTTTGCAGATGCGCTAGAGAGCTGGCGCAAAGCCACTCAGGCCGATCCTCACCTGGCGCTGGCCCACGTTTTGATCGCCTATCACACGGCCAATCCAGCGGAACAGGTATCGGAGCAAGAAAAGGCGCTGGAATCCAAATCGTATGCCGGAAGGGAAGAAGAGCTGATTGTGGATTGGCTGGCCAACACGGTCCAGAGCCACTGGATTCCCGCCATTCAAGCCATGAACGAAGCGTTGCAGGAGTATCCCAACGATGGAGGCCTGGCATGGCTGGCTGGAACGTGGCTCGAGATTCAGCAGCAGCCAGCCAGGGCCATTCCCCTGTTTGAGAAATCCATCCGTATCGATCCTAAGTTCCCCGAGCCTTGGAATGAGTTGGCCTATTGCAATGCCCGCATCCGTAACTTCGATAAAGCATTTGAGGCCATGAAGAGATATACGGTGCTGCTACCCAACGAATCCAATCCGCAAGACTCTTTTGCCGAGATCTCAAGAATGGCAGGCCGATACGAAGATGCTCTTACTCATTACCGCGCCTCGTTGAGATTGGATCCCAAATTTACGATGTCGCAAGTGGGAATCGCCGACACCTACGCTCTTATGGGTGATGAGTCCAGAGCGCGCGCGGAATATGCAATAGCCCTGCAGAAGGCGACTACGAAAATCGACGCAACTCTATGGAGCCTTCAGTCGGCCATTTCTTACGTCCGCGAAGGCAACATCAAGGGAGCAGACCAGGCGTTTGAGGCAGTTGCAAGGCAGGCGCACGAGAACGATCTTGGAAACACAGAAGCGCGTGCCTACCGCATGATGGCGCTCTATCAGAAAGACTACGCCACTGCGATCGCCCTGCTTGATAAAGCAGAAGCCGCTCTCCACGAAGACCACAAGATTTCCAATTCGCTGCTGGAACAGGAGTATGCATTCATCCTGCAGACCCGTGTGCGATTAGCAGTGCAGAATGGAAACACCGAATCGGCCGCTGGCGCTCTCGACCAACTGGAGCAGGTAGCCGGCAGAAGCAACGACGGCTTCGTCCAACATGCATACAACGGCGCGGCCGGAACGGTGCTGTTGGCGCAAAACAACTCTGCCAAAGCCGTTTATCATCTTGAGCAAGACCCGCGAAACCCTTTTTCCATGCTGCTCCTGGTCCAAGCCTACAGCCAGCTTGGGGCCAAAGATGATGCCGAGCGCATGAGGCAGGCCCTGGCCGGGTTCAATGAGCCTAACATCGAGCAGGCTTTAGTTGTGCCGCAGTTCCGGAGAGAAGGCACGGCTATGGTAACCGGCATGCACAAACGCTAGCCAACCTCCAGTGTGGATGATCGGATTCTCCTTACGAAACTTAGGAAAAATCGGCGGGCACATTCAGCCTGAAGTTCGGTATCCTATGAAGGGAATCCGATGCGCATCAGGGTGCTGCTTTTTGGGCAGCTTAAGGACATCGTTGGGCAGCAGGAGCAGAGCCTGGACTTGCAGCCGGGCGCCAGTCTGGCTTCGGTTGTAACCCATTACGCAGAGAAATTTCCTCTCTTCAAGTCTTTGTCGAATATCATCGCTTGCTCCATTAACCAGGAATACGCTACGGCGTCATCCATCCTCCGTGAAGGCGACGAGGTGGGTCTGCTGCCTCCGGTAAGTGGTGGAAAATCCCCAGTTGCTCCCGCACATGATGGGATCGATCTTCAGCCGGAGCACTGTGCGATTGTGCGTGAAAAGATTGCAGTCCAGAAGATTGCCGATTCCATCAAATATCCCGAGGATGGAGCCGCCGCGGTTTTTGAAGGGATCGTGCGCGACAATACCCGCGGACGGCGGACACTCTATCTCGACTACGAAGCTTACGAATCCATGGCCCTTAACGAGATGGAGAAGTTGGCGCAGGCGGCACTCCAAAACTTCAAGGTGCGGGAGGTCCGCATCGTGCATCGTTTAGGGCGGCTGGAAATCGGTGAAACCAGCGTGTTAATCGCCGTTGCCTCCGCCCATCGCGGGCCGGCTTTTGAGGCTTGCCGCTGGCTCATTGATACTCTAAAAAAGACCGTCCCCATCTGGAAAAAAGAGTATTTCGAGGATGGAGCCGTCTGGGCCGATGGCGAACCTTTTCCAGAGGAAATTCGAAACCAGGGAGACTTTGGACCATCCACTGTGTCTAAATGAGCAAGAAGTTTCTGACCATGAGAACCCGAGCCTTTCACCCTGGGACCCTTTGCCGTTCAAGAGATGGATTGCTGCCGCTCTGCCTTGCAGTGCTTTTCATGGCTTCTCTTTCTTCAGCGCAATCGTCACCGAATAAGACCACCGACCCGCAGAGGCAATCTAAAGGCGAGGACAATACGTTTAAGGTGAACGTGCGGCTGGTGAATGTGTTTGCCTCGGTTACCGATACGCACGGCTCACCCGTGGGCAATCTTACGAAAGATGATTTCAAAATCATGGAAGACGGAGTTCCCCAGACCATCAGCATTTTTGACCGGGAGTCCGATCTTCCTTTGAACATCGTGCTGGCGGTAGACACCAGCGAAAGCACGCGCCGCGATATGAAACTCGAAACCGCCTCGGCCAAGCGATTTGTTCATTCCATCATGCGGCCCATTGATCACCTCTCCCTTTTTCAGATCACTGAGAACGTAGACCAGCTTACGGGATTTACCTCTGATCTGCGAACGATCGAGCGCGGGATTGAACGGCTACAACCAGGAGCCGGAACCGCAGTGTACGACACAGTTTTCTTGGCAGGAGAATCTCTGATCGACCGCAAAGGCAGGAAGGTGCTGGTCCTGATCACCGACGGCGGCGACACCACCAGCAAGACTGGCTACGAAAATGCGCTGCGGCGCGCCGTGCAAGCCGAAGCCCTGATTTACAGCATCATTGTTGTACCGGTTGCAGCCGATGCAGGGCGAAACCTGGGGGGCGAACACGCGCTGATCCAGATGTCCAAAGATACCGGAGGCAAATACTATTACGCCGAGGGCATATTTTCACTCGATGAGGCTTTCCGAAAAATCAGCGAAGAGCTACGCACCCAATATCTGATTGCCTATTATCCCAACCGGCGCGTGTCAGACTCTGCATTTCGGCGCATCCAGGTTGAAGTTGCGAAGAAAGACCCGGGCGGCGAACCGCTTCAGGTACGGCATCGAGCCGGGTATTATACGGCGCCGGCGAGATAGCATTTGGCACTCGGCAATCAGAATTCAGCCCGCTCGGCTTTATGGGCTGAAGGGAAGCAGCTTCGTGGGCATGGTTAGTGTTGGAAACCCAGTCAGCCACGAATACACGCTAATAAACACGAATCAGAAGCCAAAAAAGCCGTGGGCTGAGTGCTTGTTCAATTCCCTGCCCCGCTCCATATCTGGTAAATCACCACGGCCATCATGAATAACACATAAATCCGCATGATCCACAGAACCAGTGTCTGGGAGGGGCCGAGATTGCGACGGGGAAAGGGTTTCTTGGCTTCCGTCAACTGGCTACTTTCAAGCGAAGACAAGACTAATTCGGTCTCCAGGGAGCCGCTGAAATCATCGGTTTTGTTTTTTTCAATCATTCGCACCTAAAGCTGTTTCAGCATAACCTTTATCACAACGCCGACAATGTCCTGGTCACTTGAGAGGCAAAGCGGTCGAAGGCTGCAGGAGCGATCACACTGAGTCCAAAGAGCACGCCTGCGCTCACCAACACGATCACAACTGTTGTCGCCAGCAAATTAGCCCAACGGGGACTAACGAACGATCCCATGATTTCCTTGTCGTTGACCAACATAAACAGGAAAACCAGTGCCGGAGGCATAGCGAGGACTGCAATGACGTTGACAATCATCACTACCTTAACCAAAGGGAGTCCGGGCGCCAGGACAATAGCAGCCGCGGCGGCCGCACAAAGGAACACGACAGAGTAGAAGGCTTTGCCTTCCGCAAATGGCAAGTTGAGACTGTGGGGCCGGCGAGCAACTTCGCCAAAAGCATAGGCCGAGGACGTGGAGATCGTAATGGCTGCTACGATTCCAGCTTCCACTATGCCAAGAGCAAAAAGTGCAGCCCCAAATCGGCCAATGATCGGTTGCAAGGCCTGCGCAAACTCTCCAGCTTGAAAATCCTTCGCGCTCATCTGATGCGCGAACAGTGGCGTAGTGGCCAAAACCATGCCTAACGCGGCCAAGCTGGCGAGGGTGGCGCCGAGGATCGTGTCAAAGCGGCCAAAGCGTATGTCGCGCGTGGTTAGCCCCTTATCGACGGTAGCGCTTTGCTGGAAGAACAACATCCAAGGCGTGACGGTAGCGCCGATGTTGGCCAACAGAATTAATAAGACATCCTTATTGAGTCCGCCGGGCAGCGGCTTCCATCCGGCCAATGCATGACCCACAGAATGCCAATCGGGATGGGTAAGAAACGCAACGGGAATAAAAATCAAATTGAACAGTGCGGCAGCCAGAGTGAGCCGTTCCCATGTCCAATAGCGATGTGTCATCAAGGCCAGGTAGAGAATGGCCAGAGCGGATAAAACCGCTGCCCAGGGAGGCACACCAAAGAACCCGAGACCGGCACGCACAGCAATAAACTCGGTAATGAGAGTCAGGAAATTACCCAAGCCGAGGTCGATCATTGCAAACCATCCCCAGAACGATCCAAAGCGGTCAAAGATCAACTCAGCGTGGCCGCGCTGCGTGACGGCTGCCAAGCGTACCGTCATCTCCTGCACCACAACGGCCATGACGAATGTCAGCAGAATAAAGGGAAGAAAAAAGCCGATGCCAAACTGAGCGCCGGTGGCGGCATAGGAGATCATGCTGGGACCGTCGTTTTCTCCCAGCATCACCAGGATTCCCGGACCAACCAACAGCCAAAGCAAACGCAGCCGCGAAAAACTCCCACCCCGGGCACGAGCAGCCGAGACGAGCGCCCGGTCATGGGCCCGGTCAACATCCTCGTGGGTAATGACCGGTTGTCCTGCAGTCGCATCCATTCCGTGCAGTGTGGATTCGATTTTTGTAACTGCGTTCATCCCTTGGGAAACCCTCGATGTCTCACTGTGCAAGAACCTAGATATGAATCCACGTTCGAAGAGAGAGTATATCAGATGTTAATTATGGTTAACAATATTACTTTACATAACTTCATATTGCATAAGCCGGTGATGTGATGGATGCACAGCGCTATTTGGCCAACCTTCTCCATCGAGTATGACTCTCAATGTTGAGTGTTGCTGCAAAAACTCGTAGTCGTTTCGCGGAGTTGATACTGGGTGACCATGGTCCGTTCCCTTCCGCTAGTGATTCTGCTGTTTGCTTGTGTTGCATTGCCTGGCAATATTGCCTTTGGCCAAAGTTGTACGGCTACCGTGGATCAAACAGTGGCCATTTGCTCGCCTGCCAACGGCGCAACGGTGGGTTCTCCGGTGCAGTTCACGGCCGCCGCCCTTGACAATGAACATTCCATCACAGGCATGGTGCTCTATATCGATTCTCAAATTAAGGGCCAGAGCAACAATGCCAACCTTTCCGCTTCGGTTGCATTGAGCAGCGGCAGCCATCTAGTCGTGATCCGAGCCTGGGACAGCACTGGCTTCTTTTTTTCTTCACAAGAAAACATCGTGGTAACAGCGCTGGCAGTGACCATCAGCGCCAATCCCGCCCAGATCGCGCAAGGCCAAAGCTCCACGCTTACGATAACTGCCCAGAATGCCAGCCAGGTCATAGTGACCAACAATGTGGACAGCACCAGCCAAACGCTGGCAAGCAGCGGCGGCACCCTGAGCGTCTCTCCCTCGCAAACAACGACCTATACTGCAACTGCCACTGCAGCCGATGGGACAAAAGCAACATCTTCGGCTATCGTGACCGTATCGACCAGCGGAAGTATTACGGCTGTAAACCACGTGCTCTTCATGCTGCAGGAGAACCGCAGCTTTGACACGTACTTTGGCATGCTGAACCCTTACCGCCGGGCGAATAGCTGGAACATCGGCGATGACGGACACACATACGACGTAGATGGCATCGACGACAAGCTTGCCACGATCAGCAACCAGGATGACGAAGGAGCTTCCTTTAGCCTCTTTCACGCGACCAGTACCTGCCTGGACGACATGACCTCCTCATGGCTGGAAAGCTATGGCGACGTAAGCCGCTGGGACTTCACACCGTCACGGCCGATCAATATGGATGGGTTCGTCCACACGGCGGAAAACTTCGCCAAATCAGGGGCCGGCAGTGGAACGTTCACCGACCTTACCGGGCAGCGCGCCATGGCCTACTACGCCGACACCGATTCCACCGGAACCAATCCCGAATTGAATTATTACTACTACATGGCCGCGCAATTCGGGCTGTCTGACCGCTGGTTCTCGCCGATCTCCAGCAAGACTATCCCGAACCGGATTGCGACCTTGTCTGGCGGAACGACGCAAGGCTATGCCTTTGACCCCGGCGCCGACGATCAAGCGCCACAGCTCAACGCCCAGACCGTCTTTCAGCTTCTGGATAACAATCACATTAGCTGGAGGATCTACTATTCGCACACCGATCCGGACGGAAGCCCCTCAACCACGTTCAAATACTTCTCTTACGCCAACAACTTCATCTTCAGGAATTCGAGCGGCGCTCTGGTCGTTGATGGAAACCACATTGCCCCGATCAGCCAATACTTTACCGATGTGCAGAATGGCGCCCTTCCACAGTTTTCCTACATTGAGACCAACTTCGGGAGCAGTGATGAGCATCCCGGTTCGGGGCAGTCAATCCTGGTAGGGCAACAGCAGGTAGCCAACATCATCAATGCGCTGATGGCGAGTCCATCGTGGAGCGATTCCGTCTTCTTTATGGCCTTCGATGAAGGGGGAGGCCCTTACGATCACGTGCCGCCGGTCCCAGGACACACCAACCAGAACACCAGCGCATCATTGGCCAGCCTGGAAGGCGACGTGACTCCGATAGCGGTGAATCCCGATAGCTTTCTGCCCTGCGCACCACAGACTGCGGGAGTCTACAACAATCATTGCGACCTGCGCCCCGGCAGTCCCGGAGCTCACTCGAATGATGCCGCCGCGCAACTCGGCTTCGCTGCTCAGATCGGCTTCCGTGTCCCGAACATGATCGTTTCACCGTTCACCCGCAGGCATTATGTCGGACACAATGCAATGGACCACACAGCCGTGATCCACTTCCTCGAAGAGCGTTTCAATCTTCCGGCTCTTACTCAGCGCGATGCTGCCCAACCTAATCTTCTGGACTTCTTCGACTTTACCAATAAGCCCTGGAATACACCGCCCGCGCCGGGACAGATTCCTACTCCGCCGTCAGTGGGGAGTACGTGTCACGCCGATTCGTTTAATTAGGAATCAGCAAGCGCATTCCTGCAACAAATCCTTTCCAGCCGAGGGGCGGCTGTTGCCGCATTTTTTTGTGCTCACTTTCGTGCTCTTTCTCGAATCTCAGCCGCAGTTTGATTCTTAACGAGAGCACCATCGCGGAAGACTATTTGTAAATGATCCTCAGCATCAGGGGCATCGCGGACCGAGCGCTCGGTCGCCCATTTGCCCTGAGGGAAATGCAAGGCCAGCCGCCCGCGCTTGGAAGCTTTGTCGTGTCCATCGACAGGATCTTTAAAGACATCATGCTCCTTGCCATTCACGATGATGGAAGAACATTTGAAAGCGAATTTCTGGGTATCACGATTCAGTTGCTGGAGGAGTGCTCCGCCCATCCCGAAGGTGAGATTGTCGACTGACCATCCGGCACGATTGATTGCCGATAAGGTGTCCTGGATGGTCCAGTAATTCACCCCGTCGCCCTGGATCACTCGCACCTTGGGGTGGAGCAGGCGATATCCCTTGCTGTTGATCTGAGAGCCGAACTTTGCTCCCAGAATTTCCAGCACTTTCAGCACAGCCTCTTTGGGATTGCCGGAATCAGGCCGGACAACCAGGACACCATTGCGGTCCAAGACCTGCTGCCGCAGCATCTCACCCCATAGTTTTTCACATGCATAGTATACGTTGTAAGAATCGCTCACCACGGCAACCAGCCCGTCGGGAAATTGAGTGAGCATGTTCCTGTAAGCCTGGGCTTCGTTCTGTGGTCCCCACGCGGTGATGGTGGAGTGCTCGGCTGCCGGAATGCTGAAGCCTTCCATCTCATTTGAACCATAAAACTGCTGCAGCAGGCGAATTCCTGCAACCGTATCTGTTCCTTTGAAATTGATCAGGTGGGCCGCGGCGCCGACGCCGGCGGTCTCTTCGCTGGAGACTCCTCGATAGCCGAAATCATGAAGCTTGAAATCGATGAGAGAAGGGTCGCCGGAACGCTCCAACGCATTCAGAAAAACCTTGCGGATGGCGTTCGACAGTGTAGCTACTGTAATCGGATACCAGATCTTGAGCAGCAAAGTCTCCAGGTAATTGGGAAGCCAATAACATCGCGGATCAGTATTTTCGATGGTGGTCAGGACGTTATGGACATCGACCAGGGTTCCTTCGGGAACTGCTTTGATGATCACGGGCAGGCGGCCACCGTGTTGGTTAACGATGTGCATCCAGCCTTCGAAGTTAAACAGTCCCGGACCAATATGACGATCCACGAACACCCGGGCTTCCCTGACATCCTGCTCGTTGACCACTTCGCCGCAGAGATATTCGAGCAGGTAATATTGCAAACCGAAGAACAATGTCTTCTCAAACATGCCACCACGAGATTCCAGGTAGCTGTAAACGAATTCTGTACCTGGAGGATATTGCTTCCAATGAGTGAACTTATAGCTGTCGGTTTGCAAAACCAGGTTTCGCTGCTTTGCCTTCAGCATGCTCTGTGGAATCCTCCCAACAAAACTTAACTCAGCATCGTAAGCAACACGTATAGATTCTACGTGTTGCCGGTATTTTGCCAGGCATTGCGCTGCGTTATAATCCGGTGCGCTCAACCACGGAGGCCATTCATGCGCTTGAAGTCCGCTCTTTCCGTCCTGTTCACTACCGTTGCTCTGGCTATCGCGGCACAGGCTCAGACTTTGCCGCAAGGCGTGCAGAAGAGAGCTTCTCTCGGAGGCATCACCGAGTATGCCTTTCCCAACGGCCTGCACGTCTTGCTGTTCCCTGACTCGTCGAATCCCAAAGTCACAATCAATATGACCTATCTGGTTGGGTCGCGTCACGAAGGCTATGGCGAGACCGGGATGGCGCACCTGCTCGAGCACATGAACTTTATCGAGACGACGAACGCCCGCCAAATCAAGAAAGAAATCGTAGACCACGGCGCGCAATGGAACGGCACTACATCGTATGACCGCACCAACTATTTCGAAACCGTGACGGCCAGCGACGAAAACCTCAAATGGGCCCTGGGCCTGGAAGCCGACCGCATGGTCAACGTGAAAATGGAAAAGGCCCTGCTCGATACTGAAATGACCGTGGTGCGCAACGAGTTTGAGCGCGGTGAAAACAGCCCACAACGCGTCCTGGAAGAGCGGGTAGTGTCGACAGCATATCTCTGGCACAACTACGGCAAATCGACTATCGGGTCGCGCGAGGACATCGAGAAAGTTCCCATCGATCGGCTGGCGGCCTTCTATCGAAAGTTTTATCAGCCTGACAACGCCGTGCTGGTAATTGCCGGCCAGTTTGATCCCGCAAAAGCGCTGGGCATGGTCGCAGAGACTTGCGGCAAAATTCCGCACCCTGCGCGTGTTCTGGACGAAACCTACACCGTTGAGCCGGTGCAGGATGGCGAGCGCTATGTCGAACTGCGGCGCATCGGCAACGGCCGGGAGCTCATGATGGCTTATCACGCGCCCGCCGCTGGTCATCCGGATTCCGCCCCCTTACAAGTGCTGGCGGGCATCATGGGAGGCGGATTCGGCGGCGGCTCAACAGGGCGTCTCTCGAAAGCCTTGGTTGAAGCCAAGAAGGCACTTTCAGCCAACATGTCATTCCGGCAACTGCACGACCCCGGATTCATTCTGGTATCGGTAGGCCTCGCCGACGATCAGTCTCTTGAGGAAGCCCGGCAGATCACGATTCAAATGCTGGAGAGTGCGGCCAAGGTCCCGCCTGGGAATGAAGAAGTCGAGCGGGTCAAGACCAGGTTACTCCGAGGAATCGAGCAACGTCTCGCCGATGCGCAACAGTTGGGTCTGGGCCTGACGACGCCAATCTCTCAAGGAGACTGGCGGCTGATGTTCCTGGAATACGACCAGGTCAAGAATGTCTCACCCGAAGATGTACAGCGAGTCGCCAAGCTCTACTTGAAAGCTTCAAACCGAACGATTGGCGAATTCATTCCGGTATCAGCGCCCGATCGCGCCGTAGTAACAGCCCGAACCAACCTCGAAACAGTATTTAAAGATTACAAGAGCGGCCTGACGGTGGCGCGAGGCGAAGATTTCGAGCCAACCCCAGCCAACATCGAAAGCCGCATCGTGCGCAGCCATCTTGCCAATGGAATGAAGGTTGCAATGCTGCCGCGGAAGACTGCGGGCGGCAGGGTTTCGGCGATCATCGAACTCCATTTTGGCGACGCGAAATCACTGGCCGGCAAGAGCGCCATCGCCCAGCTCACCGGCAACATGTTATCGCGCGGGACAAAGAACAAGACCCGCCAGCAACTCCAGGAAGAGATGGATAAATTGGACGCCCGCATCGCCGTAACCGGCGGCGGTGGAATTGCCGGCGGTGGAGGAGGAGGACGGGGTGGGCGCGGTGGCTTCGGAGGAGCGGCCAGCTCAGTTTCAAGCGCCACGGCCACGATCGATACCAAGGCGGAAAATCTGGTTCCTGCAATGCGGTTGGCGGTGGAGATGCTGCGCGAGCCTGCATTTGCTCCATCGGATTTCGAACAAATGCAGCAACGGCGGCTGCAGGCGCTTCAACCTCCACCAACCGATCCTGGAGTGCGCGCTACCGAGGAGCTGCAACGGCACCTGAGCCCCTATTCCAAAGATGATCCCCGCTACCTGGCGCCGCGCGAAGACCAGATTGCTGAATTGAAAAACGTCAGCCTCGATGACGTGAAAAAGTTCCACGACAAATTCTATGGCGCCTCTCATGGCGAGTTGGTGATCGCCGGGCAGTTCGACCAGGAGGCGATCCAGAAGGCGGTGCCGGAGTTGCTTGGAAACTGGAACAGTGCAGCTATTTATGAACACCTGCGTAGCGCTTACAAAAAAACCGATTCGATCAACCTGAAGATTGAAACTCCCGATAAAGAGAATGCGCAGTTTGAAGCTGGAATCAGAATCCAGATGGCCGATGGAGACCCGGATTACCCTGCCATGCTGCTGGCCAACTACATGTTCGGCGGTTCCATCGCAGCGCGCATGCCCAACCGAATCCGCAATGTAGAAGGGTTGAGTTATGGGGCATCGTCGCGATTCGCGGCCCCTTCAGAAGGCGATGCTGCCATGTTCTCGGCCACCATCAGCAGCAATCCACTCAATACGCCTAAGGTGGAAACCAGCTTCAAAGATGAATTGGCAAAAGCTTTGAAGAACGGCTTCACTGCGGACGAGGTAGCCGCAGCGAAGAAAGCTTTTCTGGATCAGCAAATCGTAGCACGGTCACAAGAAGCGGCTTTGTTGCGCCTGCTGGCTTCTCACGAGCAACTAGGCCGCACCATGAAATGGGATGAACAACTCGAAGCCAAAATCCGGGCACTCACGCCGGAACAGATCAATGCTGCCTTCCGCCGGCATCTCGACCCTGATGCGTTGTCGATCGTGAAAGCGGGCGATTTCCAGAAGGCAGGCGTGTTTCAGGAGAAGCTGACGTCGGAGGGTAGCGGAGCCACAACCCAAAATCATCCGCGATAGATGTCGTCACTCCTCTCGCAGCACACGCATCGGATCGGTGCGTGCCGCGCGGGCCGCGGGAACTGAGATTGAAACGGCCGCGACCAACAACACTAGTCCGATAACCGCGCCGAACAATTGCCGCGGAAAATGCAGGTGATTTTGCGCATCAGGCGCGCAGTAAATCTCAGATTGGCGGTTGCCGCTTCGAAAATGGGAATCGAATATGTTTTTCCGGGCTGTCCGGTCATCTTCGGCCCCTCCATCGATAACTCCTTGTTCCGCAGTCTTGCAGAATCATGCTGGTTGCATCGATCAAACCGCTGCCAACTATGCTGTTTGAAGGTATTCTCTCATTAATAAATCTTAACCTGGCAGAATGAAGGCAGATTTTTGAGGTCTTATATTGAGACAGCTTGTACAGCATCTTCCGTAACGTTAGTACTAACGTTAACTAACCTCGTTCTTTCTTGACACGTTATTAGCCGAGTTAATAACATGAACTCTTAAGTTTCCAGAAATACTGACGATTGTTGAAACATTCAGGTTTAACTATCCCCCGTACAATCGGTAGGTTATTACTGACTGGAATTCATTCCAGAGGGGCTAAGTCACATTAGGCCATGTAAGTGACGGGGCGAAGCTCTGGATAGTTTCAATGAGGCTGTATGGCAAGTCCGGCAATTTCATCGTTCAGTTCTCCCACCGCAGATGTTAGCGGCGACCGGTGGTTCGCGGTTTACACCCGCGCGCATCACGAGAAGAGCGTAGCCGAGCAGTTTGGTGGAAGAGATATTGCTCATTTCCTTCCGATGTACACATCGGTTCGCCGTTGGAAAGACCGGATTAAGACATTGCAGTTGCCGCTGTTCGCCGGATATCTTTTCGTAAAAGTTTTCCCATCGCAGTTTCTCGATATACTTCGGGCGAATGGTGTAGCGCGGCTCGTAGGTTTTCCCAAGCCCGAACCTTTGAAAGACAATGAGATTCAACAACTCCAGGCTTGGTTATCTCTTTCGGTTGGTGTTGAACCGCATCCTTATCTGCGAATTGGACAGCGGGTGCGCGTCTGCCGAGGCCCACTTACCGACGTGGAAGGCATTTTGATTCGCAAGAAGAACCTTTTTCGCCTGGTAGTGGCCATCGATCTTATTCAGCGGGCTGTGGCCCTGGAAATAGATGCCGCTGATATTTTGCCGCTTGGTAACGGTAGAATAAGCGAAGACAATCTGAATATGCCGCTGGGCTGGCCGCTGGTTCCCGACCTTCGAGGCGAATCAAGGAACTGACCAGCGTCTTGCAGGTTCATTTTTCCAAGACCGATTTCTGGTTGGATCGGTTCTTGTACCCCCATTCCTCCGTACGGTTTTTGTGGTTTTCAGTACGAAACGGTTCCCACGCAGAGATTTTGATTCAGGGTGAGTTCAATGCGTTCATCTCGTCTGCCCATCTTTCAGCTTTCCATACTTCTGTTCGGCATATCGCTGCTCGCCGCCAGCCAGCTTTTCGGCCAAGCCTCAGATCGTGTAGGCCCGGTGCAGCCAAAGCCACAGCAACAACAAGAGGTCGCTCCGGCTACCATCCCGTCGGAAGAATATATTATTTGTGCTGACGATCTTCTCGACATCTACATCATTGACGTTCCAGAACTATCGCGAACCTACCGTGTAAGCCAGTCCGGCCAACTCAACTTTCCTCTACTGCCTAAGCCTCTCAATGCTACCGGGTTGACCCTGGATGAGTTTGCACGCTTGTTGACCACGCAATTGAAGTCTACCGGTACCCTTACCGATCCTCACATCGATGTAAGCGTAAAGGAATCGCGCAACCATTCTGTGTCGATCAATGGCGCAGTGAAGAATCCGCAAATCTATCCTTTACTTGGCCGGGCCAAATTATTGTCTGTAATTTCCCAGGCTGGTGGAATTGCCGACGATGCCGGCGATGTCGTCAAGATCACTCGCGGGGGCGCAATCAGTAAGATGCTCTCGGCAACCAATGGAACCCCGGCGGATTCTCCGCAAACCATCACCATCAATTTGAACGAGTTGCTCAACTCCAGCAATTCCAGTCTGAACGTGGATGTCTACCCCGGAGACTGGGTCACCGTTCCCAAAGCGGGAGTGGTCTATGTAGTCGGGGCGGTGAACCGCTCGGGCGGCTTCGTGATGAACACCGCTCGCGAGCACATGACTGTGTTGCAGGCCGTTGCGCTTGCCGAAGATCTCAAGCCTACGGCGCAGCGCGAGCACAGCATGATCATTCGCCGCGATCCTTCCAAGCAGGGCGATCGCCAGGAAATCGCCGTTAATCTTAAAAAAATCCTGAGCGGGCAAGTTGCGGATGTCACGATGGAGCCCAACGACATCCTTTTTGTTCCCGATAGCAGCAGCAAGAAGGCCTTGCGGCGTGGCGCGGAGGCTGCAATTCAGATTGCCACAGGCCTGGCCCTGTTTCGGCTGTAGAAAGAATCGATCATGAGTAAACAACCCTCGCTTCCCTCACCCGACGAGCAGCAGCTCGTTCCATTGGGTCCCTCTACGCCCCAGGCGTGGGACCGCTTTCAGCCGCAGCGTCCCTACATGCAGCCCGGGTTCCAGGATGGCGCCGGCTCGCTGGCCGCCTACTGGCAGATTCTGTTGCGGCGCCGCTGGACGGTCCTCGCGATCATGGTCGTTATTACCGTGTTGACGGCCCTGAACTCCTTCAGGACCAAGCCCGTTTACAAAGCCACCGCTCGCATCGAGGTTGAATCCGATTCACCTCCCATGCAGATGCTGAACCAGGTCTATCAGCAAACGCAGACCGACGCCGATTTTCTTCGCACCCAGATCGAGATTCTCAAGACCGATAACCTGGCGTGGCGCACCGTCGAGCAATTAGGACTGGCGCAGAATCCTGCCTTTGCCGGCGTGGTGAATACGAAAGTAAACCCCGAAACGCGAAAAGTGCAATTGGTCAGAGTGTTCAAAGGCCAGCTGAGCATCGACCTGATTCCCGGCAGCCGCATTATCATCGTGGGATTCGAAAGCACCGATCCTCATCTCGCGGCCCGCGTGGTCAACACCCTGGTCGATAACTACACCGAGTACAACTTCCGCCAGAAATATGACGCCACCCGCCAGGCTGCCGGAAGAATGGAGCAGCAGCTCGACGAGCTAAAGGCCAAGGTCGAAACCTCGCAGCGCGAACTCGTCGACTACCAGCGCAAACATGCGATTGCCGATCTCGGCGATAAACAGAACGTAATTGAGCAGCGTCTGGCGCAGCTCAGCACCGACCTGACGCAGGCCCAAAATGACCGCATCGAGCGCGAGGCGTTCTACAACCAGGCCAAGGCGAATCCTGACCGTGTCCACGCCAGCGCGCAAAACGATCTCCTGCGAACTCTCCAGGGAAAACAGGCCGATCTGCACAGCCAATATGTGGAAGCGTTGAACCAATATGGGCCGAATTATCCTAAGGTTGTTCGTTTGGCCAGAGAAATTGCGGATGCAGAGGCCGCCGTTGCCAACGAGAAAAAAGCATCTGTCGATCACTATTACAGCGATTATGTAGCCGCCAAGAATCGCGAACAGCTTCTGGCCCAGGCCGTAGCCCAGCAAAAAGATGAGCTGGGAAATTTCAACCAACTGCTGGTCGAGCACAACATCCTTAAAGGTGAGTTTGAGACCAATCAGCAGCTCTATCAGAAGCTGTTGGAACATCTCAAGGACGCGACCGTCTCCGCCGGACTTCGTTCCACCAATATCCACATCGTAGATCCAGCCCTTGCGCCGCTTGGCCCCATACGGCCTCGCACCTCGCTCAACATCACCATCGGTCTTTTGATCGGCCTTATTCTCGGCGGCATGATGGCCTTTGTTCAGGAAGCTCTCGACAGTTCGCTCAAGAACCCTGAAGACGTGGAAATGCTGATTGCCGCTCCCGCTCTGGCCTCCATTCCCGCTGAAGCACAACCCAGGGCCGAGCGCCTGCTGCCGGGCAACAGCACGAAGCGGCTCGCGGCCAAGGGCAACGGCCGAACCACCAACATTGCTTTGCTTCAGGGCGAAACCTCCGGTTTGGCGGAGGCTTATCGCGCTCTACGCACTTCCATACTATTGTCGGTCGCCGGTCACGCGCCCCAGACATTGTTGATCACGAGCGCCAGTGCCGGCGAGGGTAAAACCAACACCGCTGTCAATCTTGCTCTGGCCCTGGCCCAGTGCGGCAGTTCTGTGCTGCTCATCGATTGCGATCTGCGCCGCCCCTGTGTTTCCCGTCTGCTCAAGCTGTCGAACCAGCGGGGCATGAGCACTTATCTCACCGGCAACAACACCATCGACGATGTGATCCAGCCTTACAAAGCCCAGCCGAACCTCTCGGTGATCACGTCAGGTCCAATTCCTCCCAACCCGGCAGAACTGGTTTCGTCTGAGCCAATGGCTGCGATTCTGCAGGAGTTACGCGGACGCTTCAAGCACATCATTGTTGATTCTCCGCCACTTCTCGTGGTAACCGATGCGACCATTCTGAGCAGTCTTGTGGAAGGGGCCGTGCTCGTTGTGGAGTCCGGCGTAACGCCCAAGAAGCTGGTGCTACGGGCACGAAGGGTCCTCGACAACGCGAATGCCCGCGTGTTGGGCGTTGTGCTCAACAAAGTCCGCCTGCATCACGACGGATACTACGATTCTTACTATCGCGGCTACTACCACGAAACCCAGGAAGTCTAAGCCTAATTCTCATGCTGAAAATCCCGCTTCGTTCCAAAGCCACGGTTGGAACGCACCTGGCTGTCATCATCGTGGGCGGCGGTCTTCTGAGCATGGAGGCCGTGCGCTCTGCCGCATCCAGCGAGCTTGTCGATACAGGTGATCTTGCCCATGTCCAGTGGGCAGCGAGGCTGGATTCGCAGAATGCGCTCGTGCAGAACCGGCTGGGATTCCTCACGCAGTGGCAAAGCGCCGACACCGCCACGGCCTTGCCGTACCTGAAACGTGCAACTGAGCTTAATCCTTATGTAGCGTCGTACTGGGTCGATCTGGCCAACGGCTGTGAATTTGCCGGGCAACTCGAGTGTGCCGGCAACGCTTACGAGAAAGCCGTAGCGCTTGCGCCCAAGCGTCCGGATCTGATTTGGAACCTGGCCAACTATGCTTTGCGGGCCGGAGACAACGAAAAAGCGCTGGACCGTTTTGCCCAATTCCTTCGCCTGGTTCCATCCCAGCGGCAACAGACGTTCGCGCTCCTGGGCCGGGCGATTCAGGATCCCATGCTGATCTGGCAAAAGGTTGTGCATCCATGTGGCGACCCGGAGACCGAACTAGCTTATCTCAACTTTTATAGAAAGCAGGATGAGCAAGCCAATACCGCGCCGTTATGGGCGGAGATTATGGCAGAAGGTAAATCATTTTCGGCCAGCGCTGCCATACCGTATGTGGATCGCCTGCTCGACGCCATGGAATTCGACGAGGCCAAACTTACATGGGTTGACTTACAAGCCAAAGGCATCATCAAGGGCGGCCAGCAAGATGGCGAGTTGGTCTTCAACGGTAGCTTTGCCGAAAAACCGCTGAACGGAGGCTTCGACTGGAGGCTGCACGATCAATCCTACTTATATCTTGATGTTGCCCAGCCTGCCTCTTGCCGCGAGGGACATTGCCTGTACATGAATTTCACCGTCCCCCAGAATCTGGAGTACGAGCCGGTCTACCAGATTATTCCCGTCAAGCCGCATCAGCTTTACTCGCTCTCGGCCTGGGTGCGTTCGCAGGACATAACCTCCGACAGCGGTCCCCGTTTGAGAGTGGTCGACCCGGAGTGTGAAGCATGCATCAACGCCAGCACCTCCCAGGTGGTCGAAACCCGGCCCTGGCACAAAGTGGAAACAACTTTCATTACTGGTCCACGGACGCGCGTTATCAAGCTTTCAGTGTTTCGTCCACGCAGCCGCGTGTTTCCCATGGAGATCGGCGGTGAATTCTGGATGGACACCGTCTCCCTCAGAATCGTTGGCGAGGCGACTGCTTCGGGATTGTGAGTTTCAAATTGCTGTGAATACCTCTTCTGTTTCCCGATCGGCGTCGCCCAAGGCCCGTCCCATTATCGTGTACCGCGATTCACGCTGGTTTGCGGCTGCGCGGATTGTCCTGATTTCTTCTGCGCTTCTTGCTCCGCTGGCATTCGGCGCGGTGCAACCCTGGGGATGGGGCGGGCTGGCTGTCTTGTCGGTGCTGGCCATGCTGTGCTGGGCCATTGGCTGCATACAGCAAGAAGGATTAGTGCTGGCCTGGACTCCGCTGTATCTTCCGCCCGTCCTGCTTCTGGTGCTGGCCGCAGCCCAGTTCGCCGGCGGACAAACAATCGATCCCATCGCCACGCGTGATTCCATCATTCTGGGTTGCGTCTATCTGGTGCTGTTTGCTCTTGCCGCAACGCTCTTTGCCAATGCCACGCTCGCGCAATGGCTGAAGTTGGGCAAGGTTGTCACCCTATATACGTTTCTGCTTTCCATCTTTGCCATTGTGCAGTTCTTTTCGAGCCCCGACAAAATCTACTGGACGGTCGTCCCGCGCTGGGGCGGCAACATCTTTGGCCCCTACGTGAACCACAATCACTATGCCGGGCTGATGGAGATGCTGGTCGCTCTCACCGCCGCGTTCTGGATCAGCCGCCAGAGACACGACAAATGGAACTGGTTTTCCGGCTTTGCTACGCTGCTCGGGCTGGCCTCGGTGGCTCTCTCGGGATCGCGTTCCGGAGTGGCCTCCGTACTGCTGGAGATGGTGCTTCTGCTGGGCGTGGCTTTGGTGGCCCAATACAAGCAGCACCGTCTGTACAATCCGGTGCCCGCGCTGGCGATTATTTTTTTGTGCTCGGCGCTTCTGGTTGCCTGGATCAGCCCCCAG
>DASZFU010000066.1:0-38634 GCA_035939495.1 Candidatus Angelobacter sp. | reverse complement strand
CTGGATTCGCGCTGGAAAGACTACGAGATGCGAAAAGGGTTTACGAGAAAACCACAAAGGGACGAGCCCGCGACGCCAGGCAAGAACTACATAACGCGGAGCGGGCTCGAGCGCCTCAAAGATGAGCACCGGTTTCTGTTGACCAGGGAACGCCCGGCCGTGACGGAGGTGGTGGCGTGGGCTGCCGGCAACGGCGATCGCAGTGAAAACGCCGACTATCAGTACGGCAAGCGGCGGTTGCGGCAGATCGATGGGCGGATTCGCTTTCTCACGAAACGAATCGAAGCCGCGGAAGTGGTGGACCCGGAAGCTCCGAGAGCGGGGCAGGCGGCGACGAGGGCATTCTTCGGAGCGACCGTGCGCTATGCCAATGCCGCGGGAGCGGAGCGAGTGGTGAGCATCGTGGGCGCCGACGAGGTCGATCTCAACCGCAACCACATCAGTTGGGTGTCACCTCTGGGGCGCGCGTTGATGAAGTCGGCAGCGGGTGACAGCGTAGTCCTTCAATTGCCGGGCGGTACAGAATACCTGACCGTGCTGGAAGTGTGTTACGAGCCCATTTCTGTGGAACCGTTCCGTGAACCGCCTGGGTCCGAGGCCTCGGCAAAGGGACTCACTCGCCGACGCTAAATCCACCTGAAAAAAAGAGACGAAACGGCACAGGTAGTGAAAGAGCGACGACCGTAATAGCGCGCTATCGGCTTTTGGCAAGCGACAGGAGATGAGTTGAGTCCTCATAAAACACCCTTATCATCCACTATCGCGTTTTAACGATTGTTGTTGACACACTTGAAATCTTCGTGTATTATTCGCTCTTGTAGCGTTGTTTGTGAATTAGACAATTCGCGGTCATTCGCGGGGACTTAAACTTCCGTGGCTAATATTCAGTTGGCGTAGCTCTACCCAAAATCCATCCAGAAAAAATTGCCGATCCAAGCCGCTACAGGCCGCTACAAGAAAATGATGGAGTTGTTCATGGATAAACCATTTAAAATCAGTGATTTCGGATCAAAAAACCTCCGGATTTTGTGGCGGTGTGGGGGTATTTTGAAGACCCAAATCCGGTAGACGCAACAACCCGGCTGCATTGGACTTCGGGGTGGGTTATTCCGGGGACGACATCCGTGATCCGCGTGTATCCGTGTAAATCTGCGTTAAAGCTTTTGATTTCGTTCTATAGTGGCAGTCTTTCGAAGGTGTAAGAGCACCCCCCCACCCCTTTGTTAACTTTAAACCAACTTGAAACCAACCTTTGTGTCATTTTATACACAGTTCTTGAAGACCAATCGAGTCCCTTCAATTCGATCTAGAGCACGCCTCCAATCGGAGACCGGGGGAGCGTTTCCGGCCAACAAAATTGCTGCTTGTCTCAATGTCTCACGTCCCAACGATGAAAAAGTGGGAGCGATCCCCTACAGACGTGTAGCGGCAAAACGACAAAAAAATCGGTGACCTCTCAATAATGCACCGAATTTTTGGCTTCTGCTAAAGAAGCCACAGGGGTTAACGCTTGGAAATTCTTGTAACAAATCTCTTTTGTACTAACGAGTGATTTGAGATTGTGTTCTTTCGCACAAATTTCCGAGTGGCCTTGGGGCCGGTTTTTCAATTATGGCAATTACAACTTATGGCAATTTTGGCAATCCGTGAGACTGTTTTGGTTGTGGCTTGCCAGTTGTGCCAGCTCCTTCCCAATTTCGGAAGCGTGGGAAAAATTAGAATAATTAAATTAATAAATCGAAAAATTCCTTTACATCGCTCTCTCGCCTGTGCTAAGTTTTGATTCCCCCACAAATATTAGTGATTTCTAATTTATCGCCAGTGAAGATCTTGCTCATGCCGGTGATCAATTAGGAGCTTGAGGTAGGAAAATGCCAAAGCCAGTGGTCGTTTACTCTGATTTGCCTTGGGCAATCGGCAAGAATGGTTCGGAAGATCCATCGGTGGCAACCATCGAGCACGAGGTATTTGGCAACGAGTTCGACCTGCGTTTTACTCCCGCGACCGGCGGGCGCCACCAGATTGAGGGACCGAGTTTTCTGAATTCGCTTCGAGGCGCCGATGCGTTGGTGATCTATCGGTGTGCCATACGCAATGAGGTACTCGATGCCGCTGGTCCCAATCTCAAAGTAGTGGCCCGCCAGGGTGTTGGCTACGATAACCTCGCCCCGGAGCTTCTTGAGTCAAGAGGCATTGTCGGTTTCAACATCCCCGACTATTGCGTGGACGAGGTTGCCACGCACACCATGGCGCTTCTTCTCGCCCTGGAGCGCGGACTGATTCCCCAACATTTTGGGCTATCGCAGGGAAAGTTCGATATTTACGCCGGCGGAATTCCACGGCGCACACAAAATCATACTGCCGGAATCATCGGCTTTGGCCGTATCGGACGCGCGGTGTCTGTCCGCCTGAAAGCCTTTTACCGCAACGTCGTGGCCTGTGACCCGTACGTTGATCGCGACATGATGGAAGCTTATGGCGTGACCAAAGTTGATCTGGATACGTTGCTTGCAAATTCCGATGCGGTGTCGCTCCACTGCCTGCTCAACCCGGAGACCACCGGAATGTTTAACGCCCGCGCGTTCGCGAAGATGAAGGCAGGCGCTTTTTTCATCAACGCGGCGCGCGGCGCGCTCGTCGAAAGCCTGGCGCTCTACGAAGCGCTTTCCCAGGGCAGGATCGCCGGGGCCGGCATAGATGTTTTTTCTCCGGAAGATCCTCACAAAGATGAGTGGTATGCCAAAGTCGTGAAGCTTCCCAATGTCGTGGTTTCGAGCCATCGCGCGTTTCTATCGGTAGAATCCGCCGACAGCCAGCGCCGCCGGACCGCCGAAGGCATCTTGGGTGTTTTGAAAGACGGCCGGCCACCGGCTGCGGGGCACCTCACCCTCGGGCTGGAACAGCGGATGAAGTGCAAGACGAACGGGAGCAGAAGCTAATGTTCGTCGACGGATGTCTCCAGCAACGCGAGCAGAAATTTGCCATCCGCAACCCGTTCAACGGAGCGGTAGCAGGATGCGTCTCGAAGGATATTCCGGAAGACGTGCAAACCGCGCTGGCCTCCCTTAAGACTTACGACCATTCCCTCACCGGCGAAAAACGAAGCCAGATTTTACGGGCGACTGCCGAGGAGTTGCTGCGCTCCAAAGAACAATTCGCGCGCCGCATCAGCGAAGAATCGGGCATGTGCATCAAGGACAGCCGTGGTGAGGTCGATCGCTCTTACGGAAACCTGATCGTGGCGGCGGAAGAGGCCCAGAGACTCCATGGCGAGGCGCTGCAGATCACGTCAAAAGGGCAAAACAAAGTTGCCATGACGATTCATGAGCCGGTGGGCGTAGTATGCGCAATCACTCCGTTTAACCGGCCCTTGAACCAGGTAGTCGTGAAAGTTGCGCCGGCCATTGCCGCCAACAATAGCATCATCATCAAGCCGTCGGAAAAAACGCCGCTTTCCGCCTTTGCCTTTGCCGAGCTGATGGTCCGTTGTGGCCTGCCCAAAAACATGATTGCCGTTGTAGCCGGCGACCCTCGCGAGATCGGCGAAGGGCTTATCAGCAGCCCCTTGGTTGACATGGTTACTCTCACCGGCAGCGTAGAGACCGGCGAACGGATCATGACCAAAGTGGGACTTAAAAAAGTCACCATGGAGTTGGGCGGCAATGATCCTCTGATTGTTCTGCGGGATGCCGATCTCCAGCAGGCTGCAGCATTGGCGGCAGCCGGAGCCTTTTCCAATGCCGGTCAATCGTGCCGGGGCATCAAGCGAATCCTGGTGGTGGACGAAGTCGCAGACTGCTTTGTCAAATTGCTGACCGAAGCCGCAAAGAAGCTGAAGCTTGGCGACATCTTTGATCCTGCCACCGACATGGGAACGCTGATTGATGAAGAAGCAGCGAAACGAGTGGAAGACCGTTGCGTTCAGGCCGTCAAAGAAGGCGCCGTCCTGGTGTTCGGCGGAGATAGAAATGGTGCATCCATGCCACCCACCGTCCTCGACCGGGTATCCCGGACGAGCGAGTTAGTGGTGCGCGAAACTTTTGGTCCGGTTGCGCCCGTGATCCGTATCCGTGATGCTGACGATGCCATCGAGCTTTCCAATGCTACGCCCTTCGGACTTCAGGCCGGGGTTGTAACCCGAAGTCACGATGATTTCGTGCATCTCGCGAAGAAGCTTCGCGTAGGAGCAGTCAATCTGCTCGAAGGGCCACAGTTCGATTCTCCGCACATCCCTTTTGGAGGAGTCAAGAAAAGCGGTATCGGCCGCGAAGGAATTCGGTACGCCATGCGTGAAATGACGACCGTCAAGACAGTTGTAATGCCGTGGTAGGTGAAGGAGCCATGATGATGAGCACACCCAAAGTTGGTTTAGCCGTGATTCACGGACGGTTTCAGCCGTTACACATTGGCCATATGGAGTACTTACTGGCCGGTAAGGCGCTTTGCGATGTGCTCATCATCGGTATCACCAACCCTGATCCGTGGCAGATGGGAAACGAAGCAACGGATGCCAATCGTGGAAGCGTCGACGCGAACCCGTTCACTTTCTACGAGCGATACCTGATGGTGGAAGGCTCCATGGTGGAAGCGGGCATTCCGCGCGAGGCTTTTCGCATCGTTCCATTTCCGCACAGCTATCCCGAGCGGCTGCGTTATTACAGCCCGGCTGACGCTCTCTATTTCCTTTCCATCTACGACAGTTGGGGAGAAACCAAGTTGGAGCGTTTTCGCAATCTCGGACTTCCTGTGCATGTGCTATGGCGGCGGGAAGAAAAGATAACCAGTGGATCAAGAATCCGTAAGCTGATCCAGACTTCGGGCGACTGGGAGAAATGGGTGCCGGCGGCGACGGCCAGAGTAATACGCGAATTGGGAATCCGAAACACCCAGGGTGCGACACTATCGATTCCCAAATCGGTCTAGGAATTGCGATCCCCTATTGGTGGATATTGAATGCTGCATAAAGTAAAGAAGACATGAACATTGTCTCGTCGGGTTAGTCAAAGCCTATCGGTGGCTCTTGGATGCCGCTTAAAGTAAGTCCTGTAAGTGAGAACAGGGAAATCCAAAGCCAGCGAAGCGGGCGCTGGAGTGAAAAATGTAGCAACTGCAGAAGCCAGCGAAGCTGGCGGCATTCTCCTAGCCCACAGCGCAAGCTGTGGGTGGGGAAACCGGGAAGGCAAAGCCCGCGTAGCGGGCGACATAGTCTCTGCCCGTAACGGGACATTGTGGATGCTAGGTGTGCGCAAACACACGCAATCATTAGAACAAAGATTAAAGAGATCGTCCTCGCCAAGAGTGACTTTGGTTATTAGCAAATATTAATTAAATGAATATCACAGCAAAAAATTGGCTAAAATCTCAAAAAACATTAGCAATTATTAATATTCAAGCTATAATCATGACCTTTTTGGAGGCATCAGATGAGTCTCTTGAGGTTGTGCTTACAGAAACTACGGGGCTGCTTTATCGCCCGCTTATTGGGTGAGATCGCATTCTTCTAATAGGCCATTCAATCGCAAACATACTCGAAGGAGGTTTTAAAGTGAAGAAAAGTTCGCGCATGAAGGAGATGTTGCTCGACAAAAAAATTGCGGTCGTGCCCAGCGCCTACGACGGCCTCTCGGCCAGGGTCATACAGCACTGCGGCTTCGAAGCCCTGCATCTAACCGGCGCTGGAAGTTCAGCCTGCCTTCTGGGCGCTGCTGATATGGGTGTCGCAACCATTTCTGAGATGTCGACTCATGCGAAGAACGTGGTGCTCGCGGTCGATGTGCCCGTGATTGCCGATGTCGATACCGGTTTTGGGAACGCGCTCAACGTTTACCGCTCCATCCAGGAATACGAGCGCGCGGGCATTGTCGGAACCCACCTCGAAGACCAGGTAACCCCCAAGCGTTGCGGCCATCTCGATGGCAAGCAACTCATCACCGTGGATGAGATGGTCGGCAAGATCGAAGCGGCAATGGCTGCCAGGACCGACCCTGATTTCATCCTGATCGCCCGCACCGATGCCCGCACCGGCGAAGGACTCGATGAGGCCATTCGTCGCGCCAACATTTATCAGGAGGCCGGCGCCGATTGCATCTTCGTGGAATCCCCTAAGTCGGCTGCCGAGATGTGTGAAATTCGAAAGAGAGTGAAAGGCCCATTGCTGGCCAACATGGTCGAGGGCGGCAAGACTCCTCCGATCAAAACCTCGGACCTCGAAGAGATGGGATACAACATCGTGATCTACCCGGTCACCGGCTGGATGGGAGCGGCGGTCACGATGCGGGAACTGATGATGGAACTTCGCGAGACCGGTACCACCCAGGGATTCTGGGAACGGACCAATTTGAAGATGAGCTTCAAGGAGCTGTTCGACATTCTGGGATATCAGAAATTTCGGGAGATCGAAGAGAGATACATCCGACAGTAAGCCGAAAAAGGAGTTTATATGCTTCAACAAACCAGTTATCTGCAAAGGGCCGGGGCCACGTTTCTGGCTCTCATCAACGATCTCAAGAGAAATGAAGCAGCGGCCGCGCGCGACCTGGGTGTGAGCGAGGAACTGATCCACGAAATCGTCGCTGGGGAACGGCCCATTACGAGTGAGATCCTCGACAAGGCGGTCAAAATCTGGCCGGTCAATGAGCGCGATTTCTTTCCCCTTCACGATGATGCCTCCGAGGGCGTGTTGGTGATGAACAAGTCGCAATCGGTTTCCAGCAGCCGCGTGCTGCAAAGAGCAGGCCGCGACTACTACGAATACCGGGATACGGCCATGAGCCGCGTGGCCATGATCCGTCCGGAGTGGATCAAGATGCTCCAGGTGGTCGAAGACAACGATCCCGAAAATCCCAACGTCGAGTGGAACAACGGCCACTTTCTCTTTCAATTTACCTACTTCGTGGGCGAGGTGAACTATTACTACGAATGGAACGGACGCAAGTTCTGCGAGCCGATGAATACGGGCGACTCTGTTTTCGGCCTGCCTTTTGCGAAGCACAGCTTTGCATCGCGCAATCCCAAGTCTCCGGCGCTGATTCTGGCTTTGACCTATGGCGGGCGTCTGGTGGGTGATGCGCAGCACGAACTGGGGATCCTCGGCGACGAATCAGCCTGCAAGTACGTGCTGCCCATGGAAAGCCAGATGGACGCCCATGCAGCGTTGCTTCGTTTTCATGTAGACAATGGAAGTTACTCCTGCGATTACCTCGCAGCCGCCACCGGAATTAAAAAGGCGCGCTTGAAGAAGGCCTTGAGCGGAGAGGTCGCCTTGGCGACGCATGAGCTTCAAGCTCTGGCGGACACCTTGCACGTTCCGGTCCGCGACCTGCTCGTACCCCAACTCGATACACAAAATGGTGTGTTGATCGTCCACCATCAAGATGCGCAAAATTGGGTTCTGCCCGATGAGGAGCACCCTTGTTATCGCATGAGGGAGTTGGCAGGATCGCGCGTGACACCTTATTCCAAGAGCCTTGAAATCGAAGTTCTTCCCAATTCCGGTAAGCCCCATCAGCTTGAGACCGGCACTCACCAATACGGTTACAATCTCGGGCCGGCTCCTGCAACCCTGGGTTGGATTTGTGATGGCACACACCATAGCAAGGTAGTGCAACCGGAAGAATCGTTCTTCATTAAGCCTCACATCCCGCATTGGTTTGAGAGCCAGAAGCCAACCCGGCTCCTGATCTTGCGAGTTGGCGGAAAGATCGTCGGTGACGCCTTGTTGGAAGCGTCCATAGTAGGGAAAGAGTCGCTCAGCAGAGTGGTCGCGGAAACAATGTGTTGGTACAACGAGGAAGGGAGTCACCACGGCGATCATGCAACCGAGCCAGGACACGTATTGGCTGGAGCAGCAGCGGCTGTACGATAGAAAAACTGCGTCACTTTGGTCAGGCCTCCCTTATGGAGGCCTTTTTTGTTGGCATCCAATTGTTAGCACTTACTAATATGGGAAGCCGTTGCAGCCACAAGCCTTTGAGATTTCCACAGGGATTCCCGGTTTGGAACTGAAGACACGACTGACCCGCCAGCCACCCTGAGAACATTCCTCAGCATCCTTTTTTGGGAAAAGTTGCCGCTCTTAACAGCTTCTCTTAGCGTCATTTTCCAGGCTTGGATGACTTCATTTTCCCATTCAATCTAAAGGGTTTATTTAATTTTTATGGGCAAAATTAAGGAAATTATTAGAGCCGTTACCAAAGTAATCTACGCGGTCACGTTACCAAAGGGTGAGAGGCATTACTAAAGAAACTACCGAGATTATTAGAGTAATTATTAGAATTTTCCTATAAAAATATTTTGGGAAAATTGTGAAAAAACATTAGCAATTCCTAATTTTTAAGTTATACTCAAGGCCTTCCGGGAGGGGAGATATGAATAAATACATGGGGATCACTCAAGCTAACATTAGTAAAGCTTCAGTTTTAAGAGCCCTCTTCAATTCAAGTCACACAATCCGAACCATGGGTAGCCACAACGGTCTTAGCGCAAAGTTGGTTGAGAAGAATGGCTTCGATGCTATCTGGGCATCGAGCCTGGAGATATCCACCAGCTATGGCCTGCCGGACGCCAGCATTCTTTCAATGACAGATTTTTTAATGGCCACTCAGGCAATGTACGACGCCGTGGAGATTCCAATCATCGCCGACTGCGACAGTGGATTTGGCGATGAAGCCAACGTCGCGTACATGGTTCGCAAATATGAGGCATCCGGTATCGCCGCAGTTTGCATTGAAGATAAACCTTTTCCAAAAACGAACAGCTTCATCGCCGGACATCAGAAGCTTGTTCCAACCGAGGTATTTGCAGACAAGATCAAGGCGGGATGCGATGCGCGCAAATCCCAGGACTTCGTGTTTATCGCTCGCATCGAAGCGCTGATCGCCGGGATGGGGATGCAAGAGGCCCTTGATCGCGCAGACGCTTACACGGAAGCTGGAGCCGACGCAATCCTGATCCATTCCAAGAAGCGCACCCCCGACGAGGTATTGGAGTTCACGCGGCTATGGAAGCAGCGTACACCGGTCATCGTTGTCCCTACCACCTACTACAAGCTGACAGTGGATGATGCAGCGAAAGCCGGCATCAAGATGCTGATCTATGCCAATCACGGAATCCGTTCTGCGGTGCGCGCCATGGACCAGGCCATGGCCAGCATTATGCAAAATGGATGCTCCACTTCCGTGGAAACCAGCATTGCCACCATGGACGAGTTGTTTGTGCTGCAAGGCATGGAAAAAGTCCGCAAGCCGATCGTTGAAGAGACCCCGGAGATTCCGCTGGTCTTGGGCAAGACGAAGGAGCTGCGGACGAGAACGATTCGAGCCAATTGAGCGCAGGTTTCTCTGCGCCTCAAGAACGTTGTTTCGCGGTGTTCGGTAGGACGGTAGGATTCAGCAATTTGAGAGACTCCAATGACCCTCGATCCACAGCGATTATTCGATGCTTTGCAGAACTCGGGCTTGCGGGACTTTGCAGGTGTTCCCTGTTCGATTCTCGATCCCCTGACCACGGCTGCGCATAGCTCTGGGCGCTATGTTGCTGCCTCAGTTGAAGGAGAGGCCCTTGCGCTTGCAGCGGGAGCCTGGCTGGCGGGGGGCCAGGCAGGCGTCTTGCTGCAAAACTCCGGCCTCGGCAACGCTGTGAATCCCTTGGCGTCACTCCTGATTCCTTACCGGATTCCGGCTCTTCTCATCGTTTCCTGGCGAGGAGAGCCGGGCCGTCCCGATGCTGTACATCACTACCCCATGGGCGCGGCTACCCCATCTCTGTTGGAAATCTTCAACGTCCCAAAATGGGTCCTGCGGGAGGACTCGGACGTCGAGGCCATAGCGGCAGAGGCGGTGACGATATTGGGGCGCCGTCAACCAGCGGCGATTGTCGTGCCCAGGGGAGTGTTTGGCAAGACTAAAACAGAATGGGAGTATTCTCCGTCTATACAATTCCAGTCCTCAGCCGAGGTATGTTTCGGAGGAGGCGCGCTCCCGACACGGTCCCAGGTGGTCGCCAAGTTCGTAGAGCATTGCGGCAAGTTTGCAACCGTCTCGACCACCGGCTACGCCTCGCGCGAGCTAGCCAGTCATGGGCCTCGTGAACGGCATTTCTATATGCAAGGCTCCATGGGCTTCGCGTTAGGGATCGCAATGGGAGTGGCGTGGCAGTCGCCCGCCGAGCCGGTGTTTGTGCTCGATGGCGACGGCGCACTGATCATGCGGCTTGGCAGCCTGGCCACTGCCGGCGCATTGCGGCGCTCGAACCTTGTGCATGTAGTCCTCGACAACGGCGCCTACGCGTCTACAGGTGGACAGCCGACCACCTCGGCAGGCGTTGATTTTCCGGCAGTCGCCCGAGCCTGCGGTTACCGGCGCACAGCACGCTGTGTGGGCGTAGGAGGGCTGGCCGAGGCCATGGAGTGGGCACGCTATTCGATCGGTGAAGGACCAGCGCTTCTTCACGTCCAGATGTCGCCGAAGGAAGCCAATGCTCAGGAAAGGCCAGAGCAGGCCCCCGACGAAATTGCCACTGCATTCCGAAACTGGCGAAGCGCCAACAACCTTTCAATGGTCTTGCCCAGTCATACTGCGCAGCAGCACAATGTAGCTGTGACGATGTAGTGACGATCTTGTGGTAGTAGCAAAACGCAAGGTCCCTCCAGTCTACCCGCGCTGGCGCACGGGTAGACTCCCGGGATGACGATTGTTGCTTTTGAGAAACTTTCATGGACCGTCGCGTTACTACGAACGCAACCCTAACTCCGATGACCCATGTTGCCATAACTTCCAAACTCTCTTCTGCCGCAAACCAACCGGCGGCACGTCCGCAGATACATTTCGGCGCCGGGGAATTCCGCAACCTCCCGCACCTGCTACGGCAACACGGCATTCGTACCGTTCTGTTGGTGAGCGGCCACAACGCATGCAAGGCCTCTGGAGCAGAGCAACTGCTAGCCGGCTTGCAAATTCAGCGCTTCGCCGATTTCAGCTCCAATCCCACCATTGAGCAGGTTGAAGCTGCGGTGGGCATCGTTCGCGAGAGCCACTGTGATGCCGTAGTGGCGCTTGGCGGCGGCACGGCCATCGACATCGGCAAAGCTGCTGCCGCGCTGGCCCCGCAGGAGCGCGCGGCAATTGATTGTCTCCGAGAACCACGGCCTTTGCCATCGCGCAAATGCCTGCTGATCGCAGCGCCGACGACGGCCGGCACCGGAAGCGAAGTTACTTCCTTCAGCGTCATCTACGTGAGCGGCCGAAAACATTCGCTGGATGACCCCGAGTTGCTTCCTGATGTTGCCCTGGTTGATCCTGAATTGAGCACCGGGCTACCTCCCAAGGCGGCAGCCAGCGCCGCATTGGACGCCATCAGCCAGGCCATCGAGTCACTTTGGGGTGTGCGCTCAACCGAAACTTCACGCGGTTATGCACGCAAGGCCATCGAGATTGGCCTAAAGAACATCCGGGAATTTTGCCGGCAACCGCGCTTGGACAGCCGGACTGCCATGGCCCATGCCGCCCTGTTGGCCGGTCAGGCGATCAACATCACCCGAACGACAGCTCCCCATGCGGTCTCTTACGCGCTCACGACGTTATTCGATATTCCCCATGGCCATAGCTGCGCGCTGACGCTGCCCGCTTTCCTGCTTTACAACTCACAGGTAAGTGATTCGGATGTCGTCGATGCACGAGGTGTTGAGTGGGTAAAACAGCGGATTAACGAGATCCTTGAATTGCTCGACGCCAATAATCCTGAGGAAGGGCGTGCTCAACTTCTGCGTGTAATAGAGTCAACCGGTCTGGAATCCCGGCTCTCCAGTCTTGGTCTTGGAGAGCCGGAGATTCAACGTGTCCTTGATTTCGGCTTTGATTGGAACCGCGCAGGCAACAACCCGCGCCGTCTTACCGGCACCGGACTGCGTGAAGTGCTGGCAATGACGCTTTGAGCCGTCATTGTGGAGGTTTCTGTCCGCGCATCATTCCGCCCATGTCCATCTTCTGATATCCGGCTGGAACGTCGAAAGTAGAAGCCGGTGGAGCTCCTTCTTTGATGTTGGTCAACTCCATCGTCGCCCCATCAGCAGTCACGGTCTTGATGGGGAAAAAGAGCTTTTTATCAATCCATGCCGTGGTGGTTTTTCCATTCTTGTCGGTGGTTACCCATTTGTCGCATAGGCGGCCGTTCACGGTCTCAGTGCCCGAATTTTTGCAAGTAACATCAGCCATCTTGCCACAGGGATTCTTCGGATCAAATGATGCATCGGGTTTGGGCATGTTGCGTGCCATGGGATTCGTTTGGTTGGTATTCATCTCCATGTACATGTGATTCTGATGCATGACCATGTACATGGTTTGAGTGCCGCTGTTGACGATCATGCTTACGTTCTGTCCGTGCGTGCTCATGTCCCAGCGCATCTTAGGCAGGGAATAAAAAACTTTCCCACTAACGGGCTCTCCATTTTTCGCCGTAGTCATGGTCATGTCGGCGGAAAACGGCTGCGGCGTCTGAGCCACGATAACCGGCACAACCGTTAGAACCAACACGATACAAATTGCAATCTTAATCCAGAAACGCTGCTTCAATTTTGCCCTCCAGAGGCGTGAGTGTGTTTCGGGGGATCTGATAATTTTATATATCATCTATGCCGTTCCGCACAGTCAAAAGTTATCGGAGAAAAGAAAAAGCAGCCCCGAAGAGCTGCTTCTAAAGTAATCTGCGGAGTAACTTGTAAATTAGAACCTGATCTGCGGCCCGCCCATGAATTTAAAGTTGTGATTCGCGCCGTTGTCGAAGTAGATCTCGTCTCCGGCCTCCAGGCGAATACCAAGCCAGCCGGCATTGAACTCCACGCCTCCTCCTGGATAAAACACCCCGTTCGTGTCCCCGTCTCTGAGTGTGCCGAATTGGTTTGCGAAGGTTCCGCCGGTGACGGCCCCGCCCACGCCAAAATTCAGGATTCCTCCTTTCAGGACAGCAAAGACGCGGATCGGACCGGTTGATTGAATCTTCGGCCCAAAGAGTCCATGAATCAGCCTGAGGTTGGAGCGGAAAGTGTTGGTGATACCGCCGCTGGTAATTGTGGCCGTCTGGCTACGCTCAAAGTCATAGGCCATGTCGCCTTCCAGCGCGATATAGGGTGAAATGTTGAAACCCAGCCGCGCGCCCACTCCAAACATGTTGAAGCTGGCGTGCTGCAGCCGGGTGTAATCGAAGTAAATCCCAAAGTTACCGTGGTTTTTGTCATCTTTATTTTGCGCGGATGCCGCCGGCAGCAAGGCCGCAAGGCCCAAGACCAGGACACCAAGAATTCTCAGACGTTTCATGATCTTGCACTTCTCCCGTCTCTTGAAGTAGCTCCAACACGTACTAGAGCAACCACGAGCTGCAAGGGGAACAAACTCTGATCGCACGGTGGATATGTCAATTACGATGCTGCTCTGGCCAGCGAGGTGGGCTGGTTTCATCAGCAACTCTGCCCTGCCGTCACAAAAAATTCTCTAAGATTCTGGTATGCTTTGGAGCGGTTTTTCGGGCCTTGAACTTCCCCTAGAGTTTCGCAATCGCAACAGTTTGTGTCTGATATTCCACCCGGTCATGAAGGAGAAAAGATCATGCCTGCAGGTACTCTGGATATCATGAAATTAGAAGGAGACCCGGTCACCTACCAGGTCATGTTCGAGCTCAATGTTGGTGGGACATTCGTCGCCAGGGTGGTACAGGAGGAGCTGGTCCCCTTCATGCATGAAGAAATGCGCCTCGAACTGGAAACCGCAGAGCGTGCTGCTCGCGAGGCCTACACGGCAAGCCGGGCCTTCATCGAGGGTCTATCCTTGGAAGAGAATGACCTTCATGCCGTGATGGAGTATCTCGAGGAAGATGTCTAATCGGCGGCTTTGGCCGACAGCTTGCGCTTCAAATCGGCAGCGATCTGACGGCCGTGGAAACGGCCATTTTCAATGAATATCTCGCTGGTCTTGGAGCCCGCAACGATTACTCCCGCAACATAAATTCCAGGCGCGTTGCTCTCAAAAGTATTGGGATCGCAAACCGGCCGCATGTCGTTTTCATTCAGCTTGATTCCCAGAGACTTGAGAAAATCGTAATCTGGATGATATCCGGTCAGGGCGAAGACAAAATCATTTTTCAGAGTTGACACGCCTTCCGGCGTCCTGATCCGCACGGACTCGGGCATGATCTCCTCAACCGAAGTGTGGAAGTATGCGGCAACTTCCCTGTTCTTGATGCGGTTCTCGATATCCGGCTTGATCCAGTACTTCACGTTCTGGTGGATTCCCGGCCCCCGATGCACGAGTGTGACCCTGGCTCCCCGCCGCCACAGCTCTAGTGCGGCAATTGCGGCGGAGTTCTTGGCTCCAACGATCAGCACATCAGTGTCAAAGTAAGGATGCGGCTCGCGGTAGTAATGCATTACCTTAGGCAGGTTTTCACCGGCAATGCCCATGTAGTTGGGCAGGTCGTAATAACCGGTTGCTACAACGATTTTCTGGGCGGCATACTCAAGCTTCTTGCCATGCTGGTCAATCGCCTCGACCCGAAAAGCCCCATTCGTGCCAGTGACGCTGGTTACGCGCTGATACTGACGAACAGCGAGCCGGTAATGCTGGGCCACATTGCGGTAGTACTCCAGCGCCTCGAGCCGGTTCGGCTTTTGGTTGGCAGTAGGGAACGGTATGTCCCCAATTTCCAGTAGTTCCGGTGTCGTGAAAAATACCATGTTGGCAGGATAGTGAAACAGCGAGTTGACGAGGCACCCTTTATCGACCAACACCGCCGAGAGACCCGCCCGCTGGGCCTCGATGGCGGATGCCATACCGGTAGGCCCTGCTCCGATTACGAGAACGTCAAACTGAGTTGTCATCTCTGTAGTCAGATCATTCTAACGGTAAACCGTGAGAAATCGGGGGATCGGATCATCGGGGGATCGGGTGATCGGAAAATCAGCCACACATTCCGAAGTGACGACAGTGCTCATCTTTAAGAAGTCTGATGGATACCAAAGAATCCCCCTAAATGTGATGTCGCCTTCGTTTCCGAATCACCCGATCACCCGATGTCCCGATCCCCCGATCCGAAGTTTGTGCCTGGTTTTCCACACCTGATGTGCTGTTTTGCCTCTAGATTCAGCAGTTTGCACTTGCTTTTCCCTGCAAGGTTTCGCATAATGACACATAGCTCTGTACGACGACTGCGTACTTTCAAGGGCACTAGTGGAACGATACCGGAGAGCGGACGTCCTTCGAATCCTGCGCATCTCGCCCCGGCAATTAGCGGGTTGGGAAAAAGCAGGGCTTTTCCCATTGTCTGAAACCTATTCTTTCTTTGACCTGTTACAACTGCGAAAACTGCGTGAGCTTCGCGCCAAACGTGTGCGTTCGGCAGTGATTCGTGATTCCCTGCGAGCCATGCTACAGCAAGTCGCGGGCATGGAAAATCCTCTTTTAGAGGCGGGAGCATTTGCCTCAAAATCGCGCGTCGCCTTTCGGCATCGGGGCGCTGCGGTGGAGCCGCTCGATGGACAGTTCGTGATGGATTTCACCGGCCAGCGCATCCTGGAGCCTTCCAAGATACGTGCCATGCGCTCCGCTGAAACCGCCGGCGAGTTTTTTGCTCGTGGCGTCGGGCTGGAAGAGGATCCGGCAACGCAGAAGGAAGCCATTGAAGCCTACAGCCGTTGTGTGGAGTTAGATCCCAACCACGCCGCTGCTCACATCAACTTAGGTACGCTTTATTACAACCGTCAGGACTATGTCCAGGCTGAGCGCTATTATCGCCGCGCCATCGAAGTAGACCCAAGATACGCGCTCGCTTATTTCGATCTCGGCAATGTCCTGGATGAAACCGGCCGCCTGCCTGACGCCATTCGCTCTTATCAGTCGGCGATCTCTCTCGCTCCCACCTATGCCGATGCCCACTACAACCTGGCTCTTGCCTACGAAAAAGCACGCCAGCCGCGCAAAGCTCTTCGACACTGGCAGACCTACTCCAAGCTGGATACGGTTGGCCCTTGGGCCATCCACGCCAGAAACCAGATTAAAAAGATCCTGGCAGCCGATACACTGAGAGTGGTGGCAAGGCGACGGTAATCAGGTTGGTCGAAGTTCAACACGCCATCAGAATTCTCACATCACGGACGTTGGTGCCGGTCGGGCCGGTGTGAATCAGATCACCCAATTTTTCAAAAAGTGAATAGCTATCGAATTTTTGCAAGTGGTCAGGAACGTCGAAACTTACAGCGCCTGCCCGTTCGAGCGTTGTGCCGTCGGCCACCGCTCCTGCGGCTGGGCTGTTACCGTCGATGCCGTCTGTACCGGCGCTGAGCACGACGATGTTTTCTCCTGCGATCTTGGTGGCGCACTCAAGGACAAAATGCTGGTTGCGTCCTCCACGGCCGGCGTTGCCGGCCACCTTTACTGTTATCTCCCCTCCGGAAATGATGCATACCTTCGAGACGGTCTGGCGCAGCCTGCGCAGGCGATCCAGTAGATAATCGGCTGCCTTTTGATAATCCCAATCATCGCAGGAATGATCGATTTCGACGGCAAACCCCTGGCGTGCGGCGGCCGTCGCCGCGGCTTTTTCCGCAGTTGCATTCGACAAGACACACCACCATCGGGAACGAGCAAAAATTGCATCATCCGATTTGGGCGTCTCCTCCAAGGCGCGGCGCTCGAACAGTTCACGGACGGACAGGGGAAAAATTTCCTGCATCCCATGTTCCTGTGCGATGCGGTAGCAGTCTTCCACGGTGCTGGAATCCGGCATGGTCGGCCCGGATGAGAGCGCATCGAGCGAGTTCTCCGGCACGTCGGAAACCAGGATGGAGACCTGTTGCGCCTCGGCTGCCGCTTGGGCCATCCGCCCGCCTTTCACGGCGGAGAGGTGCTTGCGAATGGCATTGATCTGGGCAATCGGCGCCCCTGAATGCACGAGCGCACGATAGGTCATGACGAGGTCTTCTAACGAAATCTCTTGATCGATCGGTGTTTCTACCACCGAAGAGCCGCCGCCGCTGATCATGAACAACGCCAGCGACTGCGGCCCCAATTTCCGCAATGCCTTTAAGATCGCCTCTGCCCCATGCACAGATTCGGCATTAGGCTGAGGATGGCTGCCGGCAAAATAACGGTACCCGCTCAGTTGATGAGGCGGCGGATTGGGATCGGCAATGATGCCCCCGACAGTTGATCCCAAGTGCTGCGCAAGCGCTTCTGCCATTCGGTGGCCGGCTTTGCCCAGCGAGATGACCAGGGCACGCGAGTACGAGCTAATGTCATAGAGATCGTCAAAGACACGCAGCACGCCACGGTCATAGCTGAGATGGCGAGCAAAGGCTTTTTCAATGCTGGATTCGGCCAGTGCGTATCGAAAAATCTCAGTGGCCAATGCCCGCATCAACTGGCTTCCGCCTGCCTTCCTGGCTTGAAGAACTTCTCAACCCAAAGGCGAATCGCCTCCTGCGTAGCGGCCAGATGTCCTTCGAAGAAGTGGTCGGCACCTTGTACAATCACCAACTCTTTGGGCGGGGCCGCCAGATCGTAGACGTTCCTCAAGCTTGCTTGAGGTCCAAACTGATCCTGCGAGCCACTCACAAACAACTTGGGTTTAGTGCAGCTTTGCAGGAACTGATATGTATAGGCCCGGCCTTCTGCAGCTACGGGCGTTCCCAATGAAATGAGTCCTTTCACTCGATCATCGGGACACGAGGCGCGCAGGCCGGTCGCTGCTCCGAAGGAAAACCCGCAGAAGATAATCGGCAGATGGAATTCCGCGTCCAGCCAATCGAGGGCTGCGCGAACATCATCGACTTCACCACGCCCGGCATCATGTGCGCCCTCGCTCACGCCCGCGCCGCGAAAGTTGAAACGCAACACCGGAAAACCAAACGAATGCAGCGTCTTCATTGCATGGTACACAACCTTGTTGTGCATGGTGCCGCCATACAGCGGATGAGGATGACAGACCAGCGCCGCATGAGTTGAGTCCGGCTGGCCTTCGTTGAGCAAGCCCTCCAGCCTTCCTGCTGGCCCCTGGAGAAAGAGTGTCTTGATGCCATTCGCCACGTATTTCTTTTACCAGAGAGAACCAGAAAAAACCATCGAACCACAAGAGACGCAAAGCTAAGGGCTAAGAGCTAACGGCTAAGAGCTAATGGCTGATACCTAAGAACTGCTATCCTGTATCTCGCATGGACCCGCTTCGTTTAACCCGGCAGTTAGTCGATATTGAATCCATCACTGGGAATGAGGCTGCTGTTGGAGCAGCCCTTTATGATGAGCTCTTTAAGCTTGATTATTGTGTTCACAAGATTCCGGTGGCCCATTCGCGTTTTAACGTGCAGGCTACGCTCGACGGAAAGCCACCAGAGATTGTCTTCTCTACGCACATTGATACCGTGCCGCCTTTTATTCCTTCATCGGAGGACAACGAGAATATCTATGGGCGCGGGTCGTGTGACGCCAAAGGAATCGCCGCTGCTCAAATAGCGGCCTGCGAACGTCTGCGAAGAGCAGGTGCCGCAGTGGGCATGTTGTTTCTGGTAGGTGAAGAACGGGACAGCCTTGGCGCGAAGATCGCCAACGAAAGTCCTCTTGGTAGCCGCTTCCTGGTCAACGGCGAGCCTACTGAAAACAAGATCGCTGTCGCTTCGAAGGGCGCACTTCGCGCGGAAGTTGTTGCGCGCGGCAAGATGGCCCATTCCGCCTATCCTGACTTGGGGGAATCTGCCATCGAAAAACTTCTGCAAGCGCTGGAGGGCTTGCTCCAGATGGATTTGCCCACCAATCCCGAGGTGGGACCTTGCACCATGAACATCGGTGTGATCGAAGGCGGCCGTGCGCCCAATGTAATTGCTGACTATGCCCGCGCTCAACTGTTATATCGCTTGGTCGGTCCCTCGGATTCATTACGAGCGGAAATTCAGAAGCGAATCGCAGGAACCGCCGAGGCGGAATTTGTCCTGGAAATTCCGTTCAAGAAACTACGTACGGTACCCGGCATTGAGACCATGGTAGCGGCCTTCACCACCGATATTCCCGCACTCAGCAAATGGGGCGAACCAGTGCTTCTGGGACCAGGCTCAATCCATGTCGCCCACACCGACCGCGAATACATTTCCAAGAAGCAGTTGCTCGATGCTGTGGATCTGTATTGCTCGGTGGCCAAGCACCTACTCGCTTGATGAAGAAAAACCCGTTACGGAGACTCAACGTAGCAGAGCCACACCCAAAACTCGCCACCCTTCGCTCCGCTCGAGGGCAGGCTTCGACGCGGAGACACTGAGAAAATCAATAGGGGCAACGTCAACCGCAGAAAACGCAGAGACCGCAGAAGAATACGGCAAGCAGAATCCTTGATCAAGCAGAATCCTTGATAAGGAGACTAACGAACGCCACAGCAAATTCCCGGCTAAGCTTTCTTAAGGACTCTCGCGAGCCAGATCAGAATGACTGCGCCCAGAGTCGCGACCAGAACGCTCCAGATCAAACCACCACCGCCAAAGCCGAGTATGCCGACAACCCATCCGCCAACGATGCCACCGACAATCCCCAGCAGGATATCGGCAAGCACACCGTATCCCTTGCCTTTCATGATCTTCCCGGCTGCCCAGCCGGCAATCAGACCTACAACGATCCACCAGATAATTCCATGCAACATGTCATCCTCCTGGAGTCCTTCAATGAGACCCGCAGAGTCGAGCCGCGTCGAATGCGTGCAGTTATGTTAGAACGATACCGCATGTTTTCGAAACTGTCCTTTCGGCGAAAATGCGCATTTGATTGATTGGTGTTGAAACCAGTTGAAATTGAAGGCTTTCATAGCTACAAAATTATCTTGCAACGCAGCCCTCGCGATGCCCGGTCAACGCCGAGTCTTGGTAAAATTTCTCAACTCAGCCGTTCGAGGTTCCTCGCGAACTGCTACGGAGGATGAACGTGAAATGGAATCTTGTACTTGCCGCCTGTTGCCTCCTGCTTCTGGGTATGAACGTAGCTCTCATCCGGCAGAACAGAATCCTGAAAGAGCAGGTCTCACTGCCACCACCCTCTCTGGAAGCTCCAATAGGAGCGCAGATGCCCGAACTCAAAGGTTTTGATCCTACCGGCAGGCAGTTTTCGATTGCCTACGGAAAAGATCCCCGCAAAGTTCTGGTCTTCGTGTATTCCCCATCGTGTCAATTTTGTACCCAAAACTGGCCGAAATGGCAGCAGCTATTCCCGGAACTTGACCACAGCGCTGTGCGCCCCATAGGAGTAGACGTCTCTGCAACTTCGACCATGGATTACATCGCGCGCCAATTTAAAGATTTACCGGTGGTTACCCAGGTTGATCCCAAAGACATGGTTGATTACCACCTGCGACTTACACCTCAGACCATTCTCGTGAGCGAAACCGGAAAGGTAGAAAAAGTCTGGTCTGGCGTTCTCACTGACGCAAACGTGGCTGAGATCAAAAGCATGATTGGCAAGAATACAATTTCAGCGGTTAGGGCCTTAAAATAGGTTGCAGTCTGAGGAGGGCTACAGCCTCTTCTCAGGTTCCAGAAAGGAGTCTTTGATGGCAAGAAAATTGATTTTCAGCTTGATGCTGATGAGCGTCCTCTCCGCAGGCGCCATCTCACTCAAACAAATCTCTACTGCGCCACAGCGCTTTCCCAGTTGCAACAGCCCGTTTTGCACGGCCGCCAATCCTAACGTTTGCGGCGTATGCATCTGCAATCTCCCTCAAGGTGTGTGTACCCGGGACCCACTGCCGTAGACAACTTAGCAGCAGACGCAGCCCAAGGCTGCGTCTGCTCCGCAAATGGCCTTGTGCTTTGAGCACTTCGCTTTCGAGTCAATCCCGAATTACAGACACAGCTTTATGGAATAACCTCGCGCCCCACAGCCAGATTCAATTGGTTGGCTGCACTCAGATAAGAGCCAACCAGATTCAGGTAGCTGACCTGCACGCTACGGTAATCGGCCTGGGCGTTCAAAAAATCGAGTAGCGATGCCGCGCCATGCTGGTACGAGAAGGCAACCGTTTCCCGCACCCGCGAGGCCTGCTGCAGGTAACGGTCTTTGTAGGGCTGAAGACGAGTGATGGTGCTGTTGACCGTGGCGTAGGCTGAGTCTACATCATTGAACACCTGTGCTCGCGTTGCCTCCATCAGCTTCTCATTACGGTCAATGTCCAGCGAGGTACGCCGCTTTTCACCCTGGTTGCGGTCGAAGATGCGAAGAGGAATGCTGACACTCGTGCCGAGCGTATAGTGGGCAAACGGGTTGTTAAACGAGGGATTGTAGGTATACCAACTGCTTAATGTGGGATCGGTCGAGCCGTTGGCAACTGCAAGCTTATGATCGGTCTTGGCTTTGTCGATGGATTGCAACGCCGCGCGCAGATCAGGACGTGTGTCAAGCGCGGTCTGCCGTATTTCATCGAGTGGTGTCAGTTGCGAGGAGAAATCAAAAGGTCCGGCTACGTCGAACTGTTCGACAGGCGTGCGGTCATTCAAGAGAGCGAGAAGCTGAATTTTCGCCGTCCGTAAATTGACCTCCGCGGTCTGCAAGTCGGATTCATAGGTGACCCGCTGAAGCTCCAACCTGTCGAGATCGACCCGGGCGATGGCGCCGGCTTTATAGCGTTCTCGATTTACGTCGAGGAGATGGTCGTAGTAGGAGAGATTTTCTTTAGCAAGCTGGAGAATTGCCTTTTGCTGGATTGTCTGGATGAATGCCGTGCGCAGGTTAAAAATAAGGGTCCTCTCCAGATCGGCCTGCGTGGAGACCGCAATCCCGGTCGCTTTCTGCGCGCTTTCAAGACGCAGTTCGCGTTTATTCCGGCGCTCATGCAGATAGCTGAAGCTGGGTGAAAGGTCGGTGCCCGAAAATGGCTTCCAGGTTCCCTGGAAGGGAGCGATTTGAGTTCCATCGGCCGTTTGCGTGAACTGTGGATTCGGGCGAAGATAGGCAGTGATCTCCTGGGCCTTTGATTCATCGATGGAGAGTTTCCCCGCCTGCAAGGTTGGGTTTGAAGCCTGAAATTTGTCGCGCACTTCCTGCCAGGTAAGGGCCTTTTGCGCAAAGCTGCCTTGAACCAAGACCAAAGCCAGAAATAATCCTAAATAAAGACGTGTCAGCAAAACCGGCATTGTCAATATCCCCTATAAGTTTTCCACTGCTATGGCTGGCTCTTAGTATATTTCCTAGGGGTCGGTGCTAACGTGATTTCGGAGGGTTGAGGCCTAAGGTGAAAAGCTGCGAGTCAGTCAATGCGACTTCCCCGGCGGCTAAAACATAGTGCTCTTGCTGATCCTTGTTCCTCAGTACAAATTCTTCTTCTTCCTTCGGCAGCGAGATGCCTGCAGCGCGGAGAGCAGCAAGCAGTTCTTCCACGGACATATAAGGCAATTCCAGCAGTGCCTTCCCGGTTTGGCCGTAGACGATAAGCAAGTGGCGAAATGGTCCACGGGCCTCAGATTCGGGAAGATATTGAATCGCGATTCTAAGCGTGGGATTATTTTTGTGCGGGGTGCGATGCAAGACTGGATCGTGAGTCAGCTCTGGATCAGAGTTACCCACTGCCTGAGACGTGGATTCGCCGCTATCGCCATGCCGCCTGCCTAAAGGCCTGCGATTCGCAAGCGGATTGCTCAACGTCGATGCATTTCGCAAGACTTCCAGAATTCCCGTAAGAATCATGCCCGGCGTGGGTGGACAGCCGGGAATGTAACCATCCACAGGAATCACCTTGTCGACCGGGCCCACAACCGCATGGCTCGATGAGAAAATTCCGCCGCTACAGCCACAGGCGCCCACTGCCACAACCAGTTTTGGGGCTGGAACTGCTTCATACGTTTTTTGAACGGCGACGGCCATGTTGCGGGTGACAGGGCCGGTGACCAGTAGCATGTCCGCATGTTTTGGCGAGGCTACAAAATGGATTCCGAATCTCTCGAGGTCATAGTAAGGATTTGTGAGGGCGCCGATTTCTGCTTCACAGCCGTTGCAGGAGCCGGCATCCAGTTGCCTTATATTCAATGCGCGGCCCATGAGACGAAATATCTCTCGTTGCGCCATCCCGGTCGCTGCAACGTCCACATCTATTTCTGTGCGTCGCTCAATATCAAAATGCCGGACCAACCGGCTTTTCGACCCACCGCAACAAGTGAGGTGTTGCGCGGGTGTGAATCCTGGTTGATCCATGCAGCGTCCACAACCGATACATTCTCCATAATCAAGGCGCAACAACTCGCGCTCTTCCCGCTGTACGAGCGTAAGGGCGTTGGTAGGGCAGGCGCGGCTCGCCAACTCAGGCAAAATAACCAGGGCCACGCTTTGAATGCCGTAGCCGGTTTTCGAGACAGCGGCGAAGTCTCCGCCCGGAACCAGCGCTGCCACAGGAAGCAGCATGGAGCGCGATTCTTCCGATAAGGCTTGGGTGTTTATGTTTCGCGGCCTTCCCAGAAACGCGACGCCGTATACGTTGATAAAGCAGGTTGCGGCCAACGCTCCGGTCAATGCCAGGGCGCCCGCGGTCAGCGGCAGGATGATCTGCGCAACAGGACTCGGAAGGAATCTTCCGGCAAGAAAACTCTGGAATGCAATCCATTCGCCTACAAATCCATTGAAGAGCGGTAACCCTGCGATGGACGCACAGCCCACGAGAAACAGGATCCCGATCACGGGCATACGTCGTAGCAGGCCGCCCAGGTCGTTCAATTTCAACGTATTGGTTGCCGACTGGATCACCCCCGCGCCCAGGAACAACATGTTTTTGAAGACTGCGTGATTCAGCGAGTGGAGCAAGGCAGCAAGCAAAGCTAACGAGGCGAAGCCGGGAAGCTCATTCTTCAGGAATATCATCGACGCCCCGATGGCCAGATAAATGATGCCGATATTCTCGATGCTCGAATACGCCAGCAACCGTTTCAGATCAATTTCAAAGAGTGCGTAGAGGATGCCGAGAATTGCCGAGATCGTCCCTGCAACCAAAACCACATAACCGCCCCAGGGAGGGCCGCCGGCAAGAAAATCGAAGACGAAGCGTAGAAAGGCATAGACGGCGGTCTTGAGCATGATCCCCGACATGAGCGCCGAGACCGGCGTAGGTGCAATTGGATGGGCCCTCGGCAGCCACACATGTAGAGGTATCAATCCGGCTTTTGTCCCAAAACCAAAAAAAGCAAGCAGGAAGATTGCAGCTCGCAGTGGTGCGTTTAGGGATCCCGCAGCCGAGCGGATCGATGGGAAATCCAGAGAAGGAGCGAATGGCGCAAACAACATAAACGCAGAAATCACCAGAGCTGCGCCCGCCTGCATGGTGACCAGGTAGAGAAAAATGTCGCGACGCCTCTTTTCGGAATCTCCTTCGAGGAAAATCAGCGCGGCGGAAAACACCGTCATCAGTTCCCAGCCGGCAAAGAATGCAAAAGCCGTTGCGGCGGTTACCACGATGACCATTGACAGGAGAAACAACGGCAGCAAAACCCAGTACCATGAAGCTCGCAGCTTTTCATAGTGATGCGACACATAAGGAACCGAGTATGCGACTGCGGGGAGCGAGACGGCGCAGACCAAGAAGAGAAAAAAACCGCCTAACCGGTCAAGGGAGAGCACAAACGTAAATGGACTGAAATGGGAGAGATCGAGGGAACAGGGAAGTCCACTGTACCAGGCAAGAAATGCGGCCGCAGCGCCCGAGATAAGCGCAGCGCCGGTTACCACGGCAACACTGAAATGTATCCATGAGCCGCGCAACCTAACGAAGCCACCGAGGCAGGCGAGAATTGATCCGATAACCAGCAGGCAAAACAGAGCGCCTAAAGCAACCAACATCAACCTAGTAATCTTTCGACGTGCAAATTAACCAGCAATCACATACTTTCAATGAGCAAACCGCTTTTTGCCGGGGGCAAGCCGGAGTGAATGCGTCACCGGCGAACGTCCGATGAAGATTCAAGTTCCGACAGCATGTCCTGAACTCCAACCAGATGGTTGTTAAAAATCTCTTTCGCGACATCGAGCAGGCGGAAAATCGTTTTATCTCGAATCGAGTAGTACACGTTCTGGCCTTCTTTTCTTCCCACGACAATATTCCGGCTCCGCAATAGCCCCAGTTGCTGCGAGACCGAACTTTGTTCGACCCGAAGCCGGACACACAGATCGTTCACGCCAATCTCGCCACCCCGCAGTTCATCAATGATCCTGATCCTGAGAGGATGAGCGAGTGCTTTAAAGAACTCGGCTTTGAATTGGGGCAGTTCGGACATGAAACATTATTATATTAATATATTTGAATATAATAGCAAACCGGGTAAAACAAGGGGATTAGAGTGCGAGTCAAGTTCGAGCTTGGGTGGTTTCGGCGGTTCGCCGCGAAGATTGATGCTGAACAAATCAAGGTTCGAATCCCTTCGAATCCGCCATTCCTTGGTTTTTGCTGTTTCGAAGATGATGTCAAAGGGCTTTCCATATGCAGGATAAACATTTAGGTCATCTATCCGGCAGTTCGAAAAGTACCATTTTCAGCAGTTTGGCTTTCCGCGGGAGTCCGTGTAAGTTTTGAGTTGACCCATGCGCTCGGCCGAGTGAACAAGGCGCGGTTGAGTTTTACGTCCTGGTCAATACCTTTACTTCGCGGGTGGTGGAGCAGCGAGGGAATCCCTGAGCGACTCTGCCGATTCGCGCAGGCCTCTGCAACCTTTGTTCCTCAAGATAAGTCGAAATGACGTCCATGAGCGGACCAGATTAGATAATTCCAAATTTGAATATGCCACTTTGGGCCTTTAATTCTGAAACCAAAGTTTCCTGAAAACCTTTCACGACTCTTTCACTATCCTATCGGGGGTAATTTTCTTTCGTGGTCATCGCGGAGACACTTTACTGATCGCCAACCTTGCGCGGGAATGCGGATGGGGCTGGAGGAAAGTAATGGGAATTGAGCAAAAGAATCGTCTGGTCGATGCCTTTGGACCGCCGCGGTTCTAGTTTCTACATAAGCTTGATTTAAAGGAGAGCACTATGATATTCCGAGCGATAGCAATCGTTTCTCTGCTGCTGGCAATTGCAACTCCAGGCGGCGCTCAAACTCTCACAATCCAAACTAAGAGTCCGCTCTACAATGGCTCGATTAATGACACATACAATCTGCAGTTCGTAGCCGTGGGAACTTCTCCCTATATCTGGACCGTGGCGTCGGGAAGTCTACCATCGGGGCTTACCTTATCGCCGTCGGGTCTTTTGTCGGGCACGCCGACCGCCACGTCGCATACCTCTTTTACGATTCAAGTTACGGACGGGGCCAATATGACGCGGCAAGGAACCTTTGTACTGAGCGTCCTAACCGCTGACAATCGGTACTGCAACGCTCGGAACGTAGTGAACTTTGCGGGAATCCCCACCGATGGCCCGGCAGCGTTACCGCAAACCTGTTACTTCACCACTCGCCTGGCGACGCCGTCACCCGCCGCAAATTGTATGGCGCACACATCGTCCGATTTGAGTAACATCCTTGCGGGAACGCAGAATTGCGCTAATGGGCTCCCGCTAGCTTGCGGCGACACGATTCTCCTGGATACTGGAGCTGTGTATGCGGGCAACTTTATCTTTCCCGCAAAAAGCTGTGATGATCAGCACTACATCACGGTGCAGTCCCTTGGAGTGAAAGACGCTCGCTGGGCGGCAGAAGGAGCTCGCATCAGCCCCTGCTATGCGGGCGTGCCACCAGGTTCGTCCCAACTACCTGGTCGCCCGGAATACACCTGTCCCCCCGGTGGTGCGGTGAACCCGGTGAACCTCATGGCGAAACTGCTGTTCACGGCCAAAGGCGGGTCGGGGCCAATTGATTTGGCTACGAACAATGCCGACCACTACCGTTTCATCGGAATTGAGATTACGCGACAGTCAGCGCCGGCGACTACGGTATTTGACTTGGTCCAGGTGGGACAGGGGCATCATATTGTTTTTGACCAAGTGTGGTGTCATGGGGTCGAGCCCCCGGCGCCGTTTCCAGAGAGCGCAACAACATTTACCGAAACCGGGCGCTGCATCCTCCTGGGACAGAGCAACCACGTGGCGGTGATCAACAGCTACCTTAACGATTTCTATTGCACCTCCATCGTTGGCACCAGCTGTGACGCTCAGGCGATTGCCGGAGGAGTCGGAACGATTCCCAATACTGGATGGGGCACGTACAAGGTTGTGAATAATTTCTTGGAAGGCGCGGCAGAGACGATCGAGATTGGAGGTGGCATCGGTCCCGACACAACCAACACACCAGGAGGGATCGACTCGCCAGTGGATTTTGAGGTGCGCAGAAACTACATGTTCAAACCAATCACACAATGGCTACCCCCGACCGGTGCCATGATTACTGGCTGGCCCCTGGTGAAGAACCTATACGAAATGAAGAATGGCCAGCGGGCCTTGGTTGAAGGCAACTTACTGCAGAACGTCTGGGCGGGGTTCAGCCAGGACGGCGCGGTCGTTTTACTCACGCCCAAGAACCAGTCAGGAGCAAACGGGTCAAATCTATGCCCCTCCTGCGTGGTCACGGATATTACCATCCGCTACAACTCCGGAAGTACGGCGGCCCAGACCTTTCAGATCGCCAATGTGGGCAACACTAGCGGTGCATTTGCGCAAGCAGGACACAACTACAGCATTCACGACAATGTAATCGACAACCTTCTGTACGCAGGTTGTTTTGCCTGCTCCACCGGCACCTCAACAGTTCCAATCACCGAGTCCCCTGCCGTGCCGGCTTCGCTGGTGTTGAGTAATGTGTTCTTCAACCACAATACAATGGTGCGGGCGAATCCCGGAATTGGTACGCCGGTAGCCATGATAGGACTGTCGGGAGCGATGATCAACACCGGGCGAAACGTCTCCAATATTACGTTTACAAACAACGTTGGTGAAGAGGGCCAGGTTGGCACTGATAATACGCAAGGCGGCGGGAATACCGCGAACTGCGCATTCCAACAGATAGGCGGCAAGGACATGATCAATGCCTGCTGGAGCCCATATGTATTCGGCGGGAATGCGATTGTAACTAGCCCATCTAGCAAAATAAAGTGGCCGGTCATGCCCTCTGTGCCTATGGGCACTCCCAATTGCCTGAGCGCGCCTGACTTTGCCAGCATTTTCGTCAACTATAACAATGGACTCCAGGGTGACTATCACCTAAAGGCGTGTCAACTTGCCGCGACCGACAAAAGCGATCCTGGAGCGAACATCGACTTGGTTATTTCGTATACGATGTCGGTTCAGCAGTAGGGTAGATCGGTCGGATCTCGACTGATCCTCGTCATTTGAGAACAGCGCCACCAAACATTCTTTGGTGGCTTTGCCATGAACATTGCAGCCATTCCTGATTTCTGGATTCTGGAAACTGAACTATCATACGTAGCTAGCCGTCTTGCATCCAATTCTACTCATTTGTATTCGAAGTATAATAGACGATGGCCCGTGGTGTGACGGCTGTGATAGAAACAACCACGGGTTACGGTTGTTGGAAGAACGAGTTGTATTCCCAAGACCGGGAGTAAGCAATGCTCCCAATAAAGGTGAATCGAATTTGTTGTCACGATGTTCTTAGTATCCTGACAGTCGGATTTGGAAAAGGCAAGGCGTGAGCGCTATAAGCGAGCCACCAATAGAAAAAGACCCAAGAAGTGCATTGTTAATATTCCAATATTGGGAATTATAAGACCGCACGAAAGTAACATTAAAATCTTGTCTGATTTCATTAAAATCATCTGACAACATATTGAAATCACGCCAACTCAATCATTCGTCAGTGGCTCATCATGATTAGTATCCTCTTACAAATATAGATTTAACAATCACTTAACAAAATTGTCGATTGACTACCTGCGCTGCCGTGCTAGTGTTCCTCGTTAGCCACCGTTTTCCAGAGAAAATTCCTCCCCTCGGAAATTTCTGGGAGAATCCCAGGGTTTTCAAAAAAACTGAAATCCTACGATAGAGAGGCAAGAGATGAGAAAGTCTTACCAGAGCGTTCTTTGCTCCCACAGTAGCATAGCCTTCACGCTTACAGCCGCGCTGCTTCTGGCCGCAGTGGTCATGTCGCCTGCCAGGGCCTTAGCCAAGGACAACAATAATGCATACGTCCCCAACAACAATGGCACGGTCAGCGTAATCGATGCCAAGACGGACACCGTCATCGCGACCATTCCCGCAGGATTCAATCATCCTTTCTGCGCGACGATGTCTCCCAACGGGAAGCTGGTGTACGTTTGCAACCAGCCCAACTCGATCGGGGTTATTGACACCGCCACCAACACCGTCACGGCCAGCATCACTCTTCCCGGCGCTGTCGGCTTTCTCGGTAATGAAGGCGCGAACCCGGTCGTGGCCTTCAGCCGCAATGGCGAGCGCGCATTTGTGATCGCATCCGGCGGCGGGGTCAATAGCACCTTGTACACCATCGATACCGAGAACAATACCGTTGTTTCGTCCACTTCTTTCGGAAAAACGTTTCTTCTCGCAATAGCAGTCTCGCCCAACGGAGACAACATCTACCTGGCTTCTCAGGCGCCAATCCTGAGTCAGTCTGGAATCCTGGTGGTAGATGTGGACGGCGACGAGCCGACGAAGACCATTGCTCTTGGACACCTCATCTTCGATCTCGCCTTGAGCCGCAACGGCGACCGGCTGTACGCGTCCGATGTGTCGGGCCTTGTTGGAGGACAAAGCGGCGTTCTCGTGGTCGACACCGACACGAGCAATATCGTGACCACCGTGCCGCTGCCCAACAATGTCTTTGTGACCGGCCTGGCCCTTACTCCCGACGGACGCCATCTGTATGCGTGCGACTTCACCCTAACCAGACCGGCCAACAGCACGGTCACGGTGATCGATACCAACGACAATTCGGTCGACACGACCATTGCCGCTCCAAACATGACTTTTACCGCGATCGCCGCCAGCAGGAACGGCCATAAGATGCTGGTTGTGAATAGCGTCCTCAGCTTGACGGTCAATAGCACGGTCGCCGTAATCGATACGCACACCAACACCATTGATGACACGGTCGCCGTCGAGCGGTTCCCCATTGCTATCGCCACTCAACAGCTCAAAGCCCACGGCGATGACGACGATCACGACAAAGACAGCCACGATAAAGATGACAATCACTAACCCGCATTTCCCAACGGCCTGGTTGGGACAGTCAAAGCGGGGCAACCCAAGGCGCAGCGATATTGCGCTGCGCCCTGGGAGGCCCTGAAAACACCTATGAATGCATCACCCAAAGGTCGAATCGATCCTCGACACACGCGCGGCGTAATCGAGGCATTGACGAACGCTTGGCCCCACTTGACCTGAGCAATGCGACTTGGCAAAAGGATGTGGCGGTTAGCAGGAATCTTGTGAAGCGCCCTCAGAAGAGCGCGCAAACCGCCACCGCAACCTTCTTGGCGGTGGCTCTGGCCAACAAGATGGGCCGCGTTGCCTGGACGTACTCAGCAAGGAGGAAGTCTATCGAGAACCACAGCTGGCCGCCGCAGCTAGCCATTTGGCCAGCCACCGGTGAGAGAAAGAAATGCCAGCGAAAGGGGAGTGAAGGAAGCGAGGCTGGGGTTTATCCTGTGCAGCGAACGAAACCGATTTAATTCCCGATTAATAATTTGATAAACTCTCCATATTCGTATATTATTCGCTAAGGTTGAGCCGTAATGCAGGCGTGAGCGGAGCGGGAGCCTGCAGGCGAAATCCTGAGCGCAAGCGAAGGATCATACTGGGAACCATTTGACAACACGAGTCATTCGCGGGGACTTAAACTTGAGCCGGAATGCAGGCGTGACCCTGAGTCTTCGAAGGGGTGGAGCCTGCAGGCGAAATCCTGAGCGTAAGCGAAGGATCATAGTGGGAACCATTTGTCAATGCGAGTCATTCGCGGGGACTTAAACTTGAGCCGTAATGCAGGGCGTGAGTGGAGCGGGAGCCTGCAGGCGAAATCCTGAGCGCAAGCGGATCATACTGGGAACCATTTGACAACACGAGTCATTCGCGGGGACTTAAACTTCCGTGGCTCATTTTGCACAGGGTTGGCGGAGCTATGCTCACAAGTAAAATTAGAGAATTTCCAAAAAAGGATTCTTGGTACCCCCCACCCTGGTATCCTCTAACCACCTTCTAACCACCCTTTTGGTCCGCAAAGGTCAGCGCAATAAATTAGACTTTTCTAATTAATGTGTTTTACAAAGTAAACGACCGCGGCCCTGACTCGCACTTTTAATCACACCCCGGCAGCAAGGCGTAGCAAGACTGGGTGCAATTAGGCCGTTATGCCCGTTGAAACGTGAATTTTGTTCTCGTTAGCGAAGAATTTTACGACTTCTGACTTCTGGCTCCTGACTTCTTGGGATATCAAGGGCGAAGCCCTTGGCTAGTTAGAAGTGGATTCTCCAAGTTATCTTGGGCGTGAATTCAGCTTTTCAAGCGTCTGCTTCAGGTGTTCCAGCTTTTGTCCGGCTTCGGCTAGTTTGCCTTCGGCTGTTAGACGTTGGTAGTCGGCCAGGTCACGGGATGCTTCCGATATGAGCGCATTGAGATCTGGGGCGGCCTGGGTTGGTGAAGGTTCCGGTGGCCGCCGCACTGGTTCCGGAGAAGCAGCCGGACTGAGCGATGAGACTGCGCCGCCAAAGAGGCCTGCCATCGCCGACTCGAAGGTGGGTCCGTAGGCGAGGCGATCCTGGAGCGCCAGAACTACGAGGCGCAATTCCGGCATGGGACTGCGCTGCGCTTGCAGGTAAATTGGCTCGGCGTAGAGCAGGGCGCGTCCGCAGGGAATCACCAGCAGGGTCCCGCGCCGTACGTGCGAGCCTTGTTGGTTCCACAGGGTTAGTTGTCCTGAAAGCTGGGCGTTCTGATCGATTCTGGCTTCGATCTGTTGTGGTCCATCGACAAGCTTGGTCTTGGGAAAATCGTAGACAACAGAAGTGCCGTAGTGCGGGCCGTCGCTCCGTCCGGCGATCCAGCCGATCAGGTTATTGCGATTGGCTGGGGTGAACGGCAAGATTTCAACAAACTCCATATCGCCTTCGCCGGGAAGTTTCATCAGCACGAAGTTTGGCTCCATGGGCAATGTTGCCTGAGTACCGCTCGCATCCGTGGTGTTTTCGCTGGCGACGGTCCAAAGGTCTTCACGGTTGTAGAAGACTTCCGGGTCGGTCATGTGATAGAGACCGTAAACGGCGGCCTGCATCTTGAGCAGCAGTTCGGGATAGCGGACGTGCTTACGCAGGTCCGGGGGCATGGCCGATGCATCTTTGAAAAGAGCAGGGAAGATGCGGCGGTAGGCGTTGATCAGCGGATCCTGATTGTCAAAGACATAAAAGGTCGTACTTCCGTCATAGGCGTCGATCACAACCTTGACGCTGTTGCGCATGTAATTTACGAGATTGTCTTTCACGAAGTAGTGCCGCGAATACGGATAGTGATCTGAGATGGTGAAGCCATCCATGATCCACGACAAGCGGCCCTCTTTCCCGATCACGATGTAGGGATCGGTCTCGAAGGTGAGGAACGGCGCCAATTCCGACACGCGCTCGCGGATATTGCGGCGCATGAGCAAGCGGCTTTCCGGGCCAACATCGTCGCTGAAGGGAAGCTTCGCCAGGTCGCCACGATCAAAGGCAATCATGAGACGGCGCAGGAAGCCTCCAAGAACGATCCCGCCATGGCCCTCGTAGGAGGTGAGGTTGTTGTTCTGGCCTTGGGGATAGTTGAATTCTTTCTGGCGGGTATTCACGTAGACATCGGTATTGGTCAGTTCGCCAAAATAGACCTCGGGGCGCGTTACGGTAATGCCAGGCACAGTGCTCTGCGTAGGCATGTTGCTCAGGATCAGCGTGGGCAGTCCCTCAGGTGTGAAGCCATTGACGGGATTCATGGTGATGCCGTAGCCGTGCGTGTAGATGAGCTTCTCGTTGATCCAGTTGCGGCTGCTCTCCGGGAGCTTGGTGACATTCAGTTCACGCGTGGCCAGCATCACCTGGCGAACTGTGCCATCGATTTCATAGCGATCGATGTCGATGTCGGGAAAATCATAGTAGGTGCGGATTTCCTGGATCTGCCGTAGGGTATCTTGCAGCGCGCGCCAGTCCCAGAGCCGGATATTCTGAAGCGTCACCTGATTGTTGGCGGCATCAGCAGCCTCAACGGTTGTTTCGGCTGGAAACTCGCGCTGCGAGACTTGGTCCAAACCGAAGGCTTGCCGCGTCCACTCGATGTTGTGCTGGATGTAGGGGCGTTCGCGAACCAGTTCGTTGGGTTTGACGATAAAGCTGCTAACATACCATCCATAAAGAGAGAAGATGAGATAACAAGCTGCGGCCGGGAGAACGGCAAAGATGAGCCAGCGCAGTTGCTTCATGGAGACGGCGTTGATGATCGCAATCACGGCTCCCAGAATCAGTCCTACACAGACAATTGCCAGGCCGGGAAGCCAGACGTGGGCATCGGTATAAGTGACGCCGGCAAAAATGGTGTGATCGTCAAACAACAGGTCGAACCGGCTGAGATAAATGCGAAGAGCAAAAGCCAGCAGCAGAATGGCAAAGACCATCGAGAACCCACGCCACGGTATGAGAGCATAGCTGCCACGGTTTCCAGCGAGGGCCCGGGTGCCGCCGGAGATGAGCGCGGTAATCAGGGCGACGATACAGATAATCACGGCCAGGGTGATCAGCCATCCGGAGATGAGCTGCCACGCAGGAAGCGTAAACAGGTAAAAGTTTACAGACCTGCCGAAGATTGGGTCGACCGCGCCGGAAATCGGTGGTGCGTGCCAATATAGAGCCAGCGTTCGCCACTCAGTCATCATGGCTCCGCCAGTCCCAAAGGCGATAAGCACAGAGACGCCAAGCGCGATGACGCGCATGACAGGACCAACTGGTAGCTTTACGGGTTGGCCGCCAATCAGGATGGTCTGACTGCTCGGTAGATCGCCCAAGTACGCTCTCTTCAGAGCTAAGAATGATGCATACAGGACCAAAAAAGTCGCGATGGCAAAGACGGCGAAGATGGTCCACTGCTGGTCCAGCCTTGTCCAAAAGACATCGCCATAGCCGAGCGAGCCGAACCAGAGCGCGTCTACGTAATAAGATATCGCGATGCGGGAACCGAAAACGAGTGCGACCAGAATGACCAGAACGGCCATAGGCAGGAAGCGGCGGCGGTGCGGCCCACGCAGGCGCGGCCAATCGATGGTTTCAGGCATTACTCTCTCCGTTTTATCCAGATGCGATAGTAGCACGCGGGTTTCAAGCAGGGGATTGGAGGGGAGGTGCATTAAAAGTGCGAGGCAGGACGTGGCGGTTTTAAAGTTCTAATGCATTTTCAACGTTGGTGTAGACCGTCCTTTGCGAGACAAGTAACAGGGCATGACTTAGGTCGTGTCGAAAGGGTCCAAAAAAACTTGGGCTAAAGCCCAATGCCACTTACTTTAGAAAATCGCCCGGTTTTTTGCGACCTCCTTATCCCCCTGTCATCCCGAACGGCGCGCCACGAAAAGCCGAGCTTTGGGAATAAAGACGGGCGCGGAGTGAGGGACCCCGATAATGTGTCAGTCTAAATCGCTGATCCAGGGTATTCAACCGAGATTACACGAGCGTCCGGACAAGTTTGCCCCAACATTCCTGCCATGCTCTTAACCCTTGCTTGCGAAAAACACGGGTAGAATACCTCGGATCTGCAAATTAAGGCCGAAACATGGTCGGGGTCCCTCACTCCGCGCCGATCATATTCGCAATGGTGAAATTCCTTGTTGCGCTGCGTTCGGTATGACAGGGTGTAGTGGTTTATAGAAGAAGACATCTCTCACAAAGTAAGTGACATTGGGCCGAAGCCTGGTCGAAGCCCACCTCATTATTTTTCAACAGTTTCGGCACCAGCAAAATAGAGCTCTGACACAAGACTGTTCGTACGCCGAGAGCTACCAGGTTCTGAAGGCTGTGTGACAGGCTTAACCAACCCATGTTTCATGAGCCACATCAGGTTTCGGCGCACGTAGTCAGGATGAAATGCGTGATTCTTCGATAGCGACTCGGTAAAGTCAGCGAAGCGAACGCCCGCGGCCATCTTCCCGTTTCCGTTGGCGCCGTTGCCGTTGGAGCTGGAATGGGCTCTTAGCCCATCCAGCGCACAGCGGACCAATTCAAAATCGATGGTTTTTACTGACGATACTCTTGGGTGCACCAGAGAGCGCAGGTCTGCTTCGCTTACGTCATGTCCCAAGGGAGTGAGATTGAGACAGGAATCATCGGTCAGGGCTGAGCTTGCGTGGCTCTTAAAGCATTGGAAGTAGCTTGTGCTGTCGAAGCTGATGGCGGTTTTTGCCAAGCCAAGACCGCGGGCGAGCGGCGCCAATTCGGACCACAACTCTTCGTATCGCCTGGCAACCGCCGGGAAGCTGAAGAGGGCCTCGGCGCGTTTCCGGGAGCGCTCTGCCATGCTCTGGCGTAATTGCTCGTTTTCAATCAGGATCTGCAGATAGGATTGAAGCGCTTCCACGTCGATGGCCACCGATTGTCCGAGGGCCAAATGATCGAATTCCCAGCCCAGCAGATTGCCGGTGTTAGCCAGATCGGAGTCACACTTCGTCCAATATGTCGGTACCAGGAAACCGGTTTCACCATGACTGACGGTGTCGCGATATCCATCCCAATCGGCGACGACTTGTGGGATACCACAGGCCATCGCTTCAATGGGCGTAATGCCAAAGCTCTCTTGCACGCTGTCTCCGGGTGAAACAAATACATCGGCTGCAGCGGTGAGGGCGTATTTGGTCTTGTCGGAAGGGCTATCCATCAGGCGTACATGTTTTGATAAAGAAAATTGCCTGATGTAGTCCTCCAGGGTCTTGGCGTAGAGGGCATCCCTGGTTCCTGCGATCATCAGCAGCAGTTGGCGTTTCGGATTTTGCTTGATGAGCCGGCGAAAAACGTGAAGCAGCGGCAGCAGGTCAGCTTTCAGGGCTGAGACATAGCCCATATAAAGGAGGATGATCGCCTCTTTGGGCAGCTTGAGCTGCTTGCGAAGAGCAGCCTTATCCAGCGGATGAAATTTTTCCGTATCAACGCACAGCGGTATCTGGTCGAGCCGGCCGGAATACTTGATGTTGGTGCGGAACTTCCGGTTGAACTGCTCGGCTACATGGTCAAGTATGTTCGCCATCGCGGCCTTACTGGCGCGACTGGTGCAAATCAGGGAATCGCAGGGATACGTGCCTTCGAGCAATAAGCGGAGGAAGCCATCGTAAAGCATCGAGTGCAAGCTGAACCCGTGAGTGAGGATGGTAACCGGATACAACCGTGACCCAAATTGATTACGCATGATCAGAGGCTGGGAAAAGTTACCGGCTGGGTTGAAAAATGCTGTGAAGGAATATTTGTCAACGCCGTCCAGAAGATCCAATGTCGACGAGATATGAATCGGGTGATCGTGCTGTCCGTTGTTCTTTCTTAGATCCAGGAATGCTTGAGCAGCCTCCCGGAACGATGGTTCAACGAAAAGCTCATACCGGCTCATCGTTCCATGGCGAAGTAGCGCTTCAGTGATGTAGTCAATGGCGACCAGATTGCCACGCACGGCAAGCTGATCGGGAAATAGTTTTTTGGCAATGAACATCTGCAACTGATCGCTGAAGCTGGCAGGCCCTGTGCGGACCAGGCTTGACTTGGCAAGCTGCGGAAAGAGAATGCCTAGAATGTTGTTTGCCATTGGAAGAAACCGGTTTTCGGGATACTTGGCGTGCTATGGTGAAACCGACAGATTGGCACAAGCGGGGGAGGGAAGACTTCTCCTGGATTGCTTTTTTGTGGGGGTGATTGTGGTGGTATATATAAGGTGTGGAGTCGGAGAGGTACCAGATTTTGTCACAGCAGGGTTGAAGAGGGATGGCGTAACGCTTGCACAAACTTGGGTCGGGACGCTTGGACAGTCTCGGTCGAATACCCTGGATCGGCAATTAAGATTGACACATCGTCGGGGTTCTTCACTCCGCGCCGATCATTTCCGTAGTCGCGAAGTTTATGGCTGCGCTCCGTTCAGAATGACAAGAGGGGGAGCGGGTTACAGGGGGTAGACATCTTCGGCAGAGTAAGTGATCTTGAAAACCAAAGATTTGTTGCTTCGAACAGGTTCGATTCAAGTCAACCCTGTGTTTATTTTCCTTCCGCTCTGCCATCGACATTGAATCAAAAGAATAAACACAACATCTAGGGACTGAGTTCCTCCTCAGCCACAATCTACAGAACCGCACCCTTCCAGCTCTGGAATCCGTTAAGAACTCAGCAGAATCACTTAGGCCGCTCAAAAAAAAGCTATTGACAAGCAACCACTTAGGCGTAAGATGTGGTCTAAAGTGGTCAAGAGTGGAGCAACTCTGGTTCGATTTAGGGGTCAGTGGTCAAAAGTGGAAGCCGAGGCAAAATGACGCCAAAACAGCTCCAAATAGCGGTGACCAACCCAGAAATTCAGCAAGAAATAGCCTTTTTGACCTCCTTTGTACCGGCATTGGCCGGAGTTGTGGCAAAGAGAAATGTTTCGCGGCAACCATCCAACTCGGGTCGACGAAAAAGGACGGCTCAAGGTCCCGTCGGAATTCAAGCGGCTGATCGACGAGAAGTATGGAATTCAATTTTACATCACCAGCGTGGATGGAAAGGTTGCTCAAGTATATCCCTTCGAGGAATGGCAGCGGATCGAGGAGAAGCTGGCGCGGCTTTCAAGCTTCAATCCGACCAAGAAAAAGTTTCTCAACCGCACGAACTACTACGGGCAGGTAGTGGAGATGGATGGACAAGGACGGCTGCTCATCCCGGCCTTGCTGCGCGACTCCGCCGAGATCAAAGGCGAGGTCGCTGTCGTTGGCAACCTTACTTATCTGGAAGTGCAGAGTATTGAGCGTTATCGCAAGGAAATAGAAGAGAACCCATTCACGGCTGAGGATGAGAACACACTCAACGAGCTGGGCATCTAGTGGCGGACGACGATTTTGGGTTGGAAACAGCCCCTCAGGGGGCGCATGGCGAAATGGAAACGGCTGGCCATGTACCGGTTCTTTTAAAACAAGCGATCGACTTTTTGGCGGTCCGGCGCGGCGGCACAACGATCGACGTGACCTTGGGATTGGGAGGCCACAGCTTAGAAATCGCAAGACGCCTCGGCCCACAGGGTCATTTGATTGGCTTCGATAAAGATCCGCAGGCGCTGGAGGCAGCCCGCAAACGTCTCGCCCAGGCGGCTGAGGCGCATGGCGGATGGCCCGCAGTCACCCTGCTCCAAGGCTCCTATGCCGAAATCGGTAAGCGCGTTCCTGCTGCCAGTGCAGACGGATTGCTTGCCGACCTGGGCATGAGCTCGTTGCAGCTTGGGGACGCAGCGCGCGGATTCAGTTTTCAGGCGGAAGGACCGCTCGACATGCGTATGGACCCGCATGAAGAGCGCACCGCCGATCAAGTGGTAAACCACATGCGCGAAGAAGATCTCGCCAATGTGATTTACGAATTCGGTGAGGAAAGGAGGTCGCGGAGAATCGCCAGAGCCATTGTCCGAGCGCGGCCGATACGAAATACCGCTCATCTAGCACAAGTCATATCGGCTGCGCTCCGGCCAA
>DASZFU010000065.1:0-70231 GCA_035939495.1 Candidatus Angelobacter sp. | reverse complement strand
TGAAAATCACACCCTATAATCTTCATAGACAGCTCCTTTCGTCCTCCGAGCTCTTGGTCTTAAAAGCAACCACAGTGTACGCGGTCGAGGGGAGCTGTCGTAGTCATCCAATCAAACGCAGCGCGGCAAAGATTTCACAATCGCGAATCTGATCAGCGCGGAGTGAGGGACCCCGATGATGTTTCGGGCTTAATTGCAGATACGAGGTGTTCTACCGTGTTTTTCAAAAGCAGGGTTAAGAGGATGGCAGGAATGTTGGACAAGAATTGCCCGGGACGCTTGTTGAATCTGGGTCGAATACCTCGGATCGGCGATCTAGACTGCCACATTCTCGGGGTCCCTCACTCCGCGCCCATCTTTATTCCCAGAGCTCAGCTTTTCGCCGCGCTCCGTTCGGGATGACAGGGGGATAAAAACATCGCAAAAAACCGGACGATTTTTTCAAGTAAGTGGCATTTAAAGCTAAAGCCCGATTTTATGTTTCAACGTTTGCGGCACGAGCGAACTCATGCCCTGACACAATGCTCCGCGACCAATCATCCACGAACTTATAACCCCAAGATTCGCGCTGCGTTGCCACCTAAGATGCGTTTCTTGCCTTCATCGGGGATGTTGAGAGCCTGAAGGCTTTCGAGCATTTTGGGAATACTGCCGATCTGATGAGGATAGTCGCTGCCGGCAAGGATATGGTCTACCCCGGCGAATGAGATTGCAAGCTCAACCGCGCGAGGATCAAAATTGACGGTGTCGTAATAGAAATTCTTCAAATAGGTGCTGGGTGTCTGCATGATGTTTTGCCGGCATTCTCTAAACGCGTGGAAGCCGCGGTCGAGCCGTTCCGCCAAATAGGGGATCGCGCCACCCAGGTGCCCCAGGACCCATCGGATTCTTGGGAAGCGTTCGGCTACGCCGCTGAAGACCAGGCCGGCTGCCGCCAGGGTGGTGTCCATGAGAAAGCCGACCAGCGGCATTAACCAGTAATCCAGCATGGCTTCCACTCCCACCGGGTTCGTCGGATGAATATGGAGTACCGCACCAGCTTCGTTGGCCACCTCGTATAGTTTCCAAAAGCGTTGATCATGCAGAGCAACGCCATTGATGTTGCTGAACACCATAGCCCCGCGAAAACGGAGTTGCTCGATAGCCCGGCGAAATTCCACCGCCGACGCGGCAGGGTCGTTGAGAGGCAGAGTGGCCAGGGCCACAAAGCGTCCGCCTTTGTCGGCTACCACGCGGGCAAAAGCATCGTTCACCAGCTTCGCCAGTCGCACTGCGGTGGCCAGTTCCTCAATGTGGGTTCCAGGCGTCGTGAGCGTGATGACCTGGGTATCCACACCGGCTTCGCGCAACACCTGCTCGCGATAGTCAATATCGCGATGTCCACGCACCGCCACGTTGTAGTCGCCGGGATAATGCAGCGCGGGATCGCCCTTTTCATCATGGGTAATGCGTACAGCGCTTGGGCCTTTTTCGATGGCTTCGATGTATTGCAGCGGATAGTAGTGATTGTGAAAATCAATGATCGGCATTCGCTCTGGCTTCTCCGGGCACTCGGCGTGACCAGACAAAGTACACGGGAAGCCCCAACAGAATCAAGCCCATCCCTATGGCGCTGCCTCGTGGGTTGGCAATGCACTGGTTCAAGACAATCAAAACAGAAGCCGCAATGAAGACGAGCGGCAGCACAGGATAACCACGGCCAAGAAGCTTGGGCCGGTATCCTCGTCTTTGCAAAATAAAAAGGCCGGCGGCGAGCAAGGCAAAGAACAGCCATTCGCTGTAGACCACCCGGTTGAACAAATCGCGATATCGATTCGTGGCTACCAGCACCGATGACCAGATCGCCTGGGCAACAATCGCCCAATGCGGCGTTTGAAAGCGGGGATGAACTGCGGCCATCCAGCGAAAAGCCAATCCGTCGCGAGCCATGGCGTAATAAACGCGCGGTCCTGCCAATATGATCCCATTCAGCGCGCCTAAGGCCGAGAAGATCACCAGCATGGCAATCGCTGCCCCGGCTCGAGGTCCCAGGATACGGCTGGTAGCGTCTGCAGCAACACGGGTGGAATTCGCGACATCAGTCAACGGCAGAACATAAAGGTAGCCTGCATTCAGCAAAACATAGCATGCAGTCACAATCAGCGTGCCGGCCATCAAAGCCCGCGGTATCGTGCGTTCAGGCTCGTAGGTCTCGCCGGCAGAATAGGTGACCATGTGCCATCCACCGAAAGCGAACAGCCCGGCTGCAATCGCCAACCCGTACGATTTCAAAAGACGAATGGCGGATGCGCTTTGACCAGAAAGCCCCTGTCCTGAAATGCCGGTTGAAGGAGCCTGGGCTGAAACGACAGTCGAATGACTGGCGTGCTCTCCACCACCAAACCAAAACAGCAAAACCACCATCAGGACGATGGCTGCAAGTTTTGCAGCGGTCAGAGCCAGTTGCACAACGCTGCCCGACTTAACTCCAAGATAGTTGATCGCTGAAAGCAGGAGGATCGCCCCTATGGCTACCGCCCGAATCGCAACTTCATTGAGTGGCCGGAAAAATGCGACATAGCGGGCCAGCACCACGGCGATTGCGGCCAGGATTCCGGAGTGTACGCTCCAGAACATCGCCCATCCCCAAAGAAATCCTAAGACAGGAGAGAAGATATCTTTCAGGAAGATATAAACACCGCCCGTGTGCGGAAAGACAGATGCCAATTCCGCGCAGACCAGGGCCCCGCACAAAGTCAACCCGCCGGCAGCCACCCAAACCAGCAAGATTCCCGAGACACTGGGAACGAGCCGGGTAATTTCAGAGGGCTGGATAAAGATCGAAGCGCCCACGATGATCCCAACGACCATGGCCGTCGCGTGCGGAAGCTTGATGGAACGGCGCAAGTCGGGCATTTCAGAATTCTAATTGGTAATTGAAAAGCAAAGTTCTATAGCAGAACCAAAGTCAAAACCATAACGCTGATGACGCTGATTTGAGTTGATTGACGATTCAAAGTCTCTGCTGTTGCGGGAGTCGCAGTGATCTGCGACATAATCGTATTCTCTGCGTTCTTCTGCGATCTCTGCGGTGACGTTATGATTTCCTTTGCGTCCTTAGCGGTTAAAGAGCTGCGCTGCTGTTATCCTGAAAAGTGATTTTTCGGTGCAAAGCTATTTTGTTTGACATGGATGGAGTTCTGGTGAACTCCGGCAATGCCGTCGAACGCGTTTGGCGGCGGTGGGCGCTTGAACACCACCTTGATCCTGCTTATGTCATCGAGCATGCTCACGGCCGGCGCAGCGCCGAGACCTTGAGGGTTGTCGCTCCGGAACTGGAAGCGGACCAGGAAAATCTCAAGGTCGAACAAATGGAGATCGACGACAAAGAAGGCATTGTCGCCATACCCGGCGCAAAAGAATTGTTGTCGAAGATGCCGCAAGACCGTTTCACAATTGTTACTTCTGCAACTCCCGGTTTAGCTCTCGCCCGATTACAGCATGTTGGAATGCCTATACCCAAGAGATTTATTACGGCTGACGATGTCGTGAACGGCAAGCCTTCTCCTGAACCATACTTGAAAGGAGCGGCCCTGCTTGGCGTCGAACCAGCCGATTGCCTGGTCTTTGAAGATACCCCGGCGGGCATCCGAGCCGCTCAGGCTGCCGGCATGAAGGTCATTGCCTTGCAGACGACCTATCCTCGGGAAGAACTCCGGGCGGCAGATGCCATGGTGCGGTCGCTGGAAGAAGTAGAAGTCCTGCTGGAAAGCTGGATCGAGGTAGTCGTAAGAGGGGCATCCGTTAGCTTTTAGCCATTAGCTTCCTATGCCTCCGGGGATTTGTGATTTTTGCCGCTACACCGGATACGAGGATTGACGTCCGATTTTAGTCCGTTCAATTGAGACAAGGGGCGTGTTTATTGACTGAAATGCACATTTCGAGTGCAGATAGCTGCTTGTTATTCTGTGGCGGCACTTGTCCAGAAACTGGACAAAAGTTGGTTTAAAGGTTTAAAGTTGGTTTAAAGTTAACAAAGGGGGTGGGGGGGTACTTAGATCGGGAGATCAGGCCATCGGGAGATCGGGCCATCACTTCGACTCGCTCCGCTCACCTTTAGAGCAAGCTCGTGATCGGAAAAACTGAGGTCCTCCCCGGCGAACTGGGCGTTGCACAGCATAGAATTCTCCAAAAAAGGTGGTTCAAGGGTGGTTAAAAGGTACCCAGGGGTGGGGTCAGTCTGGATCAGCGATCGGAAATCGTCCACGCGGGCTATCCTTCCTGAGATACAAAAAAGCCTCGCAAAGCAATTATCATGGTTGCAGTTTGTTGCTTGGATTCTGGGTAGAGCTACGCCAACCTGAAAAAATGAGCCACGGAAGTTAAAGTCCCCGCGAATGACCCCGAATTGGATAGCGAAGCTATAATGCTGCCAAAGCGAATAGTATACGAAGACTGGTGATTTGTCAAATGGATTCTGGGGTTCGGGTGTAATTAAAAGTGAGAGTCACTGTGCATAGCATTTTGACTAGGGAGGGTGAGCTTCGATGGGTGCTCCCGGCATCAAAAGCTTTTCTTGTTGCGCTTCGCTGCGCGCAAGCCCTTCGACTCGCTGCTTCGCAGCTCATCTCGAGGGCAGGCTCTGCGGCGCAAGGAAAAGGGTTGATCCTTTCTATACCCAGCATTTACGAGCCAGCATGTGCGCAGAACCGCGCCCACGCTGGCTCGACCCATTCGCTTCGCTCAGGGCAGGCTATGCTGGGCTACTTTCGGCCGCCCCTCTGGGGCTGGTTTCTCGTAGCCTGACGATTGACTCCCACTTTTAATTACACCCCTGGGGTTCAGTGGGGTTCAGGTGTAATTAAAAACTCCAGTGTCGCCATCGGCGACTCAGCTTTTGCCATCCAGCCTTAACGCGCACCCACATGCGGGCCTATTGGCTGTCGCACCTGCGGCACCACTTTAAACTACCTCCCATATAGGGAATGACGCGGTCCCTTATCATTCATTAGTTTGATTGGGTAGCTCCAACGTTATCGCCGCGATCGGAAGTTTATTTTCGGATTCCTGCGAAGCTTGCGGTAGCATTGTCCTAATCTTATGGCGAACCCGGCCTATCGTGTCTTCCTCAGTCACAGTGGTAAGGACAAGGATTTCGTCAGGGAGCTGTATCGCCGCCTGACTCGGGACGGCGTTTCGTGCTTTTTTGATAGTGAGTCGATCGGATGGGGAGAGAACTGGGTCAGGGCCCTTGAACGGGCGCTGGACGAGTGCGAGTTTGTGGTCTTCGTCCTGTCGCCGGATTTCTGCAACTCTGAGTGGGCGGAAGTAGAACGGACCAGCAGTATCGCTGACGACCCTGAAGGACTCAAACGCAAGGTGCGGCCGCTGATGCTTCGGCCCTGCCGGGATCTCCCTAGTTTTCCGCGTTTCCTCCGCCAGGTTCAGGCGATCGATGTATCTACCGTTGAGAACTTTGAAAAAAACTATCCCCGGATTTGCCGTGAGCTGGGTGGCACCGTGCGCAATGATACCGATCTCACCGAAAGAACGAAGCTTCCACCGGCCGGTCCGTTGCCGGAGCGACATCGCATGCCGTATGAGGAGCCGAATGCCCTCCTCGGTTGTCAAGATGTTCAGCCGCACTAGAGGATAGTCGAGGTCTTGCCGCCGGGTGGTGATGAGCGTGTGCACCCGCCCGCCAACCGGCAGGTACGGTTGCAGCTCCACGTTCTCGGGGAAATTGTCGAGGATGACGAGCGACGGTCCGGGGAGCCGGCTCAGGCCGCGCCAGATCTGCTCCACTTGGTTCGCTTCATCCGCCTTTTTATCGAATTCGATGCCGGCGGCCTCACCGATTTGCGAGATCAGGGTGGACAGGCCCTGATCGGCATCCACCCAATAGACGCCGCCTGTATAAACAGACCCAAACCGGTGCGCATATTCAATGGCAAGTTGCGTCTTCCCCAGCCCGCCCGTGCCGGCAATAACGGCTTCGCCCGCGAGGATGGTTGTGGCGTCGCGGAAGAGACAATCATGGAGATTCCAGAACGATCTCACCCGCCCGATGAACTTCTCGCCCAGCGAAACTCGGGAGCAAGACGCTTCGGCAACGACGCAAGCGCGCTGGTCGCTCGCCTGGGCGGGCTGCCGCTGGCGCTGGAGCTGGCCAAAGGGTACCTCAACTACCGCAAGAACCTGACGATCTCCGCGCTACTCAAAGAGATGAGCGCCAACACCGAGATCGAATTGCTGAACGAATTCGCAAAGGAGTACCGGAACCATCTCCCGAGCCGCCACGAAACCGACATCGTGCGGACCTTTCAGTTGAGTTGGGAGGCTGCGCCGGAAACCGGCCGAGGAATACTTCGTGCGATGGGCGAGCTTGCGCCCGTGGCAGTTCCTCGATCGTTGCTGCGGCCGGTGTTGAAGCTGTCCGCCAATTCAGATGTTCACGATCCACTGGACAGGGCTTTGGACGAACTCGCCAGGCTCTCCCTAGTCGAGCTGGATACAAGCGGGAATCCCATTGCTCATCGGTTGATCCTGGCCTTCGCGCGGCATCGCAACGCCGTCGACTCCGCATCTCCTTTCCAGCAGTGCCTGGATGCGATTCAAGAACAAATGGATCAGGCTGACCTGCGTCCAGATGCCAGTACGATTTGCACACTGAACCTGCTCGTGCCTCACGCGGAGTTTCTTCTTGAGGGGAGTCCGATTCGCCCGGAGGACTTCTCAGAACTCGCGGATCGGCTGGGAACTCATTACCACGCATTGGGTCGGTACTCGGATGCCTGGCGCGCGAAAGCTGGGGCGTTGGCCTCCGCTGAGAAGGCGTTCGAGCCTGGCCATCCCTCCATCGCCGCGAGGCAATCGAGTCTGGCGGTATTGCTGCGATACCAGGGTCAGTTGCAGGAAGCGAGCAATCTGCTGCGCAAGGCTTTGGCCTCCGATGAGCAGACATATGAGCCTGGACACCCTTCCATCGCCATCAGGCAATCGAATCTGGCGCTGGTGCTGCAGGATTTAGGGCAGTTGGAGGAAGCTCGTGATCTGCTGCGCAAGGCTCTGGCCTCCGATGAGCAGACGTTCGAGCCCGGTCACGCCTCCATTGCCATCAGGCAATCGAACCTGGCGACGGTGCTGAGGGATCTGGGGCAGTTGGAGGAGGCGCGTGATCTACTGCGCAAGGCGCTCGCCTCCAATGAGGAGACGTTCGAGCCCGGTCACCCTTCCATCGCCATCATTCAATCGAATCTGGCGACGGTGCTGCATGATTTGGGGCAGTTGGAGGAAGCAAGTGATCTGCTGCGCAAGGCTCTGGCCTCCAATGAGAAGACGTTCGAACCCGGTCACCCCTCCATTACCACCAGGCAATCGAATCTGGCGATGGTGCTGAAGGACCTGGGGGAGTTGGAGGAAGCACACGACCTGCTGCGCCAGGCGCTGGCCTCCGCGGAGAAGACGTTTGAACCCGGCCACCCCTCCATCGCCACTATTCAATCGAATCTGGCGACGGTGCTGAAGGAACTGGGGCAGTTGGAGGAAGCGCGTGATCTGCTGCGCAAGGCGCTCGACTCGGATGAGAAGACGTTCAAGCCCGGTCACCCTGTTATTGCGCGCAGGCAATCGAGTCTGGCGGTGGTGCTGAAGGACCTGGGGCAGTTGGAGGAGGCGCGTGATCTGCTGCGCAAGGCGCATCGAGCGTGAGTCGCTTGGGGACGGATGATCATTCGGCGAAAACTAGAAGGCTTGAGATTGAACGAACGTACCGATCTAAACAGTAGCGCTCTGAGCGTGAAAAACCGTTACATTCGGACCATAAATATTTTCGTTGATACCGGCAACAGCAGGGGCTAATGCCCAATGTCACTTACTTTTAGATAATGATCCGTTTTTACGCTGCCCTTTATTCCCCTGTCATCCTGAACAGAGCGCGGAGAAAAGCTGAGCTTCGGGAATAAGATGGGGCGCGGAGTGAAGAGCCTGCCGTGAACGAAGAGAAGGGACCCCGATAACCTGTCAGTCTAAATCGCTGCTCCGGGGTATTTGACCGAAGTCGTTGAAGTATGTGAATTTAACTCTTGCGTAGATAGTGTGGTAGCCCATCGGAACCTTCTTGGTATAAACGCGGGTAGAACACCTCGTATCTGTAATTAAGCCCGAAACATCATCGGGGTCCCTCACTCCGCGCCGATCATATTCGCGATTGTGAAATTCTTTGCTGCGCTGCGTTCGGGATGACAGGGTGTAGTGGTTATGAAATAGAAACACATCTTACAAAGTAAGTGACATTGGCTCACTCGGCACGAATAAAGTGATGCCTAGACACGACCTATTCTGAAACTCGTTCTCAACATGGCTTGCCGCTGGCTTGTTCGCCCTGCCATCTCTGTGCTAATTTCGCTGGTTGCACGGGCAAAGGAGTTCACTCATGTTGAACCGCAGAAATTTTCTAAGCTCACTTGCGAGCTTTACGGCATTAACCTCGTTCGTAGCCTCCGGAACGAACAAGACTCTGCCCCCACCCTCAGCGTGCCTATTGGAAGGAACGATCCCTCCGCTGCCCTCTCTAAGTCTCTATGACCAGAATGAAGACGCTTTCTGGGCGGCATTGCGCAATCAGTACTTGATTCCTAAAGATGAGGTCTATCTCAACAATGGCACCGTAGGATCGAGCCCCTATCCGGTATTGAAGGCGGTTTTCGAGGCTTTTCTCGAAACCGAGCAAATGGCCCAGGCAGACCCGGAAAACTATCCCATCTGGGGCTATGAAGCTTATGCGCCTTATCGCGATTCGCTCGCCAAGTTTATTGGTGCGACCCGTGACCAGGTTGCGCTGACCCGCAATGCGACTGAAAGCAACAGCTACATCGCCAACGGACTGGAACTTCGCGCCGGAGACGAAGTGCTTATCAGCGATCAGGAGCATCCAGGCGGAGAGCAGCCCTGGAATCTTCGGGCCAAACGATATGGCATCGTGGTAAAGAAGTTTGAGATTCCCAAGCCGCCAAAAAATTCTGCCGAAATCCTCAATCGCATTAACGACGCTCTCACGCCCCACACGCGGATCATCTTTGTCAGCCACATCACTACCACGACAGGAGTCGTGATGCCGGTGAAGGAAATAGCCTCGCTGGCGCGCTCCAAGGGCATCATCTCTGCCTTGGATGGCGCTCACGTAACCGGCATGATGCGGCTTAACCTTCAGGAGATCGGCTGCGACCTCTACACCTCCTCGCCGCACAAATGGCTGCAAGCACCCAAAGGCACTGGGTATCTCTATCTTCGTGATGAAGCCATCATGAACAAAATATGGAACACCATCGCTACTCACGGATGGGATGAACCCGAACTCAAGGCCGAGCGCTTCCAGCATATCGGCTCATCGAATGTGCCCATGCTGGCAGGACTGCAAGCCGCTCTGGATTTTGCCAACTGGATCGGCCTCGAACGGATCGAAAAACGCCACCGCCAGCTTGCCGATACCATTCATGCCGAGATGCTCAAGCGCGGCGTCGAATCCCTGACCTCGCCTGACCCGGCGCTTCGGTGTGGCATTGTCACGGTCAACGTGCCTCAGAAAAAAATGCCGGACCTTGAATACGCCCTCTGGAAGCAACATAAGATTCGCATCCGTGGCGGCGCCCCGCACAAGATCAGGCTCTCGACTACGTATTATTTGCAGAAAAACGACATCCAGCGGTTCCTGGAAAAGTTCGATGCTTACAAAGCGTAGTCTCTCGGTTTATTCTTTCATCAGGTCATAATTGCCTGGTCAAAACGGCTTGCAATGGGGATGTGGTCCAACGGATCAGGGCACGCGGCTTCGAACCGTGAGATCAGAGTTCGATTCTCTGCATCCCCGCCACAAACAATTTCTTTCACGGTAGCCGCTATGCCAGATCAGCAACTTTTTGTTTCACCTCTTCAGCCTGCAGCACGTGGCGGCGCTGATGGGCCATCATCCAGGGAATTGTCGCTCCTAACCGCATGGGTGGCATTCCGGCAAATCCTGTCTTCGCCTTGATCTTGTTCAAATCCAGGCCGTCTGCTTCCTTAACCAGCCTCGCCCATTCATCTTGCAAGCGAAAAAAATCCGCAATTACCAGAGACGGGTCGCCGATGTTGGCGGGTGGCAAGATCTTTGCCGGAGCTTTGATTTTGAACTTCGGAGGTGGTTCCGCAATCCAGATGAAGAGCCCGCCGAGTGCTCCTGCTTTAAAAGGACCCGGGCCAACAATGTTGTTGGTCCTGCCTTGCTGAATGGCAGAATCAATGAGTTTTTGAATGGCTGCCGCGGTCAGGTTCAGATGGATGAGGCACTCGGCAATCGACCACTTGCCGGGATCGGGACGGCGAGTCAATTGTTCAGGACTAAGTCCATCAACGAGTTGTTCTGTACGGCGTCTGATGTCTGCCAGATCGTGGCCGACTTTGTCCCATGATATTTCCATGCGGTCTTTCCTTTATTCCCACTCAATCGTTCCCGGTGGTTTTGAGGTGACATCATAAACCACGCGATTGATGCCGCGAACCTCATTTACGATCCGGTTGGAGATCTTTTTTAAGACTTCGTAGGGGAGCGGCGCCCAGTCGGCCGTCATGCCATCTTCGGAATGGACAGCCCGGATCGCACAGGTATAAGCATAGGTACGCTGGTCGCCCATTACGCCCACCGACATCACCGGCAGCAGCACCGCAAATGACTGCCACAAATGCGAATAGAGTCCGGCAGCCTTGATCTCGCTGACTACAATGTCATCGGCCTCCTGCAGGAGCGAAACATGTTCGCGGGTAACCTCGCCCAGGATACGCACGGCCAGGCCCGGACCGGGAAATGGCTGGCGCTGCAAGACCTCTTCCGGTATTCCAAGTTCGCGGCCAATCTTGCGGACCTCGTCTTTAAATAAGTCCTTGAGCGGCTCGATCAGCTTGAGTTTCATCTTCTCCGGCAGGCCACCGACATTGTGGTGGGTTTTGATCGTCTGCGAAGGGCCACGGACGCTGCGCGATTCGATTACATCAGGATAGAGGGTTCCTTGCACCAGCCATTCAACTTTGCCGGCCAGGCGTTCGATCCGGTGGGCCTCGCCATCGAACACCTCGATGAATTCATTGCCGATGATTTTGCGTTTCTTTTCTGGATCGATTACGCCCGCCAGCTTTGTGAGGAATCGCTCGCTGGCATCGACGGCCACCAGGTTCAGGCCCAACTTTTCTTTCAACGTCTGCTGGACTTTTTGGAATTCATTTTTGCGCAGCACGCCGTTGTTTACGAATACACAGGTAAGCCGTTCCCCCAGTGCGCGATGCACCAGGGTTGCAGCTACGGCAGAATCAACTCCCCCGGAAAGCGCGCAGATGGCCCGGCCAGGCTCTCCCGCAGTCTCTTTGATCTGGCGAATGGCTTCGTGGATGAAGTGTTGCGGTGTCCACTCGGGACGCGCGCCGCAGATGCCGTAAACAAAGTTGCGCAGCAGATCCGTGCCGCGCTTCGTATGATGTACCTCGGGATGGAATTGCACCGCCCAAATTCTGCGGGACTCATCCTGAATGGCGGCCAGTGCGTTGCTGCTGCTGGCGACGATAGAAAACCCGCTGGGAAGTTTCTGGGCTTCGTCGCCGTGCGACATCCAGACATTAAGTGAGCCGGGCAGCCCCTTGAAAAGCTGCGACTCTCCGGAAATCTGTACCTCAGCGTGGCCATATTCGCGCTTGGCGCCGGGCTTGACCGTCCCCCCAAGCTTTTGGGTGATGAAGTGCAAGCCATAACAAACACCCAGCACCGGTTGGCCAAGCGAGAACACCCGTTCATCTGCCGGAGGAGCATCGGGATCGTAGACCGAAAACGGTCCTCCACTCAGGATGATGCCCACGGGATGGTAAGCCCGCATTTCGTCCAGAGAGGCAGTGCAGGGCAAAACGACCGAGAAGACTTTCAGTTCGCGGATGCGGCGCGCAATGAGCTGTGTGTATTGCGAGCCAAAGTCGAGGATTACGATGGATTGTTCTTCCACGAATGATTCTCTACGATTCAAAGCACTGTGTAAAGGGCAAAAAGGATCAAAACCCAAGGGCTAACCGCAGAGGACGTAGCGAAGCGGAGCCACAACCAAAAATCAAAACCAACTACCACGCAGACACGTGTCTCCGTGGTAGTTGGTTTTTAAGTTTTGTCTTGAATCGTTATTTCTCCGCCAGCTTCCGCCCGACATTCAAGCTATCGAAATTCAAGATCGTATTCAGGACGAGCGAGTAACTTCCCACTGTCTCTCCGCGATAGATTGGATTGATCGAGAACAATACAACGTGTCCTTCGTCCAGCGGTACGTCAATCACCGCCGGATGCTGGGCTATCTCGTTGCCTCCTTCGACCAAGCCTGAAAGAGGGAGGTCTTTGCTATCGGCGTATCGAAAGATGACTCGTGGACGCCTTGCCGGTGGAATCACCGTGATGGGATTGCGAAGCTGCTCATCGGTGAGCGGCAACGCCTCCCATGCTTCGGCGTGAGGCAGCTCGGGAGCTTCAACTCCGGGGCGTCCGGGAGTGAAATCGGGATCTTCGGGGCCGCCTCGGCCTGTGGGGCGTTCGCCGAGTTCAGTGCCAAGCCTGCGCCGGCCGCGTCCGCCCGCCAGATTGGAGAGGCCGAAGATGGGACCGTTGTCGCAATAGACAGGCAAATTGTCGCCGTAGCCGTATGCAATGGGACTGGTCGCGTCAACCATCTTTGATTGCAGGATGCTTCCCACGATTTTCAGTTGCCGGGGCTGATCGATGGATACACCCGGCGTCATGCGCAAGGCAACTGCCAGGTTGGCTGTATCCATGACCGTCAGCAATACTCCACCATGCCGGACAAAATCCTGAAGGTGATTTACACCCGCCCAACCCATACCTGGACGAATATCGTCAGTCGAATCCTCATTGCCGATGTTGGGTGTTTCGGGCGTTGTCTTCCAGGGGAGCGCGTTCCCCCAATTCGTCGGCATGCCGTTGATGATCGCCATCGGATCACCTCGGCCTAACGGCGGAAAGAGAATCACGTCATAGTGAGCGCGCAGGTCGGACTCTTTGGCTACTTTTTGTGTGCTGATATAGCTGTAGGGAATATGCATCTGGTCGAGCGCCAACCGCCACCATCCCTCGGTTTGTGTTGTCAACCAGGTGTGCAATAAGGCCACATGGGCGGCGCGCACCGGATGTGACTTGACCGTGGGCGCACCGGTCAGACCCACCGCCTGCAGGCCCAGCTCAGACGCAGCGCGCTGCAACTCGGAGGCATCTACATTGCCGATAAGAAACGACCCGCGATTGAATTTCCGTCCATTCGATTCAAACGGCTCCTCCGCTGCCTCGATGTTTGCATTCTTCAAGAGATAACGAAGAGTGGCCAGCGATGTGTCCCCATTAGCATTGATCGCAAAGAGCGTGCCGCTGCCGCTCACGCCACCGGGAACTTTGACCTCAGGTACTGCTTCCATCGGCGTTTCCAGGACCTTAGCATCTGTAACCCGCACTACCTTCACGTTGAAGAGTTCTCCGAAAGTCCAACCGGTATCGTCGTAAGGTGTTTTCTGGGGATCGTTTGGACTCCAGTATTGATGATCCAAGAGGGCATCCGCCACCCGCGAGTAAGGCTGGTCCATGCGGACGATGTAACTGCCGGCCGGAAATTGGACGATTGTGGGCTGCGCTGGAGTTTTAGATTTTGCGTTTGCCTCTTGTGAAGCTGCATCTTTTTGCTGGGTTTCGTTGCCCTGCGCTTCTCTTTGATTGGAAGCTGCCTCCGGTGGCGTTTCCGTACCTGCGCGTCCGCCGGCAGGCTGTCTGGGCTTCTTGGGGGGCATCTTCACGCTAAACGGAGCGGTGGCCCGGGAGATTTCGCATCCCTGTTTGCGCAAGATGGCCAGCAACGCCGCTTGCGCGCCAGGACGCGGATCATCACCGGGAAGTACGTAGGCGGCTGGGCCTTCACTCGCCGGCTTGGCAATTGAGCGTTTCGCCTTGAGATAGAAATTCTTCAGGAAAAATCTTTTGTCTTCGGCAAAGAAATGCAGCGAGGTCAACAATCCGGTCTCTTCATAGTTATTGTTGTTGCGCTGCGACCAGAGGGTCTTGGGCAATGGCGGGTCTTGGCGGAACCAGGTGCGCGCGTACTCGTCGGGTTCCAGGGTGCGTTCGATGGTGTCGGCGCCGGCATTCCCAAAGGTTTCATAGAGACGGCTCACGCCGTTGTGCATGGCGGCGATGAACATCAGGTAACCTGGCGACCAGGTGTCAAACTGGCCATGGGTGAATACTCCGGGCATGCCAAACCTGGTCATCTCGGCAACATCGCGCCAGCCAAGGATCTCCCACTCGTTGGTGAGGATGGGATCGACCCAGGCATTAAAAGGCCCATCGCCCGCGGTGTTGTCGTAAAGATAAGGGACCGACTCATGCAGATCGTGTAAGGCCTGCGCCTTCCAGTTAACAAAAGTATTGAGCACATTTTCCGTGAGCTTGAGCGTTACTCCCATAGCATCGCGATTGTTATCATGGGCCACATACTTCCCCCAATAAACCAACGGCGGATAGTTTTCTTTCGGATGCGAGAGGTGCCAGCGGTAAATATCCACCATGCGATCTCGTCCATCGACCTCGACGACCGGCGTGATCAGCGTAATGAGTCCGTTGCGGATGTCTTTGATGTAGGGACTCTCGTCCACAGCCAGTCGATAAGCCAGCTCCATAAGCGCGGTCGGAGCGCCGGTTTCAGGCGAATGAATAGTTCCGGTGATGTAATAGACGGGGATCGACGCGTCAATCAGGCGGTCGGCTTGCGCATCGTCGAGCTTGATCGTGCGCGGATCGGCGAGCTTCGCCAGGCGGCTACGGTTTTCCTCCAAATGGGCAAGGTTGGTCTCCGACGATATCGCCACGGCGATCATCTCCCGGCCTTCCTCTGTGCGTCCGATGGAGTAAACCTTCACCCGCGGACTTGCCTTCTCCAGCATCCGCATATATTCGTAAACCTGCTTCGAATAGGGCAGAATGCCGGGTGCGCCGGCCACATCTCCAAGGACTACTTTGGGAGTGGGAACAGTTTTTGATGCCGGCAAGTAGTCAACCAGGGGAGAGGTGAAATAAGGCTGGGTCGTGTATTCACGAATCTTTTTGGTGTACTCCTCGTCGATTGGCTGCTTGGGATCACGGTCCGGTAACGTATCGCCTGCCCAGGCGTTCGTGAATGCAGCAAGAAAAACAAGAGTGAGTACACAGCGTAGAAACTTTAGGCCCATGGGACCTTGATTGAGCATCGATGCTCCTCCAACAACATTGTGATTTGACGCGAAACAGTAGTATCTCAGATCGGGAGGCATGGCAAACATAAAGAGTGGAGGGACGGGTGGGCGACACAAAGGTGGTTGCTGTCGCAGTTTTATCTTTTTTGACCCTTGTTTCTGAAAGTATCATAGCTCTCAGAAGACAGGAGGCCCTCCGGGTTTTGGAAACAGGTTTTGGTTGCGGCAATCGGATGCCAGGAAATTAAAAAGGTGCGCCGGGCTCCGAAAATCTCCAGCCCGTCGCACCTGCATTAGTTTCCGCCCCCCCGCCAGTGGGGTTAGGTTAGAGGTCAGCTACTGCTGCCCAGGCGAGGAAATTGCTCCGACTGTGGGGTTAGCGCTATCGCGAAGTCGATTGTTCCCGTAAGTATTGAAAGTTCCTGCCGTGTTGTTGAATCCGTTCGTGCAGAAGGCAACCGAGGTGTTTGAAACAGACGCGGTTCCTGAGCCGGGTCCGGTCTGGATGCCGCTGGTCGCAAAGTTAATTTGGCTATTGTTGACGGTGAGTACCGCATTGCCATCGGACTGCATCCCGATTGAGCCTGCATTCTCGACAAAAGAGCTTTCAACTGCGACCCGGCTGTTATTCGCTGCTTCAACGCCTTTATTGGCCGATTCGACTCGTACCCGGTCCATTGCTGCACTAACTATTCCGGCGGTAGTTGTAATGCTGACGCCGATACCGCCAATATTTTGAATGTTGGTGTCGGTAACCGCGACCGAAGCAGAGGCGCCCATAGCGACATCAATGCCATTGGTATTGAAGCCAAAGATTTCGCACTTATCTACGATCAACGTTCCACCGGAAATGAAGCGGATTGCGCTCAGCCCAGCGTTGGCGTTGCCTGCGCCGCGAAGACCATCGAACCGCAGATTCCGTAGGATCACGACATCGCTGGCCGCGGCCGCGACAACGATTCCGTGGGTTCCGGCAACCAAAACTGACGCGACCTGGCCTCCGCCACCGTCAATCGTGATGGACTTGGTGATGGTAAGAGCTCCGAACCCGCCTGGATCAAGAGCATCGATCTCACCGCCAGCAGCAGTCTTGGAAATTGCGCCGGCAAAGGTCTTGCATGGCGCCGTGCGGCTACAAGGGTTGGCATCATCACCAACACCAGATACCCAGGTACGCGACGCCTGAGCGCTCATCATTGCACTCCCCAGCAACATGATCCCTAAAAAACCAAATATATTCAATTTACTCATTGTGTTATTCCTCTTCTCGATTGATTATCGACCTTGGTCTCACAAGAAGTCGCCTTCGCCCGGAATATTCCTCGCGGCAGAGACAAATCCCTGTGTTGTGGTGGGGTAAGCAGCCCCGAAATAGCAGAACCTCGCTATTCACCTGGCTTCTTACTCATGATAGGAAGACGTAACGCGAGCGTGAATCCCTTTCACGCACGCGTAGAGAAGTGCAATGTGTTTGGAATCAAAACATAATAAAGCAGCACACGAACTGCACCTTAATTTGATTGGGTTTATGTAGCAGGACCTTAATACTGAATTGCACAGAAACTTAGCGAGGTTGTGGCAAATCGGGCTGCCAGGAAAGTAAAAAGGTGCGCCGGGCTCCGAAAAATCTCCAGCCCGTCGCACCTACATTGGTTTCCGACCCACCGCCGGTGGCGCTTAGAGATCAGCTACTGCTGCCCAGGCGAAGAAATTGTTCCGAGTGTGGGGGTAGCGCTATCGCGAAGTCGATTGTTCCCGTAAGTATTAAAAGTACCTCCCGTATTGTTGAACCCGTTCGTGCAGAAGGAAACCGAGGTGTTTGAAACAGACGCGCTTCCTGAGCCGGAGCCGGATCCGGTCTGGATGCCGCTGGTCGCAAAGTTAACTTGGCTATTGTTGACGGTGAGTACCGAATTGCCACCATCAGACAGCATCCCGATTGAGCCTGCATTCTCGACAAAAGAGCTTTCAACTGCGACACGGCTGTTAGCGGCTGCTTCGATTCCTTTATTCGCCGATTCGACTCGTACCCGGTCCATTGCTGCACTAACTATTCCGGTGGTAGTTGTAATGCTGACGCCGATACCACCAATATTTTGAATGTTGGTTGCGGTAACCGCGACCGAAGCAGAGGCGCCCAACGCGACATCAATGCCATTGGTATTGAAGCCGAAGATTTCGCACTTATCGACGATCAACGTTCCACCGGAAATGAACCGAATTCCGCTGAGTCCTGCGTTAGCGTTTCCAGCCCCGCGAAGACCATCGAACCGGAGATTCCGCAAGATCACGATGTCAGTTGCGCCCGCAGCAACCACAATTCCATTAGTTCCGGCGACCAATACCGAAGCTACCTGGCCTCCGCCACCGTCAATCGTAATGGACTTGGTGATGGTAAGAGCTCCGAACCCGCCTGGATCGAGGGCATCAATTTCGCCGCCGGGAGCGGTTTTGGAAATGGCGCCAGCGAAGGTCTTGCACGGCGCAGTGCGGCTACAGGGATTGGCATCGTCGCCAACGCCGGAAACCCATGTTCGAGTCGCCTGAGCGCTCATCATTGTGGCTCCCAGCACCAGAACCCCCAATAAGGTAATTACATTTCGTGTTTTCATCTTCTGATGTTCCTTTTCTAGATGTGATTTGTACCTGGTATTGACAAGTCGCCGAGCTTTGCCGAATGTTCTCCGTCGGGGCAAAGACAAGCGCCTGTCTGGTGGTGGCAAGCAGCCCGATAAAACCAACAACGTTCTTCTCCCTGCTCACCTGGTTTCTTACTGATTAATGTACGTGCAACGTTACTCTATTTCAGATCAAATACATAGCAAAATCTCAATGAAGAGCGCGATTTTCCATAACGGGAAAAGCGCCAATAAAAGTTAAGCACAAAGGCGCATGTACCTCATTAACTTATTTGTTTTCGGCTGTTTGCTTTGCTTGACCAATCGCCAGAGAGCGTATAAGTTATCGGCCTTTTGCAGCGGAGATTTATCCCACCGCAACTGTTTCCGAGATATGTCCGGCCAGGGCTTTAAGCCTGCTTAAGTCAAGCTTGCCTGATCCTAGGTAGGGCAGCACTTCCACGTGAAAGAACTGATTGGGGCGAGGCTTCCAGAGCGCGGGGAGATCGGATTGTGCCAGCTTTTCAAGCACTGGCGCGAGCTTTTCAGGAGACAGGGTGTGCAGCACGACTAAACGTTCGCCGCGCTTCTCATCGGGCACCGAAGAGACGGCAAAAACCTGTTCCGCAGTTTCGATCAGCTCATGTAGCTTTTCTTCAATCTTGATATGCGGCACCATTTCACCGCCAATCTTGCTGAAGCGGCTCAGCCGATCGGTGATCACCAGGAACCCGCCATCTTCGATGGCAACGATATCGCCGGTTGTATACCAGCCATCCTTGAGGACCTCCGCCGTTTTGTCAGGCTGGCCCAGGTATCCCTTCATAACATTGGGGCCTTTGACCTGGAGCATGCCCGGCTCATTGCCTAAAATCGGTTCCAGGGTTTCCGGATCGACAATACGCACGCTGATCCCGGGCAAAGGATGACCGACCGTACCGCGTCTCGCGCCCACCTGCCGGATGCCGGGAGCGCGATAGTCCCGGGTATTCACGGCCACTACCGGAGAACACTCCGTGCAACCGTAGCCTTCGATCGGACGAATGCCAAAGGTATCCTCAAAAGCCAGTGCGACCCGCTCTTGAAGTTTCTCTGCGCCTACGATGACGAAGCGTAAGCTGCCAAAGTCTTCAGGCGAGCATCGACGCATGTAAGCCTGCAGAAAGGTAGGAGTGGCGATGAGAAATGTGGCCCGGTACTTCCCTGCCAGTTCGCTGATCACGGTGGCGTCGAGCGGATTGGCATGGAAGACGACCCCAACTCCGTAGATGGCAGGAAGCCAAAGCGTGGCGGTAAATCCAAAGGAATGAAAGAACGGCAGGATGCCGAGGAAGCGGTCGTCTTTTCTCAGGAGAAAGACCTGGGCCATCTGGCGGATATTGGAAAAAATGTTGTAATGGGTGAGCATTACTCCCTTAGGCTCGCCGGTGCTGCCGCTCGAAAAAATTACCGTGGCCAGGTCATCAGCGTTGCGGACTGGTCCTCCCAGCGCGCGCTTCAGCAGCCGATACGGCAGCAGCCAGGCAAACGCCAAAGCTGCCAGTTTTTCCGGCGACCGGGGTTGAGCAAGAGCGTCTTCAAGGAGGATCGTGCGGCCCGGTATTTCCATTTTGGGAAAACGCTCTACAAAAGCCTTGGCCGTGATCACAGTTTGCAGGTTGCATTGCCTTGCACAGGAGGCGATGGTCTCATTGCTGGCTGTGTAATTTAAATTGACCACCACCTTTCCCAGCAAAGCGGCGGCAATGTTCACCAACGCTCCTCCAACGGAGGGCGGCAAAAGGACGCCGACCATTTCCTGGTCCTTCCAAACCTCCCTCAACCGGCGCGCCACATAGATGGATTTAACCAGCATCCCGCCAAAGCGCATCTTGGGAACGCGTGCGTCGCCGATGGCGAAGTGTAGAGGATTGCGGCGGGCGCAGCGCACAAACTCTTTGTCCAGGATTGTGCGGGTCTGGGGATCGGTGATAAACGCCGTGGTTTGCAACTCCTGAACGGCGCGGCGAACGTCGGTAGCGGTAGCGGCTGCAGGCAGCCAGGCGCCAAAGCTTACGGTAACCGGATAAGGCAACCGTTGCGGCAGCTTCCACAAAAAACGATTACGCTCAAAGCTGAAGATGCTTCCCCACACGCCATGCAGGTTCACAGGCACGATTGGAGCGTCCACACCTTTCATGATCCGCTCCAGTCCACGACGGAAAGGCAGCATCTGCCCGGTACGCGTGATCTGGCCTTCGGCAAAAATGCATACAATCTCGCCATTACGGATGGCATCGCTGGCCGTCCGCAGCGAGACGATCATGTCCCGTGGACGCAACTCCGAGGAAACTGGAATGGCTCCCATGATGCGTGCAAATGGCTTGATGAAGCTGCGGTCGTAAATATCTTTGAGCATCAGGAAGCGGATCGGGCGATCAGTGGAGGCCATCAACAGCAACACGTCGACAAACGACATATGGTTGGAGACAAACAGAGCGCCACCCTTTTCAGGAACGTTGTCGCGGCCAAGTATGCGGACACGGTAAACCGTGTGAACAACAAACCACAGGAGCAGCCGCAGGAACCAATTGGGCAGAAGGAACAATACATAGATTGTTCCGAACAGAGTAATGATCGACGTGGCCAGGAAAACACCGCGAGCGTTTAGATGTCCGACGTTCGTCAGCAGGAAATAGACGCCGGAAGCGGCGGCCACACCGACAAATGTCAGCAGGTTGGCAGCGGCCAGAATGCCTCCTTTGGAATCCGCTGCCGGACGATGCTGGATCAGCGTGTTCACCGGCACCACAAAGAAGCCCGCAAAGAATCCCAACCCAAAAAAGACACCGGCGACGCTCACAAACGAATGCGGAAAGATTCCGGCAGCGGCAGCCATAATCGTCATGCCGATGGAGCCCAGGGGAATCAATCCGTACTCGATCTTGTTGTCCGAAAGGTAGCCGGCAACCAGGCTGCCAATGCCGATGCCAAGGGCGAGAGCCACATCCAAAAGAGAGTTTTTGGTCGGTTGAAGATGCAACAAATCTCTTCCATAAACAATCACTGTTGGAAGGTACAGTGCGCCCAGAAACCAAAAATAGATGTTGCCTATAACTGCCAGGAAGAGCGGCCGGTCCTGGCGCATCTGTTTGATCTGTCCGATCAAATCGACTACGAAGTTCATGCGGAACTTTTTGTGCGGTGCGGCTGCTGGAACTCTGGAAATTCCCAGGCTGAAAAGCAGTCCGACGACTGCCAGCGCCGCTAGAATTCCGCCAACATAGGCTTCACGTTTCTGGAACAACTCCGAAAGCCAGCCACCCGCCATAGTTCCGGCAATCACCGCCAGGAATGTCCCTAGCTCAATTACACCGTTACCCCAGGAGAGCCTCTTCGGCGGCAGAATTTCAGGAAGCAATCCGTACTTGGACGGACCAAATAACGCCGCCTGAGTCACAACCAGGAAAAGAACGGCAAACTGGAAAGCGAGCGCCTGAGTTTGCAAAGCAACCACGGCCAAGGCCATGGCCGCAATCTCGATGATTTTGGTGGCGATGGTGACATGGCGCTTACTGAAGCGATCCGCCAGAAACCCGCCGGCCATGCTGAACAGGACGAAAGGCACAGAGAAAAGTAGGCCGACCATCGCGACCAGCTTGTCGCGGCTGAGTCGGGGCAGCGCCATTCCCAGGATCATGTAGGTCAGCAAATATCGAAAGGCATTGGCGCTAAACGCGCCCTGAAACTGCGTAACGATCAGCGACCAGAAACCCCTGCGCCACTGGCTTTCTTCGACGACAGGCGAAGGCAATGCTGCATTAACGGGGTGATCGGAGTCTGCCGTTTCACGCTGGGAGCTTTCGACCGCATGTGGCATTCAAGGGCCTCAATGTGTTTCTTTGAAGGATTGTTCTCAACTCATTTGCAGCGTTGCATAATGTTACCTTGGGGAAACAAGAAAAACCACTCCAGAATATCCTGTAAATTTGTGTAAACCACTGAGCTTTGCACCACATTAGCGTGCAAGTTTCAACTCACGCACCGTTCTGAAGATGAGGAACTCTCCTTGAAAAACCAAAACTCTTCCATACCTGGTTTACCAGAAAACCTGCTCCAGCAGGTTCGGGTAGCATCCCCATGCGTTGCTGATTGGGAAAAGATGATCGGCGATGACAAAATTCGCCACTGCTCGGAGTGCGGGTTAAGTGTTTACAACCTCTCCTCGATGACGGTGCGCGAGGCAGCTCATATCATCTCCAGCCACCAGGGACGGTTATGCGTTCGGCTCTGCCGGAGCGCCGACGGAACCATGATTACCAAGGATTATCAGCCTGTTCGCCGGGCTTCGCGTCTCGCCGGAGCAGCTTTATCTGCAGCCATGACCGTGACTGTTGCTGCCGCCCAAACCTCTCCTGGAGGTGCACCCAACCAACTGGTACAGATTGAACAGCACGAAAGTGGGATTGTGGTGCAAGTCGTAGACCCGACCGGCGCTGGAATCCCCAATGCAGAGATCATTCTGATTAGCCCGGCCACTCAGAAGGAATGGAAAGGGTCCACGAATGAAATTGGAAACCTCCAGTTGAATCACCTGCCGGCAGGAACCTATTCGATCATCGTACGCAGCAGCGGGTTTCAGAAAGAAAGCGAAGTTATGACCCTGCAGGAACGGCAGACTGGGAAACTCCACATGACGCTACAGGTTGCTACGATCGGATCGGTTGTAGAGGTACCAGCGGCCATGTCAATGGCGCCCACAGTCGTTGTCGTTGCCGATGCCGTAGCTATTCCGCTCGAACCAATTGCCGATTCTGGAGAAGGATCTTTTATTGAACTGCCGGTTTCAACGAAACGGCATTCGAAGTCGATATTCTCAAGACTTTGGCACAAGCTGGGGCTCTGATTCACCCGCAACTGGGACAAGGTGTAGTAACCAAATCAGAACTGCACAAGACCTCCTGCCGTTTTAAGAATTCTTAACTCTCCTCGACCAAAACTTCTTGCAGCTGCAAGCATCTAATTAAGTAGCCAAAGGCAAATCAAGGAAGAGAGGTGGAGTCTATGAAAAGAGTTCTGCATGTGTCTTTAGCCATCGCGCTAATGGTGGGTATGAGGGGGCTTGCAGCAGCTCAATCATCTGGACACCCGATGCAATCTTCTGCAACCGGTAATGTCGATACTAATCCACGTATGGAGCAGCGTATCGTCAAAGAAGTCCGGCATGAATTGGTAATGCTGCCACAGCTCAGCGTCTTCGATAATCTTGCTTATAAAGTAGATGGCAGCACGGTTACACTTTTAGGGCAAGTTCGTAATGCCGTCTTGAAGGACGAAGCCGAACACGCGGTGAAACATATCGAAGGAGTTGAGAAGGTCGATAACCAGATTGAGATATTGCCGGCGTCGTTTAACGATGACCGCATCCGCAGGCAGGTGGCGCGGGCCATCTTCAACGAGCCGCGTTTGTTCAATTATGCCATTCAGTCCAACCCGCCGATCCACATCATCGTGAAAAATGGCCGGGTTGATCTCGAAGGTGTGGTTCACGATCAGGGAGACAAGAATGTTGCCGGCATTATGGCCAACGGTGTTCCCGGAGTTTTCGCAGTACAGAATAACCTGCAGGTGGAAGAACCCTCCAAAAAATGAACGAATCAGATAATGAGAGACGCAGCTTGGGCTGCGCCTCTTTTTGTTTGGATAGCTCAGTCAACACTGACGTGGACTTCATTCTTCATCATTCTGCCCGAAGCAAGACAGGTGCCCGCCCGCCCGTCATCTGAAATACGTATGTTATGCGTGGGGTCGGTGCAGAAAGCCTGTGAGCCAGCCCCCGCAGCGATTGGCTCAGCAATCAGGTGAAACGTGCTCGCAGGTTTTCCATCGCATCCGGTGGCAGTAAAGCGATAGCCATTGTAGGATCCGGTGCCAACCTGAGGATCGAGTACTTCGGAAAAACCAGGATCATTGTTAGCGAAGAGTTCGGCGAGGTTGCAGGTGAAGCCAATCTCGGGATTCGCATGGGCGTATCTCATTTCCGCGTAGCCCAGCATAGAGACAATCGACGATGCTGGAATCTTGGGGCGCTCTGCTGGTTTCTCTGGGACTTCGGCATTGGACTTCTTGCCCTGCACTTCGGATTCGTCCTGTTGCTGAAATTTGAGGAGATCGGTGAAGAATTTAGGATCACCCACTTCCAGCTTGGCGCTGCCGCCTACTTCGTTCAGCCTCCAGAGACCATCCTGCTGCTTCAAACCCACAGTAATGCTGGGCATGAACGGAATGCTTTGCTCTTGGCCATCTCGAAAAACATGGAGGGAGAGTTGTATCTCGTCCTGATTGCCGCTTAGGTCGTCGCTCTCTACTCGTACTTCGACCTTCTCTTTTTCGTTGGGTGCAAAGGAGAGAAGCACGGAACCGGAGTCAAAAGTTTTCAGGTCCTTCTCGCCTTTAAGCGAAGGGATCGACGACAATTCCATGAGCATCCTGGAGATGTCCGATCCCCTTTTGGAGGAAGCATCTTTCTTGGCCGAAGCCTCGGCGGCCATCTGTAGGACCTCCATAGTAACGTGCTTTTGCACAGCTTTTCCGCCGCCCGTGATTATCTCAATCAGCGCCTGGCGGGGTGTCTGTTCTGGTTTCGGAGTCGCCGGGTGCTGGGCTGGTTGCGCTAAGGCAAACGAGCAAAGTAGAAGAAAGAAGATCGAAAAAACGCTACGAAGAAGACGAACCATGGCTAGAAACTCCTTCCTTGGTTCTTTCATTGTGGCAGAGTACCTGGCGGGTGTCACCAGCAATTTCCAACTGACCCCATAACTTTGATAATCACCATCGCATAGCGCGTTTCGGCCACCGAAACCGCCTGTAACTTCTGTCACTTACAATACCGGTGCATGAAAAAGCGGATCTATATCACATATACCGGCGGAACCATTGGCATGAAGAAATCGTCCCAGGGCTGGGTTCCAGCACCCGGTTACCTTCAGGAGCAGATGCAAAAGAGCCCTGTTTTTCACAGTGAAGGAATGCCGGAATACACAATCCACGAATTCAGCCCCCTGCTGGATTCCTCCAACATGACTCCACAAGATTGGGCAAAGATTGCAACGGACATCAAAGAACATTATTCCGAGTATGACGGCTTCGTAGTTTTGCACGGCACGGACACTATGGCCTACAGTGCCTCTGGTCTTGCATTCATGTTTGAAGCATTGGCGAAGCCGGTGATTTTTACCGGATCTCAGGTGCCTCTTTGTGAGCCGCGCAATGATGCCCGGGAAAACCTCATCTCGTCGTTGATCATTGCTGCCGACTATCCTATTCCGGAAATTTGCCTTTACTTTGACAACATGCTGTTTCGAGGCTGCCGTGCCGTAAAGTCCAACTCCAATGCTTTTGCCGCGTTCGCTTCGCCCAACTTCCCTGCCCTGGCAACCACAGGAATCAACATCAACGTGAACTGGAGTTTGATCAGAAAAGTACCTGCAGATTCCGGAGAATTAGCCGTTCATGAGCGCATGGACACCTCCGTAGGAGTATTGCGGCTTTTTCCCGGTATCACGGGAGTAGCAATGCGTAACTTTCTTCGTCCGCCGCTGAAAGGAGTAGTCATACAGGCATTTGGCGAAGGCAACGGACCTGCGGACAACCGGGAGATCATGGCAGCGCTGGAAGAAGCCAATAAACAGGGTTTGGTAATTGTAGCCTTAACCCAATGCTGGATGGGGACTGTTGACTTGACCGCGTACGCAACCGGTTTGGCCCGAGTCGGAGCGGTCAGCGGATACGACATGACCCCTGAAGCCGCCCTTGGCAAGCTTTTTTATTTGTTCGGCAAGGGTTATTCACCAGAACGAGTAAAAGAACTAGTAACAGAAGACTTGCGCGGCGAATTGACCAAACCGTCGCCGGATTGGCCGGTGAAAAAATATCGAAGCTTGTGACCCCTAAGCCCCAAACACTCTGGCAAAAATTTTATCCACATTCCTCAATTGGCGCTTCAAATCGAAGGCCCGCTGAATCTGTTCGCTGGGCACTCGGGCAGTGATTTCGGGGTCGTTCATGACCAGATCGTGGAAGACCAAGTCCTCTTTCCATGCGCGCATGGCATGTTTCTGGACCAGGCGGTAGGCGTCTTCACGCGACATGCCGTGCTCAGCCAGATCAAGAAGCAATTGTCCACTGAATACCAGGCCACCGGTGCTTTCCAGGTTCTTCATCATGCGATGAGGGTAGACCAGCAGGGTGTCAAGCAGGCTGGTAGTCTTCTGAAGAAGATAATCCGTCAAGATGGTGGAGTCGGGCAGGATAACCCGTTCGACAGAGGAGTGTGAGATGTCCCGCTCGTGCCAAAGGGCAACATTCTCAAAGGCCGCCTGAGCGTTGGCGCGAACCACCCGGGCAAGCCCGCAGATCTGCTCACAAGTAATGGGGTTGCGTTTGTGAGGCATGGCCGAAGAGCCTTTTTGCTTTTCGCTGAAGAACTCTTCTGCTTCCCGCACTTCGGTTCGCTGGAGATGCCGGATTTCGGTGGCGATTTTGTCGAGCGTCGCAGTGATAACCGCCAGCGTAGCCACGTAATAGGCATGGCGGTCCCGCTGGATGACTTGAGAGGAAATCGGCGCCGGTTCCAGTCCCAACCGGCGGCAAATCTTTTCCTCCATCTCCGGTTCCAGATGCGCGAAGGTGCCTACGGCGCCCGAGAGCTTGCCCACCCGCATTTCTTCGGCTGCCCGTTCAAAGCGTGCAATGTCCCGTACTACCTCCGCATACCAGTTAGCCAGTTTCAGCCCAAAGGTGGTGGGTTCGGCGTGGATGCCGTGGGTCCTGCCAATCATGGGCGTGTGCTGGAATTCGTGGGAACGGCGATGGAGAACGTCCTTAAGCTTCTGCAGGTCCTGCAGGATGATCTTCGATGCTTCCTTCACCTGCAAAGCCTGCGCCGTATCTACAACATCGTTGGAGGTGAGACCGTAATGCAGCCAGCGCGCCTCCGGGCCAACCTTTTCGGCGACCACGGTAGTAAAGGCAATCACGTCGTGCTTTACTTCAGCCTCCACTTCATGGATGCGTTTGAGATCGAAGCCGCCAAGCTCAGCAATGGCCTTTGCTGCACCTTCAGGGACAATGCCGGCCTCAGCCAAGGTGAGACTCGCTGCGCTCTCAACTTGCAGCCAGCAGCGAAACTTATTTTCTTCATGCCAGATGCGGCCCATCTCCGGGCGGGTATAACGGGAAATCAAGCAGGCTCCTTGGTTTTTTGCGGATGGCGAACTTGAGATGATAAATGCCGGAACATGCAGCTAGCAAAGAGAGCTTGCAGATCGTGGCGTTTGCCCACGATAATGGGCAGCACACCCAGAGGTTACCAGCCTTCGCCGGTTCCGGGCGCTACGGCAAACATGTGGACCATCAATGAAGGGAAAAGATCATAAGCCGTTGAACGACGCCGAGTACCTGGCGCTGGCAGAGTTTCGATACCAGATCCGTAAATACTTACGCCACATGGAAGACAGGGCCAGGCAGATAGGCCTGAATCCCCAGCAATACCAGGTATTGCTGGCCATCAAAGGTCTACCCAAGGACAAGTCGCCGACCATCAGTGCAATCGCAGAACGAATGCAACTCAATCACAACAGCATGGTCGAGCTTGTCGATCGCTGTGAAGAGCGGGGCTTGCTTCGCCGCGCACGGTCGGCATCAGACCGGCGGCAGGTAATCCTGGCCATCACGCCCGATGGGGAGACACTCATGCGGCAACAGGCCGCCGGAGCGCGGCAGCAATTGCGCACGATTGGTCCTGTTCTTTCTGAATCCATCCGGCGCTTGCTGGAAGATACTCGTAACGTGAAAGACGCCTTAGAAGGTGAACGGCGAAGCACCAGGAAAAAAAGAAATCACTCCACGAACGAACCCGCTAGAGAAATCTAGTCGACGGGAACACCGAACAGCTCTGCCATCTCGTCATATTTAAAGCCAAGGCCGGGCGTATAGGGCTGTACCCATTGGCCGTCGATCACAAATTGGGGAATGGCCCGTTTGCCGGTGTTCTTGACTACGTCGTCGGCCGCTTCCGGGACCTGTTCGATGTTGATCTCTTCATACGGAATCTGGTGCCTGGAAAGCCAGCGCTTGGCTTCCCGGCAATCATGGCACCATGGGGCTGAATAGACTATAAGTTCCATTGTCTTTTGATTGTAAAGGCTGCCGCTAAAATCGGGAAAGCGGATGCCCAGCACCCAACTGAATGGTCAATTGTCCGTTGCCGCGGCTCCAAAGACCAATCCTAGAAGCCCGCCGAGAACAATAGCTGTGACAATGGCCCCCTTTGTCCGCCGGTCCATTGGAGACTTGATCTTCTTGATCTCCGCGTATCCCAGCGTCGTTGACCTGCCCTCATTCGTGAGGACAAAGTTGTCCTCCCCTGCCTCGCTGATGGTGCCTTGCAGCTTGCGGTCGTCGTAGGTTTCCAAAGATACTCTCGACCCCTTTTCAACGCAGGTGCTCACCTTCTTTTTGATCTTGTCGACGTGCTTCTGGTCAGGTCCGGGCGCGGCATACAGAGCTGGGCAGGCAAGGCCAAGAATCAGAACTAAAGCAATGACTCGTTTCATTGGTAGTGCTCCTTTCGCCCTTGCAATAGAACATTCGGCGGGCGAGAGGAGCAATACACACCGGGTAAACCGGGGGTAAATTGGAGGTAAACCGTCAGGGCAAATTCAGTTGTACGTTACCACCGAGATTTTCTCGAACTTCAAAACGTTGTCGTATTTCCCTTCCAAGGATTCAGACCGCACGATGGGGACCACGGTTACCTTCATGGCTTTGCCTTTGCCGGCCTCGCGCAATGCCTCGGTCGCAATCAACACTTTGCGGGCAGGCGTGAGTGGATGGGCGGGGCGCGGGTCGTACCGGCGAGGAGTGCCGCGCACTTCGCAATGTCCTACATCGCCGAAGCATCCTCCGTGGCCAAAAATATGGAAAGTCCCTGCATAGCCATTCTTCGGGTCTTTGGGGGTCTTGGCATCAGCCTTTTCGTTATTGACGAACACTCGCGCTTCAAAAGAGGGACCATCGTGCTCTACACCATCAAAGATCAGGTCTGCCCGGCGAAACGGCTTCTTCAACGAATCGCAAGGAATTTCCTTGGAGACATATTTCTTCGATGGCAACTTGATGGGTGAGTCTACATTAGGCGCTTTTGAACTCTTCTTTTGTGCCATGGCGCGGCCTCCTTTGAGCTAAGCGTTCACAGATACGGAGCTTTGGGCGTATTCATATCCAAGGCTGTTGATGTCTAAAACGTCCCTTACCGTAAGAGCGAAGGGGGCCAAAGGTTTGCTGAGGTAGTCAGCAGGAATATTGTTGATGCCATTCTGCAACTGCCAGAGGTACCAGATGCGATCGATCATGCAATGATGCGACCAGAAAATGGGATCGAATGCCGAGGTAGCAACTACGCCCATATCACCGCCAACCCACCCGTGTACGCTGTCATGGATGTCCTGCACTTGGTTGGAAAAATCAGTATAGTTGCCAAGATCCATCAGATTCTGAACGGCATCGGCACTGGGCAGATTGCCTGGATCGTCGGGTCCTCGGCGGGTACGCCTGGCAGGCCTTTTTCCTATGGGCGGCATCGGGCCGCTAGCCAGGGAGTTGGCTTTGCCACCCACCTTGGGGACCGCGAAGGATTCGGGAATTCCGTTGGTGTGAGACTCATCCGAGGTCCAATCCCACCATGGAAGGGATGCGGCATTGTTCTGATCCATTACCGTATGCTCGAAATAGAGCAGGTAGGCACGGTGCCAGGGCAGGAACAGATCGTAGGGGAATTCGTCGCTGCCGACACGGGAATGATGCCAGCACAGGAATTGGGGAATACCGTGAATCCCAGCCCAATAAATCCAGCCGCGATTGTCGCTGATGTCTTGCATCTTGGAGTAGGCATCGCGCAGATTGTTGAGCGCGGTAGGATCCAGGTTCTCGATGCTGCTTCGTACGGTGAGGCCGTTTGCCATCGTTCCAGCACCTGCTTTCAATTGAATAGAGATTAACATTAGGCCTTGGGTTTTGCCATGTCAAGGGCAATATGTGGAGTTGAACGATTCTGGGGAATCAGCGTTCCATTTTGGGAAGCCCGGCAAAAAAGGGGCGACCACAAAGGACACACCGTAGCAGAGCTACCAAAACCATTGACCACAGAGGACACGAAGGAACACAGAGGAAGGCAAATCAAAACCAACCGCAGAAGTCGCAGAGCGCGCAGAGTTATGGAGACTATCCAGTGGTCTTGGCCAATCAAGAATTTGCGAAAAGAAATATGGTTTCAAGGCACATTTGCAATGCAGAGGAAGCGAAGGAAATCAGTGCCGCCGGGATGTTCAGTGGATGGTGATTTTTACGTCGTCAAGCTTGAGGGCTTCGCTTGCGTCTCTGGGGGGATTTCCTGGATACACGGGAACGATGGTTACGGTTACATCCTGTCCCTTGCGGGCAGCATCCCGAATGGCCTCGGTGGCGATGACGGTCTTGTGGATCGGTGCGCGGACCTCGTCTGATTTGGCGGCTTGTCTGCCGCTCTCTTTTTCCAGATCGCCCGGCCAGATTCCGTAACCATACACGTGGAATGATCCAGCGTAACCGTTCTCGCGCGTGGGAGCGGTATTCAACTCTGCGTTTGGATTGTTCAGGAAAATTCGTCCTTCAAAGGAGGGGCCGGCTTGCTCCAACCCATGGACCTCGATATCCGCCCGCTTAAAGTCGAGCTTCTTCGGATCAGCAGGCAGCCGAATTGGACCAGAGACGAATCTCCCCTTTAGGGGCATGATTGCACCATTTCGATCCTTAAGCGGCAAGAGCCGCCAGCATACTGGCGGCTCCTGGCTAAGAGCTAAAAGCTAACTACTCAGGGCTAATTCGCTAATTACTGTTCAGCAACACCCCTTCTGTCTTTTCTGAGTTCTCGCCAATCGGCCGATAAAACAGCTTGTCGGCGTCAAGGTAGACCTCAATGAATGCCGGACGAACCGTGATGAGCCCCTGGATAAGCGCCTCGGACAGCGGATCTTCGATGAAGCGTTGCAATGCCCGGCGCAGCGGACGCGCGCCGTAGCTGCGGTCAGGCACAGTCTTTTCCAGAACCCACTTCTTGGCTTCGTCGGTCACGGTGATGGTGATGTGACGCTGAGCCAAATTGGTGTTGAGCTGGTGCACCAGGAGCTCCAGGATTTGGATCAGGTCGGCATCGTTCAATGCATTGAAGATGATGACCTCATCCAGACGATTCAGGAACTCAGGGTTAAAGGTGCGTTTCACTTCCTGCTTCACCAAGTCTTCGACCTTCTCGTTGACCATCTCTTCTTTGTCCACCTGGAAGCCCAGTCCCTTGCGCTTCATCAGATGGCGCGCGCCGATATTGGAAGTCATCACGATGATGACGTTCTTGAAGTCAACCGTGTTACCCAGGCCATCGGTGAGCTGGCCATCTTCAAGCACCTGCAAGAGGATGTTGAAGACATCGGGGTGTGCCTTTTCGATTTCGTCCAAAAGGACAACTGAATAAGGCGATCTCTTGACGCGCTCAGTAAGCTGACCGCCCTCTTCGTATCCGACATATCCCGGAGGCGAACCAATCAACTTGCTGACCGAATGCTTCTCCATGAACTCCGACATATCGAAGCGGATCAGTGACTTTTCGCTGCCGAAGAGGAACTGCGCCAGGGTGCGCGCTACTTCGGTCTTGCCGACGCCGGTCGGGCCCAGGAACAGGAAGGAACCTATCGGACGATTGGGCGACTTGAGTCCGGCACGCGAGCGGCGGATGGAGCGCGCCAGCGCGCTGATGGCTTTATCCTGAGAGATGATGCGCTTGTGCAGCTCTTCTTCTACGCGCAGCAGCTTCTGGGTTTCCTCTTCCTTAATGGAAGTAACCGGGACGCCGGTCCAGCGGCTGACTACTTCTTCAATGTCTTCGCGGTTGACCACTCCAGTGGAAGACTCGTCGAGGTGGTATTTCTCGCGCAAGGCCCGCAGGTTTTCGCGCTCTTTGCGTTCTTCGTCGGAATAGAAGCGGGCTTTCTCAAATTCATGGTTCGCGATGGCATTTTCCATGCGGTGGACAATGAACTTGATCCGCTTCTGAACTTCAGTTATCTCCTCCGGCAAGGAAGTCTGCCGCAGCTTGACCCGGGCTCCTGCCTCATCAAGCAGATCGATTGCCTTGTCGGGCAGGAAACGGTCGGGAATATAGCGGTTGGAGTGATACACGGCAAAGCTGATGGCCTCGTCGGTGTAGCTCACAGCATGGAATTTCTCGTAACGCTCCTTAATGCCGTAGATGATCTTGACAGCCTGGTCCTCATCAGGAGGAGGAACCTTCACGGCTTGGAAGCGGCGCTCCAGGGAGCGATCTTTTTCAATGGACTTGCGATACTCGCCGGGCGTGGTGGCGCCGATGCACTGGATTTCACCGCGCGAAAGGGCAGGTTTAAGAATGTTGGCGGCATCCAGGGAACCTTCAGCCGAGCCAGCCCCGACCAGGGTGTGCAGCTCATCGATAAAGATGATGCAATTCTGGTTTTCCATCAGCTCTTTCATGATGGTCTTGAGGCGCTCTTCAAACTGGCCCCGGTATTTGGTTCCGGCAACGATCAAGGAAAGATCAAGGCCCAGGATTCGCTTATCGGCAAGGAACGAAGGCACGTCACCATCGGCGATACGTTGCGCCAAGCCCTCGACGATGGCGGTTTTGCCAACACCAGGCTCCCCGATGAGCACCGGGTTGTTCTTGGTGCGGCGGCATAGGATTTGAACTACGCGTTCAACTTCGCCCTCGCGGCCTACCAGAGGATCAAGTTGGTTATCCATGGCCGCCTGGGTCAGATCACGGGAAAACTCTGCCAGGAGCGAAGACTCGCGTGAGGCCCCCCGCTGGGGCTGGGCTTTTTCCTGGGTGCTGCGGGCAAGTTCTTCGCGTATGGCGCTCAGGCGCAAGCCGCGCTCATGCAGTATCTCGGCGGCAAAACACTTTTCTTCACGGAGAAGCCCCAGCAGCAGATGTTCGGTGCCAATATGTTTATGGCTAAGGCGTTCAGCCTCCTCAGCGGCATAGGCCAGCACTCGCTTACACTCATTGCTCAGTGGGAGATCCACCGAGGTAGAAACCTTTTCCCGGATCGTGGTGTGTCCCTCAATCTGCTTACGAATGGACTCGACCGACGCATGGGAACGCAGGAAGCGATTTGTTAATGCTTTATCTTCGCGCAACAAGCCCAGCAGCAGGTGCTCCGTCTCGATGTACGGAGAGCCGAACTGGCTGGCCTCATAGCGAGCAAAGAAGATTACTCGTCTGGCTTTTTCTGTGTACCGCTCGAACATATTTCCCTCACCCGGATGCCACGGATCACCTCGGCCGCAGCACCACTCTCTTCCCCTGCCCCGAACCGCCACGGGTTTTGCCCAGGGAGAAGCTTGTAAGTCCGGCAGCCGCTCTCATGTAATACCACGGAATCGGCTTTCCGAACCAAAACTTAAGTCGCTTGTCCTGCTTTCACAAACGACAAAAACCCAAAACGTCCTTCACTCGGCCCTCTTCAATTCAGAAGGGAGCCGGGCGGCACCTCCTCGACCTGTCCTCTATGCAGATGCAACACCCGATCGCACTGCCGCGCAAAGTCGAGGTTGTGGGTCACAATGAGGGAAGTTAGCTGATAATCGCGATGAAGCCTCCTTATCAACTCAAAGACCAGTTCCGCCGTACGATTGTCCAGATCACCGGTTGGCTCATCAGCCATCAAAATCCGGGGCCCGGTTATCAACGCTCTGGCCAGAGCTACTCTTTGCTGCTCTCCGCCTGACAGTTCCCCCGCCCTGTGGTGCTTGCGGTCTTCCAATCCGACCTCGCCCAGCCAACCGGCAGCCTTTTCCATCGCCTGCCGATAGGGCATGCCGCGCATTAACAACGGCATGGCAGCATTTTCCTGCGCCGTAAACTCCGGCAACAGGTAATGAAACTGCCAGACAAAGCCGATCTCGCGATTGCGAAAACTGGCGGCGGCATCGTCTGAAAGTTTCGCCACAGGAATCTGCGCGCAGTATACGTCACCTCCTGAAGCCCGATCAAGAGTTCCGAGTATGTGAAGCAAACTACTTTTACCAGAGCCTGACTCGCCAACGATGGCCAGCATCTCCCCCTTCCTCATGCGGAAGGATAAATTGTCAAAGAGCACGAGGTCGGACAGACCACTTCGGTAGACTTTTCTAAGCCCATCGACACGAAGGACTTCGAGTTCTTGCCCTATTGGATGCATTCAGCTCCCTTAAAGGTACAAATCACGATTTTGCCCTGCTTCTTGAGCATTTCCGTTTCCTACATCACTACATCATTAGAACCCGCAGATGGAAGCTTCGATTTACCTTAATCAATTACGAAAGTTCGCTATTCTGTGAAGAAAAGTTAAATCACGAAACGACTTATGCCTTTTCATAGTGGTATTGTCAAATCGAACGCTTCCAAGATTAGATTCATTAGAACCCAAAACATCATCGTTTATTCATAGCGTAACGCTTCGGCTGGCAGCACGCGGGCTGCCGACCAAGAGGGATACAGAGTGGCAACAAAGGAAATCAGCAACGCCACACCGGCCACCACGAGTCCATCAAGCGCCCTGGGGCTAAAAGGAAGGTAGTCAATCGAGTAAACTTCGGCCGAGAGACGGATCAGGTGGTATTTGGCACCGGCAATTGCAAGTCCATATCCGACGATCAACCCCGCTATCGTACCCAACCAGCCAATCAGTACGCCCTGAAGCATGAAAATCCGGCGAATCTGCTGGCGGCGTGCCCCCATAGAGATAAGGACAGCGATGTCCTTGGTCTTCTCCATCACCATCATGATCAGCGAGATCAGAATGTTAAGGGCCGCCACTAGTACAATCAAAAGAACCGTGATGAAAGCGGCTTTTCTCTCGACTTCGAGCGCCCGAAACAGGGCCTTGTTCTCCTCGATCCAGTTGGTGGCCGCATAGCCTTTACCGGCTGCCTGGGTCAGTTGCTCGCTCACCTGAGGAGCTTTGTAGATGTCGTCGATCTTGAACTCCAGAACTGTAATTACGTCTCCCAGGCCAAAGAGCCGCTGAGCATCCTTGAGGCGAATGAATGCCCAGGCGCTGTCGTAGTTGTAAAAACCGGAATTGAAGATCCCTACAACCTTGAATCGCTCGTATTTGGGAACCGGTCCAAGGGGACTCAGCTCTCCCTGAGGGCTGGTGACTGTCACAACCGAGCCAACAGTTGCCCCTAGCGTTGCGGCCAGTTCCGTGCCAAGAACGATTGTAGGCAACTCCGGCGAGCAGTCATGGTCGGAGCTTGCGCAGGGCGGAGCGTCGGATGAGTTGAGCTTGGCGGCGGAGCCTAGCTTGATGCTCTTGAGAAGTTCGCTGACCCTGTTCTCGTATTCCGGCAGGACACCCTTCAGGACCACTCCGCTAGCACGGGCACCCCGGGCGGCCATCGCTTGTTCATAAATCGTGGGCGCTACGGCGACGACATGGGGCTGTTTTTCCAGCCGCGCCATCAGATTGCGCCAGTCAGTGATGCCCTCATGCTGAACAGCCTGCACCAGATTGACATGGGAGGTCGCGCCGAGTAGCTGGTTTTGTAAATCCTGACGGAGGCCATTGGTGATGGCCAAAGCAACGATCAAAGAAGCGACTCCGGCGGCCACTCCGATTACTGAAATGACGGTAATGACGCCTATAACTGCCTGGCGGCGCTTGGCCCGTAAATAACGCGCCGCAATAAAAAGTTCAAACCTCAAATAGTCCTCTCAGTGGACATGGGAGGATTGTAACGTTAGAAGCACTCGGCCGTCACCAATCGGCACTTAGCCCCACCTTTGGACTAAAGGGAAGCAGCACAGCTGGTATGGGTAATGTTGGAAGCCATTCAGCCACGAATGCACACGAATAAACTCGAATCAAGAAAAGCAGTCAGGAAGATTTTGGTTTGGGCGAAGTCATATTCGACCGTTCACGCCTCAGAACGGTATTTTTGACCATGGTTTGAATCGCGTCGCTTTAACTCCTGCAAGATCTCTTTGACCGTCTTGTGTATACTGAACAGCTTTAGCTGAGCCAACAGACCCACAAAGACCAAGAAAGCCACAGCAATCGGCCACAATTCAGCCAACCAAATCCACCAATTGCCACTCTGGCTGTCCCTGTAGCCAACCTGGACATTATTGTCCTGAGCTTTCTCCAAAAGCCTATAGGTTTCCTGATTGTTGAGCTGGATCTTCAGATGGAACGCATGATTGCGATCGCCATGTTTGTATTCGCCATGGACATCATTCCCTTCGATCGTCACTTTGGCGACCTTATCTTGATCCACCAGAGCCTTGAACTGCGTGTAGTTGATTTCGTCGGTCTTGGCGCCACTTGTGTCGCTCGAGATCATTCTCCAGAGCACCAAGCCGGTCAACAACAATACCAGCCATAAAATGATTGTTTTGATGGACGAATTCATGGACGACCTCCCTCCAAAAGATAGTGACGCAAGCACGGCCAGCGTTACAACCGGTTCTGCGTCAGTGCCATTTACAAATTCTGCGCAGGAAAATTGATCCATTCGCATTCTATACATGATCCTCATGAACAGTAACTGTTTCTCCATCCACGGAGGCAAGCCCGACAGCGCATGACAAATAACAAGATTCGGAATAGGCGTCTTCAATGGATTGCCTGGGTTTTGGGAATCTCAGGGGCCGTGTCACTGTGTTTGTGGCTGGTTTTTAACCCCAAAGACAATCTCAAAGGCATATTCGAAGAGGACGACGCCGAGCACGGTATTCGAAATCTGATAACGACGATGCTCATTTATAACAACACGTACGGCACAAAATGCCCGCCCAGCTTGGCTGCCTTGGGACCTCCGCCTCCAGGAGAGGCGCTGAGCGCCCGGGCTGCGGGTCTGACTGATGCAGAAACCGCTTCCGGCGTCAAACGTACGTACGAAATTCAGTTCTCCTGCAATCCCAGTCCGTTCGCATTCACAATCACCGCCGATCCACTGGACAATTCTGTTTACAAAGACCACATCTTCGTGGACCAGACGCTGGTCATCCGGCGGCAGAACGGGGCGCGGGCCACAGTCTTTAGTCTCCCGGTAAACCTAAGATATTGGGCAAGCTCCCCCGCGCGGGGTGGATGCACCGCCTCCAATCCGAGCTTTCTGAATACAAATATGCCTACGATGATTATCCTGCAACCCTGGCCGAATTAGGGTCACCACCCAAGGGTCAAGAGCCAAATGCAAGTGCTGCGAACCTGATTGACGCTGAATTGGCTTCAGGCCAGAAACTTGGGTATCGATTTCATTACCAGAAAACGGCAATTGGTGGATTTGAGATTCATGCCGATCCAGACCACAAACCGATTTTTTCTTTACTTTTTTGAAAAACCCCATTATTGGATTGGCAATGAGAGATATCTTCGTCGAGAGGCCCACTCACCGGCCACGGAGGCAAGCCCCATAACGCTCGAACAATAACCGTAACGCACAGAATTCCGAGATTAAGAATCGTGTTCCAACGAGCGCCACGCCATTCGGCGCTCGCTGGAGTTCGGTCCTAGTCGGTGATGATCCCATCTACTGTTGGCGGGAAAAGACTAGTAATAGGGATGCGGGTGCCCGCGCCGCTAATCCGATTTATTTCTTCGGACGTCAGTTCGCGAGCGCCCGTACGATTTATTACTCGCATCGACATGGTTTGTACTCCCATTATTAAAATATCCTTCACCCTTATAGTGGGCATGCCCAATCATGCCTATTTCCGGCGCATTCTGGCGTAGTCAATCCCTGTCGTAAGGACAATTATTGCTGGATATTTCATCTCTGCGACTCGGTGCTCTTAACGTATCGCGCAATCTCTTCGGCGGTGGCGAACCATACATCTGGTTTTGACTTCATGTAGGCGATCAGTTGGTCCAAATGATGCATGGGCGAGCGGTGGCCGATCACCTGAGGATGCAGAGTGAGGACGAAGAGAGTGCCTTCCTGATAAGCGCCGTCGAATTCTTCGCGGTATAGCTGAAAGAGATGTTCGGGCAGCGGCATGGTGCCTCCGCGGCCCAGGTAGGGGGTTTCCGTCAGGGTCCAATCGATCGATAGTTCCACCATACCGGTTGGCTCGCCGTTGGAAACAAGTTCGTAGGGTTCGTCCATGGCCATGAGGCTGGTGTCGTAAAGAAATCCCTTCTTGCGCAGCAAGCCGATGGTGTGCTGGCTGAAAGCCCATGCTGGCGCACGATAGCCCACCGGACGCTTTCCTGAAACCTTGGTCAGATATTCAATCGCCTGATCCAGAAGTCGCTCTTCTTCGGCGGCATTGGGCAGATTGGGGAGGTATTCGTGAATCCAGCCGTGGACTCCGATTTCGTTTTTGCCATTTTTGAGGATGGCGGGCACCATCTCCGGATGCAAGAGAGCGCTTACTGCTGGAATGAAGAACGATGCGGGCACCTGGTAATGATCGAGAAGCTTGAGCACCCGTGGCAATCCCGATTGAGCGCCAAAGTCACCGGTCGAGAGCGTGTTTGGCGAGGTTTCTCCGGCGGCCAAAAGATAGGATTCGTTGTCGACGTCGAAGCTCAGGCATACTGCCACGCGCGCGTGATTCGGCCAGGCGCGTGGAGTAAGTTTTCGTCCTACGCGTGCGGGTGCTACGGCTTGACGTAGTTCCTGCTCGGTCCACTTTGTTTCGGGTTGGGAGTTTTGGTTGCGTTGTTGAGCGGGCGTGGTTGTTAGAAACAGCAAAATGATGGTGGCGTGTAGAAAGAGATTTTTCATTCAGAGCATGTCCTAATCGTTGGATCGGTCGCGGTATTTCTCGATCAGGCGGCGGGCTATGATCAGGCGTTGTAGTTCGTTTGTGCCGCCGCCTATGACTACCAGGGGGGCGTCGCGATAATATCTCTCGACTGGGAAGTCTTTGGAATATCCGTTTCCACCCAGGATGCGCATGGCTTCAAAGGAAACTTCGGCTGCTGTTTCTGTGGCGAACAGCTTGGCCATGCCGGCCTCCAGGTCGCATCGTTCGCCCCGGTCTCTCTTTTCCGCCGCTGAATAGATCAGCAGGCGAGAGGCTTCAATCTTGGTAGCCATGTCAGCCAGTTTGATCTGGATGCTTTGGTGTTCGCAGATGGGTTTGCCGAATGTGGAGCGCTGCTGGGAATAACGGATTGCTTCTTCAAAGGCTGCGCGCGCGATGCCCAGGCCGCGAGCCGCCACATTAAGGCGTTCGGCCTCAAGGCCGGTCATGACCTGCTTGAAGCCTTCACCTTCTACACCGCCAATCAGGTTCTCGGCGGGTACAGGGAAATCCTGGAAATGCAGTTCGCAGGTTTCTACACTCTTATAGCCGAGCTTGTCGATATCGCGACTTACGGTAAGTCCGGGCGCGCCTTTTTCGATTACGAAAGCACTCATGCCTTTGTGTGCGGGCTTGGCTTGCGGGTTTGTCTTGGCGATCAGAAGAAACGTATTGCCAAAACGTCCATTGGTAATCCACATCTTGGAGCCATTGACACGATAGACATCACCCTCGCGAATGGCTACTGTGCTGATGTTTTGCAAGTCGGTCCCGGCGTTAGTTTCAGAAAGGCAGATACCGCCCCGGCGTTCGCCACTGGCCAAGCCTGGCAGGAATTTCTGTTTTTGCTCTGTGGTTCCAAACAAATTGAGGACGTCGCACAAGACGGAGTGGGTTCCAATTACACCCGCCAAACCCAGCCACGCCCTGGACAATTCTTCAAACACCATAGCGAACGTGGTGAAGTCCACGTCTCCGCCGCCATATTGTTCGGGGACATTCAATCCGAAGAGGCCGATCTTCTGCATCTGTTTGACCAGCTCGTGAGGATACTCATTGCGATGCTCCAGTTCAGAAGCAACGGGAATCACTTCTCTTTCGCAAAACTGCCGAACCGTGTTGATAATCAGTTGCTGCTCTGAGGTGAGACTGAGCGTGGTCATGGCTACCAGATGAACCGTCCGGCGGAGATAAGCGTGTCCGCAATATTCTGGCGCAACGCAACGGTGTCGATGGGTACCTGAGTCGCAAGACGCTGGGCACATTCCCAAACCTGGCCATCGGTGTTCCTGCAGGCAAGCACTCCAGCAAGGTTGCGGGCGCTGACAGCAATGCGATTGAATGCGTCGTAGGCGTAAAGAGTGGCCATATCACGCGGGACCCTGGACTTTTCTTCACTCTGAATCGTTTTGAGCTTTTCCGTTCGCAGCCACACCGATTCAGTGGTGTAGAGGTCGATCAGGATATCGGCAACAAGAGCCAGCACCTCTTGCTGTTCTTTGAGTTCGTTGCCGAAGCTGCGGGTGATGGCGCGGAGCGAGGCCATTGCCGTCCTTTTGCCTTCGGCTACCATATTTTCGAGCAACGAGTTCGATGTGCCATTTCCGTTGTTGGCAAGACCTTCGTGAGCCGCTTCAATGCCATCGGCTGCGTTTTTCAACAATCGGGTGGTGATCAGCATCCGATTGATCTCGTTTGTGCCTTCATAGATCCGGGTGATGCGGGCGTCGCGGACAATACGTTCCGCAGGATAGTCTTTCGAATATCCGTAACCGCCGTAGGTCTGCAGGGCTTCATCGGCAACATAGCCCAGGGCCTCGCTGGTCCAAACTTTGATGATCGAGCACTCTACGGCGAACTGCTCGATCACCTTCATGGTTTGCATGGGATCGCCCTGGTCAACGGCTTCCAAGGCGCGGTCCACCATGCCAACCGTTCTGAAGGTCACGGCGTCGCCTACGTAGCAACGAGCGGCCATTTCCGCGAGCTTGCGCTTGATCAGCCCAAAGCTGGAGATAGGACGGCCAAACTGGTGACGCTCATTGGCATAGGCAATCGCATGGTTGAGAGCGATCTTGGCAAGCCCGATGTTGCGGTTTCCCAACTTGAGCCGTCCAAAATTCAACGAATTAAAGGCGACCACATGGCCTTTGCCGATCTGGCCAAGCACGTTTTCTACCGGTACTCGGCAATCTTCTAACGTAATAGCGGTAGTGGAGCTGCCGTCGAGGCCGAGTTTCCTCTCGTTGTGGCCGCTGGTCACTCCAGGGCCGCGCTCGACGATGAATCCCGTAAACCTTTCACCATCGACTTTGGCAAACACGATGAACACATCGGCAAGGCCGCCGTTGGTAATCCACATCTTCTGACCGCTGAGGATGTAGTGCTTGCCGTCGCTGGAAAGCGTGGCTTTGGTCCTGGCGGCCAAAGCATCAGAGCCTGAACCGGGTTCCGTCAGGCAGAAGGCGGAGACCAACTCGCCGCTGGCGATGCGTGGCAGGTACTTGGCACGTTGCTCCGGCGTGCCGAAGAACACGATGGGCAGAGTACCGATGCCGGTATGGGCGCTTACGGTTGCGGCAAACGATGCATTCAACGCCATTTGCTCGGAGATAAGCGCAGAACTTACCTTGTCGAGACCGAGGCCGCCATATTGCTCCGGCACATCAGCGCGTAGCAGATCGAGGCTTCCGGCTTGCCGGAGGAGTCGGCGGGTCAGCTCCCAGTCTTTTTCATAGAGTTGCTCTGCCTTGGGCACGACCTCTTCCCGCATGAACTGCTCGGCCGTGCGCGCAAACAATTGCTGCTCTTCGCTGATGTCCTCTTTAGTAAAGATTTCGCCGGGACGTTCGTTGGCAAACAGAAAACTGCAGCTCTTTGTGGGAGTTTTGAGAGTCGCCTGGCTCAATGCTCTGGTCTCCTCGGGAGACTACTATATCAGGAAAAGTTTGATCTCTTCAGAAGCTCCGCTAAATGCGCAGCAAAGCAAGCTTTATCATTTGAAGCCCGAAAAGGACTGCCAGGCGGTGAGGACCTTCAGTCCGTCGATTGCCACGTAGTCACTGGCATTATGGGTTGCTAGTGGTACATTGAGTTGTAGAGCGGCTGCAGCGATCCAAGCATCTGCAAAAGTGATAGGACGACCTTTCTTTTCACAGTTGCTCTTAATACGAGCCCACAGGACTGCTGTCTCGAAACCAGGCATCAAAGGGGTGAAACGAGTTAGGAATCGGTGCATGAGGTCCCGACGAGCGTTTCCCCAATTTCTTGTGTCCATCCAATATTCAATTTCAGCCAGGCTAATCAGCGAGACAGCGAGTGGTCTGCCAGCAAGAAGGGCCTGATACGCTTGAGCCAGGGAATGGTTCTTGAATAAGTATGAGATCACATCGGTGTCTACAACGACGGGCGTCGTAACATTCATCAGAGAGCAACCGGCCGGGATCCTGCTCTCCGAAGTGCGCGAATGAGGACCACAAATTCTTCTGCCCCTTCTGGGTCGTATTCGGTGTCGGCCTTCAGGTCTTCCAAGCTGACTGGCGGCTTAAGCACTACTCCGGACGGCAACCGAAGCTGATCGCCTCCCGCTTGCTCTTGTTCAGTTCTTCGCGACATTGCGGTTACAGTTTAGCACGGTTAAACGTGAGACTAACAGTTGCCGTGGTTACTCATGGTTACTCATATTCTTCATTCAAGGCCGAGCGTGGGGAGATGCCTATGCCGACCCAAGTTTCTGGATCGTGGCTACAAGAAGTTTTTCCGTCTCCTTAGCTTTCAAATAAGGAACCTTCAGAGTCTTCGCCCAATAGAAATTTAATTCAGTGATTTCTCGGATTTCTGCCACAGAAAGCGCTTTATAAACTCCGTTAAACTTCTTTGGTACTTGTGTAAGAAATTTAACATCCCAATATCGCTCTTCATCTTTTTTGAATTCTTGAGGCGAAGTTCCATTGATCTGCCCGGCGGCTATCACGCCAAAGCCCTTCTGGTAATAAAAGACGGTGTCGCCGCGTTGTAGGTAGTCGACTGCTCCTTTTATATCACCGTACGCCGAAACCCTATGTTGTTTAATCATGCGCTCAACCCAGGGCTTTTGACCTGGGATGTCATACGATGCATTAGCGTCGAAGAGTACACATTTTGCGTATAAAGGGTTCGGGTGCAAATCGAATGGCTTTGAGAAAAACTCAAAGTATCTTTCTCCACCGAAGTCATAGACGCGATATGGAAGGAATTCGATATTCAGGCCCCGACGCTGCCAATATGAAACAGCTGCTATGAGACCTTCTTCTGCAGAGCTTGCCACCACATACATTCTTTGTGATTTGTTGAATGAAGATTCCTCAAGGGCTTTGGACAGTCCGAAAGCCTGGCGATGAGCCTCCCTTAAGTTCAACGGTCTGTCCTTTACGTTTCGAAAGATATTGCGCGTATTTTTCGATTAAGCTCAAAATAATCCCAAGCGCTTGCTTGCTCCACGTAACGGAAAAGCTGTTCCAGAGCGCCGCGACCAGCTCCAATGCGCTTCAACTCAAAGACGACTAAATCTCCTTGGCGATCTAAAGCGTAGATATCAGCTTCCTCTTGTCTACTTCTCTCTTGAAAGAAGGACAGAAGGGGGTCACCTTCATATAGGGTTTCGAGCAAATGGTCTGCAATAAGATTCTCTAACTGCTTTTCAACAGCCTGGGTTTGAGCGAAATCGAGAAACTTTAGCGGTTCAAGGCGGTCAATAGAAGGAGACAATTTATAAAGCATTCAAACCTCCGGGATCGAAGAGGCCTCCGAACGAAGTGATTCCAGTAATGTATATTAGACATGACTGAAACGGGAAAAGGTAGATTGAGTCAAATCGCTAAGAGCAAAACATGATACCGTCTGGTGAAAAAATTGCAACAGCCTGGCAACGAGACGATCAACCAAGAGTTCCCGATGTATCTGCGCCTGTTGGTTTTTGAGATATCCCGCAGGGCGAAGTGCTTCGCTTTTTCGTATCCTTCGCGGATGGGCTTGGGCAAGAGAGAGATAACTTAGGCGCTCAAAAACATTTTTTTCTGTCTTAATTCCAGATACAGGATCAACTCATTTCGTTACTGGTTAAGTATCTAATCCCGAAACCTAACATCCGGCAACCGTCGCCAATCGTATTTGGTCAGAGCCAAGCTGCTCTAGCGCATCCTGGTATTCGGTCTTCAGCTGCGTTACCAGTTCCGCTACGTCCACAATCTTTTTCACTGCTCCTATGCCTTGGCCGGAACCCCATATATCGCGCCATGCTTTAGTTTTGTTGGCGGAGTCGGCGAAATTCATTTTTGAAGGATCGGCTTGCGGAAGGTTCTCCGGGTCCATGCCTGCGCGCGCGATCGACGGTTTCAAATAGTTACCGTAAACTCCGCTGAAGAAGTTTGTATAGACGATATCTGCTGAGTTTGAATCCACGATCATCTGCTTGTAGGCTTCCGGGGCATTGGCTTCGCGTGTAGCAATGAAAGCAGAACCGATATAGGCGACGTCTGCGCCCATGGCTCGGGCCGCCAACACCGCGCGGCCGGTAGCGATGGCGCCTGAGAGCACCATTGGTCCTGGCCACCATTCACGGATTTCCTGAATCAGGGCAAACGGCGAGGTGACGCCGGCATGGCCTCCGGCGCCTGCCGCTACTGCGATCAACCCGTCCGCGCCTTTGTCGATGGCCTTGCGAGCGAAGGTATTGTTGATGACATCGTGCAACACGATTCCACCATAAGAATGGATTGCCCGGTTCACGTCCTCGCGCGCTCCCAGCGAGGTAATAGTGATGGGAACACGATGCTTGACACATAGATCAAGATCAAAGACCAGGCGATCATTCGATTTGTGAACAATCAAGTTCACGGCGAACGGCGCTGAGGGACGATCTGGGTGCGCCGCATCATGGGCCGCGAGTTCCTCTTGAATGTGCGTCAACCACTTGCCTAACTCTTCGGCAGGACGGGCATTGAGCGCGGGAAAGCTGCCAACGACTCCAGCTTTGCACTGCGCAATCACAAGGTCCGGTACTGAGACGATAAACATGGGGGCGCCAATCACCGGAAGCGCCAGGCGGTTTGCGAGTATTTCGGGAAGACTCAAATCTCTCTCCACATTACTGCCAAACCTTACCACAAAGGAACACGTCGTAGTTGAGCCACAACCAAAAACCAAAACCCACCGCTATAAGACGCGGAGACACGGAGAAGAGCAAGGCCAAACGTCAACCACAGAGGACACGAAGGAACACAGAGGAAGTCAAATTAAAATCTGAATGGAGTTGCAGTGTTCTTAAGATCGAATCGATGGTTTCTGTTCCCCAGGGTCGATTGACAGTTCCTTCATGTCCGACATACGCTGTGAATCACAACGCTCAACCTATGTTCACTTCGCTCCGTACTTTGGAATTCGCTCAACTCAAGAATCGGTTCCGCTCGCCTGTTATCTTTGCCCTTCTTGCTCTGCTGTTGGCCTCAGCGGCGGCGACGCCTCAGGTTGAGCGATCCGAATCACAGCGATACCTTAACGACATACAAGCGCTCACCACTTCGGCAATGGAAGGCCGCGGCGATGGCAGCAAAGGGCTGACTCGGGCTGCTCACCTGATTGAGCAGAGATTCAAGAGTTTGGGACTGGAACCAGCGGGCACGAATTCTTATTTCCAACCATTCACGGTGACCACTGGAGCGCGGTTGAGGGGCGGCAATCGTTTCCAGGTTCAAGCTGGAAATTCCCAGACCGCTTTAAGGCTGCATGACGATTTTCGTCCTATCAGCTTTTCTTCTTCTGGCTCGGTGAGCGGTCCGCTGGTGTTTGTAGGCTATGGTGCTACCGCCAAAGACCTTGATTATGACGACTACGGCCAAATCGATGTCAAAGACAAAATCGTGATCGTGGTTCGCTCGGAGCCGCCAGAGTTTTCTAAAAAGAGCGGGGTTCACGGTCTTACCCAGCACTCACGACTGATCACGAAGGCGATCATCGCGAGAAACCACGGCGCCAAGGCCGTTGTGCTGGTTCACGGAAAGCTGGGTGAGGGCGAGGAAGACCGACTTACTGCTTTCGGAAGCCAGGAAGGTCCTGAGAACCTCGGCATCGTTTTGGTCGAGGCTAGAAATGATGTTGCAGAAAAGTGGTTTCGGGTCGCAGGCAAGTCGTTGAATGATGTACAAGACCAGATCAACGAATCATACAAGCCCCACTCGTTTGCATTTCCAGACGACCTGCATATCTCCATAGATGTCAATATCGAGCTTATCCGGGCCACGGTCAACAATGTTCTTGCCTATCTTCCCGGCCAGACAGACGAATACGTCATTGTGGGCGCTCACTACGACCATCTGGGCCGTGGCGATTCGCATTCGCTTGCCCCGGGGCAGATTGGGCAGATTCATCCGGGCGCGGACGATAATGCCTCCGGCACCGCAGGCGTGCTGGAACTGGCGCGCCAGTTCGCTCCGATGAAAGGAAAACTTCATCGTGGAATTCTCTTCGCCTCGTTTGCGGGCGAAGAACTTGGGCTGCTGGGTTCAGCCGCCTGGGTCAAAGAGCCTACTCGTCCGCTCGACAAAGCTGTGGCCATGCTGAACATGGACATGATTGGCCGCATCAAGGATGGCAAGATATACATTGGCGGCGTGGGAACTGGTTCAACCTTCCAAAATGTACTTGACCATGCCCAGAACAAGACAGACTTCAAGATCGAATACTCGGCAGGCGGTTTTTCTTCGAGCGATCACACTTCGTTTGTGACCAAGCATATTCCTGTGCTCTTCTTTTTTTCAGGACTCCACTCCGATTACCACAAGCCCTCTGATACCTGGGATAAGATCAATCCTGATGCGGCAGTGCGCCTGCTGGGACTGGTTTCCAGCGTCTCGCAACAGTTGGCCTCAGCGGCGGAACGACCAACATTTATCTCCGTTGTCGAAGACAAACCTTCAACCGGCGCTGCGGGCGGTGGAGGCTACGGGCCTTACTTCGGGTCTATTCCTGATTTCGGCCAAGTGGAGAATGGAGTCAAATTCTCCGAGGTCAGGCCTGGATCACCGGCGGCCAAATCGGGGCTGAAGGCTGGCGACGTCCTGGTTAAGTTTGGAGAAAGCCCCATCAAGAACCTCTATGACTTTACCGATGCGCTGCGCCGCAGCAAGGTGGGCGATGTGGTAGAAGTGACGGTGCTGCGAGATCGACAATCGATCACGACGACAGTGAAACTGGAACAGCGACGGTGAAACAAATTTCTTACGCTGATTTTCACGGATTAACGCTGATCGGAACCGAACATTCAATGAATTCTTACATAACGGAACCGGGAGACTGTAGATGAGGAAAATTACTTTGGTCGAGCTTGTTTTGTTTATTCTTGCCATCGGAATTATTCCAAGCCACAGCCAGCAAGCCACAAATGCCTCGACTTCCCTTGCGCTCCCCGCTGAAAAGCATCTACGTAATGTACGCCAGCTTACCTTTGGCGGACAGAATGCCGAAGCATATTTCTCTGCTGACGATCGCTTCCTGATCTTCCAGCACCAGGGCGGCGATGTTCCCTGCGATCAGATCTATACCATCCCGGTGGAAACCCCGGATGGAAAACCGGCGAAGCCGCAGCTTGTGAGCACCGGCAAGGGCCGCACGACGTGCAGTTATTTCTTTCCCGCCGGCGATCGCATTCTTTTTTCTTCGACGCATGCTGCCAGCGCCGAGTGTCCACCCAAACCGGACTACTCTCGCGGCTACGTTTGGCCGATCTACGATACTTACGACATCTATACGGCCAAACCCGATGGGAGCGATCTGCACCGCCTGACCGATTCTCCTGGATACGACGCCGAAGCCACCATCAGCCGGAACGGCAAGAAGATTGTCTTCACCTCCACTCGTCATGGCGACCTGGACATTTACACCATGGATGCCGACGGCAGCCACGTCCGGCAGTTGACTCATGAACTTGGTTACGATGGCGGGCCGTTTTTTTCTTATGACGGGAAGAAAATTGTTTACCGCGCACAACATCCCACGACGGACAAAGAAATTGCCGATTACAAAGGGCTACTCAGCCGTGGCCTGATTCGTCCGGGGAACCTGGAAATCTGGGTGATGGATGCAGACGGCAAGCACAAGCATCAGGTAACCCATAACGGCGCCGCCAACTTTGCTCCATTTTTTCACCCTGATGGGAAACGCATCATCTTCGCTTCAAACCTGGCTGATCCCAAGAACGGCCGAGATTTCGATCTCTACATCATCAATGAAGACGGAACCGGCCTTGAGCGGATCACCTATTACCCGGACTTTGATTCGTTTCCCATGTTCACCTCAGACGGAAAAAAACTGGTGTGGGCATCGAATCGCAACGGCAAGGAACCACATGAGACCAACATCTTTATTGCCGATTGGGCGGAATGAAGAATTGGGTAATTGAGTAAGTTGGTAATTGGGTAATTGAGAATCAAGAACCTCTGGGGGCAAATGTTTCCTACCCCCTGTTTTTTGGGGATTCTTTGGCTCCAACAATTCGTTCATGGTTCATGCTCCAATAACCTGCCGGCACTATCCATGAACGCTGGCTGCACTTACTCGCTCCTGGACAGAGTGCATACCTTGCAAGAGTTCACATGCCTGTTGAATGGACCTAATCAATTCTTTTTGACTGATGGGCTTGGAGACGTATCCATCCATTCCGGCTTGCAGGCATTTTTCCCGATCGCCTGCCATGGCGCTAGCTGTCATGGCGATGATCGGGACGTGTTCGCCCATGCCTCTGGTCTTCTCCCATGCGCGAATCGCTCTGGTTGCAGCATAGCCATCCAACTCCGGCATGTGCACATCCATGAATATCAGATCGACATGATTGTTTCGCAAGTAGTCCATGGCCAATCTTCCGTTGTTCGCGACTGTGACCTCGTGCCCCATTTTCTCGAGTAGCTTTACGGACAGTTTTTGATTGATTGCATTATCCTCAGCCAGCAAGATTCTCAAGTGTATGGGCTCAGAGAAGGAGTGACTGCCAGCAGACATATCTACAGTTTGCTTTTCCTCCGGCCGTATCAAGCTTTCAAGAGCTGCCAATAGCTCAGCTTGCTTGACCGGCTTGATGACATGGGCTTCAACTCCTATTCGCTTGCAACGTCCGATCGAGTCTATCAAGTCGTGCGCCGTAAGCATCATGAGGGCGCCAGCTACCAGACCTCCTTTCTTGTTGACTTCCTGCATCAGCGTGAAGCCATTCATTCCCGGCATGTCGCAGTCAACAAGTAACAAGTCGAATGGCTCTCCCCCCGCAAATGCTTGCTTCAACATTACATGGGCTGCTGCTCCCGATGTTGTGGTCATTACCCGCATTCCCCAATCACGCAACATCTGCTCGACAATCCCGAGAGAGGTTCGGTTATCGTCCACCACCAGGACCTTTCGTCCTTGGAGAAACTTCGTTTTCCTAACATGGCTTTGGTTTTCAGCCGCCTTCCCCATCTTGAACGTCGCGGTAAAGAAGAAAACCGATCCCTTGCCCGGCTCACTCTCAACCCACAGATGTCCTCCGAACAAATCCACGATCCTGGCACAAATGGCCAGTCCCAGGCCGGTACCGCCAAAACGCCGGCTTACGGATGAATCGGCTTGTGAAAAAGCCTCGAAAATTGCAGCTTGCTTTTCTTTGGGGATGCCGATCCCTGTATCGGCGACGGAAAATCGTAAGGTAACTTTGCCCTCGCTCTCTCCTTCTGTTTCCACCTTCAATGTGACTTCACCCTTATCAGTGAACTTCACCGCATTGCCCAGAAGGTTCATCAGAACCTGCTTGAGACGGGCGGAGTCTCCCATGACACAAGCCGGAACGTCGGATGCCACCATACAGCTTAGTTCCAGTTTCTTCTGGTGCGCGGGGACCGCCATCGTACGGGCTGCCTCTGCCAAAGTATCGGCAGGCTGAAACTCCATCTCCTCAAATTTGAGCCTGCCAGCCTCGATCTTGGAAAAGTCGAGGATGTCATTCAGCACCAACAACAACGCATCGGCTGAATCACGGGTCATTTGCAGCAACTCTTTTTGCTCATCGTTCAACTCCGTTTGCGCAGCCAGTTCCAGTGTAGCCATCACTCCATTTAAAGGAGTACGGATTTCGTGGCTCATGTTTGCCAGAAACTCACTTTTAGCCCGAGTAGCTGCCTCGGCGCTTTCGGTGGCCCGGTTGCGCTCAACGATCTGTTCCTGAAGTTGCTTTTCGGTTTCTTTCCGGTGAACGATCTCCTCCTGGAGTTTTTTGGTCCGTTCGTCAACCTGGTTTACCAATTCCTGCTCGCGATTATTTAGCTGGCGCATTCGGAGGCGATAAGCTCCTATCACGATCAATATGCCGCCGCAAATGCAGAGCAGGATGAACCATGACGTCTGATAGAAGTGGGGTGTTAGATACAGATCGAAAACCGCGCCGGAATCATTCCATAATCCGTCATCGTTGGCGGCCTGCACACGGAACTGGTAGGTTCCCGGAGGAATATTGGTGTAGTAAGCGACGCGGCGGCCTCCGGAAAAAGTCCAGTCTTTATCGAAACCCTCAAGCTTGTATCGAAAGACAACTTTTTCCGGCGCGACAAAACTCAGGCCCGCAAATTGGAATTCAAGCTCTCCGCGCCCTACAGGAGCGTGATGCTGATTTGATAGGGAGCGCTTGTCGGCCAGCGTATCTTCAATGATCACAGGGGGCGGCAACTTGTTGAGCCGCAGATGCGAGGGATCGACCTCCACGAGGCCGATGCTGGTCGCAAATAGAAGTTTGCCGCTTTGAGTTTTCCAACCCGTCGCCTGCTCGCCGCCGTTGAAGTCTGTTGTCAGCAAGCCGTCGACCGTGCCGTAGGAAATCGAAGATATCGTCGCGGCCGCGCCGGAAGCGAAATCATTCAAGTTGCGCTTGCTCGCGCGAAACAGTCCCCGGTTGGAACTCATCCAGAGATTACCGGAGGCGTCTTCCACGATGCTCCAGATCGAATCGTCAAAGAGTCCGTCTTTCCTCTTAAAACTGACGAACTTGCCATCTTGAAAGCGCACCAACCCGGAACCGTAAGTACCGATCCAAAATACATGATAGGTGTCTTCGTACACGCAGACAGCTCCTCCTGTGGCGCCTCCCGGACCTCTTTCCAGAGCAAAATTATCGAACTTGCCGTCTCTGAATCGGGTCAATCCCTCTTCCGTGCTAAACCAGATGCTGCCTTCGTGATCTTCAAAGATATTGCGGACCCGAACAGAAACCGGGCCATCTTTTTGTGTAAAACGGGTAAACTTGCCGTCTTTATATCGTGTTAACCCTCCCATCCTGTCCCCGATCCAGAGATTGCCTTGATGATCGCGAAGGAGCGCGTGAATGGTATTCGACGCCAGACCGTCGCGTGTCGTGAAGGTTTTGATCACGGTCTCGTTGCGAAGCAGCTTCAGGCCCTGCTCCGTACCGACCCAAAGATCGCCCTGCTCTCCCTCCTCAATCACCGCAACAGTATTTCCGGGAAGTGAGTTGGCAAGCCGGATGTTCGTGATCTTGCCGTCTTTCATTCGATTCAATCCCGGCCTCGTGCCGACCCAGACAACGCCATCTCTGCTTTGATGGATACCAAGCACGTAGTTCTCCACGAGGCCCATGCGCTTGTCATAAATGACAAAGTTCGTATCTCTTAGACGTATGACACCATTTGCTTCTGTTCCCAGCCAGAGGTTGCCTTCACGGTCTTCGTAGATCGATACGAGGCTGGATTCGGGTAAGCCGTCTTTAGCCAGATAACAATCAAAGCTGTTGTCTGGCTGCAACCGGCACAAACCAGCGCCGTAGAATGCTATCCAGATGCTTCCGGCTTTGTCTTGATAGATGGCGCGTACAGGTGTTTTTGGATAGCTCGACTGGCTGCCATAGTGAGTGATTTTTCCACCGGACCACTGATAGAGCCCCTGAGACATGGTTCCAATCCAAATATGGCCTTCGCGATCAGCATAGAGTGCGCGAGGTTCGGGAACCTTGGAATCAATCGGGGAGATTACTCCGGCCCTACCTGCTCGATAGATCGTGTTCCCTATTAGAAACCACATTGAACCATCGGGGCTTTTAATCATATCTGAGACGGGATGTTTCAGCGCTTCATCATTGGCCTTCACCGCAGTGATTTTTCCGTTCCTGAGAACGGCAGGGCCTTTATCGGTTCCGATCCAGAGTTCTCCAGCCGGTCCTTGAGCCAAGGTAAAGACAAAGTTGCCGGGCAATCCATCTTCGACGGTATAAGCCCGAAATTTACCTGCTTGATAGCGGCTCAGTCCACCTCCGTACGTGCCAATCCAAAGGGAGCCATCCGATTCGTCATAGAGCAGCGTGCGTATGTTGTTGTGGTTGATTCCCGGCGTGTTGTTCTGATCGAAAGTTTTGAATTTCGCGCCATTAAAACGGGCAATCCCTTCTTGAGTGCCAAACCACATGTAGCCATCGGGTGTTTGTGTGATGGCCTGTACCCAGGGCTGCGGTAATCCATCCGCCACAGTAAGGAGTTTGGGAACATAGTCCTTGACAGGTTTAGACGAATCCACGGCCCCGGCTGGATTGGCAGCAGCCATCATGGCCACCCCAACCAGGCCATGGAGAATGGTTCGGTTAAGAATCTTAGATCTGAGCGTCACGCTCACTCCTCCAGAGAAATGCGTTATTCGCAATTGTCTGAATTATCGGCCTGATCGGCAAATAACTTAGGAGTATGAGGCGAACGTGATGCAGGGCAGCCCAACCATAGCCTTGTAAATGATCAGCAGGAAGGCTTTATCAACATAGATTGTAAGAAAAGACCTGTTCAATGGCTTGCTTTCCCGATACTTAAAAACTATTCACAAAAGGTACCTATGTAACGCATACATTCACTCGGCCACTGGCTAGAATAGCGTCAACATTAGCATTTGCTCAGGTAAGTATGCGCTCAGGTATCAGGTTTTCAAAAGTTGTTTTGCTGTCTTTGCTATTTCTCTGTTTTGCCGAATGTAGATCATCGGCCAAGCAGCTAGCAGTCATAGTGAATCATGCTAATGCTGCGCAAGATGTCAGCTCGGCGGACATCACAAAGATTTTTAAATGCGGGACACGAAAATGGGCCGACGGAACTCCGATCAGCGTGGTTATGCGCGATCCCTCATCTCCTGAAATGGAGCTCCTACTCTCACGGGTTTATAAGATATCGCCAGACGAGATGAAGAACTTTATCGCCACGCACAGAGATGTGATCCTAGTAGTTGATTCCAACGCAGCCATGCTGGCTGCTGTGCACAGTACGCCTGGCGCTATCGGCTTGATTGACGTGTTCTCAATCACGCAAGAGGTCAAAGTTTTGAAAATCGACGGAAAATTACCGGTTGAGTACGGCTACTTTCTCCGCGGAAACTAGGAAGAATGCACCGAACCAGATTTGTTTCATACTTTACGATCGCAACGTTGGCTCTCATGCTGCTCTCCGATACCGTCGTGGCGCAGGCGGCAGGAAGCTCTTCAGAAAGCGGGCGAATGCCGATCACGACCAGTTCGCCCGAAGCACGCGCGCTCTTCGACCAGGGCGTAGTTGAATGGGAGAACCTTCATATTACGAGGGCACTGGAGCATTGGCAGGCAGCCATTGGCAAGGATCCGAACTTCCTGCTTGCTCATCTTTATATCTCAGAGCGCATTCCCGATCCCGATCAACAAGCGGCAGAACGCAAGAAGGTGCTCGACTTAATGGGTTCAGCTACGTCCGGTGAACAACTCATGGCCCAGTGGATCATCGCCGATAGCCGTGGCGACACCATCACTGCCCTCAGCGCCATGAATGAGTTGCTTGGACGCTATCCTAAGGATAAACATCTCTACTGGTTCGCTGCGCTTTCCATGGGTGCTAACTACCATCAGTGGGAGCGATCAGCAGAGTTGGCCGAACAGGCTGTACAGGTTGATCCCGATTTCGCGGGCGCGCTCAATAACCTGGGATACGACTACGCTTTCCAAGGAAAATTTGATAAAGCGTTTCCTGTGATGCGACACTACATTGAAGTTCTGCCGGGAGAACCGAATCCCCAAGACTCCTATGCCGAGATTCTGAGAATGGCAGGCCATTTTGATGAGGCCGTCGAGCATTACCACGCTTCACTGAGGATCGAACCCAACTTTGGGGAATCGTTGCTCGGTCTAGCCGATACTTATGCCTTAATGGGCAAAGAAGATGAAGCGCGGGCGCAATACGAAGTTGCCATTCAGCACGCCTACACGAAAGCCTATGCAGTAATGTGGAAACTTCGATGGGCCGCCACTTATTTGCGTGAAAACCGCATGCAGGATGCAGACGCTGCCTTTCAGCAAGCGGCTGCAATGGCGCACAGCAACTCGGTCGGCGCTTTGGAAGCAGAAGCCTATCGCATGACAGCGCTTTATCAGAAAGACGATGCTTTGGCCTCACGCTGGTTGAAAAAAGCGTTGGAAGTTCTGGATCATCCCCACGACACTTCACGCAACTCACGCCAGCAGGAGCTTGCATTGATCCATCGAACCGAGATTCATCGGGCCATAAAAGCGGGGCGACTGAGTGCAGCAGGAGAGATTCTGGCGCAACTCAACAAGATGTCGGACGAATCGCATAATCCCAATATCGATATCGCGTATCATGCCTCGGCGGGAATGCTCCTGATCGCCAAACATAAATGGCTTGAGGCCATCCCTCATCTGGAAGAAGACACAAATGATCCATTTTCAATGGAACTGCTGGTGACCGCTTATCAGAAAGCAGGGCTGGCTGCGAAATCGGAAAAGATGGCACGCACTCTGGTTGCCCTAAACGCCCCGAGCGTGGAGCAGGCGCTCGTGGTCCCGGCTTTTCGCTCTAAGAAGAACAAAAGCAACTAAACCACTCCAAGTTCGTTGCCGATAATCCCCGGAAGAAGTTTCCGAAATTCCAGTTCCCCACTCCCCTAATGAGTTTTGCAGGGAGACGGGGTTCCTTGCATCCACGATGGAGAAGCCACCATGTTAAACCGAAGCGCTGTTCTATTGATTTCCTGTTACATCATTTTGGCATCGACTCTCGCTTTGGCCCAGAAGGATTCTGCGAGTGGCAGCCTGATTCAACGTCCTCAATCCTTCGATCTGAACGCGATGGATAGAAGCGTAGATCCGTGCGAAGACTTTTACGAATATGCCTGCGGCACATGGCGCAAAAACAACCCAATCCCATCGGACCAGGTATTTTGGGCACGGTATAACCAGTTAGGCGAATATAACCGCGAAGTTTTGCATCAGATTCTGGAGAAAGTTTCAATGGTTACGCCAAGCCGGACCAGAGCAGCAACCATCGCCGGTGATTTCTATTCTTCATGCATGAACGAGGCAGCCGTCACCCGCACAGGACTTGGACCTTTGCACGCCCGGCTGGCGCGCATTTCCTTGATTGCCGATCGTGAACAATTCATTAAGCAGGTTGCCTGGCTGCACTCCGCCGGCGTACCTGCATTGTTCGAATTCAATGCACAACCTGATTTGCATGATGCCACCAGAATGATAGCTACGATTGTGCAAGGGGGACTCGGCCTTCCCGACCGCGACTACTATCTTAACCAGGACGATAAATCCAAAGCCATACGGGCCAGGTATCTAACCCACATCGCTGCCATGTTCCAAATGACTGGTGATGACGCCATGAGAGCGGAACGAGAAGCATCGGCAGTCCTCGCGGTCGAGACCAGGCTCGCAGAAGCCATGCTGGAGAGGGTCAAAATGCGCGATCCCAGGAATCGCGACCACAAGATGGCCCTCTCTGATTTAACCTCCCTGGCGCCGGCAATTCCCTTTCAGCATTTCTTTATGGCCAGCAGCGCGCCTGCCTTCGATCATGTGAATGTCGCGCCTCCGGAATTCTTTCAGAAATTGAATTTGATTGTGGAATCCGTGTCTCTGGAGGACTGGAAAACCTATTTGAAATGGCACGTGATCCATGCAAGTGCCCAATATCTACCCGATTCGTTCGTCAACGAGGATTTCGAATTCGAGCGGCGCTACCTTAACGGCCAAAAGGAACTCGAGCCGCGCTGGAAAAGATGCGTTTCTGCAGCGGACACTCTGGTTGGGCAGGCCCTGGGCCGTGTTTACGTAGAACAGGCCTTCAGCGCAGCAAGTAAGCAACGCACATTGCAGATGATGGATCTGGAAGAGAAGGCGCTTGCTGAGAGCATCCAGGAGTTGCCGTGGATGACGGAAGAGACCAAAAAGCAGGCACTGGTAAAACTGAAGGCGATTACGAATAAGGTGGCCTATCCCGATAAGTGGCTCGAATATACAGGGTTGAAACTGAAACGGGACGATCTGCTGGGCAATGTTGGCCGCATTCAGGGGTTCCGGGTCAATTACAATCTCCGAAAGATCGGCGGTATGTTAGACAAGCAAGAATGGAGCATCACCACCCCAACTGTGAATGCTTATTATTACCCTCCCGAAAACAGCATCAACTTTCCGGCGGGTGTTCTTCAACCTCCTCTATTCGATCCGGCGATTGACGATGCGGTCAACTTTGGCGCGATTGGATGGCTTATCGGCCACGAACTCACCCACGGGTTCGACGATCAAGGAAGCAAATTCGATGGCCAGGGAAACCTGACCAACTGGTGGACGGAGAGCGACCGCCGGGAGTTCGACAAGAGAACAAGCTGCCTGGCTGACCAATACCAGGAGTTTATCGTGGTGGATGACGTTCATTTGAATGGTCGTCTTACCCTTGGCGAGAACACCGCCGACAACGGAGGCATTCGCATTGCCCTGGCGGCCCTCCACAAAGCAGCCGCAAGCAAAGGTACTGAGGAGACGACGATCGACGGATTCAGCAACGATCAGAGGTTCTTTATCGGTTTTGCGCAGCAATGGTGCGCCAACGTAACTCCAGAACGGCTACGGGTGATTGCCAAGGTCGATCCGCACGCCCCAGTGCGCTTTCGAACATTAGGGACCTTACGCAATCTGCCCGACTTCGCGAAGGCTTTCCAGTGCAAAGCCGGACAGCAAATGGTGAGCGCTAACGCCTGCCGGGTGTGGTAGTTTCTGGCTTTGGCCCAATAGAGAAAAATCTCATCTAGATGCCGCGGGCATCTTTGGAAACGCGATAACGCATTTAGTGCTGACACAGATGGGATGTTTTAAAAAGCCTATTCGCGTTTCTTTGCCTTTTTAAACGCTGCTTCTTGATTGCGAGCACCGTGAAGGATGCGAACTACTTCCGTTCCTTTTTTCGTTTTGCGGTAGTAAATCAAATATCTGCCAACAGGAAAACAACTCATATCTGGAGCAAGGTGATCGACAGATTTCCCGGCATCAGGGTATTCAGCGAGTAACCGCAAGCGCTCTTCAATTTGGTCAACCAGCTTTTCAGCAATCGTCAGGTTTGCTCGTTTCGCCCAATATATAAAAATCTCATCCAAGTCGAGCCTTGCGTCTCTGGAGATGCGATGGCGCATCTACTGACTCAAATCCTTCTGAAGACGTTTTCGTCCTCGCGCCTTGACTCCATCCATAAATTCTTTTAATTCTTCGCGGGTTTCATATTCGAAAAAATCACCAGCCTCTATACTTTTGATCCCAGCACGAACTCTCTCACGGATATCATTGAGTTGCTCCTCGGTAAGGTTAGCGAGGATGTCCTCAGCGGTTGGTTTTGCCAACCGCAATGCACGTTGGTCCTCCTCCTCCATGCGCCGGAGCGCTTCTCGCACGACCTCGCTTGCATTGTTGTACCGTCCGCTTTTCACTTTTTTACGAACATAACCTGCAAGTTGGTCCGTAATCGATATATTCATCTGGTTCATGATTCTTTCCCTGGCGTTAAATCTATCTCTGAACCATGTGAATGTCAATCTTTGACATTCGCGGTCAAGTTGTCTTCGATCACTCTAGACCTGCCGGAGTCGTCACTCCAATGCTCTTCCCTGCTCTGCTATAATTTCGCGCATGAATAAAGTACTCGCTCGTCTTATTTCCATAGCAATGATCGTATTGATGGTCACCGCCCAGAACTGGGCCACCTGCGGTGGTGGCGGGGGCGGAGGCGTTGGTGGCATGGGTGGTGGATCTAACGGGCAGGTTTATCAGGTACCGTGGAAGGTCCTAACACCCAAAGATCCGCCCATTACCTCGGGGCTCGTCCTCTATTGGTTCCCGACCTCACAAAAAGAGATCGACAACTCCAGCCTGCGCAGCTCGCGCACGCTTTCGAATTATGCCACCCAGTGCGTGACCATGGAAATCGCCGAGGTCAAATCCGAACCCGGACAAAAGCTCGCTGCCGATGCCAAGTTGCCGGTCGCGGTTCTTGCCACTCCGGATGGCACTGCTCTTGCCAGGGCCGAGAGCGAGAAAGGTTTCCTGAAAGTTGAGCAGGTAGAAAAGATCCTCGATAGCGAGATGAAAAAGCGCGACGAAGCCTTGAAGCAGAAATTTGAAGCGGCCAAAGAGAAAGCCAAGAGCGGCGATAACGCCAGCGCTATCCCGCTGTATCGCGCAGTGGTCGAGGAAAAATGCCTCTTTCCCAAGCGCGCCAAAGATGCCGCAAAAGAATTAAAGAAGCTGGGCGTGAACGATGTGGGCGCCATTGCCGATCCGCCAATCTTCGATCGGGCCGAGAGTGCGCGCATCGAGGAAGTGATGCGCCGTGGCCTCAAAGCCGAGAACCAGGCCAAATACCAAGAGGCCGAAAAGCTCTATTCCCAGGCACATCAGATGGACCCGGCCGATCCGGTTCCGCTTCGTTACCTGGGAGAGCTTTATCGCCACCAGACCGGTGAGTGGGACAAGGCCCGGCAGGTCTTTGACAATATCCTGGCTATGCAATCCGATCCGCTCTCCCGAGCTGTTGCGCTGCACGGCCTGGGCAAAATGACGATCCATGAAGGCGAATTCAAAAAAGGCTTGGCCTTGATGGAAGACTCGGTCCGAACCTTCCCAATTGCTCTCGCCTATCGCAACCTGGCGGTCTATTGGAATTCCGAGGGCGACGCAGCCAAGACCGACTACTACGTTAATCTGGCACGGAACCTCGATCCAAAAGATCCGTTTAACCTGGTGTTTGTGGCCGGATTCCTGGCTGGCACCGGACATGGTGACGAGGCTCTAAAGATCGCGCGTGAAAACGAAGCTCTTCTGCCTGCCTCGTACAACCTGGCGGCTGTCTATGCCCAGCTCGGGCAGCGGGAGAAAGCCATTAACCTGCTCCAGCGCCACTTCTTTGAATATGAACGCTATCAGGCCGTTCGCAGCAAGGAGATGATGGAAGCCCGTGTGGATGCCGTATTTGCCTCCATACGGAACGATCCTAAGTTCATCGCGCTCACCGAGGGTGCAGACGGCAAGTTGCCCATGCCGGCCAATGGCACGATGGGTACCCGTTCAGCCGGTGGTGGCGGAGCCAACTAGCCAGGGGCTTCGCCCCTGATACCCCAAGGGAGTCAGGAGCAAGAAGTCAGGAGACGTAACTGCCGTCGCTAACGGAAAACAAAATTCGCGTTTCGACGAGCATAAGCGACTAAAACCTATTCGGATCACGAACACGATCAGGACTCCCTGCTATGCGGGAGTCCTGATTTTTTTAGTTTTCAACTCTCACAGACCATGGTCTACTCTTCCGGTTATCAATGCGCAGGATGCGGCGAATGGAACGAAACTTCCATCGACTCCAGCGCTGGGAGCAAACAGAGTTACGTCGAGGATTGCCAGGTGTGTTGTAAGCCCAATATCTTACGAATTGCCTGGGATGTGTCGGCTGGTGGATATGTTATTCAGGCGGAGTTAGAATGATTGTGGTTGTTCATTACGAGGGATACCTTCGCAAACATTCTCATTGACGATCAACGCCTCAAAGAAGCCCGTCGGCTCGGGAAGCACCGTACCTACAAAGAAACCGTTACTGCCGCTCTCATGGAATATATTCGACGACTAAAACAACTCGAGATTCTCGATCTCGTCGGCAAAATCGAATATGCTGAGGATTATGACTACAAGCATGCACGCAAGCGAAAACGGCGGTAGCCTTGTGAACGCTAAGAACCATGAGCTTTCGGGAGCCAATAAATATCCACACTCTTCCTGAAATGAACCAGGCAAGCCGGTCAAACTCAGTGCTTGTTACGAAGGAACCTCGGGAATTGTTTTTGCTTTCTCATGCCCCTATCCTCCTGTCATCCTGAACGTAGCGCGTGAAAAAACTCACAAATTACATTTTCTGCTGGGCGCGGAGTGAAGGGCCCCGATAATGTGTCAATCTAAATTGCTGATCCGAGGTATTTGACCGAAGTCGTTGAAGTATGTGGGTCTTAAGTCTTGCGTAAATAATGTGGTAGCCCATCAGAATCTTCTCGGTACAAACGAGGGTAGAATACCTCGTATCTGCAAATCAGACCGAAACATCGTCGGGTCCTTCACTCCGCGCCCATCATCCTTTTGATTCTGAACTTTCTCCTCGCGCTGCGTTCAGGATGACATTAGGGGGATGGGTCGCAGAGAAGAAGTTTTTGATCTCCGCCACTTGGTCGAGGTGATAGTTGTAGATGTTGATCTCAGTCGCATAGGTTCCTGGACGAACAGAAACGCATGTCCCGAAATGGAACTGTGTCTTTCTCGCGGAACTGATTTCTTCCCCAAAAAACTGAGTTCTGATATCTTCCTTGCGTAGCCTCAGGGATTTACTGCGAGAATCCGTCTTTATTAATAAGGAAACGCTTGTCTGATCGAGGAAGCCGATGAATCGCACTGCAACGCTGGGTTCTGCGCTGGGAACTGCTTTGATTGCCACGCTGCTTTTTCGCGGTTCGCCTACGGGACCTTCCACGCCCGTGCAGTCAAGCCAGCGACCACCCAGGCACGCGGCAACGCAGGAAATATCTACTGTTCACCAAAAGAAGCAGACACGCTGGCTACCGGCAGACGGTCCGTGGAAGGCTTCGCGTCAGCACTTTGCCGGAGCTAGAAGCGGGAAAGAATGTCCGGCGCTCTCTCTTTACAGCCCTGCTCAACCACCAACGGGCCCGCCAGGAAGCATCAGCCTGTTTCTGGATGATGGCCGCCAAGAAGCAGCCACGGATCCAAGGGAGGACATCTGGTGCATTCCCGATAACGACGACAGTGTCCGGGCCATCATCGCCATTGTCCCTGACCCGATCCACTCCCACATGACGCTCGTGTTTGACCGCAGCATCGAGGCCATCCAGTTGGCTGCGGACAACATGAAGTATGTGATTGACCAATATTGGCTGCCATGGGAATCAGAACCCAAGCAATGGGGCGACTACGAATCGTGGAAAAAAGCCGGCGTGGAAGAGCAGGAGCGGCAAGAATTGCCAGGGCTTCTCATGTTCCGTTGGACAGGCGATACCACTGAGAACCAGTCCAAAGTTCGCCTCCTTTACGTTTTCCTGGTTTCTGATACTGCTACGTCCGGAATCAACGGCACCCAGTTTACCAACGCTGCTGATTACGCCAGGGACGTGCTTTGTCCTAAGCAAGCTTCCTCCCCGGCGTATTGCAAAGCCCTGCGAGTCATAGGCCCTTCATTTTCAGGCTCCTTGGCGTCGCTGCATGACCTTGCCAGCCAGAGACCCGAGACGTTTACCGTCTACAGTGGGACGGTTTCAAGTGCAACTGCCATCCAGCAACAGCACTTCGACAAAATCAAGCCTCCGTTGACATTTCGGCCATTTGTAAATGATTCGGAGTCCGCGATCTGGAGTCTTCTTAACTTCCTCCGCGAAAAACACGAACTTGCGTGCAACGATGCTCCGGAAGTCGCCATACTTTTTGAGGCAGCAACAACCTATGGGAGTGCGCCCAGGGGCTCCGCTCAACCTTGCCGATACACGAGTTTCTCTTATCCTCGCGAAATTTCCAGCCTTCGCAACGCCTACAAGCAGATGGTCAGCGACGCAACGTCTCCCACCGATAACGCGGCCGGTACCGGAAAACCTTATCTATCGCTTAACCTCTCTGATCCTACCAACAGCAGCGATGAACCACCTGATTTCTCAAAGCAACAGGGGCCACTATCGAAAGAAGCGGTCTTAATGCAGTTTGCGGCGCAGATTCGCCGGGACCACTACAAGTATGTGGGCATAGTTGGCAGCAACGTGCTCGACGTGATGTTCCTCACTAATTTTTTGCGAAAAGCATGTCCCGACACTCGGCTGTTTGTGGTGAATTCCGATCTCCTGTTCGAGCGGGAACTCGACAATGCACCTTACCTCGGCATGATGGCCGTAAGCACCTACCCGCTGCTTGCATCCAACCTCGATTGGACCAACCCCAAGGAGCTACAGAGCGGTATTGGACCGAGATTTCCGCGCCTGCCATTTTCCGATCAGCTTGAAGAAGGTCAATACAATGCAGCTCTGGTAACCATCAAGGAGATCGCCGACGGGCCGCAGGTTGAACCTTACGAATATCATGTTCCATTCGAGACCAATCCGCCGAGCTTTGACCCAAAATCAACGCGGCTCCCTTTGTGGATCACGGCTGTAGGGACGGGCGGATATTGGCCGATTCAAGTCTCCTCCAATGGCGAGAAAACGCCAGATGTACAATTCCCTGAACTCAAATCGACCGATTTTTCACCGGCCTGGAACGCCGCAGTAACGTTGCTGTGCGTCTTCGCCTTTTTGCACATCGCAATTCTTCTGACGGCATCCCCGCTTCGGCAATTCCGCGACCTGGCCTTGGTAACGACTGTACCGGCACAAAGACTCTTCTTTATCCACATGTCCTCGGCTATGGTGGCCGTTGCCTTAACGATGTTGGCAACTCCGGCCTGGCGATATGGCTTGCATGGGACCACGCTCCTCCAATCCTTAGTACTGTTCATCGCGGTTCCGCTCGCGCTCATCGGCATTGTCTTCACGTGCGTTCTGTTACACGCAAATTACATTTTCCGATTGAAATGGGAGCGCGAAAAGGGGAAGGCATCGGACTCAAAAAGTGTCTACATCACATGCCGTGTTGCGTCCTTGAGCATTTGGGTACTTGCCATTGTGCTTTTATGGTTATGGTGGCTTTTATTCAACAGTGACCCGGCACACTATGGTTTTTTCTTTGCTTTTCGCACTATCCACCTGGCCACCGGAGTCTCGCCGTTTACGCCCCTTCTGCCTCTGTTCATCGCGATCTATGCCTGGACGGTCTTTGAGGTGTGGCGCTTGCGCTTTAACAACCAGGTTCGGCCAAGGCTGAATGTCCATCCGCCGTTTCCGGGGGCCGTTACTGAAGGCCCCATTGCCGCCGCCGTCAATCGATATTTTCTGGATCGTAATTACCTCTTATCCTTCACTCTGATCTACCTGGTCTGGCTGGCTTTCTTCGATCTCAGGCATCCATTCCAATTGTTCGAGCGGCGGCCATTTGGGTGGATTTATGAAGTCCTGTTTTGCCTGGTGATGGCGCTCATGCTCTCCGCAGGTTTCCGCTTCGGCCAAATCTGGTCAAAGCTGAAAGATCTTCTCAACGAGTTGGAACGTTCGCGAATCCGCTTGGCCTTTAGCCGACTCAAAGGGTTCAGTTGGTCTCCGATCTGGCGGCCGGGTGGCAGGGGCATTGAATGGGTCAACATGGCGCGGTCCTTTGAAGCGCTTCGATACATTGCCGTTTGCGGTGCAAGCGACGGTCCACAACGAAAAGGAATCGAGGCTCTTCAGACAGCCATGGAAGATGTCCAGTCGAAGCTCCAACAAGCTGAGGAGCAGCTAACAGAACTTGGAATTCGGGAATCAGTGCAACCCGAACTGCAAGAGATTCGTTCGACGATGGAGCATATTCGTGTTCGCCTGACATCGGGCCGCGCGTCCGAATCATTGCAGAAGAAAGCAATTGTGGTGCAATCCACTCTTCAGGACCTTTTGCAGTTCCCCGAGGAGTACGCCACAAACGCAGCCATTCAATTTGCCTTGTTGAAGATTCACTCTCAGTTGAGAGCCATACATGGAGCACTGGCGCTCATGGATGCACCCGCCTTGACACAGGAAAAAGTGGGAGACATCGTCGAAGTAACAAGTTTGCTTCGGAGCCGGAAGATCTCTTCCCCGCTCGTCCACACTCTGCGCGAGTATCGGCAATTTCTGAAAAACTCCACAAGCGATGATTCGCTAGCCGAGGCCTTCTACGATCTCGAACGATCGTTTGGAGAGGTTCAAGCTGTGCTGGCAACCACCCTCAACGCGGTTTTGGAGATCCTGCAGGATCATTGGACCACGCAATGCCCTGAACTGGTGGAGGGAGAGGAATTGGAAAAAGATGACAAACAGGTCACGGTTTATTGCCAACCTGAAGAAACCAATCCTGAGGAACAACACGTTCGCCGGCTGGAGGAGTATGTTGCCCTTCGCTATGTGGCATTCATTCGCGGAGCGCTAGGACACATGAGGCATCTGCTTATTTTCCTGGGACTGTCATTCAGCCTGGTGCTGATCTCACTCAATATTTATTCGTTTGAGCCGCATCAATCTTTAATCTGGTCCTTCACCGCCATCTTCGCGGCCATCGGCTTTACGGTTGTCGTAGTGCTTATGCAGGCCCACAAGGATCACATTCTCAGCCGTATCACCGGCACTACGCCCAACGAGCTTGGCATCGCTTTCTACCTGAGGATTATCTCGTTTGGCGCGGCGCCGTTGCTCACGTTACTGGCTACCCATTTCCCGTCGATCGGGCGGTACCTGCTGTCATTCCTGCAGCCGGGACTGGAAGCACTCAAATAAAGGAGTAACATGACCAAAGTCCATCGACCTAAGGGCCGTAGCTGCATTGGCGTTAGGCCAGTATGATGAAGCAAATATAAGTTACATTCCTGCTCCCCATGGAACTTATTGCCGATACCAAACTCGTCTTTTCAGCGCAGTGCTTTCCAACTTCAACCCCCATATTGGACGTTCTTCGCCCCTTGCCGATGCAGCAACGCGATCGGTTGAGCACAGGTTCCTATTTTCTCATCAGCAGCGCCATCATCCTGGGAGTGAGTGAAATATATCTGCTGCGCTACTTTGCGGATTCCATTACCACGGCGCAATCAGGTCCCGTTTTAGCGATAGCTTTCATTCTATTGCCCTGCTTAGCGTTTCTGGCTGCTATTGCCATCCACGAAGCCGGGCATTTGATCGCTGGCCGGATAGTGGGATTCGAGCCTGTCCGAATCAAGGTCGGCCCGTTTTCTTTTACCGCTGACGACGGACGCCAAAAACTTCGCAGCGACGAGATTTTGCCATTAGGGTTTGCTGTGCTCAAGCCCAAGAGCAAAGATGGTCTTCAACGCCGTCTTTTCTATCTTGTACTGGGCGGACCATTGGCCAACCTTTTTTTACCCTTATTGCTGGAATCCGTTTTCTACGTGCTGCCGGTTCACTGGGGAACAGGATATTTTCTCGCCGCCTTCAGCGTGCATGTATTTTCGGTTGTTGCCCTGCTGTTTGGCATCGCCTCCCTGTTGCCCGATACCAATGCCAACGGCAACTTCTCCGATGGGGCGCGAATCATTATGCTTCTCAAGAATGACCTGCGGGCGGCGCGCTGGTTGGCGATTATTCAGTTGCAGTTGGCCCTGAATCAAGGAGAGCATCCAAGAAATTGGGACGAAAACCTGGTCAACCGCGCGGTTGCGGTCAAAGATGATTCTTTAGACACCGTAGTAGCCAATTGGCTCGGCTATCTCTGGGCAGCCGGACACCAGCAGTTGTCCCGCGCCACAAAGTATCTCGACAACGCGCTCGCAGTCATGGGATCGTCACCCAGTAGCCTGCGTGACCAGTTGTTTCTGGAAGCTGCGGTCTTTCAAGCATGGTATCGCAATAGTCCTACAAAGGCACAATTCTGGATTTCCCAAATTGGTCACGGAAACTGTCTCTCGCCTTTACAAAACATGCGGCTGGAGATTGCCCTGCTTTGGGCCCAAGGACGTTCATTTATGGCCTGGGAAAAACTGGCTGAATATCTTGAGCTCGTGCGTGAATTGCCTCCCTCCTCGGTTCGTGACCTGGCCGAAAGAGGCGTTCTGGACTGGAAAGCGCAAATGGAATCCCGCATGGTCGCCGGCGCGTGGGCGACGATGACTGCGTTGTCGGAAGAAAACTCGACAGAGTTGCCGAGTGAAGAGAGTACGCCGATGACAGAGGCATACTGAATGCAAAAAATTTGGTAATTGGGTAATTGGGTAATTGCAAGGCGCAACACACCTCCAATTACTCATTTACTCAATTACCCATTTTCCCAATGCACTCTTAGCGGGCTTTGTTCGCAAAACCACGCATGGTACCATCGCCTCGTGGCCACTTCAGCAAAATCTCCGGGGAAAAGAACGCGTAGGTCCCGAAATAGAGTTGATGGCAAGCCACATGAAACCGGAAAACAACTGGTTGTCATCACAGGCATGTCGGGTTCAGGCAAGGCTTCGGTGCTCAAAGCCTTTGAAGACCTTGGTTACTACTGTGTGGACAACCTTCCCATTGAGCTGATTCGCCGTTTTGCGGAATTAGCCAAGCAATCCCCAGAAATCGAAAAGGCTGCCCTGGTCGTGGACATCCGCGAGGGCGACCAGCTTCAGAAACTTCCAGTCATCATTCGCTCCATCAAGAAACAGGTCCATACCACGGTCCTTTTCTTAGAAGCCGACGATGACGCCCTTCTTCGCCGCTTCAGCGAAACCCGCAGGCCGCATCCTCTCGGCAAAGAAGCTTCTGTGAAAGTAGCTCTGGCGAAAGAACGGAAGCTCCTGCGGCCGATCCGGGCGATGGCCAACCTGGTGGTCGATAGCTCCAAATTCAATGTTCATGAACTTCGCGCCCATATTACGGAAAAATTTCTATTGGGTGCTACCGACAAGAACATCCTGATCTCCTGTGTCAGCTTTGGCTACAAAGCCGGCGTGCCCATTGAGGCCGACCTGGTCTTCGATGTTCGTTTCTTGCCCAACCCTCATTTTGTTCCGGCCTTTCGCCATTTGACCGGACGCCACCCGCAGGTCGCAAAATATATTCGTTCATTTCCGCAGACGCAGGAATTCATCCAGCGCATCTCTGAGCTTTTGATCTATTTGATTCCTCACTACGTGCGTGAAGGCAAGAGCTATCTCACCATTGGCTTAGGGTGTACCGGGGGACAGCATCGCTCGGTCCTGATTGCCGAGGAAGTGAAAAAACAATTAGCGAAAGCAGGATATAGGGTCAAAGTCACCCATCGCGACAGCCCCAAAGGCTGAAGCAAATGTTTTCTGTACGAGGGAACTCGTCTCCTCTCTAGAAACTCCATCGTTGATCGACAGTGAAAATATCGCCAGCCTCGAATGCATGAAAGGGCGTAGGGATTTCTTCGGCCAAAGAACGGCCTCAGAATGACAGAGGTGAATATTTTGGCAAATGAAATGATCATTGAGTGCCTTTGTTAGAGACTTTCGGATACTTCAAATATCTTCTTTATCCCATCGGAGATGACTTTTTTCGATGGCCAGTCCAGGTAGTTCAAGTCGTGATCGTGGTCCTTAAAGATGAAATACTGCAGATTTGTCTTGTGTTCTTTGACAAACCTCTCATGCAGATCGTAAACGCCCTCGACCGGAACATTGATATCGGCGTCGCCATGAAAGATGTAAATAGGAATATTCACCCGCAATAGCCTGGATTTGTTCGGCTCCAACACGAAGTGTTCTTTGAGCCACGCAGTTGTGATCCTAAAATAATTGTTCCAGATCCAGTCGTCATCCTGTTTTTCGACCGCGTTCAAAATCGCGTTGTAACGCGCGTGGTTGAGAATTCCGAAATCCTCTGCTGTTATCTTGCCGTCTTTGTTGGCGTCCAGTTGTTCGAAAGGCGCATCTTTGAAGAGCGCAGCCCTCATCTTGGCCGGTACGTTTTCTTTTGATTCATACTCTTCTTTGCTGATGATGTGATCGTTGTTCGTGTCAAAATATTTTCCGATGGCCCTCATGGAAGACTCGCCGGAGTTCTGCCATTTGATCACGTCAAATAAGTTATCGTTCGCATAGCCCGCAAGCAGCAGCGCGTCCACTGCCTTATTTTTTTCCGCAACCAGGGAGGCCACGATGGTGCCTTCGCTCCATCCCAACAAAATGACTTTGGCCTTCTTCAGCCGCTTGTCGGATTTCAGAAACTCGATCACTGAGTCAATGTCTTTGACTTCGATGCTGGGCAGGACTTTTTTATACTTCTCTCGATCAACCTTGTCGAAATAGGGCGGCGTGTCTCCGATCTCGACTCCTCTTTTGCTGTAAACGAAGAAGGCTGTGCCGCGCTTCGTGAACTCGTCAGCAAACAGATCGAAATAGTTGAATTCACCCGCGCGCATCTTTCTATGGTTGAGATAGGTGCCGGGTCCGGTTCCGTGAACGTAAATGACGAGCCGTTTGATGGCTGCGGGATCCGATGGCAGGTCAAGTTTGCCGGTCATTATCTCGCCGTCAAATAATTTGATCTTCAAAATCTCCGATGCAAACAAAGACCCACAAAAAGAGACACCCAGCACCAGCGTCGCCAAATACTTCAAGGCCCCCTCCTTTATTCATTCAAGTTGTAATTTCTGGAAAGACCACTCCTCATCGTGAAATTAGAAGTGCGTCAAGGAGTTCCGATTATTCATGAAATGCTAAATAGCCACAAGAAAAATGAACGGCAACCCAAGCGCTAACAGGCTCGCGCTCTCACTACGCGCAAAACAATCAGAGGCTCAACCCCCTAAAAACCTGAATTTGTAAGGCGCGATCCGTGAGACGATTATCTAGAGTGTCTGGTTGTATCTCTTCATTTTTGAATTGGTTACGCTGTCGGTTGATAGCATCGGCGATCGTGGTCTTGTGCCTGCTTACTCCAGTGCTGTCGTATGGACAAAGCGGGCCGGTACTGGCCATCACCAAATCTCATAACGGCGACTTCACTACAGGGCAACCGGGAACCTACTTCATCACTGTTAGCAACGTCGGCCAGGCAGCAACGTCGGGCACGGTGACCCTCAACGACACTTTGCCTCAGGGCATGACCGCGATCGCCCTCGACGCGCCAGGATGGAGTTGCACTGCGCTGCCCACGACGCTTCTGACATGCACTCGTTCTGACTCGCTGGCCCCAAACAGCAGCTATCCGGTCATTACCCTTACCGTAAGCCTGGGCAATTGTTTGTCCACGGAAACCAATACGGCTATGGTGACCGGTGGAGGCGATTCCCAATTTCACTCCGCTAGCGATCCAACCAACATTCATACACCCACGCTGGCCATCACCGTGTCACACACTGGCAATTTCACCGTGGGACAAACCGGGACCTACACGATCACCGTAAGCAACGTAGGAAACGTCGCAACCAATGGGATCGTCAAGGTCAGAGATCCGCTGGATGTGCCCATCCTGACCGGCAACACAGCCGATGGCCTCGGATGGAATTGTTCGGGCACCCCTTCCGGATTCATCATTTGTGACAACGGCAACCCGCTTCAGCCCGGCGCAAGCTATCCACCTATAACCATTACTGTAAACGTGAATGGCGGCGCGTCTTCTGTTACCAACGTCGCCGAAGTGGACGGCGGAGGCGATGGTGTTCTGCATCAAGCCACCGATCCCACCAACATCATCGGCCCGGTCTTGGCCATCACTTCATCCCACGTCGGAACGTTCAACATAGGGCAAGCAGGAACCTATACGCTCACCGTGACCAACACCGGCCCTGTAGCCACCGTCGGAACCGTCACGGCATTTGACGGTACACCTGACATCATCGACATTCGTTTCAATCATTTCAAACCACTCCCGATAACCTCTGCAAGTGGACCAGGCTGGACGTGTACCATCTCACTTCCAAATGTTGCGACGTGCACGCGTTCCGAATCCCTCGCGCCAGGTGCGAGCTACCCTCCCATTACCGTCACGGTAAATGTACTGGGCGGCGCTCCTTCGGTGACCAACAATGGCATCGTCTCAGGAGGAGGTGATAGCCAGACTCGTTTAGGCCCTGACCCTACCAATATCAACGGTGGAATTCTTTCGATCACCAAAACTCATAATGGGGACTTCACAGGCGGGCAACCTGGTGTCTACACCATCACGGTATTCAACACCGGGACCGGACCCACGTTAGGCCAAGTCGTTGTGGAGGACCAGTCGCCTTTTGGCTTGGTTCCAATCAGTGCGGTTGGCTCAGGCTGGAATTGCTCCTTCAATCCCGGCCCACAAAACGTGCTCTGTGACCGCTCCGATGCATTGCCTGCCAACAGCGCCTATCCACCCATTACTTTGACCGTGTCTGTCGGCGGCGGCGATGTTCCTACGGTCACCAACCACGCCGATGTCTTTGGTGGTGGCGACGGGACCATTCATTTTGTGTCTGACCCCACCAATATTCATGCACCTAAGCTGGACATCAAAAAATCCCATACCGGCAACTTTGCCATCGGCGGCACCGGCACATACACAATCGTGGTGAGCAATATTGGACCCA
>DASZFU010000064.1:0-42046 GCA_035939495.1 Candidatus Angelobacter sp. | reverse complement strand
AATTGTTCTGGCTGGCCCCCCGCGCTTCCCCGCATCACGTTTGCGGGCGCGATCCACCAGGATGTGGCGCATCATTCGCGCCGCCATTATCAGGAACTGTTGGCGGCTCTCGCATACCGTTTCCGGGTCTTGCGTCAAGCGGAGTAGCTGTATGTAATACTCTTGAACCAGATCGGCGGTTTGAAACGAGTGGCCAGGCCGTTCTCCCCTGATGTAGTAGCGGGCTAGTCTCTTGATTTCGCTATCAACAAGCAGAATCAATTGAGTTTCCGCTTGAGTGTTGCCCTGCTGGATCGCCCGGAACAACACAACAATCGAATCGGGTCCAGCTTTGGGCGCGGGAGCTAAGGATACCTTGTCAACTGCACTTTGCTCCTTGAGTTGTTTCAAGGATGCACCACAAATAGAGCACTTTGCTTCCAGGGCAACAACCCGATGTCCGTTGGGGCAGGTGGGGGGTGGGGGTGTGCTGGGTTTTTCAATCATTCTTGATCGTGGGACTACGATCTTAACCGTAGCACCAAAGAAACTAAATTTCTTTGGTTTTCTAATAGTTTTTGCCCCGATACTTCTCATGAGTCCCAAAATCGAACTGACAATATTCTTTGCTTCTACATAAAAGCGTGAAAGAGCAGGACGAGAGACCAAAAAATATTTGGGTATTTGTTACTTTCGGCAGGTCTGGAGAGTGTCGTGGAAGAATGGTCGAGATTAGCAGGCAGTGCTTAGCTACCTGCCAACCTTACGGCTAGCTGAGCTATAGAGCTTTTTCGTGGGACGATGTGGACATGGTGCGACGGTGCTTGAGATGTGAGGGGGCTCTGCCCTGGATAAACCATTCATCGAACCATACTCGGACGCGCTCCGCAGTCGCTCTGCGGGCTAAAGCTAAACTGAGGAGGCTGTGAATTTTTGAAGTTGCGCCAAAAAGTGACGTTGAAAACAAAGCAGTTACATGTCAAAAGACTCCCAAATTTTTAAGAACTCACAGCCCTCTGAGGTAAGGTCAATCAGGTTACGTAGTCTTTCGCAGTCTTTTCTCTTGAGTTATGAGGACGGTAAGTTGCTCTTGGTTCCGTCCCCATGCCCTTTTGAGCACACAACGCTACTTGGTTACGGCAATCACGTAGCTGCTTCCGCCCAGAATCTTGCCATTTTGCCTCTGGATTGCGTCGAGGCGATAGCGATCGCCCTGAACCGCTCCTGCAGGAACCTGAATTGTCAAGCCGAGTGTGAACTTCGCTCCCGGCGCAATGCGGACGTTCTGAAGTACCGCTGTCTTGGAAGTACCCTTAGCCACGAAGATGCGAGAGCGGTCCAACGTGGCCAGCTTGCGCATGTGGCGGGACGGATGTTTCGGGGACTCTTGCCATTCATTCTCGACATCTTCGCCGAGGCGCACTATAGCCTCACCGACTCGCTCCAGCCATGTGCCGACCGCATGGTGAAAGCCCTCTGCAAATTTGCGCTGTTCGACGATATGGAAATCAGGCTGTCCCGTCTGCAGATTGGCAGACGGCCCGGCAAACGTGATGTCCTTGGGCAGTACCCAGGCCAACCGACCGGGAAAGTGTGTCCTGTCAAGCACGAGGTCCACCAGCAATTCCTCGGCGAATGGATTGTGACAGTCGAGCAGAACGGTTTTTGGCGGTAGTGGTCCGCCGCCCGGTGGCTGGGTTCCTCCGCCCCCGGGAACGGTAACCAAGTGCAAGTTGCGATGGGCGACGTGCTTGTCGCTCATAACCAGTTGATCCAGATTGGTATTCGTAGACGTGATCTGATCAGTCCCGGCGGTGACGAATGCGGCCAGGCACACGTGTGTATCTGTCAAAGGCAGACCCAGGGTGGAAAAATCGAGGTTGTATTCCACGACTTGCGGGGTACGTACGTCGAGATCGCGTGGTGGCGTGCGAAAAGGGCTGGAGGGATCCACGAAATGCCAGGATGATCCGGCCACCCAGTTGGTGGTGTCAACTCCATTGATATGAGACGCATATCCTGCCGGCAAGGGTGGCAAAGCCATCGAAGCATCCGCCCATAATAGCAAGACGCGAACTTGGGCGGCAGGCACGGGAGTGAGGCTCCGGTTGTGGACCTCCACAAAGATCCGGTCCATTCCGCTGGTGTCGGCTGTCTCGATGTGCAGTGTGGGATCGATGTAGTCACCGATGTTGACAGCGAAATCGTCATAACTCACCGGTGAACTGAGGGGAGGAAGTCCCATAAGGGAACTACGCCGCACTTTAATGTCGGCGCTCATCCAATGGTAGAGGACATATCCGACATTAAGCGGATCTTGACCATTCTCCACCCACGGGTGCCGTGTCGGGTTGACTCGCCCGGTGTCGTTGTAGTTGACTCGCAGGTAGACGTCAGGGTCCAAGCCGGTTGTCGCCGAGAGATCAATTTCCCAAACGGCGCGCCCGTGTGTGGCTGCTCTCAGCAATCGCGCTGCATTGTGAATCTTCAGATCAGTGATCGCCGCTTCGGGCAGACCTTGGGAGAACAGAGTCCATGCCCAGGCGAACGAACCGGGAGTTCCCGACTTTACACCCCTCCAACAGCCAACATCAGTGCCGACGTAGATGTGCGATGGATTAGAAGGGTCAACTACGATCGCGTGAGTTGGAACATCCACGACGGTCGTGGGCATGGCTTCGCTCCAGGAGGCACCGTCGTAGTAGTAGACATGACCGGCCCCGCCGCCGCCGAGCGTCACGTAGAAGCTGCCTGTGGCTGCGTCCTCCACGGCAAGCGCGGTAAATGTGTGCGGCGGAAGGCTTGCCGTCGAGATGGGCGTCTTGCTCCAGGTGCTGCCCGACTGATCGAATCGGTAGATGTTGAGAAAGGTACTCGCAAAAATACGCGTGGGCGAGGCGAAGGCAATCGCGTTAACCACGTTACCATCCAGTTGATCCTGCGTGGCGTTGGGTGTGGCCGGCACGTAAGGATTGGTGCCCGCGGGTAAGGTGACCCAACTCGCGCCCCAGTCGGGCGTTAGCCAGAGCCGGGTGGTACCGAAGGCAGCCAAAGTGGCGCTGCCGTTGGCAATAGCCTCCAGCGGAGCGACAAAGCCGGCAGCCTCTTGTTGAGCGGCGTGCTGCTGAGCCTGGGTTGCAGCCGTAACCGGTGGAAAGTTGACTCCGGACCAAGTGGCGCCGCCGTCGGTCGTTACCTCAAGTGACGTCCCCACGTACTGGCGCAGGACGCGGTAAGCATTGTTAGGATCGAAGACGACACCTCCGCCATCTCCGCCGGCGGTTTCTCGGCTAGCTTGCTCCCCCAGAATGCGAGGAGTTCCATTGTCCTGGGCGCCCGCGAAACAAACCGCATCCGTGTCCGCCCGTTGCGTGAGATAAGAAAACTCGGTTATCGCCAAGCCCAGGTTGCGGGAGTGAAACGAGCCTGCCCCGCCGCTGAGCGTGGATTGATACAGGCCGCCGTCGCTGCCCACCCAAACGTTGGTGGGATCGTGCGCCGTGCCCGCACTGTTCATCCCGAAGGTGATCGCATGCACATCCGAGTGAACGCCGGAGCCGATCCAAGTCGGGTCCGACCAGGGAGACGATGCATTGGCGGAATTGAACGGGAAGACATAACTTCCAGCGCTGCCGGTGATTGTCCCCTTAAAGATGGCAAGCTGATCGCCACCGAGATAGACGATATTCGGATTGCTCGGATCAACCGCCACGGCGATGTCGTACCAACCCTGGCTGCCTGGAAATAGGGCCGTGCCGGTCACGGTCATTCCAGAGACCGTGCGAGTATAGATCGGCATGCCGCTCACGGAGGAGAATGATGTTCCGTCCAGTCGATTCAACGTGCCATCCTGCATCAATGCATACAATACCGTCGGATCGCTTTCACTCACTCCCAGGGCAATGCGGCCGGTTCCCGCGAGCCCGCTCAGTCGTGTCCAAGTCGAACCGTCGGGACTGCTATAGACGGCGTCGCCTGGGAACGCGACATAGAAGCGCTTGGTCGTGCCACTACCTGCCACGGCCATTGATGACACAGGGCCCGAGGCATTCGTAAAGTGGGGGTCGGTGACGAGTGTCCAAGTAGCCATGCCGCCGCCAGTCGGTCGGCGATAGAGGCCCCTTTGCGTGGCAGCCCATACATTGGTGGTGGTTACATCGTCAGGATCAATCACGATGTTGAAGATGCCCGCGTTCGCGAGGTTGGTGGCTTCCAGAGTCCACACGCCACCGTAAAGGTGCTGAATCCCAACTCCGAAATAGGCATCATAGCTGGAGTTCGGATCTCCAGTGCCGACGAACACTTCGTCGCCGCCGAGGCCGGCGAACCGGACTGCCAGCGCACCGATGGCGAGTGAATCGGCTTCGCGCGCACCGCCAAATACGGTGGGCGAACTGAAGTAGTCGTCCAGCGCGGTCCAATGTGCCCCACCGTCCAATGACTGCCAAACACCACCGTTCGCGGCTCCGGCGTAAATCCTCGTTCCACCCGGACCGATAACAATGGCCGTTATCCTGCCACTCTCGTTCAGTCCGCTGCTGATTACCGAGGGACCAATCGGAGTCCAGTTGACACTTCCAGGTCCGCCGGGCGTCTCGCCAGGTAGGATCCCATTTCCCGGGATCCCGCTCCCTGATCCGTTGGAAGGAGCACCTCCCTTTGTTCCCGCAGCCCTTCTTTCCAGTGCGCGCCGTGCTGTCACTGCTTTGGCCCACAGTCCGGAAAGTGTCTGTCCCTTCTGGTCCCTTCGAGTGCTGAAAAAATGCTCTTCGCGGGCCGCTGGTCCGCCCTCGGACTCTCCGTTTTTCCTCGCAGGGGAGCCCTCTCTGGCGTAGCGCGAGCTATATTTATCATTAGCTACGGACACATTTCCTCCTTAACAGCCCGGCCTTTCCTTTGCCGCTTGCCAGCAAGGCCCATCGGCATAGCACAACGGTGCAGGCTGCTAATGCCAACAAAAGGCCGATTTCGGTCAATCCGTTCCCGCCGTCCGGAGAAATGTGCAAAAGCCTCTCAATGAAGTCCACGAACCCTCCCTAGGTGTTGCCAGTTGAGCGTACTATCGAGGCGAAGTTTGTTAGCCTCGATACCGCTCTATCTTTAAAGAACGTAGAGAAGAGGTATTTCCCACATACACCCTAAGAATTTTCGGAGACAGCAACCGTGTGGTGAGTAACGGTGTTGGGCTACACTGTTTCGCGTCCTTTGCTGAATGTGCTTGGGCGTTTTGACTTCAGAGTCGTTTGAGCGCTGCCTTGGCCAAGGCCTTGGACTTTTCGATGCGTTCTGGCTCCTGGCGTATTCCGCCAACGCTGATGCGCAGAAACATGTCGCCTTGCAAGACATACAATGCGCCCAGGATTGGGTTCCCGACCCAGTAAGCCTCTTCGCCCAGTCCAGTGATGGCTCGGGCTTTGCGCAACTCCTCTTCGCGCTCAGCTTCAGAACGATCTGCGGCTTTACCGGCGTGGACTTCTTTTTCTTTCTCTCGCGGCTGTTCGGAGTGGAATTGTTTTCGCCAAAATGCTCGTGGGGTGAGCTTGGACTGGTCCGTTGGATTTGCCCGTGCTAATGCCAAGCTGACTGATTTGGCCGATCCAGCCATGCCAAAGAAGCATTGGGACATCAGCAGCCCGCCACCTGGCTGCGTACTGCTCTTGGTCTGCCTGGCTGCTTCTCCCAGCACGGCCTGGATTTCTGCGCTGGTCAGGAGATTACAAACTTCAATGCTGGTCGTTGAGGAGCTTCTTGGGCGCTTTGATTTCTGCGCAGTTGGGGTGGAATGTGCTGGAGTGGCACAGATCAGGAACATACAGAACAAGAGAATTACAAGTCGTTGGTTGTTCATGGGATGGATCTTTCGCTTTACATCACGAGTAATTTCAAACGAAGTATTTCAAATTTGACAAACTGCTAGTGTTCGTATACTATTCGCTTTGGTGCCCTTCAATCCTCGGACGTTTGCTTTGCGGGCTAAGTCCGCGTCGTTGTCACCCTTGAGGTGATTCCGCTCGCGGAAGAGCCGAAGGGCGCGAGGCGAAATCCTGAGCGCAGCGAAGGATCGAGGTATCTACAAATCGGTGTCATTCGCGGGGACTCTAACTTCCGTGGCTCATTTTTCACAGTTTGGCGGAGCTTTGCACATAGAAATATATTAGAGATTGCAAATCCAGCTCTTCAGCCCCCCACCCCTTTTGTAACTTTAGACCAACATTAAACCAACGTTTTGGCTGCCAGGTTTAAGAGAAGGCAGCAATAATATTAAAATTTACTAATAGAACTGGTTCTATCGAGCCGGCTGAGGTCTCTTGCCTATCCGCGCTGATGCGCGGATAGGCACTTAATTTGGATGACGAAATCATCGTTCGAATTGTTCCTAATCATCGTCGTGACGGTTGCAGTCCTTATCGCCGCTGACTCCGGTGGAGGGATCGCCGAAGCATAGCTTGCCTCCGCCTTCGTCGTCGCCACTGAGCGTGCCGAACTGCGTACCGTCAAAGGCCGCAAGCAAGCCACGGCCTCCAACCTGGCGCGCGATGGTTGCAAGAGCATCTTGTGCGGTGGCTGGACCTGCGGATGCATTCTGCGTCTTATCCGTTACGCATGTGCCGGTACAGCCATCGGCATAACCGACCAATACCCGTCCGAACTTATCGACCGTGATGTCGTTGAAGTCGAGCAGATTACGGCACGGATTGCTGCCACCCTGGTTCCAGATACAGCCGCGCTGTACCGGGTCTGCGGGAGTGGCGTCCACCGTCGTCCAGGTGCGGCCGGTATCGTATGTGAAAGCAACGTAGAGATGCCAGACTCCGGTGAAATCAGCCGATTGAGTATCGCCGGAGGTTTGCGTGCCCAGGAAAGCAAAGGCAGCGCGGCTGTCATCACCGGCGATTACTTCAGCAAACTCGGCGTTCTGGACGCTGAATGGTGTGCCGGCATCTCTGGACTTCGACCAGTGAATACCCCGATCGCGCGAAACCGCGATTTTTGCATGGCCATCGGAGTTCACATAGCCTAGATAGATGGTGTTGTTGGCGCCCGCTGCCACCGAGGGATCGCTGCCAGGGCTGATGGTCTTGGCGTCGGGTACCGTATGCAATTCCCAAGTGAGCCCATTGTCGGGCGAGACAGCGACACCAGGCCGGCTTACGCCATTCGGGTCCTTGCAGTTTTCGTTGGGAACATAGACAGTGCCGTCCGGCGAGACTCGCACGTGGCCATGGAGTCCACCGCAGGTGCCGGGGGCGGTTGGCACATCCACGCCGTTGACATGGGCAAAGGTGTAAATAGGTACGCCGGGGCCAAAGGTAAGACCGCCGTCGTCGCTACGAGAGCAGAAGGCAGTCACGATGTCCTGGGAGCAGTAATAGATCGCATGGGGGTATGAGGTGCGGGTAAGCGGTGGAGGAGAGGCGAAGGGGCCTCCACCCACGGTTTGATGGTCAACACCGGCGGGTTGGCCCGAGCCTTGCGTCGGCAGCCACGTTTGCCCATCGTTGTCGGTGAACGAAAGCTCGCTGGTAACCCCATTGAGCTGCGATGAAAAGGTACGGTTGGGGCCGCCTAATCGTCCATCGTCCGTGAACAGGATGGGGTCGAGGCTGAATCGGGCAAATGGCGAGCGCATATCGTCCCAGGCCGATATAGCCGGCTTCACCGAATCGTCGAACGTCACGCGCAAAGTGTGGTTTCCAGCTTCAATGAATGCCCGGCCAGTGGCCCAGTCGACGCCTATGGAAGGCTCGCCTGCTCCGTGCTGCCCGGCGGTAGTTGATCCGGTCGTAGGGGTGATGTTCTCCGGCGCAGGATAATTCACAAAGGCCGGCGCGCCCGGTCGCGGTGGAGGGGGAGGTGGTGTTGTCGGTCTGGGAGCCACCGTGAACGTGACCAGAGCATGGGCGCTGGTAGGTAAGGGTGTTGTGGTTGCTACTGAACGAATGTGCCAGACACCGTCGACGGGGTCAGTGATTGTAAGGTCTTCCTCTCCTGGACCGGTCGACGTGTCATCAGGAGAGCCTGGTCCGTGATCGGCGGCGTTCGGGCTGATGGCAAAGATGTCGAGGTCGGTGGGTACGGTGCTCGTCCACGTGTACTTGATGGTCAGCTTGCCGGTCATGGTCTGATAGAAGCTGGACGCTGGAGCCGGAAGCACGACAGTCAAATCGTGGTTATCACACATCGCGGGTGGGCACATATCTTGAATGCCTACATTGGTCACAGTGCCGCCAACAACTGCGGCAAAGTCCCAGGAGACGGGTCCAGAACTGCTGCTAATGGTTGTGGTTTGGGACCATACAAAAGGCACAGCTAGAAGGAGAAAAAAGAGGGTTGAAAGTCTTCTCATGGTTGCTCCCGAAACGAGTTTTTTGGGTTCGCCGTGCGTTCCAGAGAGAAGTGGCGAGCGGGAGGCCTGGAAAACCGGCATTGGAAAGTTGGATATCTTTTTGGCTCTAAGGGTTGGCAGTCATAGTCGTACTACTTGTCCACATGTACTTTCGTAATACCAAGTTAGGGTAAATCAGAGGATTCGTTCCATAAACCGGCTACAGGGATGGAGCCGGGATCGACTTTGTCGCTAAACAACATTGGATCGTTGCGGAGATGGCGTTGTTTCTCCACATAGGCCTTGATTACCTGGGAGGCAGTGCGGGCGGCAAATGCGCTGTTGATTCCGTGCTCCAGCAGGACGACCACTACGATTTCAGGATTTCTGCGCGGCGCGACTCCGGCAAACCAAACGTTGTCGTTGAAACTGCTATCAAGCTTTCCTTTACTGGCTTTGCGAAATTCATGGCTTACGAGCTGGGCCGTGCCTGTCTTGCCGGCAAAATCAATACCTTGCAAGTGAGCGGAACTGGCGGTGCCGCCCGGAGTAAGCACGGCTGACATTGCATCCGTAATGGTGATCCAATTGTCAGGATCGATCCGGACGCGAACAGGTTGTGCTTCACGCGACTTCTTCTCCCCGGGTGGAAGCTGGCCGTCCGCAACCAGGTGAGGACGATAGAGGACTCCGCCCGAAGCGATGCCGCCGATGGTGCGGGCAAGTTGAATGGGGCTGGTGGCGACTGCGCCTTGGCCAATGCCCACAGAGATGACTTCGCCTGCATACCATTTCTGGCGGAAGGTCTTGATCTTCCATTCTTCAGAAGGCATGGTGCCGCTGACTTCGTTGGGAAGGTCGATCCCGGTCTTCTTCCCGATGCCGAGCGCCGATGCCCATTTCGCAATTTTGCCAATCCCCAGGCGCTCCGCCAGGGTGAAGAAAAACACATCGCAAGATTTGTAGATTCCGTTGTGAAGATCGGTAGAGCCGTGAGTTCCATGACAACCATAATGATGGCCGTAAAACGTGGCGCCCCCGGTGCAGTTGACTCTAAGGTGTTGGGCTACGCCTTCCTGCAAACCGGCAACCGACATCACAATCTTGAAGACCGAGCCGGGGGCCAGTTGTGCCTGGATGGCCTTGTTCAACAACGGATGCGCGGGATCGTTGATCAGCCGGCCCCATTCATCCCGCGAAACCCGGATCGCAAAGTCGTTCGGATCAAACGTCGGCCGGCTCACCATCGCCAGAATCTCTCCCGTCCTCGGATCCATGGCCACAATCGCTCCGTTCTTGCCCTCCAGAGCCTGCTCCGCGGCGATCTGAATATCCAAATCCACCGTCAGCTTCAGCGGCTTGCCCACCACGGCAGGGTCCTCGCTCAGCTTTCCTTTTTCCCGTCCTTTGCTATCGACCAGCACCCGCCGCGAGCCGTTCTTCCCCATCAGGATCTCGTTGTAATACTGCTCCACGCCCGACTGTCCTACGATGTCCCCTCGCTCATACAGATCGAACTTGGGCGAGTTCAGCATGTCTTCACTTACCTCGCCCACGTAGCCGATCAGGTGCGACATGAAGCCATTCTTCGGATAGAGACGCCGGTGCACCATGATGGTCTCTAACTCTGGAAATTCATCCTTGTGCGATTCGATGAAGGCGCGCTCGTCGGGCGTAATGTCATTCTTGATGATGATGGGCTCATAAGCCAGCCGATGGGCAAGCTGGTAGCGGCGGACTTTGTCCCGAATCTCATCGGCAGGGATGTGGAGGCCTTCGGATATCTTCCCGGCATCGGCCATCAAGTCGCGGGGCTGATCGCGCAGCAGCAGCGCGGAAAAGGAAGGATAATTATCGACAATGATGCGGCCTTCACGGTCCAGGATTTTGCCTCGTGGTGCGAGGATCGGCACACGACGGACGCGATTCTGCTCGGCGCGGCTTTCATACTCATCGGACTTGCGGATTTGCAGACTCCACAGTCCAAACGCAAGAAGCAGGAAAATAGCGAGAACAAACCATTGAATGACTGAGAACTTGAGATGCGAGATCTTTTCCGTGCGCGGCTGCATAGATTTCGGCGACATATCGCCTAACGATAGATTCAGGAATTGTATGGGGGATCAGATACTGGACATAGCATACAACAGCAGATTGTGGTTAACGAAAAAACCAGTCAACTTCTCAGTTTGAAACGGTCGAGCAGCATGAAGAGAGGGATGGCCAAGGCGCCATTGCACACTGCAGAGAAGAGAACACGTCCCCAGTTCTGAGGTTCGTTGGCGCCGACCAGGCCCATATCAATAATCATGTAGATAAGCCGGTGTACGAGGTAGAAGGCAAAGGTCATTAAGAAGCGAGAGCCGGGATTCTCCACGTCGAGCCTGACGCCCAGGGATGAGGCCAGGTAGCCGATCAGGGTCTTGGCGATTCCGTTCAGGCCGATCGGTTGATGGGTAAAAGCATCCTGGACGGTCCCAATCAGCGCCCCAGTAAGCAACCCGGTAATGGGCTTGCGCCGGGCCACCGCAAAAAAGATGGTAACCAGCAACGGAAGATCGAAGATCTTCAAAAACTCAAGGCGCAAAGGCAAGAAGATTTGCAGGAAGATTGCCAGCAGAGGAATGCCGACAGAGATGCCCCAGCTAAACCGGTGGACATCAATCTCCTCGCGAGAGGTGTAGGTAACAGCCCCACTCATTCAGGCGGCTTCTCCGCGGTTGTTGGGGGCTCGGTGACGGGCTTGTCAGGTTTGGCAGCCGCGGGCGGCACGGCGTCAGGAGCTTGACCAGAGTCGTTGACCGGTTTTTTCGGTGCCTTTGTTTTTGGCGTCTGGGAGGAGTCTGGCTTCGTGGTCTTTTCTTTTGCCGAATTAGTTCCTGCAGCCAGCTTCTTTGCCTGATCGGTCGTTGTATTCGCAACTGGTTTCGTTGGCTGCGTGGAGCCGGGGATAGCGCCTGTCTTATCTTCAGGCTTTCCGGCGGGTTTCTGTTGAGACTGCTTCTTGTCCGGGGATTTATCAGTGGCTTTTTCTGGAACTTTGGGAACACTCGGCAAGCGTTGCGCCAGAATGTCGGCAGCGCGGACCGGGCCTGAAAGCTGATTCGCGCTGGGCAATTCTTCCGTCATTTTTGTAACCACCAACACCTCTTCGAGGCGGCTGAGGTTGGTGGCCGGTTTGACGGCAATGGAGAGGAATAAGGGCTTGTCTGGATCGGTATTGACTGCGGTCACTACGCCGACGGGCAAACCCTTGGGATAAATACGGTCTCCTCCACTGGTTACGACCTGGTCGCCGATGTCCACTTTTTCATCGGACATGATGTTCTTGACCACCGTCTCTCCCTGGCCGCTGCCGTGCAGATCGCCCTGCAAGCGCGATTTTGCCAGGATCACGCCCGCTCCGCTATCGCGATCGTTGATCAGCAATACCTGGGAGCTCATGAAGTAGACTTCTCTTACTTTGCCCACGATGCCGTCGGGCGTGATCACGGCCATATCCTGTTTTACGCCGCTATGTGCCCCTTTATCGATCAGGATCACGCGCGATTGTTCGCTCCCCGAGGTGCCAATGACCTGGGCGGCGATCGTGGCGCCAATGAATTTTTCTTTGAAGTCGAGCAACACCTGCAGGCGATGGGCCTGCTCTGCATCTTCTTTTAGCTTGGCCTGCTGCATGCGCAGCCGGTCCACTTCCGCCTGAAGTTGATGATTCTGTTTGCGAACATCGTGGAGATCGACGTAATTGTGCCAGCCATTTCGAAAAAAGCGCCCGGTACCGACGAAAGTCCTTCCGATAGGCGTAAAGATGTTTACGGCCCAGACGCGAATCAGGCGTGTGCCGCCAGAACCGGGATTCTTCGGATCGTCGCGCTTGACCTGGCTGGCCAGCATGATGACCTGAACGAAAAGAACCGCGATGAGCAATATCGGGTTCTTGTAACGGCTGAAAAAGCTTTCCATGTTCTAACACATCACGAAAACCGGCGGAGCCGGCTCGCTAATCAATTGATATCTTGCGCAACAGCTTGAAGTCGCTGAGCATCTTTCCGGTACCCAAAACGACGCTGGCCAGCGGATCGTCAGCGATGGAGACCGGCAATCCGGTTTCTTCGCGGATTCGCTTGTCCAGATTTTTCAACAGAGCGCCGCCACCGGTCAGCACAATGCCGCGATCACTGATATCGGCGCTCAGCTCCGGGGGCGTACGCTCCAGGGCGACGCGGATGGCGTTCATGATGGTGCTGATGCACTCGCTGAGCGCTTCGCGAATTTCGCTGTCGTCGATGGTGATGGTCTTGGGCACGCCCTCGATCAGGTTGCGGCCTTTGATCTCCATGGTCAGCGGCTTATCCAGCGGATATGCAGATCCAATTTCAATTTTGATTTGTTCTGCGGTGCGCTCGCCGATGAGGAGATTGTATTTACGCTTGAGGTAATTCATGATGGCTTCATCCATCTGATTGCCTGCCATGCGCACGGAGCGCGAGTAGACGATGCCACTGAGAGAGATGACGGCGATGTCCGTAGTACCGCCGCCAATGTCAACGACCATGTTGCCACTAGGTTCCGTAATGGGAAGCCCGGCGCCGATTGCGGCTACCATGGCCTGCTCCACGAGATGCACCTCGCTGGCCTTGGCGCGATAAGCGGAATCCATCACGGCGCGCTTCTCGACCTGCGTAATCTCAGAAGGCACGCCAATCACGATGCGCGGATGCACCAGCATCTTGCGATTGTGCGCTTTCTGAATGAAGTAATTCAGCATTTTTTCCGTAACTTTAAAATCGGCAATCACGCCATCTTTCATCGGCTTGATGGCAACAATGTTGCCGGGCGTGCGGCCCAGCATTTCCTTGGCTTCTTTTCCAACCGCTTCTACCTCTCCGGTGTTTTTGTTGATGGCAACAATCGAGGGCTCATTCACGACGATGCCTTTACCTTTTGCGTAGACCAATGTGTTTGCAGTTCCGAGATCGATCGCCAGATCGCTGGAGAACATGCTGAAGAGCGAACGCCAATTGTGGACGCGCGAATTCTCTGACTTAAAACCGTTTGAAGACATAGCCGCTTCTTTCTGTTTTCGACTTGATTGGGATTACCACAGATAATGGAGCAAAAATCCAACCGGAGCTATAGGAGATTCTACTGGATAACAACCTTTTCCGGCAGGCTCTTTACTCCACCTTTGGCATTTTGCGCCGTAATAGTAATCACATTGAGTCCGGTCGGCAGCGGCGCGGTAAAGTGGACGAAAGTACCGTCCGGTTTGATGACCGCCACCATCTGGTCGTTGACCATGACCCGGGCGGAGGGCTCGGTGCGCCCCCGGATCTCGATGATGTGACCATGCTGCCTTAATTCGTCGATTTCAAGGATCGTCGCTACCCGGTCCTTTCCCTGGGGAATGACCGTGAACCTGTTCCTTTCGCTTTCAATGGAGAGCTTACCGTTCTCACCTATCGATTGCACTTCCCAATAGTAGGCGCCCTCCGCAAAACCGGTCATCTGAACCTGCGTGGCGGCAACCGTGGTATCCACCAACAAAGATGAGAAATAAGGATTTTTTGAGACCTTCAGGTGGTATTCCTTGACGTTGTCCATCGGTGTCCAGGAGAAATTCACCTTATTGATCTTGCCCTCAACGAAGATAGGCTGCATGTTGGACGGGTCAATCAGGCTAGGCGGCCCTATCTCCTTTGTCTTTGTCATGGTGGGCGTCTCTGAGTTAAAGACTACCTTCTCATAATTGCCCAGTTTTACGGGGTCGCTGCCGGGACGGGTGACTTCGCCGGACCCCTTCTTTAACAGGATTTCAGCGTCGTCATTGCGGCGGTCATTTAGTACCTGGGCGGAGGTCTCTGACCCCAGGTTGGCAGTGGCGCCTTCCACCCTAACCTGAGACGTGGATCCCTGGGGAATGGTCGCGGTGGTTAGATCGACCGTTCCTGTTTTGACCTCGACGCTAACCGCCGTCTGCTGGTTCGAATTGACCGAGTTTTCCTCGACGCGAATCAAGGAGTCAGTTTTGACCGTGTAATTGGTGCCGTCGGCAAAAACGATCTTGGCGATGCCCTCCGAGGAGGTCTGGACGATATCCCCCTTTTCCAAGGCGACATTGTAATTGGCATCGATCCAGCGATTGGTGGCTATCTTGTGGACCCGGACTGTGCCGTCAATGTTGGTGAAATGGGCTTGCTGCGGGCCAGGATCGGCGCTGACCGTTCCCGTTGGGTTGTTGGCCAACCCCACCTTGACCAGGATTTTAGTAAGGAAGTTTCCCCCTGATTGAGTCAGGCGGTTCGTCGCCTCCGGAAAGGCCAAGTACATGACCACTGCGGCAAGCACAAATACGCCAAGCAGTCCCAGAAAAACGCTACGGTAAGTGATCGTAACGTAGGAAATCTGAAATCCGGGTTTGTGTTTTTGTACCACAGGTCTCGCATTTAGGGGGAGTTTTGTGGGTACAGAGTACCATAATTTGATAGCCCGAAACTGTCTGCGTGGCCAGCGCCTTATCGGTTAACGGCTGGAGGGGTATTCCAACGGGCTAGTACCTTTGGGCCATGGGAAGAGGGCTATGAGGAGTCGGTGCAACAAAACAGCGTCTGGCGGGTGTGCAATGGACCAACAACCTGTCGGCGTTTGATCATCACACTTGGGTGGATGGTGGGGCGTTGGGCTTGGCTTGAGCCTTCAACCGAGAAGACGCGCGAAGCGGGCCTTCGAATCAGAAGAGTCTTAGCATTTGAGGTTCGTTGCAGACGACAACCTCTTTGCCGGCATGAAGGGCACATGTGCTTGGCTAGGAAGATGTTATTCATGTCGAAAGATTTTTGTGGCGCAATGGGGACAAATGATGAAGCGAACCGGTGCTTTTTTTGCCAAGAACTTCGATGTCGACGTGTCGAGAATGCTGAGACAGGTAAAACCCTGAAAAAGGAAAACCTACTGTGAATTCTTAAAACTGGCGAATAGGCCTTCCTCACCTAAGCGCCATTTGTATACTCTCAGTTAGCCGGTAGACTCCTGTAGATGGATTTCCCCCAGGCGTGCCGCGTTGCGCTTGCAAGGTCTGAAGATGCTCAGCGCGCCTCACTGCGTCCGCGTACAGTGGCCGGAGGGTCATGTAGGGAACTTCCTTCTCATAACGTGGAAGATGAAGCTTGCATAGCCGTGTGATTTCCCGTCTATCGTGTTCAGCAAACTGGTCCTGGAAATGCAGAAGAATCCAGAGTTCAAAGTTGGGGTTAGAAATAGCGACATTCAAGCCGTTATCGCGTGCTTGCTGTTTTGCCTCGGGTAGATTTGGATGTGAATCCACATCAAAAACGCACCAGACTTCGTCATATTTTAGGAAGGGGTCTCTAGCTCGGCGCGCTTGACGCTCAGCCTCTTTCTTGCGTTCGACAGCGTGCTCGACCAAAGTCTTTGGAACTCCGCACTCTGGGAGCACTTCGATATCGACGAGACGGCTGCGAAGTTCAACACGTAACTCGGTGAAGTATCCGGGTTCGGTGACTTTCCCTTCACAGAGTATAAGGAAACGTCGCCGGGGCTGCCGCGTTGGAAGAGGACGTTGGAGGCGCCTACGAAATCGTTGCTCCATTAGCTGCTCTTGTGACGCTTCATTTCAAGACCAATCTGGCCGATAAAAGGTACAGCACCGAAGCGGCCTTGCAAATACCCCCGCTTAAGGTTCTCATTCTTCCTCGGTGTGAAGTCGCTCAGCGGGTACAAATGGGTGGCCCCTTGAGCATCCTTTTCGGTAAACCAGATTTGGTCACGGCGCAAGATACTGTTGTCCAAGAGATTTGTGTCGTGTGTGTTGAATATTAGCTGTGCTCCCATAGGGTTGAGCTTTTCGTCATTGAATAATTTCACGAGTTCCAATGCCAGTAGCGGATGGAGGCTTGAATCGAGTTCGTCTACACACAAGACACCTCCATTCTCAAGAACGCTGATCACAGGTCCTAACAAGGCGAAATATGCCGACGTACCGGCTGATTCCTCTTCGAGTGGAAACTCAACAGGTTTCTCATCGGAGCCACGATGAAGAAGAAATAGTTTTGTTATCGTTTCAATATTTGCTTGCGGGTCAAGTGCGGACACCATGTTTTTTAGCGCAGCGAAGAAATTCTTGAAATGTTCGGCATTGATAGATTCCACTTCCTCGTCCAATCTTACTTCTTCCACTCGAAGGCCCGTGACTCCTAAATCGACGCTTGATAACATGTTTGCAAGTATCTCTTTGCGCTTGTTGTCTTTGCACATATTAGCAGTGCTTTGAGAGGAGTCTCTTGGCGCCATGGCAAAATGTGCGTTAGCTGCAAACCAGTTGTAAACAGGCAGTAACATGCTGTGATTGTTTTGCGCTGCTGCAGAGAGAAAGAGGCTATTCTTTCGCGTTAACGCTTCGATCGCACGATTCTCCCCGGACAGATGTCTGCCGAAAGAAAAACGGCCTGCTGGTTCCTGGCCTTCTTTTTGTTTCTCATTGCGCGTGAACCAAAGTTGCTGCTTCCCTTGGGGATAGGCCAATAACCATTCCTCGAGAATTCTCTCGGTATTGAGCACAAAGCCGTACCGATACGGGGTTCCGCTGACGAGAAACTCAACCTCGAACGAAGAGGGTTTACTTTCAGACTGATTCAAACGAAAAGTGTGACGATTGATCCTTGCTTCTGGTGCCCACTTAGAATGAGAATTGCGTACAGTGGAGCACATGAATGACAGAGCTTTCAAGACGTTCGTCTTGCCGGAAGCATTTGCCCCGTAGATGGCGGCGACACGGAGAAGATCATGAGAAAATCCGTCGATATGGATCAGCGCGCCTGGTAATTCCTTGAGAGAGGTCGCGACTAGAGTTAGCTCTTGTTTTTCCTTGAAGGAACGAAAGTTTTCTGCACTGAACCGAATCACCATTTGCAAATTCCTGTCAAAACTTGAGTCTTAAATGTAATAAATTGTACTTCAAGACGTGAAAAATGAAAGAATACGTCAGAACTGGATGCTTTTTGGTGATGTGAAATCCTCCCCTGATGATTTAAGAGCGGGTTTTCAGCAAGAAATCGGCAGGTGACAAGATTTGGGAAGAGATCTCCGATCGGGTTGACTTTGTGGGTTTGCACTTTGTCAAGCGACCTCACGCCACCTCCGAAGCCGACCTAGTTTGTCGCTTAATGACAAAAGGGTCGGCTAACTCCTGCTTTTGGTATTCAGCTTCAAGAAGAACGTCATCCGGATCAGCCGGTTTGTGTTCCCGACGAGCACAGGAAGTGTTTGGAGGGGGCCGGACAAGTACGCATGGAAACAGCCCAGCATGGTTCAGCGCTGTTTGTTGCGCCGAACCCAATGCTGGGGTTATTTAAAAAAATAAACCACAAGTCCCGTCAGTGTCAGAGATTGAATTCTTATCTCGGCACTTCCAACTTGCGTCTTGCCTTTGGCTGGTCGGTTTGCTGCGCTTTTTCGTCATTATTGGCTGTGGACGACGATGCCAGTTCCGAGGCGCGATACTTGGGTGCGCTGATGTAGCCGTGAATGTGGTTCTTGGTGATGCTATTGATGATCAGCTCCACGGCCTGGCGCTCGCCCGCAGGATAGAAGACTGCCGGCTCATAGAGGTTCAGGTGCTTTTTTGAGATCTGGCGATCGTCAACCACTAACTCCAAGTCGGCATATTGATGTTTCACATTGGCCTTGCGCAAGCTGACGCCAACGGGTCCCTCGGGACGGAAGTTCTTGGACTTGTCGAGATCGAATTCAAAATAGCTGCGTTCTCCACGTTTCTCAAGCACGACAAGTTCTTCGTGGGTGCGAGCGATCGAGCCTTCCAGATCGGTGCGCGCATTGCTGATCTCCTGCCGGGTCGATTCAATATCTTTGCCTTGCGCGTCGAGTTGGGCCTGGAGTTTCTTAAAGCGAGGATCGGGCTTCTGGCGGTTGCCGCCCGGCTTCGCTGCCTTATGGATGGCAACCGGTATCACCGGCGTCGGCTGCGCAGGGACGACTGCTTCCTTATTCGCCAGGGAATTAAGCTTGGCCGTGAGTGCGCCAACCTGGGCACGAAGGTCCTGATTGTCGATTGAAGCCTGAGCGGCATAGTGCGCAGCCAAGCCACGCTCGTGCAAGCCATAAAGGAGTACGATGGCCAAAGCAATGGCAAGAATCGTAAGCATGCGACGGAGATAGGTGATTACAGGTATGGAGCGAGTTGCCTGGGGGACGACCGGACGAGGATCTTGTTCAAGCATGTTGAGGACTCCTGGGGGACGAGAGTGGCTCAATGATTTCGCAGGCAATTCTCCTGCCATGCCTATGAAGGAGCTAACTTGTTTATTTTGTAGATATTGACTCTGCGCGCAAAGCGTGCCCTTTGGAAGAATTTCCGCAGTGACAGGCAGTCTTTATCTAGGGCAGGGAAGCGGGTACTGTAGAATTTAGGAAACCATGTCCACTCATTCTGCAATCATCTCCGCCAGCCTGGAGCAACTTCATTCTCGGATTCGCGCCCGCTCCGCCAAGGTTGGGATTATTGGCTTGGGCTATGTCGGTCTGCCCTTGGCGCTATTGTTTAATGAAGAGCGCTTTCCCGTCACCGGCTTCGACGTGGATGCAGCCAAGGTGAAGTCGCTCAACAGCAATCAATCTTACATCTATCGCATTCCCCAAACCCAGGTCGCGGCGGCACGAGTCAAGGGGTTTGCGGCCACCGACGATTACCGCCATATTGCGGAGATGGACGCGATCATTATCTGCGTGCCAACTCCCCTGAATGAGTACCGTGAACCCGATCTGAGCTACATTCGCGCCACCGCGGAAGCGATCGCTCCCCACCTGCGTGCCGGACAGTTGATTGTGCTCGAAAGCACCAGTTATCCCGGCACAACCGAGGAAGTGCTGGTTCCCGTACTGGAAGCGGGAAACAAGGCCGGACTGAAAGCTGCTTGCGGCGAGCACGAATCGGTCAACTCTTTCCTGGTGGCATTTTCCCCGGAGCGGGAAGATCCGGGCAACGATACGATTGCGCGCTGCGATATTCCGAAAGTAGTGGGTGGATTGAATCCAGCCGCGTCGGAAATCGCCGGCGCCCTTTACAACAGCATCTTCAAACGCGTGGTGCCGGTCTCAAGCCCGGCCGCGGCAGAGATGACCAAGCTGCTCGAAAACATTTATCGCTGCGTAAATATCGCGTTGGTAAATGAACTCAAGATGCTTTGCCTGCGAATGGGCATTGATATTTGGGAGGTTATTCAGGCGGCCTCGACCAAGCCTTTTGGATTTCACCCGTTTTATCCGGGGCCAGGGCTAGGGGGACACTGTATTCCTGTTGATCCTTTTTATCTTTCTTGGAAGGCCAAGGAATGGGATTTTCACACGCGCTTCATCGAACTCGCCGGGGAAATCAATACAGCCATGCCCTACCACGTGGTGACCGCGGTGGCCTCGGCGCTCAATCGCCATAAGAGAGCCCTCAACGGATCCAAAGTACTGGTGCTGGGCGTGGCTTACAAGAAAGATATCGATGATCTGCGTGAGTCGCCGGCGTTGACCATTATCGAAGAGTTGCGAAGACAAGGCGCCGAGGTTTATTACAACGATCCTTATTTCCCCAAAGTGGGACAAGGCCGCAAATACAACCTTCACATGAACTGTACTCCGCTCGAAAATCTTGGCCAGTATGATTGTGTCCTGATTGTTACCAACCACTCCGATTACGACTATGCCGCGATTGTGAACGAGGCCAAGCTAGTGGTCGATACGCGCAATGCAACCCAAGGCATTAGGTCGGAAAAGATTGTGCAGTGTTAGGGGAGCAAAAAGAAGAGTCCCAGTTTGAGCCAAATCTACTGTTGGTCCAGAGGATGAATCCGGGAACATGATCAGGGCCCGACTACCGGAACTCTGTTTTTTTCAGAGGAGTACTCCTTGCGGGGCACTCCCCCGATTCGAGCATTTTGAAACAATCCCCTGACGGATGTCCTTGATATTCACTTGCCTTCCCCCATTCAGGACATCGGGTGGGAACACAAAACGTTAAGGCTTCTTTTCCTTTTGCTTGTGTCTTTCTCCTGAGCACCTTCCCCTTGCCTGGAGACCCGAAATTGTTTCAGGAACTGAGCAACTAAGCTCAGATCCTTCGATTGTTAAATTGTTCAGATTTTGAAATAAATGCGAGAGGGTTGTCAATAACAATTTTGTTTATTTTTTATTAAGATCACCAGCTAAGTATTATAGATTTACAGGGTATTTACATGATAAATGAAGGAGAAAGGCGTCAATAACCGCAAAAGATCAGGTGTCTTTAGAGGTTGCAGTTGGCTTTGATTCCGAGCTCGTTGCCCGAATCATTTTGACCAGCATCTCCAGGAAAAGTTCCCGTTCGCCAGGGCTGAGAGGCCCCAGCATATCGCGTCCCATGGCTACACGGTTTTGCAGGTAGTGATGTTCGCGCTTTCGCCCCTCTTCGCTCAGTTCCACATAAACGACCCGCCGGTCCTCCTCCGAGCGAACCCGTACTACCAGGCCTTTCCTTACAAGCTTTTCGATCATGTGGGTAGCGGTGCTTACAGGAACGCCAACCGCACTAGCAAAGTCGCTCATGATGCACCTTCCCCGATTGCTGAGGATTACGATGGCCCTCATGGCGCGGGCAGGCAACTCACCTTCTAACTCTTCTGTAGGATGCTTCTTCTGCAGATTGGCAAAAAACAACTCATCGAAATACGACACCAGCCGACGTGCTTGAGCTTCGAGAGATTTATTTTCAGAATCGAACTTTTTCATTGTGGAGATATTACGGTAGCATTGAATGCCGGTACTAGCAATCAGCGGTCAGCACTCAGCCCGCTCGGCTTTTTTGGGCTGAAGGAAAGCATCATCGTCGGCATGGTTAGTGTCAGAAACCCTGTTAGCCACGAATTAACACGAATGGCCGCGAATCAGAAAAGGCAAGTTTCAATTTCTGGTCACGTCTCATCATTTTAGTCCGCGCGGCTTTTTGCGCTGAAGGGTTTTTCAACGCTCACCATGGCCACGAAAATGGCTTCCTTGAGCCAAGACTGTTCGTGGGCTGAATGCTGATTGCTGACGGCTGAGTGCTATTTCCCGTCCACCGAAAACGCCAGCAGGACATTCCCAGGCAGGCCGCCCCAAACGCTGTAACCTGAGCCGACGTATAGCATTCCGCCGGCGATGGTAGGTCCTGGGCCATCCATGGCGCCACCCTTTCCTTTTACGCCATTCACCGTCGGGAATTCCTGGGTCGTGTCAACATCCCAGATCACTTTGCCGTCGGAGATCGAATAGGCGCGCAAGTGACCGTCCACCGCGCCGGAAAACACCACGCCCGGAATCACCGACACTGCGGCTGACTGGGCCGGGCTGCACGATGGACGATCGCCGCACGACGCCGGCGGCGCGGCCCATACTTTTTCGCCCGTCTTCACGTCGAGCGCGAACAAGCCTCCGCCCGCTTTCGGATCTGCAACCATCCTGCCGATCCCTGATGACTGCAAGTGGCCAATGTCGGAGACCGCCACATACATATTCTTACCATCGGACGCGGAGCCCCATTGGATGCCTCCTAAGCGTCCCCCTTTGCCGACGCGAGTGGCCCAGAGAATCTCGCCGTCGTTATCAGGATCAATTGCGTGTGCTATTCCTGACTTCTGGCTGATCAGCAAAGCGCGTTTCCCATCGGCCAAAGTTACAAGGATCGGCGAAGCGCCGATATCAACATCGGGCCCCAGATGGCTTCCGCAACCTTCTCCGGCACAAACGATGTTGAACACATCGTTTTCAGTGAACTGTTTGGACCACAGCAGCTTGCCTGTATCCATATCAAACGCCAGCACCGCATCACTGGTCTTGGTGGAAGGCTCAGAAAAGTTGTCGCCGGTGCCGGCATAGAGAATCCTTTTCTTCACATCGATGGTAGGCGCCGACCAAATACTGGCTCCGGAGGGTCCACGATTCTGCACGCCCGCAGCGGTCTTGGTGGTGGGATGCGGTTCTTCGGCAATGGTATAGGTCTTCCAGATTTGCTTTCCTGTGGTCGCGTCGAGCGCGATAATTCCGCCGCGCGAGGAGCAGCATTCGTATTTATCTCCCAGTCCTACTTCTTCACCGCCGGTGAGCGGCACAAACACCTTGCCATCGTAGTATGCGGGCGCTCCAACAATTTTTGCGCGAGGATGGGAGTCGATCCGAACTTTCCATAACAACTCGCCGGTAGTGGCATCAAGAGCATAGGCGGTTGCGCGCGAATCCCCCAAAAATGCAGCGTAACGTTTCGGTTCTCCGGGAAGCGCGGCAATCACCATGGCCGTGCGAGCCGGGGTTTCGGTTTCAAAGGACCAGTACTGGCAACCGGATTTTGCATCGAGCGAATAGACATTGCGGTTTACGCTGGGGACAAAAATACGTCCGCCAAAGACCGTGGGTTGTCCCCATGCAAGCGGAGCATTAGGGAAAGCAAAGGCCCATTTCAATTTCAATCGCGGCACCTGGTCGGCGGTCAATCCGGCGCTGGCCGCGGACTGAAAGCGCGCATTCGCAGGATCGGGACTCCAGCCATTCCAGCCGGTGCTGGAATCTGAGAGTGGGGTCTTTGCCGCACACAGATTGCCAGCAGGAGACTCCACGGTTTGCCCCAAAGGTCTTCTTGTCAGGTACTCGGCGAGAATCTTCCGTTGGGCAGCAGTGAGCAGCGAGCCTTGGTCTTTCATCCGGCCCGTCTCTAATGCGCGCAACACGTTCTCGGGCGACATCAGACGCATGGCCGCAGGCGAAGGCGCACGAGTCTCGGCTGATTTCTCATGACACAGCGCGCATTGTTGCTTGTAAAGAGCGGCTCCGTTCGATTCCTGCGCAGCAGCCCAATTAAGGCCTGAAACAACTACCAGAGAACACGCCAACCATCGGCCAGCGGACAAAACTGGATTCATTATGAGTCCTTGGACCTTGAAAAAATATTTGCGGGAAACACTATATCGAATTGCTACGCCGTGAGCGAGAAGAAATCGGCCAATTGCGCCTTGCGACCGGCGACCGGCGGGAGGGCTGCTGGTTCCTGTTAGAATCGCCCGGCATGGCCACTGCGACATTCACATTCTCTGGGGTCACATCCGTACAAAGGCGCACTCTGGTCGCAGCCGCGCTGGGCTGGGGTCTCGATGGCTTTGACGTGATGCTCTACAGCATGGTGCTGCCCACGGTGATGTCCGCACTCAATATCCCCAAAGCTGTGGCGGGCCTGCCAAACGCATTCATGCTGCTGGCCTCGGGAATCGGTGGTGTCCTGTTTGGATTCATTGCCGACCGTATCGGGCGAAAAAAGGCGTTGATGTTCAGCATTCTGACTTACTCTGTCTGCTCCCTAGGCTCGGGGCTGGCGACATCCTTGGGTGTCCTGGCGGCATTCCGGTTCGTGCTCGGCCTGGGCATGGGTGGTGAATGGAACACTGGCGCCACCCTGGTTGCAGAGACCTGGCCCATCCAACTTCGCGCTAAAGCCCTCGCGGTTGTGCAGAGCGCATGGGCGTGGGGCCTGGCCGCCGCCGCTCTGGTCGCTGGAGTGCTGCTTCAGGTGACGCATCAGAACTGGCGGTTGGTCTTCTTTGTCGGGATTCTGCCCGCGCTGGTGACCTTATGGATCAGAAAAAGCGTTCCCGAGTCGGAGATGTGGAGGCAGCAGAGACAAACCACAGACTCTCAATCGTCATTTTGGGAAATCTTTTCCCCACAATATCGAAAGCAAACCACCTTTCTTTTTCTGCTCAACGTCTTTGGGCTTTTTGCCTGGTGGGGTTTGTTTAGCTGGATGCCATCCTACCTGGTTCTTCCTGTGGGCAAGGGCGGGCGCGGCTTTCAAATGATGGGCACCAGCACCTTGCTGGTGGTGTTGAATCTCGTGGGTATGTTTCCCGGCTATTTGACTTTCGGACTGGTCGCAGACCGTCTGGGCCGCAAACGCTCGCTCATGCTCTATACGCTTTGCGCAGCGCTCCTGATCCCGATCTATGCCATGGCCCGCGCACCCTGGGCGATCATGGTGCTCGGAACAGCCGTGGCTTTCTTTGGTACCGGATTTTTTGTCGGTTCAGGGTTGATTGGCAGCGAGATTTACCCAACGCGAGTGCGTTCTAGAGGCCTGGGATTTACCTACAACGGAGCACGAGCACTCAGCGCAATTGCACCTTACACGGTTGGTAAAATCGCCGACAACCTGGGTCCGGCGAAGGGCTTAAGTTGGGCATTCTGGATATGTGGTGTGGGTTTTTTGCTGTCGATGTTGATGGCCACTCAGTTGCCGGAAACGACCGGGAAGGCGCTGGAGTGAGTAATTGGGTCAGTTGGTAATTGGGTAATTTACATCTGTAATTTAAGAGGGTTTCGGTGAGCCAATATGCCAAGTTGTTCCAGAGAGGCACTAGTCAAGCGGTACGCCTCCCGAAGGAGTTTCGCATCAAGGATGATAAGGTACGCATTCTATCATCGCCAGCTTCGCTGGCTCGGGGACATGGCCCGATTGATTTTGAATCTCTTACGGCACGGCTCAAGCTTTTCCTTCGATAACTCAGGACAGGCCCTTGGGCGCACCTCAGTACACGCTATGGCCTGAAACACCTTTCGTCGTCTTACAGACCCTCGACCATGAGTGTTGTATCCGGCAATACGCTCAGGAACGGCAGCATCCGGTCGGGACGCGCTAATCTGCTGATGGCGTTTAAGGCTGAGGCAATCGCACCTTCCTGCCAGCCGGGCAGCGACGACACTTGATCTCCAACAATGAAGAAGGATGGATTTTTCGAGCTATCCACACCTGTGCCCTGAATGATGTGATTGTAGTGATGGACGCTGTTGGTGACGTTGGTCCACTGCGCCCAGCCGCCCTTGATGTGAGCCATGTTCTGCCACGCGATCGCGACTCCGTGTTCGAGTCCGGCGGCGAACTCTTTGCTAAAGAGCGCTGCGCCGGCCCGTGCTTCATCCAGCCGCTCGTCGACTGTCAAGTGGCCGGAGCAAGCGGCATTTTTCGAAAAGTTGTAAGCGCCGGTAAGAATGCCTTTTCGATCGTGATAAGCCTCGGAGGGATACCAGATCTGCGTGATCGGGTGTTCAGTCCAGGAGATCCCGCCGTAGATCGGGACAACGCCAATCTCGGGGTCTTCGCAGGTTGTTACGGTCAGGCCCTCGGAATCCGTGTGCGTGTGGAACGGCTGGCCTTGCCACAACGTGCGGTCGGCCTGCCAACCCACCTTGGTGGTGCAGGCCAGGAACCTCTTGGTCTCTGCTGGGTTGGCCTGCGCCTTGTAGACGGCTTGGAGCGCCTGCTTGAATTCATGCGAGAAGCCACGTTGTTGGTCAGAGCCCTGCAGCCGGTCTGAGAGCACCTTTTGAAGGAAGGGAATGGCGGCGTTGCAGAAGCAGTAATCCGCGCGAAACGGCTCCTCGTGCCCTTCAGCGGAGATCACGAACTGGCGGGCGCCTTCGTCGTAGTCGATCTTGGTTACAGGACTGTTCAGGTGCACCACTCCACCGAGCGTCGCGACCTGCTGATTGAACGAGTGCTGGACCTGATCCATGCCACCAACCGGTTGGAACAGAGTCGGCTGCCATAGAAAGTCGGCAGGTTGATAGAAGCGGGTCTTCTTCCAATACTCCGACCCGAGCAGTTGATCGAGCGTGAACGCCTCGGCGATCTCGCCGGGCCTGACTCCGGGCAGCTCGATGAAGCCCGCGCGGTCGGAGACATCCACCGTATCATCCTCACCAGGTTTACTGGTGCCGACGACATAACGCCCGTCCGGGGTCAAATCGCCGAAGGTCACCATCAACGAGCGCAATTGTTCGACACGATCCTTTTCCTTGGCGGAGGGTCCAAGCAGTTGTTCGGCGTGTTTGTACACCATCTGGGCGATCCAGCCGCGAGTGTTGTGGGTGAGCTGGCGGTTGACCACCGGCTTATCCCCGTCAGGGCCACCTTGCATCTGAGTCATATTCGACTCGCTGGCCATCACGTAGATCTCGACCTCGACGCCGAAACGCCGCAGATAATCGAGCAGGCGTTTGTGGCTCGACGGGATGCGTCCGGGCCCCGCGTTGAGATAAGGCTCGCTATCGCCGACTGGACGCTCGAAGCGCACCACCTGTGTGTTGCCAGGCGAGCTGTAGAGGTCGCTGTTCTTGTCTTCGGTCAAGGTATCGCCGGTGCGCAGGGTCAGGCAGCGTCCACCGGTGCGGTCGCGGGCTTCAAGAACCGTTACCTTGACGTTGCTGTTGTGGGCAAGCAGTTCGTATGCGGTGGCCAGCCCGCCGACCCCCGAACCGATGATCACCACGTGCTTTCCGTTAAGGCTGTCTTGCTCGATCATGCACGGATCGTAGGTGACCTTCATCTGATCATTCGTGGCCTGGTCGAGCGCCGCCCAGGCGCGCGCAGACCGGTGATGAGTGAGATATTCGCGACGACTTTCGTGCATTGGATATTCTCCTAGTTAACCGAAATGGATTGCAAGGCTGCCTATCCCATTCAAGCTGCCGTTCGTGTCTACTAAACGCAAGTTGTTGGCATCTCCCTTTCCATGCACCAAGAAATTTCTGAGCGGGCGAAAGGAACTACCGAAGGCAATCGCTGCGCGTGGCCGGCCGCTTACTGAAATCTGCACCCGCACAAAAAGATTTACCCTCAGAGGCCAGCACCAGCGAACGGCAGGCAGGATCCTTGTCCATCGACTCAAAGGCGTCAGCCAAGCTCCGAATCAACTGCTGATCGAAATAATTGTGCGGTGGACGATGAATTTCAACCAGGGCAACATGTTGTTCCAATGTAACCGATACATCTCCGTATTGCGCGCTTGTCATGAGATGAGCAGCCTTTCAAACGTCAATTGATAGAGAATTTCAAATCCTGCCTGACACTTCGGGCGAAAGATTGCCGCCGCAGATAAGAACCATTACCGTCTTGCCGTGATAGCGGGTTAGGTCGCCGAGCGCTGCTGCCAATGCTACGGCGGCTGCGCCTTCAATAAGCCATCCCTTCCTATCACGTATTTTTCGCATGATGGTCAGGATTTCATCTTCGGATACCAGGACGGATCGATCAATCACACGCTTGCACAAACCCAGCGTTACGGACTCCGCTTCCAGTCCGCCGGCCGTGCTCTCGGAAAGGGTCGGTTGTTCGGGAACATCCACGATCTGCCCCGCCCGCAGGCATTCGTAAAGGACAGGAGAGTTCCTGGCCCAGCAGCCCACAACTTCTACGTGCGGCGCAATCCATTTGAGATAAGCCCCGATTCCACCGATCAAACCGCCGCCGCCAACGGCAACAAAAACAGCGTCCAACGCAGGCGCCTGCGTTTGCAACTCCACGGCAATCGTGCCTTGGCCGGCAATCACATCAATGTCGTTATAGGGCGATATAAAAACTTTTCCGGATTCAGTCGCTGCCCTTCGTCCCGCCAGCTCTGCCTCTAATGGAGTCTCGCCGGCCCGGCAAATAGCAGCGCCGAGCTGCTCGATGCGGCTGGCCTTGGAAGGGGAAACATGAGACGAGACATAAATTTGGGCGGCAATTCCCGCATTCCTGGCTGCGGAAGCCACACCCAGCCCATGGTTGCCATTGGATGCCGCGATCACACCTGCCGACCTTTGATGGCTCGAAAGCGATGCGATTTTATTGGTTGCGCCCCGCAGCTTAAACGATCCGGTCTTCTGAAGGTTCTCGAGCTTCGCCAGCACTTGCACCGAGGCTTCAGGAGCCAAATATGAGATCGGTTCCACCGGCGTTTCCACTACCAATGGTCGAATCCTCTGGTAGGTGCTCAATACCAGCGCGCCCCACTCGGCAATATCTTCCGGTACGTTAGGCGGTCTCACACTTTCTGACGCTTCTTTCATCACACCTATTCTCACATGCTCTCGATGGTGTCAAATCGTATTCTTCCTCTCAAGTTTTGACTGGCTCAAACCAGTCCAAAATCCTCTGCGCTCTCTACTGTCTCTGCGTCTTCTGCGGTTGGCTTTGGTCTTTGAATTCCTTCGATCATCTTCGTGACCTCTGTGGTTAAATTGCCTCATTTTTCCTTTGCGGTGTTTTTCCCATGGCGCCCTTGCAAAGCCAGAATTCCTGGTTTATAAGGTAGGCAAAGCAAAAACTTTGATTTTTTGATGGGTTCCGCAGGAAATTCCCTCGATACCCCGCAGCTACATTTTTCCTCCACTGGCGGCTGGTTTGCAGGGTGTAAGCGGCTGGCCAAGTTCTGTGATATTGCAGTGATGGGAACTATTCCGAAAATGCCACGCTGGTTTGCCGGGTTATGAGGCAAACTATCGTGCGATAGCACTCGATTGTTCGCACAATTTCATGCTGTCAACTGGGTCGAACCTGACCTGTATCGTGGCCGGGTACGGAGAGGGTACCCGGCTTACGGTTGTCGCCAGAAGGAGTATTCGTGGCCGAACACGATGATTTATTAGAGAAGGGATTTGCGCTGGCTCATTTTATTTTCCCCCACCGGCCCACCGCCATTTCCATTCTGATGAGAGCGATGAACAAGTTGGAGACTCAGCGCGGTCAGGAAAGCAAGAGGAACTATTGGCGCGACAAGTATCTCAAGCGTTGGATCACCCGGGTGAACCGCAATGACAGCGATACACTTCAGTGGCTCATCTACTTTGAATCCGATTCCTTCGAAAAACAGCAGGAGCAATCGGACGAGCATACGGCCAAAGATCTGGTCGTCCGTTACATCAAGAACCTGGTGCGCATGACTACTGCCATGTCGTCATTTCACGTGAATATTGGCCTGCATCGCATCCTGCACAACTACAGCACGGGTGAAGTCCAGAAGACTTACGAGTTCATGACCGAGCGCTATCTGGGCGCCGATGAATATCGCAGAGCCAAGAGTGTCTTGATGACGAAGCTGGAGGACCGCTTTGGCAAATACCTCCAGTCCGTTAAGACCGCCCATGGAGAGGTAAGATTTGAAGCGAGTCCGGACCAGCGCCGCTGGGTGAGCCTGGTTCGTGAGTGTCTTACGGCATTCACGCCTTGGAGCACCATGGGAGGCTGTCTCATCCCGGAAAGCCTTGGCCCTGCTACCGGCCATCTCTGTCATTTGTTGTCTGGCCAAGGCCATGAGAAGTTGAAGCAGGACAAAATTGAAATCAACCGGTGCCATGCATTAATCGACCCCATTTGTCATGGGCGGCTGATCAAAGCCCTCGGTTTTGACCCGCCCGACGAAAAATTGGCTCTACCGAGGTTCCTTATGGAAACAGATAAGACTGATACCAATCCCGGCCAGCCGTCGCCAACGTCCCGGCTGACCAAAGAAGAACTCACATCCATCCGAGACAGCCTTTCCGAAGAGGCAGCCTTGCGTCAAAATGCCTCGCCGAGCGTGTTGCGGGTCCTGGTCGACCATCAGGAGCGCGCGATTATTGACTTGGATCATGAAAGTCAAACACAATTCGAAATTCAGGAAGGCGCTGAATTGATTGAAATTTGGGCCCATGACAGAGGCAAAGAACTTCTGCTCGCCTCTCAACTGATCGGCTATACCGAAGGCCAGGGCATGGCGCCGGTCACTTCCAGAATTTCCATAAGAGGCAGGAAAAAACTGATCTTGTCTATCACACCGGCTCCAGGAACACAGGAAGTTCGATCCGCCACGGTATCGTTGGCCTGTTTTTCCGACGATTCGACAGCTTGGGGCAAGGAGGGAAGCCGCTCTTGGCGGTGGTTTGGCCCTGTGCCAAAATTCGCCCTGGCTTCGGCGGCGCTGGTGGCGCTTGGTTGGTACGTGAGCGCGAGCATGTACCGGCACGAACTTTCTGCGCAGCGTGCCTCCTATGAAAAGATCAACCAGGAACTGGCTCGTGAAAGAGCGGCATTGGCTTCCGCGACGAAGCCCTCTGAAAACGTGGTTCCCAAGCAAGATCCCCAAGCGGTGCCTGTGCTTTCCTACATGCTTATGGGTGATGACGTCGTGACGCGTGGCCCAGGTGGCCCGGCGCAGCCGACGGTGGTTGTGCCCGATCGTCCGGCGCTCGTAGACCTGAAGCTGCCGATCGGAAGGGAAGCCCATCCCTTCTACCGCGCTGTGCTAAAGCCGTTTTTGGAAGAAAAGGAAATCTTGAGCGAGAACCTGCTGCGGGCCCAGCCCACCGCCGCGGGGCCAGTCATCTTGTTCACAGTTCCCACGATTTTCCTGGCTCACAACCAAGACTACATGGTGATCCTGAGATATGTGACGTCTAAAGGAAAACTGGAAGAATTGAACAGCTTTACTTTTCATGTAAGCAAGAGCAAGAAGTAGATACTGTTTTTCGCCCTCCGGTACCCCCACCGGATTCCCCCATTCAATGAAATGGTCCCTTTGTGAGGCTGCCGGCCTCGTCACGGGTAAGCTATGTTTCCGTACTTGGGAATCGTTTCATCTGGCATGTTTTCCGAAAATGCCACGCTGATTTCCGTCCTGGTGATGTAAAAGTAAAGTGACCTCCTGTTACGAACGGGGAAACGTTACAGGAGAAGAACGTTCTGAACAGCGTCCACTTCGCTCGTGCAAGCTTCCGAGTGGCCGTTTCAGACTTGAGAGGGCCAGTTTGTTCCGATCTGACTGAATCGGTCCGAATCGGCCCTTGCAGCTATTCCTATCATTCTGATGCCGTTCTTTGGCCAAAGAACCCCACCCGTAGCCACAGCGTAAGCACAGTCACGGCCCCACACCTAAGTTGTGTTTTGTGAGGATCGAACCCGAAGCATGATCGACCTCCGCTAGCGCACGCTGATAGGCAATTTGGGATTGAACCAGGGCCAGTTCGGCTGCCGAAAGCTGGTTTTGGGCATCGAGAACGAAAAAGATCGTTCCTGCGCCGAGCTGGTATTTTCGCTCTTCGGCACTCAACGTCTTGGCGGCCAGATCACGGGAGGTCTGGGCGGCGGTGATGATCAATTCCGATTGTTCCAGGTCATGAACGGCATTCTTGACTTCTACAGAGATAGCTTGTTCCAAGGAGCGCATTTTGTAGAGATCATTTTTCTTGGAGACCAGGGCCGAGCCCAGATCAGCCGCGGCGGCGCGATTGCGGATTGGGAGCCGCAACTGAAGGCTCATGCCATAAGTGGGAAAATTGAATCCGGCGAGCTGCGCCAGAGAATCTCCAAATCCGCCATTGGAAATCACAACCGGGCCTGCCGCTGAATTGGCAAATGAGACTCCACCCACTCCGTTGCTAGTGTAATTGGCGCTCAGGTTGAGGTCGGGCTTGAGGTTATTGTTGGCAACTCGCACGTTGACGTCGTCAATCGAGAGTTGTTGATGTTGGGCCTCAATCTCCGAGCGGTTTTTCAAGGCTTGATTCAGGATGTCCGAAAGATCGACCACGGCCAGGGTACCACTGGCTTCGGCGTTCTCAGCCAGGTCCAGGTCGAGAGCGCCGATGCGAGGATCGAGGTCGGCGCCAATTGTCTGGCGCAAAGTATTTTCAACACGTTTAAGGTTGTATTCGGCCTGGATCACGGCAATCTTGCGTTGGGCAACCTGGGATTCCGAGCGGTAGATTTCAAGGGGAGGCAGCGCTCCAAGTTCGAGCGCCCTTTTATCGCGCTTGTAGCTTGCGTCGGCCAGCTCCACCGATTTGCGGATGACTTCCAGGTTCTTGCGCGCTTCAACTGCGTCCCAGTATTGGTTGATGGCACGCTGCACGATATCACTCACCTGGGCCTGAAACGTAGCTCGTGATTGCCGAATGCCGCGTTGGGCAACAATGATGGGAGCGCGGTTGGCAAAGATGCTTCCATTACGCCACAGCGGTTGCTGAATCGAAAACGTGAGTCCTGAAAAAAATGATGGATTCACAATAGAAAAGCTGCTGTTGGTGGTGGAGCGCGTGGTAGTCAGGCCTGCTCCAAACAATGTACCTGTCTGGAATGCCTGGGCATAATTGACGTCGGAAGTCTGGGTCAGGCTGCTGAGGGTCGCCGCTCCCTGAAGCGACGAAGTAGTAGGAGATACCGAACGCGTAGGCGCAAAGCCGGCCGTAATCGACGGGTCAAATGGGCCATATGCCCTTTGCAAAGCGAACCGTGAAACATCGTATTGACCTCGGTCCACATTGATGTCGGTATTGTTTTCAAGCGTGAGCAGGAGGGCGTCATCCAGGCGCAGACGAAGCTTGCCATCCTTGACGAAATCTTCAAGGTGAGCGGGCCCGGGAAGTTGCATCACCGTTCGAACCCGATGAAACAAAGTGCCAACATACCCAGGCGAAGACGAAACCTGTGCGTGAATGAATGCACTGCAAAAGAGAAACATCAAGGCGAGAGTATATTTTTTTGCGGGCATGGCTTGTGTTGAGTGTAAATCTATCGCACACGACCTCTGAATTTGTTATTAGCTGCGACTTTAGGTCGGTCGCACCACTCCGACATGGATGCTCACAATAGGAGTTTCACCCAATTATCTTGTAATGAGTAGCCTGGTCGGGAGCCCGCTTTAAACGAAAAGTTTGGCCGATTGATCTTGAGTTTGTCAAGCTTGCGGAGTTGGTCTTGCGGAGTTGGTCTCCAGGCGATTACAGTTCTCTAATCTTAATGATGGCAATCGACCAAATACAACCGACCAAACAACGTTCTCCAGTGTATTTGTATTTGAGTGTAATATGAAGCTTCTAATCACATCACACGAGAGGAAATCCGCGATCTATGTCTGATAGGAACGAACGAATACTAGCAAGAGCCTTTGATGTAGGAAGGGATGATCCGCAAGTGGAACTGCGTAAACCAGTAGATGAGCTTATCGATGACATAACTTTGGAAGTTGGTTCAGATGATATAGTTCTCGCGGCTTTAGCTAATTGTCACTTGATACCAGCTACACTGCTTGTGTTAACTAAGACTCGTGTCTTAGTTTGTATAAGGGATGTTGAGGCAATAGATATCGAGAATATAATAGAGGTTACACCCTCTTTTGGCGGATTCCACATGGAATACCGCGGTCGACATTACAAGGAATCAAAGACGTATAAAACTCTTGATGGGAGAGCGAGTTCAGATTTTGCTGACGCAATCAAACGCATGATCGACGATATTCGTAGTTGATGCGATCTTGTTCTGGATGGTTCGTCCGACCCGTATTTATTACGAACTCGGGAGACTTGGAAGTCAGCGGTCGAGACACCATCAACTACTTTGCGGTGCAATCTTGGTTGCTATTCGTATCGAATCGCCTCTACAGGATCGAGGCGCGCGGCTTTTCTTGCGGGATAAATCCCAAACAACAATCCTACCGATACCGAAAACAAAAACGACAACAGAATCGAACTAACGGTTGTAACGGTAGACCATCCGGCCAGCCAGGCAATCAACTTTGACATGCCAAATCCAAAGGCAATGCCGATGAGTCCTCCCAGCAATGAGATCAATACTGCTTCTACCAGGAATTGGCGGACTACATCGCGTTGACGCGCGCCCATGGCGCGGCGAATCCCAATCTCCCGCGTCCGTTCCAGGATGCTGGCCAGCATGATATTCATGATGCCGATTCCACCCACCAGCAGCGAAATCGAAGCAATGGCCACCATCACCAGATCAAAAATGTGCTGGGTACGTTTTTGCTGGGCTAGCAACTCGGCTGGGGCGATCACGCTGAAGTCTCCAGCCTCCTTGTGTGCGGCACTTAACAGAGAACGAACTACATCTGCGGTGGGAACAGTCTCCAACGACGAGCCTACTTGAAGATAGATGCCGTCGATGTCGTCCTTATAACCGCTGCGATTGTCTTCCAGGCGGAACATGGCGGAGTCGAGAGGAATATAAATCAGATTGTTAAAATCCTGACTGGGAAGATCGCCATTGCTGGACTGGACGCTGAGCTGAGGACCAACTACGCCGATCACATGAAACCATTGTTCGTTGACCTTGATGTATTGGCCAACCGCCTCGGCCTGTCCAAAAAGGCTTGATTTAGCACCTTGCCCTAAAACAGCGACTGCCGCAGCGTGGGCATTTTCGTCATCATTGAAAAAGCGGCCCTGTGTCACCTTTAAATTTGCGATTTGCTGATAGTTGGGCCCCACGCCGTAAATCATCGGCATTTCATGCTGCGGTTTCGGGATCATGCGGCCGGGAGTAAATCGCTTGCGAGGCGTGCCTTGGACGAGGCCGGCGACATTCGATTGAATCACCCGGAAGTCACGCAACGTCAGCCCCAGGGAGAGCTTTCTGACCTGCATCAGATCTTCCCAGGAATTCGCTTCGTGCGCTTCCACGATCACATTCCGCACTCCCATCTGTTCAATCACGGCCATGATCTGCTGCCGGGCGCCGGCGCCGATCGAAAGCATGGCAATCACCGCGGCCACGCCAAAAATCATTCCCAGCATGGTGAGAAGGGAGCGCAGCTTGTGCAGGAACAGATTCTCAAGTCCAAAGCCAAGATCGGCAAAGTACTGGCCCAGGTTTGGCAGTGGGCGTCGTCTTTGCTGTGGGTTCTGCCGCATTATTGGCCAACTCCTATCGAAGAGGACGAGCTTCCTTGTGGTTGTTTCTTCTGTTGTGCGTCCGGGTTGATCAGAGCAACTTCGGTTCCTTCCGGCAGGTTCTCGACTACCATCCGATTCTCAGTTTGCAGCTTGATCTTGGGTTCTATCGCTTCGAAATGGTCGCCCTGCTTGACGTAAACCACGGGCTTGCCATCTTTTTCAAACAGGCATTGACTGGGCAAAAAGAGATGATCCTTAAGCTGGGTGCCTCGAACAATGATTTCGGCAGAGGTCCCCGGACGCGGAGCCCCTTTCTGATTCACCAGAGTAAACGCCACATCAAAACGTTGAACGGTGGCCGGTCCAAAGTCCGTGCGGGAGGCCATACCGGCAACGGATTTAACTTTGGCCTCATAGATGCTTTGAGGGTCAGCATCGATGTGAATTTCCGCGCTTTGTCCCTCAGATAGATTGGGACGGTCGCTCTCGTAGACTTTCGCCACCACCTCCATCTGCCGCATGTCAAGAACTTCGGCAAGAAATCGGCCGGAATAAGCCACATCTCCTTCACGATATTGCGGTATCGTCATTCCTTGCATGAGCCAGCCCCCGGTAGCATCCTGGTTCTCTTTGAGAGATACCAGTCCGTCAATCGGCGACTTCAATTTCATGTTCTCGATAGTCTCCTGTGCCTGCTTCATTCCCAAAGCTGATGTCTTGCTCTTTTCTATCAACAGCGCCAGGGCTGCATTGCTGGAAGCCGCGCGAGAGTTGATGTCCTGTTGAAGCTGTTCCAGATGCCGCTTGGCTTGCTCCAGGGTAAGCAGATTCTTCCTGGCATCGATCTCGCTGACCAGTTCGTTGCGGCTTACGTCGAGCTCAGCGCGCCGTACATCGAACTTTGCCTTAAGCAGGGCGACTTTATCTTCTGCTTTTTTAACTTCGGCATCGGCCTTGGCTTTGGCAATCTGCTGCTCAGCTTCCGCCAACTGGGAGCGGCTCTGCGCCAGATTGTATTCCTGTTCGCTGGGATCAAACTCGACCACTACATCCCCTGCCTTGACTTCGCTCCCGGTTTTAGCGATGTGGACGATCTGAAGAACTCCGCTCACAGGCGGCGCCACCAGCATGACAGAATGGGGAGTGTGCAATTCACCCTCGGTGTGAACGTCAACACCCAGTGTCCCTCTTTGCACACGGGTTGTAGGAATGACCTTAGGGACAGGGCGAAGTTGCTGCACCGCATAGGCGATCCCCAGCCCAAGGAGCACGATGCCCAACACGATCGCCGAGATGCGCAATACCTTTTTCTTCATCGGCTTTCAAGTTTCTCCTGGGTGGGATTGCGCAGCGCGACTCTGTCTCCTGGACGCAGGCCGCTCGAGATCAGCATGTCATTCTTTGTCCGGCGAGAGACTTGCACTACGCGTTCTTCAAAGCTGGAACCATGGAGAACATAAACTACCGAGCGCCCATCCTTGTCGAACACCGCTTGGGAGGAAACCATGATGCTGTTGGGAATTCTCTCAATGGCAATCCGGGCACCGGCGCTCATCCCTGGGCGGATTGCAGGGTCGCTCTCCAAGAGCTGAAGATCGATATCGAAATTCTTGGTAAAGGGAAACGTCGAATAATCAAGCTTCGCAAGCGGACTGATCGTGGCTACCGTCCCTCTGAATTGTTTGCCCGCTACTGCATCAATGCGAATCTCTGCGGGTTGATCGATCTTCATTTGTCCACGGTCGCTCTCATCCACGTGGGCGCTCAAGCGGACCGAGCTTAGGTCAGGAATCTCTGCCACTCCTGCTCCTGGCCAGGCACGGTCTCCTTCTTTGAAGTCCGGGGCCGAGCCGCCGGTCATCCAGTTGCGTACACGATAATTGGGAAGCAGTGTAACCATGCCGTCGGAAGGAGCCCGCAAAGTGAGCGATGCAATCTGACGCTCGATCTTCTGGACGTCAAACAACGCTTTCTCCCGCTTGTGCTTTTTGCCGCTGACTTCCGCCTCTGCAGAGCTTTTGCCGGAGCTCTCTTTTTGCTGGAGTTCTTTGAGTTTCTGCTCGGCGTCGGCGAGTTTCAGGCGTGTCTCGGCGCCCTCAATTTCCGAGAGTATCTCCTGCTTGCTGGCATCGAGTTTGGCGCGATCCACGTCAAAATGCCCTTGAAGGAGATCCGTGGCTTGCTGCTCTTGCGTCAGCCGGCCCTCGGCCCGCGTATGCTCGATTTCTGCATCCGCCGACTTCAATTCCGATTGTTTTTGTTCCAAAGTCCGCTTCAACGTAGTGGGGTCGAACTGCACGACCACATCGCCTTTCTTGACCACGCTTCCAGTCGGCATCAATTTGATGACTTGCAAGTCCCCGCCCACAGAAGGCGCAGTGAGCTGAATGGAGCGCACGGCCTGGATGGTGCCCCGGACCGAAATGTAATCCATGAAATCTCCCAACCTGACTTCGGTGGTAGGGATGGAGGGGGCCGAGGCCCGGCGAAACGCCAGACCAAGGAATGCGAGCACCATGGCTGCGGCGCCCAGCGCGATCAGGCTTTTGCGCTTGCGAAAGAAGCGGATTGGGTGCAGGTCTTTCATCAGTCTGGACTTCTCAGCAGGATCGCGCCTGGCTCGACTCCGGAAAGGATCACTTGTTCCTGGTTGTTGGCAGGGCCCACCTGTACTTCCTGCTTATCAAAACTCGCCCCGCTCTTGATCCGCACATAATGATGGCCATTTTCGTTCACGACGGCATCACGCGGCGCGACCAGAACATTGGGTTGCCGCTCCAGTTCAACGTCAACCGCCGCTGAGAGATCGGGTAAGAGCTTGGGGTCTGTGCCATCCAGCGAAAACACAACATCAAATGTTCGCACCATTGCTGAGAGGGAGCTTACCTGGGCGACGGCGGCAATGTATTCAATCTTTCCCGGAAACGATAGTTCCGGATATGCATCGAGCCCGATGTGAACGGCCGCGCCTTCGCGCATTGCGCCGATGTCCGCCTGGTTGACGTGGGCACGAACCTGCATGTGGCTGGGATTAACGATCTGCAGAAAAGGAAAGCCGGGACGAACTTCGTCGCCTTCCTGCACGTCGGCGACGGTCCCGCTCTTCCACATGGAATTGATGACCACAACACCATCGCTCGCAGCATGGACTACCATTTTGCCGGCGTTGCCGGCCGCCCAGCTCATGGCTGTCTCGGCCCGGTCACGTTGAATCTCAAGAATCTTCAGTTCTGCCGCCGCTGCCTGCCGTTTCAGGGTGAAGGTTTCCTTGAGCTGCTGCAGAGTGGCCCGCGCCTGTTCCAGATTTTGCTGGTTCTTTTCCGCGTCGATGTGCGAAATGATCTCGTTTTTCTTCAGTTCCAGCTCCGCGGTCTTTTCTGCGTCCTCAGCCAGCTTCAATCCGGTTTCATCGGCAGCGCGCGCCGCCGCCTGATCCGCCTGCTTCTTCTTGATCTGGTCTACAAGGTCGAGGTATTCCGCCCTCTTGTCGAGCATGTTTTTGGCTTGGGCTTCACGGTCAAATTCGACGACTACATCGCCTCGGTGAACGGTGCTGCCATTCTTGACCAGCTTGGTGATGATCAGACCACTCAGGCTTTGGCCCGACAGCCGGGGAGCAGAAATGGCATGTGACTCCACGGCTTCCACAATCCCATGCAAACGGACTCGGCGGACAAAATCCTTGCGGGTCACCATGGCCGTTTGAACGGTGCTGGAGTTTGTTCCATTTTTTGCAGAAAAGGTGCGCGACCGAATTACCAACGCTGCAAGCACAATGCCAGCCAGCGCCACCAAGCCTATCAACCACTTGCGCCAGGCTCGCCGTGGCCGCGGAGGCTGCTCTGGAACCAAACCGGGAATGCGCTCAGGAGCCGGGGAAGCTTCCCGAACCGGCGCCACCTCGGTAGCACTAAGAGAGAAGAACGATTTGGCGCCCTCAGACATCTTCCAAATATATTTGCGCGTCATGATACCGCACATAACCGGCGGTAGTCAGGATAACCTTCTTAAAGCTTACTTTGTTTATATCCTATATTCCTGCGCGCCGAGCCAAAAGCTTACGAACGGATAAGTCCCGAAGGGGACGCTTGAAAGTAGGCCAGCATGGTTCGGCGCTGTTTTTTTTCGCAGAACCGTGTTGGGTGCAATTAGTTTGCAGATTGCTGCGCTGTGGTTAAGGGTTTGATCTGCGCCACTAAGGTTTTTGCATGGGCAAGTTCAGGGCGATCAGAATGCTCGCCGTTGTCGCAGTTCTTCAGCAATTGCGCATAGTACTCCGCAGCTTTTTGCGGCTGCTTCGTGGCTTCGGCTGCCTGTGCAGCTCCGTAGAGACCGTTGAATCGATTCGGGTCAGTGTGCAGCGCTTTCTCGTATTCGGCAAGCGCCTCTTGAGGCTGATCCAAGGCCAGTAGCATATCTGCCAACATTTCGCGGGCCGGCAATGCTACTTCAGCCTTGCCTTTCTCATCTTGGGTATCTGCGAGGGTACGAATCCGGCGCAAGGCTTCATCATTTTTGCCTTGAGCAAAAGCCAGCCATGCAAGAACTTCTTCATGGTCGGTCTTCATCCCTTTTCCCTGGTACCCCTTGCGGCCTTTTAGAGCAGCAGCACGCAACGCTTCATATCTTGCCGCGGCTTTTTGCGCAGCGGTTGCATCGCGCAAGTGACCGGCGGCTATGGTTTGTGCCCAATAGGTGATTGCCTCCTCGGTGGGGGCTATACCCGCACTTGGTTGCAAATCCAGTGCATCCTTCCACTGACGCCTCTCCAATGCATAGCGGGCAGGGAAGTCGGCAGCCATGGCATCGAAGTATCCTTTGTAGTCTTTCTCAATGTCATCTCTTTTGAACGCCAGAAGCTCGTCCATCATGCTTTTAGCTTTTGCGTTGTCGCCGATCTGCAAATAGGCATACTCGAGGAAATCCATGGAGTGCATCCGGTGATGCATGGTGTGAACGTGCATCGTCGCCTGTTTATCCACAATCTTCAGAGCGGCCAGGTTGGAGTTGATGTCATCCTGCCAAAGCCCCAGCCGCGCAAAGATGTGTGAGGGCATGTGAACTGCATGAGGTGAAGCTGCCGCGATCCCGGCGTAGCGCCGGGCAGCCGCCAATCCTTGACCGGCAAATTTGGGATTGTCGCAGCTATGAATCAGGTAATGGGCTATGCCAGGATGGTCGGGTTCCTTCTCGAACAATTGGTTGAGAATGGAAATTGCTTTTTGGGCGTTTGCTTCACCGGTCTTGTCATTGGACGATCCCAGCAACGATAAGGCATAAAAAATTGCAGCTTCGTGGTCCTCCGGGTAATGCTGATAGACCTTTTCCATTGCCCGTGAATATGCAAGAGAATATTTCTCGTGCCTGGTCTCATCATAGTTCCGGTAGAAAGCGGCAAGGGCATCGATGTAGTCGCGCTCCCGCGGTGCCTTCGTGCCGGTCGCCTGCGCTTTCTGGACTAATTCCCATCCACGTTTGGCATCCTCCGCATTGGGACGGCCCCACAATTGATGGTACCGGCTGATCGATTGGCCCCAGTAAGCCATGGCGCATTGAGGATCTTTTTGCGCCACTTCCTCAAATTGGTGGTCGGCAACTTCATATTCAAAGGAATGCAGCAAGGCCACGCCCCTCTCGAATGCCTTTTGTACTGAGGCTGAACAGGAAGTGGGAAAGGATACTGTGCCCACTTTTTCATTGGCATCGAGATGATGATCGTGGTCGTCAGCCAGGAGAGACAGCGGGGAGAGAAGCAAGGCGAAGGTAAGAAATAATGAGGACGTTTTCATGAAAGCTCCCAGGAAGCAGCTTTTAGCTCTTAGCCGTTAGCTTTTAGCTAAAAAACTGCGAATTTTGCCGCTACAAGATGGGAAAGAGCTCTGGCTTTTAGTTTCAAAATAGCGAATTCTGCCGCTACAGCCTTGAATCCTAAGGGTTTATCACCACGCCAGTTTTGGCTTTTTGATCTTTGCCGCTACAGTCGTGTCAACCAAACTTCCACAGCCAAGGACGTCCGCGCTGCACGTTTTAACATCGGCTTAGCCCTGGGCTAACTTCTCTCCGCCCCTGCCGGGGCTGATCACCTCAACCCCAAACATGCTGCACTTCCTTTAAGTGAACAGTATTGGGCTTAGCCCTTGAAGCGTGGCTAAAAAAACTGCGAATCTGCCGCTACAACATTGAAACTCTAAGGGTTATCAGATGTGCCAGTTTTAGCCTTTTTGATTTACCTGCGGCCTTCGATGCCCCAAGATTTAGTCTTTTTGGTTTATCTGCCGCTACAGCTGACGGTCACGCTGCATATCAAACTACTCAAAAATAGTAGTACTTCAAACGGATTATAGCAGGGTTAGCTCCGTTTGGCAATTGGAATCTTATCGTCGGGTGTGATTAAAAGTGCGAGTCAGGGCGTGGCCGTTTACTCGTGAACACATTAATTAGCAGAATTTAATTTATATCGCCTGCTTCTTTGACTTTTTGCGGACCAAAAAGGTGGTTAGAAGGTGGTTAAAGGATACCGGGGTGGGGGGTACCAAGAATTCTTTTTTGAAAATTCTCTAATTTTACTTGTGTGCATAGCTCCGCCAGCCTGTGCAAAATGAGCCACGGAAGTTATAGTCCCCGCGAATGACTCGCATTGATTAACGACGATTACCGACTATCTTAGCGAATAATATACGAATATGGAGAATTTGTCAAATTAAATCGGGGTTTAGATCCAATACTGTTCACTTAAGCAAGAGGAACCTGCTTCGTCAACAGCATAGCTGGGCGGCTGCCTTCTAGAGAGATTCTGTCGTCGTCGTATAAACAAAGGGTAGTTGCTCCACGCGGGAATGAGAGTCCCGCAGGGACGACTGAGTCTTTACCATGACGCTCTATGTCCTACACAAGCATCCTGGTGCATTACGTATTCGCCACACACGAACGGAGGCCGCTGGTCTCCGATGAGGTGCAGCCAAAACTATGGGCCTATATGGGCGGAATTGCCCGCACCCAGGGCATGAAGGCATTGGCCCTTGATCTTGAAACAACATGGGATTGTTCCCTTGGGCGAATGACTCAGCCGTCCCTGCGGGACTTTGTGGGATCTGATTGTTTACCCGGCATTCCGCTCACGCTCCATGCCGGGCTACTTTCAGCCGCGCCTGCGGCGCTGGTGGCTACCTGCCTAGCCTCATGAATCATGCAGGCAAACCATGCTGTTAATTCAACAACATCTTTCTTAAGTGAACGGTA
>DASZFU010000063.1:0-12590 GCA_035939495.1 Candidatus Angelobacter sp. | reverse complement strand
CGGTATGGGATTCCGCAAGGGCCCGGCTGATGGCAGTGGCTTGCGCTTGCGGGTTAGGGACGGTGTAGCCGTTGGTCTTACCGCCATGATTGAGAGCGCTGCCGCGAATGACGCCGTAAATGTGATCGCCATCCCGTTGTGCGTCAGAGAGACGTTTCAGGATGACCGCTCCCACTCCTTCGCCTGGGATATACCCGTCACTCCCTTCGCCGAAGCTTTGACAGTGACCGTCGCTGGAGATTGCCTGAGCGGCACTGAGCATCAGGTACTTACTAGGATGAACGGTGACATTCACGCCGCCGGCAATGGCCAGGCTGGTACGTCCCTGTTTCAGATCCTGGCAGGCGAGGTGAATGGCGGTCAAAGAAGAGGAGCACATGGTATCCAGAGTCATGCTGGGACCATGCAGATTGAGCGCATATGAAACACGGTTGGCGATGCTCGCTACGCTGCCGGAAATCGCCAGTCGTTGGCCGCGCACACCAGCTTCCGCACCAAACAACTGGTACTCGCTATACATCACGCCGACATACACGCCCACCTGGCCCGGCAGGTCTTGTTCGCAAGGCATCTGCAGGCTTGCGCGTGTATAGCCGGCGTCTTCGACAGCCATCCACGCATGTTGCAGGAACAGGCGCTCTTGGGGATCAATAATCTCTGCTTCAAGGGGAGAGATGTTAAAGAACAGCGGATCGAACTCATCGACACCGGCAATAAATCCACCCCATTTGCTATAGTGATGTCCTGTCTGGGTCCGGTCGCCGTTAAAATATTTCTGCCAATCCCAACGCTCCTTGGGAACTTCGACGATGCAGTCCTTCCCTTCGCGCAGGTTCTGCCAATAGACGTCAATATTGATCGCTTCGGGATAACGGCCACTCAATCCGATGATCGCGATTGACTCGGATTCTTTTGCCGTTTGCGGGGCAGTATTTTTCGTACGTTTGAAACGCCGGCTCGAGATCGGTTTTGTTGGAGCGGTCACTACGGGTAGCGTGGCCGGTGGCATTGTCTCGCTCGCGCGAATCGCGGACGTGGCAAAAAGCGCATTGAGCTGCGTTGAATAGTTCGCAATAAAGTATTGGGCCAGATCCCGAATTGTTTGGTATTCGAAGAAGAGGGTCTTGGGGAGCGAACCGAATGTCTGCTCCAACTGATTGGTCAGCTTCATCGCCAGGATCGAGTCAATCCCGTATTGCTCCAAGGCGGCCCGAGTATCGATCTTATTGGCCGGAATCTTCAATAATCCCGAAAATTGCCGGCGCAAGTACTCTTGGGTCTTCTCCTCCAGAGTCTCTGCATCGATTGCAGCCGCTGCCGCTGGTTGTTTTGCCTGTGGTTCGGCTGCTGGCATAGCAAGAAGCGCGCGGCTCAGCTTGGCGTGATCACCTTCGGCAACCAGCATCTGGCTATAGGGCAAGGCCAGACTGCGATAGAACATTTCCATCCCGGTAGCAGCCTGCATGGGCGCCATGCCTGTGATTTCCTGCAGGCGATGCTGAGTCTCTGCAGCGACTCCCATTCCTCCGGCTTGCCACAAAGGCCAGTTGATCGAGCGCGTGCTCCCGTGCCGTTGCTTCGCATCTGCCTGCTGATTGCGATAGGCAGCAAACTGGTCCATGAAGCAATTCGCCGTCGCGTAATCGGCTTGACCCACATTTCCCAAAGCGGCGATGGAAGAAAACAGTACGAAGAAATCCAACTCCACATTGCAGCTAGCCTGGTCGAGATTGCATGTGCCGGCAACTTTGGGCGCGAGCACTTGGCTGAATTCAGCACTGGTCTTTTTCAGGATGAAGTTATCGGCAATCATCCCCGCACAGTGCAGAATGCCGTTGAGTTGGCCGCACTCATTTTTGATGGAAGCAATGAGATGTTCGACCTGGTCCAAATCGCAGAGGTCCACTTGCCGATAGCTCACGCGTTCTGCGTGCATAGACAATCTATCTAAGCGGGCCTGCTTGTCGGTGTCCAAAGGCGAGCGCCCCGTCAACACTACGCGCGCTTGGCTGGCTCGTTCGAGAATCTCCGCGGCAAACAGGAGACCCAGGCCGCCAAGCCCACCAGTAATCAGGTAGACGCCTTGATCTTTGAAGACAACTGGTGGCTTTTGGGAGTCGGGCGCGATCTCCTGCCACCGTAAGACCTGACGTACACCGTGTTCATGACAAATCAGCGAATCTTTGATCGCCGTATTTTGGGCCAACTCCTGCTGCAGATGCTGGCAAAGCTCCTCAGCCGTAATGTCAGCCGGAACGAGAATGAGTTGACCGATGACCTGAGGATTTTCGAGCGCTGCCGTCTTGAGTAATCCCGAGAGTCCCGCAAATAGCGCTTGCTCCGGTCGGTTCGAGGCGACAATCTGTATGAGCACTTTGCCTTGGGGCTTTCTTTGGAGAATCGCCTGGACATGTTCAAAACATGCGAGCGCGTAGTCACAATAGCGATGGGCAAAATCCCTTTGTTCCTTGGCATCCAGGAGCAGACATCGACTGTGCGAAAGCAGATGTTTCAATTTCTTGATGTCGGCCTTCGGTAGCTCACACAGGACAACGTGGTGTTCCGCGTATTCGAGCTTGCCTTTACCTGAAGGCGCCTTAGAGTTGTCTGGCTGCCACATCGGAGTCGCAACCAAACAGCCGGCCGGCTTACCTTGCGCGCTGGCTCCAGCGATTTCTTGATTCAACATGCGAGAAGAGAATCCACGCATTTGTATACAGACATTGCCGCTCTCATCGCACAGATCGATATCCAATTTGACAACTTTGTCGAGCACCTGGCTACCCGGCGTATAACGTATCCAAGCAAACATCTCCTGGGTACAAGGCGACATGATGCGCAATGATTCCAGGGCAAAGGGTAGACGTACCTGGTTAGACAGTTCGGATGTTTCGTCGATTAAACCAACCGCAGCCTGGAGAGCGCCATCCATCAGGCTCGGATGCAGAATGTAATCTCCTGATCCCTTCTCCACAACGGCTGGCAGCCGCAGATGCGCTAATACCTGGTTGCTCCCTCGATGAAGCGCGGTAATACTTTGAAATGACGGTCCATAGCTAAGTCCCATTCGGGCACATGTCGAGTAAACACTCCTCGGACCGAGCTCACCCTGGACCATCTCTTTCTTGAGTTGCTCGAGTTTAAGCGGTGCAGGCGTTGCTTGATCGCTCCAGACTGCCTGGCCTTGGCAATGGACCATCTCTTGGCCGGCGTCCTCGCTGTAAATCTCATAGTCGATTTGATCCGTATCATTTGCCAATAACGCGATGTTAACCTGCCTGCTCGACGTCACTACGATCGGCTGCGCCCAGACTGTGTTGCGCAATTCCAAGAACGTTGATTCAGACCGCCTGGAACATGCTTGTTGGATCGCTGCCCTTGCCATTTCCAGAAAGGCCACTCCGGGCAGGACCTTTTGTCCCTCGCGACCGTTCGCCACTACCTGATGATCGATGAGGAAGAACTCTTCTCCCGTAAAGGTCGAACTGTACCGCTGCTCGCTCAGATCAGACGTATTGCTGTGCAGCAACGGATGAATCGCCGAGGTCGAGGAACGAAGAGAAAACTGTTTAACAAGCTCAACAGCGTTTGACTTCGACAGTCTCTTGCTCTTTAATTCTCCGACTACGTATTCGATAAAGTCGATCATCGTGGTGGCTCCTATACGAGCAGCTTTAGCACTTCTACGGCCTGCTCTGCTTCCATGGTGTTGTTGTCGATCTGATTGATGATTTCTTCGATTGATTTCATGTTTGCGTTGACCTCGAGCGGAGTATTTGGGGCATGGCTCGGAGTCATCTCATCCACCCAATAACGCTCCCTGGCAAATGGATAGGTTGGGAGGCTAATGCGGCGGGGTTTCGTGTTGCCGTAGAGTTTGTTCCAATCTAAGTTCAAGCCCCTCGTCCACAAATCCAACAGCTTCGAGAACTTCCTACGTACGATCCATCGATCAATCGCTTCCTGCATATCATCATCGCGGATCATCGTGGTTATCTCGGCATTGCCGGGCTCAACTCGGCCGTGATAGGTATCCTCAATATTTTTGCCGCCATTGAGATATGCAGCCAGTTTTTCCTCTAATTGGCCAATAGAGCTCACCACAAAGCCAAGGCGTTCTTCCATTGGTTCTCTGCCAACTTGCAAGGTATAAGCGATGGCTTCCATATCCAATGGTGGCGGCGAACCCGTTGACTGCTCTTGCTGTGCCGTGCGAATGAATTCCAATAGATCGTGGGCCCTTTGCCGTAGTTGCTCCGCAGTTCGGGCGGAAAGAGGGACAATGAAGTTTGTGTTTTCGCGGAGAGCAACAGGTTGATCGACTGACGAGTATTCCTCAATCACCAGGTGAGCGTTGGTACCGCTAAAGCCGAATGAACTGACGGCCGCACGCCGCTGCGAGCCAGGAGCAACGTCCCAAGACTTCTTTTCGCGGCTGATGTAGAACGGGGAATTCTTGAAATCAAAATGGGAGTTCTCTTTGGTTACATTCAGACTCGGCACTAACGTGCGATGCTGCATCGACAACAGAACTTTTTGCACACCGGCCACGCCTGCCGCCGATGATGTATGGCCGATGTTGCTCTTAACGGCGCCCAATGCGCAGTAGTTCTTCCTGGTGGTTTTCTCTTTGAATACGGTCGAAAGGGCTTCCAATTCGATCGGATCGCCCAGCTTCGTACCCGTGCCGTGGGTTTCTACGTAGGTGACCGTCTCCGGATCGATCTTATACTTGGCGTAAATTGATCGCTCCAGCTCAATTTGGCTGTTGACGCTGGGCGCTGTTATGCCGTTGGTTCGGCCGTCTTGATTGATGCCTGAACCAAGAATAACGCCGTAAATGAAGTCGTTGTCGGCCTGCGCGTCTTTCAAACGCTTGAGCACCAGAGCGCCCACTCCTTCGCCAACGACGATTCCATCAGCTGAGTCGTCAAATGTCTTGCATTGCCCCACCGATGAAAACATTCCAGCCTGGCTCATGGCGAGATAGGATTCCTGACTCAGCCATAAACTGACTCCTCCTGCCAAAGCCATATCAGTTTCCCCATTCAACAACGCCTGGCACGCCAAATGGATGGCGACCAGTGAAGAAGAGCAGGCTGTGTCGACAGAAATTGCCGGTCCTTTGAGATTCAGGTAGTAGGCGATTCTTGCTGCTGCAATGGCATAGTTGTTACTGGTGACTGGAGCAGACAGAACTCCGTTTCGCAGAAGAAGCCAGGTATATTCGTTGGTCGAGATTCCGAGATATACGCCACAGTTCCTGTTACTTAAAGTGCTGCTCGAGTAGCCGGCATCCTCAAACGCCTTGTAGCTCTCCTGGAGGAACAAGCGGTGCTGCGGATCCATGTACTCGGCTTCCTGGGGAGAGATTCGGAAGAATAGCGGATCGAAGCAATCGACGTCGTCCATAGCTCCCAGCCACTTGGAGTTGGTCTTTCCTTTTTTGGCGGGATCGGGATCGTAATACCGGTCAGCATTCCACCGCGATCGAGGTACCTCAACAATACAATTTCTTCCTTCAGCCAGGTTATGCCAATACTCTTTTAGATTGCCGGCCTTCGGATATCTTCCCGACATTCCGACAATTGCGATCTTCTCTTCCGAGCGCGACTGGATACTTGCCGTCCTCCGGCTCACGCGCGCTTTTTTCTTAAGGATGCGGGAAGGATTGGCAACTGGCGAGGCGATGACCGGCGCGACCGGCACTGCAGGCAGCTCCGTTGAATAGCCCGGCAATTTTTTGATTTCCTGTTCCAGGTACAGCGAGAACTCATTCACTGTTGAATAGTCAAAGAGTTTGATATTGGATAATTCGGTTCCATATTTTTTGTTGATCGCGAGAATCATCTCGACCCCGAGGAAGGAGTCCAACCCAAATTCCATAAAGGGCTTGTCGTCTTCAATGATTGAGGTTTCGATCCGAAGAATCGTAGCCATGATGGTTTTGAGTTGCTGCCGCAGTTGGTCGAGGCTGACTGGTTCCGCTTTCGCATTGAGTGGCGGAGCGCCAGGTCCGCTGAGAACATGACAACGCGACAGGCCAGGAACGGTCTCGGGTTCCGAGCTATCCAGCGACAAGCTGTTGAAGGAGGTATTTCTCGGCGGATAATCAACACACGGCTGCTTGAGCATTGCCCTCAGGGCAACGGAATAAGGCGTTTGATCTTGAAGCTTAGTTAAATTGTGTCGTTCAAGCTGCTCCTTGCCCCACTCAACATTTCTTTTGAGCTTAATCAAGACGTAGCTCAGCCAGCCTCTTTCTAATGAGGCGGACTGGTTGGCATAGTTATGCAAAGTCTTCTGAGAAACTTCCGGCAATTGCGAAATGTTGCCTTTTAAATCCGGATCGTATAAAAAGTTTGCTATCTCAGGGGAGACATCGATTATTTCATCGACTTCGAGATGGAACTGCGACGTTAATCTGGCCCATTCTCTTTGGGTCGGGATGCTGATTTCAACATTTGGATCATCTATGGAACCGGGAAGGTTTGAAATATAGTCTGCTAGAAGGACCCTTCCATTCTCATGGAGCGAATTGAATATGTTGCCAAACAAGCCTAGTTTGTTGCGAATGTGAAAGCTCACCTCGACACCAAATATCAAGTCATAGAGTGAAGGAAAGGACCCCTGTGAGCTATCCTTGTGATGGATGGCGACTCTGGAGCCGTCCAGATTTTTCTGAGAGATTCTCTGGTTCCCCAAGATCGCCTGGTCTCTGGTTATGGTGCAGCCATGAGCCTGGATATGCGGGAACAGCTCGCCGATTTGAATGACATCGGTGCCGTGTCCGCAGCCAAAATCCAAGACGGACTTGAGCTTGCTGAAATCCTCTTTGCAAAACAGAACCTGCCGCATCTCGATCTGCTTTCCGAGGACATACCCGGCTTCATCCGGGTATTTGTCGGGAGCGAGGAACACCCTCGACATGGAAAATCCGGGTCGCTTCTGCTCAAAAGGCGCGAATGTCAAATATTCTTCTTTAAATTCAGAGGACGCCCTTGAAGTCGTATCGGAATAGAATTCTTCGGCTTTATTTGCATATTGATAAGGAGCAGGTATCTGCGCGTCGGAAGATGTGAATATATGCTCCTTGTTTAGATAGGCCGTGATCTTTTGCCGTGAGCCTTCCATAACCATCATCTGATCGTGAGGTAAGGCCAGGCTTCGATAAAACGCCTCGATACCAGTGGCGGTCCGCATGGGCACCATGCCTGTGGTTTGCCGCAGCAGTTCCCGGGTTGCGGCATCGACGCTCATTCCGCCGGTTTGCCACAATGGCCAGTTGATTGACCGCGTGATTCCGTACCGTTGCCTGGCGGCCACTTGCTGATTGCGGTACGCTGCAAACTGATCCATGAATCCATTTGCGGTTGCGTAATCTGATTGCCCCGGATTCCCCAGCGCGCCAGCGATAGAGGAAAACAGCACGAAGAAATCCAGTTCCATGTCACGAGTGGCTTGGTCAAGGTTGAAGGTACCGGTCACTTTGGGCAGCAGCACTTCGCTGAATTCTGCGCTGGTCTTTTTGAAGATGAAGTTATCAGCGATCATCCCAGCGCTGTGAAGGATGCCGTTGAGACGCCTGTGTTCGCTTTTGATCGCAGCAATGAGTTGCTGTAGCTGCTCCAAGTTGCAGAGATCGACCTGCCGATAGCTCAGCCGAGCGTGTGCGGACAATGTGTCTAAGCGAGCCTGCTTTTCCGCGGTCAATGCCGAGCGCCCGGTCAACACCACTTGGGCATTGTGGGTCTGATTGAGAATCTCTTTGGCAAACAGCAGGCCCAGACCACCTACGCCGCCAGTGATCAGGTAAACGCCTTGATCTTTGAACGCGACCGGTGGGTTTTCAAGATTTGATGCCGCCTCTTGCCAACGTAAGACTTGCCGCGCGCCTTGGTCACGCCGGACCAAAATATCGTTTGCCGGCGATGCCTGCATCAATGTACGGGTCATCTCTTCTTGCAGATGTGCGGCTAGTTCTTCGGTCTTGATTTCCGCCGTCACGACAACGAGTTGGCCAATGATCCGAGAATTTTCCAGCATTGCGGTTTTCAGCAATCCCGCCAGGCCGGCAAACAACGCTTGCTCCTGATGACCGCCAGTGGCAACCTGCACCAGCACTTTGTCTTTGGGCTTATTCTGCAGAATTGTTTGTATATGTTCAAAACATGCAAGAGCGTATTCGCTATAACGCTGCGCAACATTTTTCAGTTCGCTTGCCTGCAATGACAGGCAGCGGCTATGCGGAAGCAACGATTGCAGTTTCCCGGCGTTAACGTTCGACAGCTCACACAGCACAACATGGTGTTCCATGCTTTCGAGTTTGCTTGCATCAATGGGAGTCTCCACGTCGCGCGTTTGCCATACCGGGACCAAATGCAGGCTGCCGAGAGCGTGGTCTTGCGCAACAGCTTTTCTAGTGTCTGGTTTTCTAATGTCTTGGCTTAGCAGAGACGAAACCCATCCCCGCATTTGCAAGCAGATGTTCCCACTCTGATCGCACAGGTCGATATCCAGCCTGGGGGCTTTGTCTCCTGTGCGGCTGCCGGAAGCGTAACGTACCCAGGCAAACATCTCGGGAGTGCAAGGCGATACGATGCGGATGAAATCCAGCGCCGACGGCAAGGACGCCTCTCTGGAAAGTTCGAAATCACCATCGATCAATCCAACAGCAGCCTGAAGCGCACCCTCGATCAGGGTCGGATGAAGGACATATTCAGTCGAGGTGTCTTCAATGGTTTTCGGCAGCCGGAGCTGGGCTAGCACTTGGTTGCTTCCTTTATGGATCGCGGTGATGCCTTGAAACGATGATCCATAGAAAAGCCCCATGCGGGAATACGCCGAGTAAATGCTGCCTGGCTCCATGCGGTCCTGTGCCATCTGTCGCTTGAGTTGATCTAAATCCAGTCTTGCCGGAGCCGCCTGATTGCTCCAGACGGCACTGCCCTGGCAATAAACGATTTCTTTATCGGATTCCCGGCTGTAAATCTCGTAGTCGACTTGGTCTTGGTCGTTTGCCAACAACGCAATATTGATTCGTTTGTTCCCGGTACTTATGACCGGCTGTGCCCAGGTGATACTGTGCAGTTCCAGGACCATCGTTTCGGGCTGGGCAGACATAGCTTCTTCAACAGCGGCGCGCGCCATTTCCAGATGGGCCACGCCCGGCAACACTTTTTGAATTCCATGCCCGTTCGCTGCTACCTGGTGATCTGCCAGGAAGAACTCTTCGCCCGTGAACGTCGAACTGTACCGCTGCTCGCTCAAGTCCGAGGTGTTGCTGTGCAGCAACGGATGAAGGACCGCCATAGATGCCGCACCCGTCGCCCCCTGCTTGCTCCTCGTCGCCTCGATCCAATACCGCTCCTTCGCAAACGGATACAGCGGCAGCCGAAGCCGTCTCGGCTTGGCTTCGCCGTACAGCTTGCTCCAATCCAACTCCAACCCCTTTACCCACAAATCCAACAACTTCGCCAGCTTCTTCTGTGCGATCCATTTCCCCACCACCGTCTCTTGCACCTCCTCATCTTGACTGACGATGCTGATGTTCTCCTTCCCACGCTTCCCCTGTCCTTGATAGATGTCTTTACTCTCCGTTCGGCCCTCGATGTAAGCTTCCAGCTTCTCTCCCAACTGCTCCACCGAACTCACCAGGAAGCCCATCCGCTCTTCCATCGCTTCCCTGCCCACCTGCAACGTGTACGCCAGTTCGATCAGATCGATCGTCGTCCCTTCCTGGCGCAGGTAATCCCGCAGATCGCAGGCCTTCTGTTTCAATTGCACCGCCGTCCGGGCCGACAACGGGATGATTACCTTCCCCTCTTGCGTGATCACTGCCGCCGGGACTTGTACCTCCACCGGCGACTGATGCTCAGCAATCACCATGTGGGCGTTGGTTCCGCTGAAGCCGAACGAACTGATGGCCGCCTGTCTCCTCTGCCCGCTTTCCAGCTTCCACTCCTGCAACCGGCTATTCACGTAAAACGGACTCGCACCCAGATCAATATGCTCGTTGAGCTGCTCGAAGTTGATGGTGGGCGGCAGTTGTTTGTGCTGCAACGCCAACAACAGCTTGATCACTCCCGCAACTCCAGCCGCCGTGGCGCAATGACCAATGTTGCTCTTCACCGAACCTAAGGCGCAGTACTCCCGCTTCTGTGTATATTTCTGGAAGGCCTTCTTCAACCCTTCCACCTCGATCGGATCGCCTAACTTCGTGCCTGTCCCGTGGGCTTCGATCAGTTGAATGCTGGCTGGATCGATCTGGTATTTGTCGTATACCTCCTGCTCCAGGCGGGTTTGCGACTCGGGATTGGGGGCGGTGATGCCATTGGTCTTGCCATCCTGATTGACACCCCAGCCCTGAATCACGCCATAAATCATGTCGTGATCCCGTTGCGCGTCGGACAGGCGTTTCAACAGCACGACGCCCACCCCTTCTCCGGGAACAAAGCCATCGGCCCGCTGGTCGAAGGTGAAGCATTTCCCTTCGGACGAGAGCATGCATGCTTGCGAGGTCATGATATGCAGCTCCGGCCCGACCATCACATAGACGCCACCGGCCAAGGCCAGATCGCTGTTGCCGGAAATCAAACTGTCGCAGGCCTGGGCAATGGCGACCAATGATGAAGAGCAAGCTGTATCGATGGAGATGCAAGGTCCTTGCAGATTCAGGAAGTAAGAGATGCGAGCGGCCAATATGGACGTTGCGTTACCGGTGAAACCTTGTGCGCTCAGTTGATGGCGTCGCGACAATTGACGATAGTCGCCCATTGCGCAACCAACAAAGACGCCACATTTGCCCCCTGACAACATGCGGGGATCGTATCCGGCATTTTCGATGCTGTGCCAGCAGGCTTGTAGGAACAAGCGCTGCTGCGGATCCATGCTCTCGGCTTCCGTAGGTGATATGTTGAAAAACAACGGGTCGAAGCGATCATATTCTTCCAATCCCCCGACCCATTGGCAGTTGGTCTTTCCCGGAACAATTTCCCCAGGTTGATAGTAGGCATCCACATCCCAGCGCTCGGCTGGAACTTTGGCGATACAGTTCTTGCCTTGGGCCAGGTTCTGCCAGAACTCCTCAAGGTTTTTGGCTTGCGGGAACTGCCCGGCCATGCCGATCACTGCTATGGGTTGGATTGCAGGCTTGGCGGGAGCCGCCACAGTATTTGCGAATCGAATTGCCTTTTGACTGCGCCAAGAAGTGAGCTTTTCTGTGGAGATCTTGGTGGTTATCTTCTTTCGCAGCGAGTGGCTCTTCTCCGTCGTTACCGGCATCTTTACCGCAGGCGACACGGTGGTGCTCGAAAGCGTACCCTGCTTTTCGGCCTCCTCCTTAACATAACTACTTAGCTCGCTCAGGGTGGGATAGCTGTAGACCTTGATCGCTTCCATCGAGATGCGATACTTCTCGTTAATTTTGCGAATCCACGTAACACCACTGATCGAATCCAGACCGAGGTCGACGAACTGGACGTGTTCATCAATATCGCTCTCGCGCATCTGGAGTTCGCCGGCTAGCAGCTTCTTCAAAGTTTCTGTGATTTCCGAAAGAACGCCGCTTGCAAACGATGGGCGATCAACAGATTGATGTGAAGTTCCGAGATGAGCCGGGGCTGGCTGCGCGCTAGTTGCAAACGTTTCAACCTCTTGCTCTTGGTGGAAGTTCTTTTGAATCTGCGCCAAGGTCTCCGACCGGCCAACAAAGGTCTTTTCATGCATGGCCAGTTCCAGACGATAGGTGTCTTCCAGACGCTGTTTTACGTCCTTCGTCCACTGCTGTTTCAGAGCCATCAACCGGCTGCGCGAGCTTTGCGCGATTTGCCTGGCCAAAGCCATGGCCGCCGCATTCACTTCAGCCCTCAGCAAGATGGGCAGTCGCACTCCACGATCTTTGAGATCACGGCCTGCACACTGCTGCCCGGTCAGCAGGCTCTCCCTGGCCAAGTCGTTACCAATTTTTTCCGCGAGAATGTAGGTCGCACCCGCTCCCGGTGTGAACCCATAATTCATATACGGACTCACATAGCGGCTCTCTTCACTCATCAGCACCAGATCGGCGAACATGCCCAGAGTCCAGCCTGCGCCGATGCCATGCCCCTGCACGGCCGCAATCACCGGCAGCTTGCAGTCCAGCGCCGACTGAAACACCTTGGAATCGGTGAACTTGGCCTTGCCCTCCTGAATGGCCAATAGATTTTCCTTGGTCCCTCCGGAGGCAAAATAGCTGTCGTAGCCGGTCAGGATCACTACCTTATATATAGGTGTCTGCTCGATGTGGGCGAAAACCTCTGCGACTCCCTCCAGGAAGGCTTGGGAAAACATGTTCTTGAATTGCCGATCTTCCATCTTTACTACGACAATGCCTTCCGGGTAGGCGGTAGCGCTGACTACTTTGGATTTGACGGGAACCGATGTTGATGCGGCAGACAGCGGCCCTGGCGCTTCGTCTTTCTCTTCCCACGCCGGCAGATTCCGAATCTTCTCTCTAAGAGTCGTTGCGCCTTGTTTCTTCCAATCAGCCAAGATGGCCCGGGGGAACTTGGCCCAGGATGCAGCCACTTGTATGGCTGTGGCCAGAACCT